>QWII01000041.1 GCA_021405325.1 Caldilinea sp. CFX5 | reverse complement strand
ACAAAGCTCTGCGGGTCACTGAGCGCCAGGTCGGCCAGGGTATAGCTTTTCACCAGCGCACCGTCCTGATTGAGGGCATAGAGCATCTGCTGCTCCGGGACGGCGACAAAGAGTTGACGGCTGGCCGGATGGAGCGCCAATCCCCGCCAGTTCTGCACCCCCAACGCCGTTAACGACAGGGTGCTGATGCCGGCGCTGCTGTAGGGGAAAGGGGTGGTCAGGTCGAGGCTGACCACCTGTTGGGCGGCGCTGTCCAAGATAAAGAGCCGCCGCCCCACCGTATCGACCGCCAGGCCCTGGGCGTTGCGCAAGCCCAGCGTCGCCAGCGATGCCCGTTCAACCGCGCCCGCTTGAGGACGCCCCTCGGTGTCGAGGGTGATCTGGATCAGTTCGCCCCGTTTCTGGTTGAGCGCCAGGAAGCGACCGGCTTCATCATCATAAGCCACATTGATGGCGTCATCGATGGCAAAGGTCAGTTGTTTGTAATCCTGCAACGCTTCATGGGGCGTGATCGTTGGTCCAACTTGGCCGAATAGGTCAAGCCGGCGGGGCGTGCCACTCCCCATTCATTCGGGTAGATCACCCGACGCACGCCGGTGGGGGCCGGCTCCTCCGTTGGCTCATGCTGAGGAGCGGCCAGCACTCCTGCCTGAGCTGTCAATAGGAAGCTGCTCAGGACAAATAAGCAAGTAAGGTTGGCAATCAACCCCTGAATTGGGACGGTTAATCGATAGAACATTCAACGTTGCTCCTTTTCAATGAAGGTCTGTCTGCTCGCCTTACGACCAACGTGCAAACTTGAGAACAAGTGACTGGGTGATCAACGAGACTCATGAACCAGCGGAAGGTAGAGATAACGGCTTGCCGCTCCGGGCGGGGGGTCATTCGGATCGGGGCTAATGCTGCCTATGCCGCTGATCCGTCCTAGCGTCTGCTCAGGCACCAGAGCGAAGGCGTCAATCGTTTCCGTCAGCAGGCCATGTGCTGACCCATCCCAGAAGGGCGCAAAGGTACAACTGGTGTTGTTTCCCAACGTCTTGGGCATACAGAGAAAAATATCAGCGCCATCGCCGCTTACACCGGCGACCGTGAAGGCGCGCCGGGTCGATAGATAGATGAAACCGGTGACGGGGTCGATATAGGCGCCCTGTACATCTTCGTCGGCCGTATCATTCAAGCCGACATCGGACCCATCAAAGTAAAGCGACCAGGCGCCGGCCGTGGTTGCGCCCAGTTGTGTTGGGTTGAAGGTCAACAGATCCTCATCCCCGCCGGCCAGCGCGCCGACTTGCGGATCGTCCAGGGTGCTGAGAACCAGGGCGCCGTTGAGTACGGTCAGCGCATCCACATCTTCGGCGTCGGTGGTTAACCCCGCCGCAGAGCCATCAAAATAGTGGGTGAAAACACCGGATGTAATCGTGCCCAGGCGGTTTGGGATAAAGCGCACAATATCACTGTCATCCACAACGCCTACATTGTTGATCGTCGTCTCTAGCTCATAGCTCAACAAGATGGAACCATCGTCCATAATGGCAAAGGCGTCAATGTCGTCAGTGGCGCCGACATCCGACCCATCGAAGATCATACGCCACTCGTTGGTGGTGCGGTTAAAGCTTACAATATCCTCATCTTTGTAATCGAGCGCGCCCAACTTGCCGCCGTCACGCAGGCTGAGGAAGAGATTGCCAAAGAGGGGTGTGGCCGTTGGCGTGGCGGTCGGTGTGTTGGTCGGTGTGCTGGTTGGTGTGTTCGCCGGGGTGGCGCTCGGCGCGCTGACACTGGTCGGGGATGCGACTACCATCGGCGTCGGTGTGCTGGTAGGCGTCGCTGTGTTTGCACCGGTGGGGGTGGGCGTCGCCGTGCTTGTCGCGCTGGGGGTGGGCGTGCTGGTGGGCGTTGCGCTCAGCGTTGGCGTCGGTGTCGTGGTGGCCGTAAGTTCGGGGTAGAGGACGCAAGGCGCACTCCCCTGATCGGTAAAGCTCTGGCCGGCCACCGGGATAAATTCCCAGGTGTAGCTGGTGGGATAGAGCGCCAATTGCAGCACGCCAAAGGTATCATCCCGGCCGACTTCGCTGTTCGCAATCGGTGTACCAAGGGGATAGAGCGATCCGCCGCCCGTGCCGACCACAAATTGACGGATCCCGCGGCCCGGGGCGGCTACCCCGTTGGCATCCTGGAGCGCAAAGCGTTCGTAGGTATGATCATGGCCGCTGAGAACGACATCGGCGCCATAGTCATAGAGCGCCTGCCAGAAGGCGGTCATGCGCACTTCATTGCCATGATGGGTGCTTGAGCTAAAGCGCGGGTGGTGCCAATAGGCCAACGTACAAGCTTTGGGGTTAGCGGCCAGGTCAGCGCGCAGCCATTGCTCTTGTGGCGAGCCGGCTTTGCAGCCACCTACCTCCTCACAATTGCTATTTAAGACAATGATGTGCCAGGCGCCCAGGTCGTAACTATAGTAGCCCTTCTGCGGATCGCCGGCGGCGGCGCCAAAATAGGCAAAATAATCGCTGGCGGCGGGGACATGGTAATCATGATTGCCGGCGGCTGGTCTGGTGCGTGCTTTGTGGCGCCCCCACGAACCTTCGTAACAGGTGGCAAAGCGGGTGGGCGATTCATCATCGTAGACATGATCACCAAGCGTGGCGACCGTGCCGGGAATGGTATCGACAAGATTGGCCGTGGCTTCATCCGTATTGCCCCTACAGCGCACAATGTCCCCGGCGGCGACGAGGCTGGCCGGCGTTGGCGTCGCGGTGGGGGTCGGGGCGGCGCTACGGCTTAACTCAATGAGCTTGCCATCATTTTCCGCCGGATCGACATCGTTATCAATGCCGGCATCGACAATGTAGATGTTGTTCACCGCCGGGTTGCTGCTGCTCGGCGCAATGGCGACGCCGGCATTCTTGATAATATTGGCCGCGCTGGTGTCATAGCGTTGCACAAGCGTGCCGGCGGTCGTGATTTCATAGAGGCGAGTGCGATTGTTGGCGACCAGGAAGAGGTTGTTGCTGCTTGGGTCATGAGCAATCCCTTCCGGGTCATAGATGTACAAACTTTGCACATCAAAGCTTGTTACCTGATCGTCGCCGCCGCCGGTCGCCACGCCATCAAAGCGGCCATTAGCGCCCGGCGTCACTCGGTAGACCTCGGCGCCGGCGCTATCGACAATGAAAAGAGCGCCCGTGCTGGCGTCATAGGTGAGATCCTCCGGGTCGGTGCAGTTGAAGAGGGCGGTGCTAAAGGAGGTGACCAGATCATCCGCTGTGCCATACAACCCATCGTTGCCGGGCGCCACCTCGAAAATCTTATCCTTGGCATCATCGGCGATGAAGAGATGACCATTGGCCGGGTTGAGTGCGACGCCGGTCGGCTCATCAGTATAGGTCATGGCCGTTCCCGCCCGCACGGCGGACCCGGCCAGCGTTGTTTCAAAGAGATTGGCGCCGGCGAAGCGGCCTGGCATTTCGTCCACTTCGCTATCGCTGATCAACAAGCGATTGAGGGCCGGCATAAAGACGACGCCGGAAGGATCAGGGCTAGGCGGCGTAAAGGCGCCGGTATCCACACGCCGGACCACGGTCAACGGGATGACGGATCCGGCCGCTTCCGCCGGATCCGGTGCTTGCGCCGGCGCAAGCGCGTCGGTTTCGCGCACGGTTGTCGCTGCCGGCTGGGCGGCGGCCGCACTTTCGGCTGCGCTCATTACGCGCACGGATCGCCGGACGATGGGTAGGAAGAGGCGGCTTTTCGTTGGCGCCGTTGGTTCCTCGTCCGGATCACCGCTCGGATCATCATCGGGACCATCATCCGGTTGGTTGGGGTCATTCGTGATCGGGCCGACCTTCTGGAGGAGCGTGCTGATCACTTGCGTATTGACAATCGCCAAGTCATCCAGCCGGGCATTGCCAAAGCCGTGGTTGGCCCCATCCCAGAAAGGGGTAAGCGTGCATTCGGTGTTTGGCCCCAAGCTGATCGGTGTACAGAGGAAAATATCGCCGCCGTCGCCGCTGACGCCGGTGACGGTAAAGGCGCCTCTGGTTGATAAGTAGAGCTGATTGGTGACGGGATCAACAAAGGCGCCCTGAATATCTTCCGTATTGGCGTCACTCAGCCCCACATCCGAGCCATCGAAATAGAGTTCCCAACGGCCCGCACTTTCTTCGCCCAATTGGGTGGGGGTAAACCGCAACAGATCTTCATCGCGCGCCCCGGTGACGCCGGTCACGACCGGATCACCGAGCATACTCAGGATCAAGGTGCCGCTGACGGATGAGAGGGCGTCAATGTCTTCGCTGTCGGTCGTCAGCTCCACATCGGAGCCGTCGAGATACCAGGCAAAGGCGCCGCTGGTGGTCACCCCCAAGGAGGTGGGGATAAAACGCACAATATCACTGTCATCAACCGGGCCAAGACCGGCAACCGTCGTTGTAATCTCAAAACTCATGAGGATTGAGCCGTCTGTCAAAATGTCAAACGCATTGATGTCGGTGGTAATGCCGACATCCGAGCCATCAAACAAAAGCGACCATTTGCCGGTGTTCTTGTCATAGCTCAGAATATCCTCATCGCGGTAGTAGACGCCGCCGGCAATGCCATTGTCGCGGGGCGTGATAAAAAGTTCGCCAAAGGAGGGCGTCAGCGTCAGCTCGTAGAGTTTCCCGTCGTTGGCCGTGGGATCAACATCATTGTCAACCCCGCGATCGATCACATAATAATGGGTGGACGCCGGATTCCGGCTGGCCGGCGCTAGGGCTATCCCCGCCAGTTTTTCCGGGTTGGCGTCAACGATGCTTAAAATGCGCACCAGAAGACCGGTCGTCGTCACTTCGTAGATGTCGCGGTCGGATTGACCGACAATGAGCAGGTTCCCGGTGGCCGGATCATATTCCAGCCCTTCCATGTCTTGGATGTCCAGAGATAGAACATCAAAACTGGTCACCACGTCGTCGCCGCCCTGGGCCAGTATGCCGTCGAACAGGCCATTGGCGCCAGGTTGTATCGTATAGATTTCGTTATTGATGCCATCGGCAAGATAAAGAATGCCCTTGGCGGCATCAAAGGCCAGCCCTTCGGGGTCAAAGCTCAGAAAGGCGGCTGTGCTAAAGAAGGTGATGGTGTCGTCACCCGTGCCAAAGAGGGTGTCTGGCCCGGCGTTTAGTTCAAAAACGCGTTTGAGATCGTCATCGGAAATAAAAAGATGACCATTGGCGCTATTGTAGGCAACGCCGGCGGGTTCAACGGAATAGGGGAGTGTGCTTCCTGTGTATGTCAACGTTCCTGTCAGCGTGACTGCAAAAAGATTCGCGCCGGTAAACAGAGCCGACATCTCATCCACTTCACCGTCCGTAATAAAAAACCGATTGGCGGCGGGGAGATAGGCCAACCCTGAAGGATTGGGGCTGGACGGCGTCTGTTGCCCCAGATCAATCGTTTGTAGCAGAAAAAGGGCAAAGGAATCCACCTTGGCCATGCCCTGAGCCGATGTGGCGCCAGCCAGCGCTACTTCAACAATGCGGCCAGGCTGATTTTGGTCCATCCGGCCTTGGTCGGCAATAAAGAGGTGAATGGTCTCTGCCGGATCTGTCTGATCGGCGCTGGGGGCAAAGACCATGCCTTGGGGCGTCTGCAACTGGAGGGGGGCGAGATCATAGGTCGCAACCAGTTGGCCGTCCGGCGTTATTTGGTGCAAGCGCTGTTGATCAAAACTCAACAGGTAAAGCTGCCCATTGTGCGGATGAACGGCAAGGCCACGGAGATCATGCCCGCCCAGCGCGGCCAAATCGATGTGCGCCAACTGGGATGCATCAACGCCGGCGGCCCCATCCGCGTCGACGCGCAGGAGTTGTTGGGCTTGATTGTCCAGGATGAACAGGTGTTGGCCGGCCGGATCCAGCGCCATCCCTTGCGCCTGTACCGGTGCGACAGTGCGTAAACTGGTGCGCTTGATCTGTGCCGGTTCAAGGGCCGCTTGTGCATTCACCGGGATCTGAATCAATTCCTGCCGCTCACGGCTAAAGATCAGCAACTGCTGCCGTTGATCATCAAACAGGATATTCAGCGCCTCAGGGTTGACATCCATCAACTTGGTGGTTGCCAACAGATCTTCAAAGGGGGAGTATGAAATGATCGTTAGCTCCGCCGTTTCGCCTTGCTCCTGAGTCAAGTAAAATTGATTGAACGCCTTGGCATACGCCAGGCCGGCGACATGGCGGACATTCTTTTCACTGGGATAGAGGGAGCGAATCTCTGTCACCGGGTTGGGCGCATCTTGCGCAAGGGTAGTTGCGCTAGATGCCAGGAACAGAGCAAACGTAAGGACTACGATCCACAGAAGGGAGGGATATTTTTCGTGCTGACAAAACAGTTTCATGTGCAGATTCATCGATCAAACTTCCGGTTGAAGAGCGACGCTTCCAGGTAGGCCAGGTACGATAAGTTGGCGGCTACCTGAAGTTGCTCGAATGATGGTCGTTGCGCCCTTACGCGAGCCGGTTAAGCCGCCCATCAGGCTGGAACGTAGGCCCGTTCCAGAAAACATTGCGCCCACACTTCACTGAGCAGAATGCTGAGGAGCAGTTCCGACGAGCGCGCATTGCCCCGTTCCGCTTGGGCGCGGGTCTGGATGATTGCCTTTGGCTCGTACCAGCCCCGATTGACCGCTGCCCGGAAGAGATCCTCGAACCAATCCGGTTTCTGGGTTTGCCACCAGTCGTACAGATAGAGAATGCCAAAGCCCGATTTGGGCCGGTTCAAAATCGACGGCGGCAAGTAGGGAGCGGCGGCTTCATGCAAAATCGCCTTCAACTTTTGCTTGGTCACTAATTGATCGCTGGGAAGCTGGCTGGCTAGTTCATAGACCTCCCAGTCGAGATAGGGGACGCGCGACTCAATCGAATAAGCCATCGACATCTTGTCCATATAGAGCAGATTTTGATCGACCAGATAGGTCCATTGGTCGAGATAGAGCGAAGCGTCCACCAGATCGGTCGCCTGGTAGGAATCGAGAATCTGCACATGATAGGCCATGGCATCTTCGGCCCGGTGGCCGTTGAGAAAATCAGGGCGCAACATGGTGCGGCAGGAATCCAACGAGTTGAGGAATGAAATATTGATCAAATCGTAGGGCGTCGGCTGCGAGACGGTTTCCAGGAAGTGCTTGATGCGGTAAGAATCAGGCGGCAGCAATTGGCTCAACCCGGCGGCCATGCGCAGGAGGGGGCCGGGAATTTTACGCGTGGTATCCAGGAAGGTCGCCGCCTTGTGCCGGCGGTAGCCGCCAAAGAGTTCATCGGCGCCATGACCGCACAACAGCACCGGCGTACCGTCCTGGCGCGCCGTTTTGGCGATGCGAATAGCGTTGACCAGCGCCGAATCAAAGACCGGCTCTTCCAGGTGCCAGACAATCTGCTTGAGCAGATCATGGTTCAGCACCTGATTGGGGTCGATGACCGGCGGGATGATCTGGCGGCTGATCGGGTAGCGCGCCGCCATTTCGTCAATGTAGGTCACGCGATCCACGCCGTGACGGCTGGGCAGTTCACTGTCGTCATAGCCGACGGTGTAGGTGCGCACTTCACGCATGGGGTCGGTCGAGCGGCACATCAACGCCGTCACCAGACTGGAATCCAGCCCGCCGCTCAGAAAACTGCCGACCGGCACATCGGCCACCAGTTGCCCACGCACCGCCGATTGGAGCGCATCGCGCAAGTCGCTCACCTTCGGCGCATGACCATTCGTTTGCCGTTGACGCTTGACTCGATCCACCCAACAATCAATTTCCAGCGTGCCGTCGGGTCGCCAGAGCAGATAGTGACCCGGCAGCAGCTTGCGAATGCCGGTAAAGAGCGTCTTATCCCCCGGCACATAGCGGAAGGACATATTCTGCCAGAAAGCCGACGGGTCCAACTGCGCCTGCACCTCCGGCAAAGCCAGCAACGCCTTGATTTCTGAAGCAAAGGCGATGCCGTCCGCGATATGGGTGTAATAGAAGGGTTTAATACCAAAGGCGTCACGGGCGCAGAAGAGCCGTTGTTCCCGCTCGTCCCAAAGGGCAAAGGCAAACATGCCGTTCAGTTTGGCGAGCATCCCTACGCCGAAATCTTCATACAAATGCACCAACGTCTCCGTATCGCCGGCAGAGCGCATGGTGTGGCCGTTCGCCAGCAAGGGGCTGCGAAACTCTTGGTAGTTATAAACTTCCCCATTATAGACGATCCAGACCGACCCATCCTCATTGGTGAGCGGTTGATGGGCCAGCGGCGAGAGGTCAATAATGGAGAGGCGGCGATGGCCCAGAAAGACGCGACCATCAAAGACACGCTGCCCTTCGGCATCCGGCCCCCGGTGGCGGATGCGATCACACATTTGCTTGAGCGCCGCCGCATCGCGCTGCGGGTCATGCGGGGTTGTCCGTACAAAGCCACAAATACCACACATACATCTTTATCCTTTTCGACGTTGACTGATTCGTTGGTGGGTTCGTTGTTCGTTGGTTGAGCCTGTCGAAACCAACGAACAACGAACCCACCAACGAACAACGAACCATATTACCGGTCACTCGCGACCACGGGCTGTGCGCCTGCCCAAGTCGGCATGGGTTGCACGGCGGGCGCCTGCTGTTGGTGGGGGAAGCGCTCCACTAGCTCACAGAACATCTGCTCCAACTCCTGGAGATAGCCGGTCCATGACCACTGGTGGAGAATAAAGTCACGGGCGGCGCTGCCCACTGCCTGGCGACGGGCCGGGTTTTTGAGCAGTTCAACCACATGGTCGGCGAAAGCTTGCGGCGTGTCGCCGATCAAAATCTGCTTGCCCGCTTCCGCTCGGATCCCTTCATTCGCCATCGGACTGACCACCATCGGCAATCCCATGGCCATGCCTTCCAGTACTTTATTGAGCAGACCGGCGGCGGTGCGCATGGGCGCAATCGCCACCTCGGCGCGCTGCAAATAGTCGCGCAGATCGGGCACCCGTCCGGTCACGGTGATGGCCGGGTCTTCCGCCAGCGCCACCACTTCGGGGAGCGGCCGCGTCCCGACAATTGCGAGCCGCACATCGGGAATCTGCCGGCGCACCAGCGGCAGAATCTGCCGGCAGAAGTAGGTGATAGCGTCTACATTGGGCATATACTTCATATTGCCGGTAAAGATCAGACTGTTCGGCTCTTTGGCCACCGTGGGATCGGGCTTGAAATAGTCAAAGTCAACACCGTGGGGGTTGAAAAAGACATTGGTCAGCGGCGGGTCGGCGGCCATCGCTTCCAGGTCGCGCGGCGAGATCAACATCACCTTGTCAAATTGGCGGGCAAAGGTGGCCTCAAAGCGGCGCAACTTCCGGTATTCAATCGTGTAGAGTAGCTTGTGCAACCAGTCGGTGGCGTTTTCGGCCAGCCGCTGGTAATTCAAGGTCATTGATAATTGCATGGCCAGCACCCGCGGATATTGGCGATACTTCTCCGTATAGCGCCCCATGCGAATGTAGTGGGCATAGAGCAGATCCGGCTTGCTCTCACGGATGACCTGATCCACCAGACGCGCCATGGCCGGATCATAGTTGTAGTGCAGTTGCAGCGGCAGGGTGCTGACCGCGCCGGTGAGGCAGTTGGCATACGAACGCCACTTGCGCATGGGCAGATTTTCGATGCGCGCACAGTAGGGTTGCAACTCGGCCTCCCAGGCGCGTTCATGGTACGGTTCCGTAAATGTGACGAGCGTAACCCGATGGCGCTGCGACAAATGCTTCACCAAATGGTAGATGGTCAAGCGGTCGCCCCGATCCAGCGGAAAAGGAAAGCGTTGGGCGACAATGGTAATATTCATGGCTCGATCTCCTGTAATTAGAAGGATGAAGGATGAAGTGTGCAAGAGCGGGCTTTTCATCCTTCATCCTTCATTTCACCAACAGATGCCCTGGTAACGGCCGTTGAGGGCAGAAAAATCTTCCTTG
Organism: Caldilinea sp. CFX5; assembly: GCA_021405325.1. Next base: position 69,698 of record QWII01000041.1, on the reverse strand, counting down.
AGCCGCACCAGATCGATGATCTGGTGGCGGTCGTTGATCTGTTCCCGCAACCGGCTAAACTCCGGGGCGCGATTGCCGATCACCACAACCTCGGCATGTTGCAGCAGGTGGTCAAGTTGATTGACCAGCAAGTTGCTGATATGGGGGATGACCTGCTCGATGTACTCCTTATTGGCGCCCATAATCCGGGCCAGCGCCACATTATGGTCATAGATGCGCACGTCATAACCTTTGCCCAAAAGGCGTTCGGCCAGGTGAACAAGGGGGCTTTCGCGCAGATCATCGGTGCCGGCCTTGAAACTTAACCCCAGGATGCCCACCTTTTTGCTGCCGGTGGCCTGCACCAACTGAAAGGCGCGCTCGATTTGCCGTTCGTTGCTGGGCAAAATGCCTTCCAAAATGGGCAAAGCGAGATCCAACTCCTTGGCTTTGTGCATCACCGCCCGCAGGTCTTTGGGCAGACAGGAGCCGCCAAAGGCAAAGCCCGGCGTCAGGTAGCTGGGGGAGATATTGAGGTGCGTATCCTGTTTGAAAATTTCCATCACTTTGTGACTGTCGATGTCCAGTTTCTTGCACAGCACCCCTACTTCGTTGGCAAAGCCGACTTTCAAGGCGTGGAAGACATTACAGGTGTATTTCACCATCTCGGCCACCCGAATATCGGTCTGCAAGAGGGGAGCGTCCACCTCTTTGTAGGCCGCGGCGAGCGCCGCGCTGCTCCGCTGATCCCAACCACCAATCAAGGTAAAGGGCGGCGTCTGATAATCCGCCACGGCCGTGCCTTCGCGTAGAAATTCAGGGTTGATGCAAAGACCCCAGTCGACGCCAACCGCTTTGCCGGAGGCATTCTCCAACAAGGGGAGGATGACCCCTTCCAGGCTACCGGGTAACATGGTGCTGCGAATGGCGATAACATGGTAGCCCCGCCGCGCCCGTAGCGCATGACCGACAGCGGTGACGGCCTTGCGCACATAGCTCAGATCCAGGCTGCCATTGGTCATGCTGGGGGTGCCGACGCAAATCAAGGAAAGTTCACTGCGCGCAATGGCGGCGTTGACATCGGTGGTTGCCGACAAACGACCGTTGGCGACCGCATCCGCAACGAGGCGATCCACCTCTTTCTCGACAATGGGACTCCTGCCCTGGTTGATTAACTCCACCTTGAGCGGATTCACATCGACGCCGGTAATACAATGGCCGGCGCTGGCCAGACAAGCCGCTGATACACAACCCACATACCCCAGTCCAATGATGGCAATATTCACAACTCTACTCCAGTCTCGCACCGTCATTGGTGCATACAATCCGATAGACGCGATCCGCCGTTGTCACCGTGATCCGGCACTGCGGATCATGCTCACTAGCCAAAATCGGCGTGCCGACAACGGTGACTATCTCTTTGCCCGGCCACAGCAGATAGCCGCTCCAGGCTGGCAGCGTTGTCTCCTGTTTCAACCCCCAAACAATACTCTTCATCTCCAAACCGAAATCGGGGGCCACCCACCCTTGTAACGGGTCACGATTGCCATAATAGGTCGTCACGCTTTGCTCGCCCCACGGTACAAGTTGCAACGTAATTCCATCACGGCAGACGGCGCCGCCCGGTTGGGCAGCGTCCCGGTCCGGCGTGCGTATGACGGCCACCGCCGGGTGAAAGTGGATCAAGCTTTCAAATTGATGGCGTCCCTGACCGGTCAGCAAGTCACAGACCAGCCAGAAACGGCGGTCCACCCAGCAGAGCCAGCGCCGATGGGTCACTTTGCCCGGCAGGCGCTGGTAGCCACTGTGGGCGCCCACCACATACGCCAGGTCGGCGCCGGCGTTGCCCCAACCAACTGCCAATGGATGGGCGCGCCGGGCGACCCGATAGCGATCCCAAATCTCCGACTGTTCGGCGTCATCGACGACAATCGTGTTGTGGGCGCGCGTACTGCGGTAATAGAGGCGCCGCTCCTGGTCACCGTCATAGTTCTCCACCCCGGCATCGACAATAAAGCGCTGACCGGCCAGCGACAACTCGTAGCTCAGGGTGTCACAGTGGCCGTGGCTGGGGAAATAATCCGGCCCCATTGGGCCGCAATCAAAGACCAGAAAGTGCTGGGCGGCTCGATCCCGGAAGATAAAATAGCCGCTTTCGGCCAGCGCCTTCAGCCCATTGACCGGGGTGATCTGCGCGGCCGGCAACCGGGGCGGCTGCTTGACCATGCCAAAGACGGCGTCGTTGAGCAGCGGAATGTTGCCGTCCGGGTGGAGGATGGCGCCCAGCCAGTCGGCCATGGCGGCCACCTGCTGTTGCACGGCCGGCGGCACAAGATGACCTTGCGCTTGCAAGAGCGCGATCACCTCCTGGTAAAGATGGAGATAGAGGTGGTGGTACATGGGGCTGCGCTCAAAGTGACCGCCGTCCGCCAGAAATTGCTCCTCCAACTCGCCCCAGAGAATCTCCTTACCTTTGGCCTGCCAGCGCCGGGTCGTCTGCTGGGTGCGGGCATCGGTGAAGAAGAGACCGGCCAGCAGCAAAGCGCGCCCATTTTCCAGCAAATGGTTGCCCATCAGGTGATACTCAATGTGCTGCTCCAAAAAGCTGGCCTGGACAAAGAGGCTCTGGCGCAACTGGGCGGCAAAGGCGTCATCCCTACGCAAGAGCGGCGCAAATAAGGTGTAAGCCTTGATCCAGTTGGTAATGCGCAGCGACGTGGGGTAGGCATCCCAGGCAATGGGCGTGGCGACCGGGCACCCGGTAATCCACTCTTGCACCAGCCGGCGGAAGAGCGGATAGGCGCCCAGATTGCCGCCATAGGCATAGGCATTGCCCAGGGTCACAGCGTAATGAAAGTAGTGCAGGTTGTACTGCCACAACTGCGCTTCCCCGTCCGGCAGCCACCGGACAGGCGACCCCAAGTCAACCGTGCGGTTGAGGAAGGTGAAGCGATTGTGCACCAACTCTTCGGGGTGATTGTCATCCATCACGTTGCACACCGGGTGCGTCTCCGGCAGCAGCGGCAAAGGCGTCACCGCTTCATTGCCGGTGGCGCACTGTTGATAGGTGGCGCGATAGAGCCGTGAGCGGTGCAGCCCTTTGCGTTGGAGCAGCAGACGCAGGCGCCCCTGCACTTGGATGGGCCGCAGATAGCGCACGGCGGCCAGATAACGGGTAATGGCTTGCATTGCGTCTCTCAAGCGGAATGGGCGCGGGAGAGGCGGACTTCTCCCGGCTGCGGTGTCTGGTTGGGTTTGTTGAGGAGGAGGTCAACATATTGATCGACAATGGTTTCGAGGGCATAGGGTTGCCAGCTCTCCTTGGGCGGGCGGGCGATCCGGCCCTGGATGGCTTGCACCATCGCCGCGGCCAGGGCGTCAGGATCACCGGGGGGCGTCAATGGCCCAATGCGCCCATCCTGCAAAATCTCGCGCGAGCCGCCGGGGCAATCGGTGGAGATCACCAGCGCGCCACAATAGAGCGCCTCCACCACCACCGTCGGCAAACCCTCCCAAAGCGACGACAGAACAAAGGCCGACGCACGCGCCATGTAGGCATAGGGGTTCGCCACAAAGCCGGGCAGACTGACATCTTCCGTCAAGCCCAACTTGTGCACCAGCGCTTCCAGCGCCGGTCGATCCGGCCCTTCGCCCAAAATGACCAGGTGCGCGACATGCTCCTTGCGCACACGGGCAAAGGCTTCGATCAGCGTCGGGAAATCTTTCTGTTTGGACAAGCGCCCCACGCCCAGAAAGACCGGCGGTTGGCCGGGCTGAAACCAAGGGTGGTCGAGCGGCGCCTGCACCTTTTCTCGCAACTGGGGCGTGACGCCCGGATTATAGATCACCTTTGTCAGCCGCGCCGGCACGCCTACCACCTGCACCAGATCATCGATCACGCTCTGTGAAACGCCGACGACACAGTCGGCCCAGCGATAGAAGTAGCGCGCCAGGCGCGGGGTGAAGCGGAAAAAGCGGTCGGGCGCATTGGGTGCGTCGCTGGAAATGACCACCTGTTCGTTGACGGCCAGGCGGGTCTTGCCGCCGGCCAGCAGGCGCGCCCAAATGGCGACAAGATTGGTGTGGCTCATGGCCGCGATCATAGCGTCCGGCTGTTGCTGCCGCAGATAGCGCACCAGCGCCGGCAAGCGTTGCAGCGTGCGTTTGCCCTTGACCAGACGCCCATTGCCCAGATCGACAAGCTGCACCCCGGTCGGAATTTGATTCAGATAGGCGCCTTCCGCCTGCGCCACCACCAGATCGACGGCATAGCCGCGCGTCACCATGCCCTGCGCCAGGTTCAACATGGTCCGTTCCGCACCGCCCCCTTCAAGCGCCGGCAAAAAGATGGCGACCCGTTGTTGTCTATTTCGCATAATCTTTCCTTGTCATGTAGTTGCTTTGTTGGGTTGTTTATTTCGTTGGTTGAGCTTGTCGAAACCAACGAAATAAACAACTCAACCAACGATCTAATGTGCGCCCTTGCCCAGGAGGACGACGGGTACGGTCTGGACTAACAATTCCAGATCGTGATAGAGCGAATAGTTCTTGATGTAGTTGATCTCCAGCCGTAAGCGATCTTCAAAGCTCAGATCGCCACGACCATTGACCTGCATTGGCCCGGTCAGCCCCGGTTTTACGGCCAGCCGTTGGCGCTGGGCATAGGAGTACATGCGCACAATCCGCATCTCTTCCGGCCGCGGCCCCACCAGACTCATGTCGCCCAGCAGGACATTGAACAACTGGGGTAGCTCGTCGAGACTGGTCTTGCGCAACAGCCGCCCGATCCGGGTCACGCGTGGGTCGTTGCGGATTTTGAACATCGGTTGGCTCAAGGCATCGACCTTGATCAACTCATCCAGCCGCTTCTCGGCATCGACCACCATGGTGCGGAATTTGTACATGGTAAAAGGCTTGCCGTTGAGACCAATGCGCTCCTGGCGGAAGAAGATCGGGGCGCCGGAGTCGAGTTTGATCAGCAGGGCGATCACCGCCATCAACGGCGCAGCGATGATCAGCGCGACCGTGGAGACCGCCAGGTCGATCAGCCGTTTGACAAAGGCATCAACGCCACTGATACAGGGCTGGCGGACGCCGATCACCGGAATGTCTCCCACATCCTCACTGTGCGCCTGCACCGAGATCAGATCAAAGAGATCGGGCACCACCCGCACATTGACCGGCAGATCGCTGATCTCCAGGACGAATGCCTTCACCCGCTCATATTGGTTGGAGGGCAGCGTCACAATCACCTCGTGAATGTTCTGTTCATGCACCAACCGGCGCATATCTTTGCTTGTCCCCAGGAGCGGAACGTGGACGCCTTCATCGGTCAGGTAGGGTATGCCGTTGGTCGCGGTCAGTTCGGCTCCCGGCGTTTCCGGCTGTAACTGGTCATCTAAAAAGCCGACCAACTTCATACCGATCTGCGGACGCGCCAGCAGATTTTCGGCCATCTGCGCGCCGGTGGGGTTGACGCCATAAATCAGCACCCGCCGTTGATTGAGACCGCGCGCCCGGATATAACGCAACCCCACGCGCAGGAATGTGTGAAAGGTGCTGACCCCCAGCCAGACCAGCGCGCCAAAGAGGAGCGGCTGGGGCGCCGCCAGGAGCCGGAAAGAGGCCAAGGTGTCGATCAGGATGACATAGAGGATCACGACCAGTGTGACCACCTTCATCTCTTCCCAGAGCGAAAACAAGCGTTTGGATTGATAGAGGGAAAAGAGCCGGGCCAGCAAGACCCAGCCAATCAGCAGCAGTGCGATGGCCGGGAGATTATCGGCTAACACCACCTGATAGTTTGGGAGCGCCCACACTTTGGTGAAAAACCAGGCGACGACGATAATCGCCACATCGGCCCCCTGAAAGATTTGCGTCCAATACCAACTATATCGTCTAAGCATCGTGTCCTCCCCGGCTGTCGGTCGCCCTGTTGTTGATTCTCTGTGTCATGCGCTGTGTGTGCTGGCAGCTAGCTTCACCGCCAGTGGCTGATAGAATGGTCAATGGTTGTCGGCGTTGTCCATTTCTCATGATGATTGACCTCGTTAACAAAGATGTTAAGAAAGTTGGATACCTAAAGGTTGCAGGATGCGCGGTACCTGCGCCGTTGCCGAAAACTGGGTACGCGCCGCCCAGTTGTTCTGGCCCAGCGTTGTGAGCAAAGTGCGATCCTGGTGCAGCGTCTGGATCGCCTGGCGTAACTGTTCCCCATCGCGCGGTGCAATCAACAGCCCATTTACCTCATGCTTGATCAACTCCGGGATCGAGCGGAAGCGGGTGGTGATCACCGGAATGCCGGCGATCATTGCCTCTACCACCACCCCCGGATGTCCTTCGCCGGCATAGTGGGTTGGGAAGACCATGACATCGTATTGGCGCAGGGTAGGGACGACCTGATCCGGATTGAGAACGCCCCGATAGACTGCATTCGGCGTCTGCGCCAGCTCTTGCGGAAAGCGTTGCGCCGCCGATGCATAGATCGGGCCGAAGAAATCACAGGAAACGGGGGCAACGCCGGCGGCGGCCAACGCCCGTAGACTCTCCAAGAGGACAAAGACTCCCTTCTCTTCCCGAATATGACCAACATACGCCGCCCGTAATGGCCCACCGGTTGGCCGCATTGCCGTCAGCGGCGCCGCTTCACTGTCGCTCACCGGACGATAGGCCGGCACATAGTGCACCTTGTTGCCCAGCATTTGCGTGAAATATTGGTGATTTAACTCGGTCTCAATGATCAAGCCATCCACCTGATTGAGCGTGGCGCGAAAGATGCGGCGAAACAACGGGCGTAGTCCCATGTAATAGTTGTCGAGCGAGCCGCCGATGGAGCGTAGATAGCACGGTTTGCCGGCCGCTTTGGCGACGCGTAGACAGATCGACGCCATGGAGAGAAAAAATTGATCCTGACCAAAGATTAAGACCTGGTCGATCTGGCGCACTTTCTCGATCATCTGGCGGACAATGCGTTGCGCCGTTTCAAAATGGGAACGGGTAAAGAGAGGGTATTGTCCCAAATGTTTGGGGGCGGAATTAATAATGTCCAGTTTCAAGCGCTCCGGGTGGTTATTCACCAAATTGCAAAAAACCTGAAAGCTCACACTGGTGCCGGCAATCGGTGGCGGCAAGGGGCCAATCGCCAACAGGCGTGGTAACAGTTGTCTATTCATCGCGAACCTCTTTCAATGACTTACGTACTGGCCAGGGGCAGCGCCGGCACATGGCGTAGGGCGGGCGCGCTGCTCCTGACGGTGTTATTCTCACTGATTGCGCTTTGTCGCTCGCTTTGCAGGATGCGGGCATGGGCGACTAACAGGCTAAAGAAGAGCCAGATATTCTTATCCTCGGCCAGATTCAAGACCAGGCTGGCTGTTCCCCAGACGATGAGGAGCGCCACCCAGAAGAGGCTCTCCCAGCGTGGCAACCGCCAGGCGGTGATCAGAACAATGACGAGCAACAGCCAGTAGAGCGCCAGCCCGATCAGCCCTGTCTCGACTAGCACCACCAGATTGGTGTTGTGAACCACCTGCCCGGTGCGATTGACGCTGGGAAAAGCATCAATGCCAATGCCGCGCATGGTGTGCTCTTCCCAGGTCGTCCACGCCGTCTTCCACAGATCAAGCCGCCCGGTCATCCCGCTGTTGGCAATCGACTCATCAATGGCGGCCAGACGGGCCAGCGACGACGACGGGACAAAGGTGGAGAAAGCCCATAAGGCGACGATCAAGAGCGGCACAATCAGGAAGGCGCGTTTGCCTTGCGTGCGCAGCAACATGACCAGGCCGTAGAGCGTAGCCGGGACAGCCATGATGATGCCAAAGCGGGTGGCGGTCAGGGCAATGGCCAAGAGCGCCACCGGGACATAGGCGAGATTGATCACTTGCAGCAACCGTTGCCGGGACCACGGCGCTTCAGTTGTGGTGGCCAAATACCAGGCCAGCGGCATTGCCATCCCCAGCACATAGGCCGTGGTGTTGGCAATATTGCCCACACCGGCAAAGCGCCCATAGACCGATTCCGCCCCCACCCAATAGTTGTAGACCACGCCGCCGGCATGGACATAGGCGCCCAACACATAAGCCTGAAGTGCGCTTTTGATCATGCCCGGCGCTTCGTAGAGATCCCAAATCACCAACGCCAACCCCAACATGCGGATATAGATAAAGAGACGCGCCCAACTCCGCTCAACATCCCAGCTCCACCAGACAGTCGCTGCCACCCAGAGGATAAAGAGCAGCGCCGCCAGGTGGAAAAGCGCCGGTCGCCGCGCGCGCCCGGTGAGCAGGACCAGCCAAAGCCAAAGCGCCGCCACCGCCAGGCCGACCACACGGCTCAACGTTCCCAGACCGGCGATATGCACCATGTCCATCCACGGCATCGACCAGATCATCAGTAACGACAGCCAATAATTTGCTTTCCGCATAGTGATACCTCGTAGAAACCCGGTTTTGCCAAAAACTGGGTTTCTGTCTACGACCTAGCCCGGCAGGGCGATAACCCGTTGCAGACGGTTCAGGAGTTGCGCCCGTTGGCTTGCCGTCAACCCGCTGTAGAAGGCGCCGACGGCAATGACGATCAAGGAGAGTACAATATTGATCAGCAACCCGAACCAGCCGTTGGCCACCAAGAAAGCCCAAGACGGCAGCAGTAGCGCCGGTTTGGCGGCGACGCTGTAGAAGAGGGCGGTCACCAAGGCGGGCCGGATGGCGCTGCCGATCTGTCGCCGGAGCGGTAGCTGTAAAAATTGCCCGATCAACAAGGGGTAGCCCACGGTGAGCAACAGCCGCCCGAGAATAATGCCCAGACACAACCCCACAATCGGGGAAGCCAAGTATCTCATCAGGAAGATCGCGGCGCCGGTGGACAAGCCGACCGCCACCAACCCCAACAGCACCTTTTGCTTGGGCTTGAGCATGACATCAATAAAGTTGCCGTCATTGCGAATCACGACCAATTGCAGCATCATAACCATAAGCAGCAGATTTTCCAGCGCGCCGGCATGATAGCCCGCACCGACCCACAAGCGCAGGAAATCGTCATTCCACAACAGGGTCAATGAGCCGATGACCGTGGCGGTGAACCAGGTGAACAACTGGATCTCGCCCCGCACCTTGCCGGCCTTCGCCAGGTCGCCGGCGCCGATGATGCCTCCCAATCCCGGCGCAATGCCAAAGGCGACAATCGCCACGAGGTTGACCAGCGTCTCCGGCATATACTTCATCAGCGAATAACTGGTCACCAGTTGCACGGCGGCAAAGATGCCCAACAGCGCACTATCACTGGCCAGCATAAATTGCATGACCAGCCGCCAGAGCAGGAACCACCAACTCAGGCCGACAAAGCGCTGCAACGCCTGACGCGCCGGTTTGGCGACGCCAAACCAGGGCACATACGCCTGGGTCACTTTCAGGAAAAAGAGTCCGGTGAGCAGTGTTGTCAGCACACTGGCCAGGGCCACGCCGACAATGCCTGTGTCAAGCACAATGGCGCCGGCCGTAAAGAGACCTCCCACCAACACCAGCAGGGCGGACATCCCCATGCGCTTATAGCCGATGTTTTCCCCCTCCATGACAGCGTGGGGCAGATCGGCCAGGGTCAGCAGCGTCATTTGCAATACCAATAGCGCTGTGGCAACCCGTGTGACCCAGATATATTCGGGCGTGATGTGCAGCCAGCCCGGCAACAACCAGACCAGAAGCGCGCCAAGCAACAGCAACAGCGGGCAAAAGAGCAGCCAGACCAGCACGGCGCTGCCCACCTGGCGCCGTTTCTCCTGGAAATCGTCCGAGCCTTGCAGCGTCGCCAGGGTAAACTTGAGCGTCTGTGTCGGTCGGCCGCTGGCTGCCGTCAAATAGCCGGTGAGGCTGCTCAGAACCTTCCAGATGCCATAGACATAGTCGCCCATGCCCGCCACCAGCAGCGGCGTCAACACAAAGCCAAGGAGCAGGCGCGCCCCATAGTCCAGGGCCGAGGAGAGGGCGTTTAGATACGCTTTGCGGGTCAGATTGTGATCGGCCTTCAACCTGGCCCAGAGTTGGATAGTTGGTACTTTTCTAAGGGCGGTTAACATAACCATTTCCATTGGTGATTGCTGCGATTTTTGCTATCATCTCTTCCGCAATTTCGCTGACGGACATCTCATTGGTGGCAAAGGTCAGCACCGGGATTGGGGCGTGACCTTGCAACCCCTGCATTACGGCGTTGAACGAAGTGCGGTAGCGCGCCAGCAAGGCGACGGCTTCGGCATCGACGGTCTGCTTGATCACATGTGCCTGCGCCCGTTCACGAATGCGCGGCAGCAAAACCGCATCCGGCGCATCGAGCCAAACCACCAGGCGGAAGAGCGGCGCCCACCGCCGGAACATGGTGCGCCACCAGCGGGTCGCCATGTTATGGGTAAGGCGCACTGGTCCAAAGGCCCGTAAATGGGTCAACTCAAAGATCGGCCCCTGATCCACCACTGTGACGCCGGTCGTTTGACTGCGTCGCCGGAAAACAGGGCGCATCCCGACCAGGTAGAGGAGTCGGCTGATCTCTTCTCTGGTGTACCAACGGCCCTGCCACGGCGGCTGGAGCAGGGTTGGCAAAGCGGCCAGTCCACTGCCGACATAAAAGGGCAGGTTTTGCACGGACCGCGCCTGCAAGCGGTCGGCAAAGAGGGCCAGGTTCGCATTCCGGCGGCTTAGTTCACGGAGAAGGGAACTTTTGCCGGCGCCCGCCGGGCCAATGATTTCCACTAGGCAAGGTTCTTGCTGCTGCATGGTCACTTTCTGTATCGCTTCTGGTCGAAGGCCCCCTTCCTGGAGGAGGCGAGAACCGTTCTGGATGACCAGATGCTCGTTGTCTCTTCCAGGAAGGGGGCCGGCCCATTGTCCTGAGCTAAAGTTTGGCCCAGACACCGGCTTTAAGTTCGGCGTGCACCTGCGCTGGTGGTTGACTCGCATCCACAACGCGCGCGTCCGTCTGCGCCCAATCCACTTCCCAAATCCCCTGATTGCGCGCCAACACCGGTTGTTGGCTTTCATCCGACCGGCGCAAGGCGGCGATGGCTGGGTCGATGCGCAAGACAAGCAACAGTTCGGGGGGCAGAATCGCCTGGAAGTAGCGTTTTTCCTGTTGCGCCAGCCAGCGCAGCAGGCGACTGGGACGCTCTTGTAAGCGCAAAAGTTGGTCAATGTGCGGCGCATCCATCCAGCGCACGGCGGCCAGCGGAAAGCGATCGCAGATGACCAGACGCCCATTGGCGGCCAGTTGGCGAGCGGCGCTGTAGTTCCAATAAAGGTCGCGGGCGAGACAGAGGGCGCGCAACGCCAAACAGTAACCGACCAGACCATTGACCTGGTTGTACCCCTCGTAGAGAACGCTGGCCCAATCGACATAGGGTGTTCCGGTTACGGTGCGGGCCGCTTTCAGCAGCGTTCGCACTAGGCGGGTGGTCAACGACCACTGGGGTTTGCCCAGGTGTACTTTGACGACATCCAAATCGGTCCCCAGCCAGCGGCAGACGCTCTCGACCGCCGTTGTCTTGCCGGCGCCGTCGCCGCCCACAATGGCAATCATCGCGCCCCCACGGTTCAAGCGGCGGCGTGGCAACGCGGCAAAGCGGCGGCGATAGGCCAGGAGGGCGCGGCGCCAAAAGCGTAAGCTTACATCCTTGAACTCGCCCTGGCGCGTATGGGCCTGAAGCCGCCGTTGGAGTTGACGACCGACCTGCAAGCGTTGCCGGAGGGAACTATGGGGACGGAGCGCCTCTACACATTGGTCAAAAAAGGCGGCGTCAATGGTCGGTAGATGGACAGCCAACAACACGGCCACGGCGCGCGGATCAGCGTGCTTCTGTAAATAGGCCAATTCCCGTCGCTCCCCGGCCGCGAGCTTGCCCCACCGGCCCAGAATCGTGTCCCAGGTCGCGTGTTTGAGGATCATGCGAATGACAAAGATGATCAGCTCAAAGGCGGGCGCCGGCGTCCTAAACAGCGGCCCCTGCGTGGCTGAGGCCAGATAGGGCGCTTCCAGCGGCAGATGATAGTTTTTGGTCATATCCTCGCCGAGAATCAGTTGATAGTGAACATGGGCATGAACCAGCCGCCCCGTCGCCGCATCGTAGCCGTAATAGTCGAGAATGCCCGGCATGGCCCACGGGTGGGTTTCGTGCGCCGCCTTGAAGCCCAATTCATGTAAGATGGCGGTGAAGCGTTCGGCGTCGCTCCGGCTCACCAGCAGATCCAAATCGTTTTCACCGGAGGCCGAACGTTCCAGCACATCATTGCTCTTCCAGTGACAGTAGTTGATCGCTGCACGCTGTAATCGTTCGCATAACGTGGCGACAAGGGCCAGCACCGGCGGCTGGCCGACCGACGCTGGCGCCGGTAACGGGGGGAGCGTCGGGGTGGGCTGAGGCGTGGCCGGCTGGATTGTGTAGCTGTACATCTCACCCTCCTACAGCCAACAGTGGTTGACGAGCGTTGAGCAACAGCCGCGAAGTCGAGCGAACGACTACGGTCATTTCCGGCGCTAACGCATGAAGGTCATTGCTACGCAGCGTCAACTGTAAGAGATAAGCGCTGTCGGTGGGCATGGGCGGGAGCGCCGGTATGGTCAGCGTGGCGCTTTGCGCGCCGCTCTGTTCCAGCGGGATGGCGCCTATGGCTGCACCATTGAGCGCCACATCGAGAAACGTGTGGTGGCCGGCGCCGTTGGTGGCCGCTTGGGTTACATCAGCCAGCCAGATCACCAGAGCCAACTGCACCTGATCCCCGGCCATCAACAGTGCATCACCCAGCGCCAGCGGGACATTGACCCTGTTCTGCTTGCCCTGGAGCGTCAGCGGCGCCAGCCCCACTTCTTCAAAGGTCAGGATCTTCACCGGCATCGGGGTTGCGGGGTGGACGCCATTGGCGCCGAGGCTCTTGTGCCCTTCGGTGCGGTTTTTGCCGTTGCGCAACGGCAGCACCACGCGACTGCGCCGCTCGGTTGTGGTTTCCTGCCTGGGAACTTCTTGCTTGCCCATTTCCGGCGCCGGCGGCGTTGGTATTGCTGTTTCCATTGAGACCGCTTGCGGCGTCAGCGCGCCATTCGCCAGATTACTTGTCGTCAGGGGGGCTGCGGTCACGGTCAGTAAGTGACGGGGCGCAGTGGCGGCGGGCGGCGCTTCCGGTAGGCGCCGGACGAGCGCATTGCTGATCTGGCTTTCGGCCTGATTCCAAACGATCCCCAGCAGATTTGCCTGCGCCCGCTCGAGCGCGAAACAGCTCTCTTGCAACGCGGTCTGTTTCGTGTGATTGGCTTCGACCAGCAGAATAACGCCATCCACCTGACCGGCCAGCAACGTGGCATCAGCGCTGGTTAACAGGGCCGGGCCATCAATGAGGATCAGATCGGCATGGGCGGTTAGCTGGGCCAGCACCTGGCCCAGTCGCTTGGCGCGCCACCACTCGGTCGCCGAGCCGCCGCTGCTTTCGCCGTAGCCGCTGCTCTGTCCGCTGGTGAGGACGGTGAGATTGGGCAGCCGGTCAATTGTCCAGAGCGGAATCGTGGGTTCACTGGGAGCAAAGAGCAATTGCTGTAAACCCTTATTGCTGGGAATTTGAAAAAGTTGGTGTTGGCTGGCGCGTTCCCAGTCGGCATCGACGACGATGGTGCGGTAGCCAAATTGCGCTGCCACAATCCCCAGGTTGGCGGTCGTCAAACTGCGACCTTCACCATGATTGGGGCTGGTGATTAAGATGGTTTTGGGCAGTTTGGTGCACATCAACTGCATTTTGCTGTGGAGTACGCGGTAATCTTCGACAATGGGGGAAGGGTCATCCTGGTAGAGAAGCAGTTTGGGGTTGCTGCCGTTTTTTAGGCGACGGATGGCGCCCAGCACCGGCGCTTGGACCAACGGCGCCAGCGTCTCGCTCAATTTGAGGGTGTTGTCAAAGTGTTCGAGCAAGCTGATGATCCCCAGCGCCAGCACCAGGCCCATGCCGCTTGCCAGAAGCAGGTTGATGAAGGGGCGCGGCCAGATCGGTGTGCTGCTGGCCTGCGCCGGCTCAACAATGGTTAGGCTCTTAAAGGAACGATTTTCTTGTAACGTCAACTTCCAGCGGTCGTAGTTCTTTTCCCAGTCAATCATGAGGCGTTCGAGCCGCCCGATCTCCTCATTTAATTGGCGCGTCCGCTCACCGGAAGGGTCCAGCGGATTCACGCCGCCGGTGGGATTTAGCCACAACTGCCAGAGCGCCGTCTCCGCATTGCCCGCTGTGGTCTTGGCTTGGAGATCTTTCAACATGTCCAGTTGCTGCTGTCCGTCTTGCATTTGCTTTTCCAACTCGGTGAGGCGGACTTGTGCAAGGGCGCTTTGCGTCTCGCGGTTCCGCTGTTCGCTGTTGGCAACATTGAAAAGCACCAACTGTTGGGCGACATGATTGGCAATGATAGCTGCCTCTTCGCCGGTGGCGGCTTCGGCGGAAATTTCCAAAACCTGGCTGTTCTCGATCGGGGTTGCCCGCACACGCGTCTGTAATTGCTGCCAGGATTGGGGGAGCGCCAGCGTTTGCACTACCCGTTCAAGGATCGGTTGGCGAATGGCGAGATCAGCGTTGGTGCGGATAAGTTGTGTAATCGCCTCAATCTCGGAAAATTTCAAGGCATTCGCTTCAATCGCCTGGTCAATCGCCAGACTAGCCGTGGCGCGATAGATGGGTTGTTGCAGGCGACTCACCCCATAGGCGATGCTGCCAAGGAGCAGTGGCAGCGCGAGCAAAAGCCACCAGCGTCGGCGTAGCGCTGTCAAAATTGTGCGGAGTTCAATGAAGTCGTTCACAAAAGATTTCCTTATAGATCACATAACCCGATTGGCGAAATAGACTCATGTGGTCAAAAAGATACTTGACGAATGAGGTAATTCGCGCGAAAATAGAAAAGCGCACGCGAAGGCCCATTGCGCATTCGTGTTGTGCGAATAGGAGCGCCTACGTACACCTTGACCTGGAACGCGTAGGCGCTTTTTTTATTGGGAAATTTCCACTAATTTTCTGGCGAAATTCATGCAATTATTTCGCTCAACTACGGAAAGTGTGAAAAGAAACCGGGTTTTGCCAACGGGATCTCTTTGGGCGCGGTTTCTGGCTGACGCAACTCACTCATTCCGTAGATGAGCCAATTATTTAATAAAAAGGGCGGTTTCTAGACATACGCTCTCCTGTAATGATCTCTACCTGTTGGGTATGCACGAGTTACTGAGCACCCGATTTAGTATAATCAAAAGTCATCGTGTAATAAATAGGCGATTTGTTACAAATTGATGACATTATTTTGAAATGATGAACAAGGTGTTAAAAGTCTTTGTTATCAGGCGGTTAATGGCTGTCCCGAATTAACGCCATGACGGCTGTCGGCGATATGGGGAAAAGACATGGTTGGCGCGATAATTTGTCTGGTTTTGTGGGTGATAACTTAGCGAGGTGTTAATGTGTCATTAACAAAAATTGCGGTTTTGCGCTAAATTTATTAAGCTTTCCATATAAACAACAGGCGGACGGCAAGGCGCCCTTGAACCGTCCGCCTGTTGGATACGCGATCATCGGTGGCCTGCCGGTTAGGCCATGCCCGGTAGTGGTTGACCCATGACTGGCGTTGGTGAGACCGCCGGGAGGTGGGCAACGGGCGACACCTTCAGATGATGCTGTTTGCCCACCTCCCGGCGGTCTCACCAGTCCCCGTCTACCCACTACCCCATGCCCCCCAGTGCATAAGCGCCACCGTTACCGGCTCATTCCTTTACTAAACACGCCGGCACATGCTTTTCTAGCGCCCCTACAAATGTAGCCAACTCTTCCTGTGTAGTGTAGATTTGCACCGAGAGCCGCGCGATCTTGAAGTTATGCCAGGTGATCATCGGCATCTCGATCTGATATTCGTTGCGTAAAATCTCGCTTAACTTGCCCATGTCGGTCTGGTCAGGCAGGCGGATGGGGCAGAGTTGGCTAAACCACTCAAAGCTCTCTGGGCAGATCGACTCGGTGTCAAACATCTGCTCGACCGTGCGCTTGGTCGCCAGGGCCATTTGATAGCAACGCGTGCGCACCTGCGGCCAATCGTGCGCCTGCATATAGTCGAGGGCAGCCGGCACGGCCAGAAAAGCGGCAAAATCACGGGTGCCAAATTGTTCGACATAATCGACCAGTGGCTGCTCGGAACGCCGATCCGGGAACCAACCATGCCCAACAATGAGCGGCTCAATGAGATGCTGCATCTCCGGGCGGACATAGACAAAAGCGGTACCCTTCGGGGCCAGCATCCATTTGTGACAATTTCCTGTATAAAAATCGGCTCCCAACTCATCAAGATACAGTTCCCGTTGCCCTGGCACATGAGCGCCGTCAATCACGGTGAGAATGCCCGCTGCCCGCGCCCGCCGACAAATCTCTTGTAGTGGAAAAGTCAATGCCGTTGGCGAGGTGGTGTGGCTCAAGTAAATGACACGGGTGCGGGGCGTGACGGCGGCCCAAAGCTGATCGATAAAGTCTTCTTCTGAATGCAAGGGTAGGTTGATCGGATGGTTAATATAGTGCGCGCCGGTCTTGCCGCAGTTGAATTGCCAGGCGTGGTTACAGGCGCCATACTCGTGGTTGCTGGTCAGCACTTCGTCGCCCGGTTGCAGCACGCTGCGCAGGGAATGGGTGGCGACATTGACCCCCATCGTGGCGTTGGTGACAAAGCCCAGACGACTTTGGTCGGTGTGTAGGTATGCGGCCAGTTTGGTGCGGGCAGCGGTCATATTGTCGCGGATACGGCCCATGTAGCCGCCGGGGTGGGTTTCCAACTCCCGTTGCCACTGTTGATAGACCGCCATCACCGGCTCCGGGCAAGCGCCAAAGGAACCATTGTTCAAGAGCCGCCAGTCACGGCGGAGGAGAAAATCGTCACGCACAGAGGGCGCGGTTGCTAAGTTGAACATGAAGCTGCTTTCTATTTGCTTGATTGTCTACGTTGACCAGTTGAATGCTGACCATTATACCAGACCTACGCAAAATTGGCGCCACTCGGTCAACTATCCAACGAAGCTCCGCCTCAACCAAGCAGTCGTCCACACGGATAGGAATGAACACCACCTTCTTTGTGTTTCTTCCCATCCGTGTAAGCCAAAAATTTGCGCCATTTGCCCGATCTTTCCGGTGTCATGTCGGTTTGTGCGTCTGGCGGCCAGGCTAGTGACCAGGGGCGAAACTCACCATCTGGCCGTTTTGGCAAAGGTGAAGAGCGCGTACAATGAGAGCGGTGACATCAGCGCTTGATCGACTGAGTAGAAAAGAGGTTACTCATGCGACAATTTCTTAAACATCTGCTTTTTTGGACGCCTAGAGTGCTGGGGCTTTTCTTTGCGCTCTTTGTGGGCATCTTTGCTCTCGATGTTTTTGGTCAGGGCTACGGCTTTTGGGGAACGTTGGGCGCACTGTTGATCCACCTTATCCCAGTCTATGTCCTGCTCATCGCCCTGGCGATTGGCTGGCGGTGGGAGTGGGCCGGCGCGTTGCTCTTTGCCGGCTTTAGCGTTTGGTATCTCATAATATCCTGGGGGCCATTCCCCTGGATGGCGATCCTGGTGGCGGCCTGGCCGCTGGCGGCGCCGGCCTTGCTGGTCGCGCTCTTCTTCCTGATCGACTGGCTCTACGGGCCAAAGTTGCAGGCTGCGCACTGAGCGCACGAAAAAACGCCGAGCAACCTGATGCTCGGCGTTTTTTCGTGCCTGAAACAGATTTATTCTAAAGCGCCAACCACATTTTCGTCATACAACGTCTCAACCGGCGGTTGATCGTTGCCGCGTTCCCAGAGCAAGGCAAAGAACCAGAGGGCGCCATCGCCGATCCAGAAGTCGGCTGGGGTAAAGGTCATTTTAGATAGGAGTTACGCAGTTGACGGGCGCTACCAGAGACCTGTCAGGTTTCGCAAACCTGACAGGTCTTGTCCAACTGCGTAACTCCTGTTAGAATCAGGTGGGGGACGGCTTTACCAGGGCTATAGCCAGCGTTCCAGCCAAAGGCTTCCCCTTCCCACGCTTCCCCCTGTCTATGGAGCTGTTTGGCGAAGAGACGAACTTCTTCTAAATTTGGCAGAAAGACTGGCGCCAATAGTTGATAATCATCAATTGTAATATTAACCTTGGCTATCGTCCCGCTTACGCTGCTCTTCTTCCCAACGCGCAATGATTTCCTGACGGTGGCGGTTGATAATCCGTTCAATTTCGTTGAGTTCGTGATCACGAAAACCTCCATCTCTTGCTACATGAGTCGGCTGTACCTAAAACTTAGCCTGTTTACTAGACTTGCTAACATGGACATGAATTGGTTCATCCAAATCGGATGAGTAAAAGAAAAATCTGTATCCTTTTTGAACAAATACGGTTGGCATCCGCTGTAAGATCCTTTTGATACGCGATTGTACTGCCAAAAATGAGTTATGGCCATTATACCGTGTTTTTCAAAAACCTACCTGTTGGTAACATCACTGCTTGGCAGTCGGTAAAAAATAAGCTATACTCAGTGAAATTTCAGGACTTTGCCTGGTTCCAGGAGTAATCTCATGCAAACGCATATCAACTTCAAACGGCACAAAGATGTTGTCACCCTGACTTTTGCTAGTGAAGAAGCCAACAAACCGCCCACTCTGGATCTCGATGTCTTAGATCGCCTGGCCGATGTGTTGGAGCGGATCGAGGAGGATGAGGATCTGCGTGCGGTGGTGGTGCGTAGCAATTCGGAGAAATATTTTGTCGTCGGCGTCGACATCAACGCGCTGCGGGAGATGGACGCCGGCAGCATTGTAACTTGGGTGCAGCGCGGTCACGAAGTCTTTAATGCCCTGGCGGAGTTACCCTTGCCGGTCATCGCCTGGGTCGAAGGCTATGCCCTCGGCGGCGGGCTGGAACTGGCGATGGCCTGTGACCTGATCCTGGCGACCGA
Source organism: Caldilinea sp. CFX5 (assembly GCA_021405325.1). Next base: position 50,772 of record QWII01000041.1, on the reverse strand, counting down.
TAATGCGAAGTTGGGCCAGCCGGAAGTCAAGCTGGGGTTGGTCTCCGGTTGGGGCGGCAGCCACCGTTTGCCCCGGCGCGTTGGTCTGGCCAAGGCCAAAGAGATGTTTTTCACCGGCAACATCTTGGATGCGCGCACGGCCTATGATTTCGGCCTGGTCGATTATGTGGGCATTCGCGAGGCCGTGCAGAACTATCTCGACCAAATTTTGGAAGGCATTCGTCATGGCAGCCCGTTAGCCGTAGCCGAGATGAAGCTGCTCCTGGATGACAGCTTGGACACGACCATTGATGAGAATAGTCTGGCCGAAGCGAGCGCATCGATTCGTTGTATGAATAGCGCCGATTCGCAACAACGGATTGCCGAGTTTCTCAATAAGCGTCGCCCGTAACTGTGTTGCTGAAACGACGATTGGCAAATCAACGATTAGTAAAGCAATAACGCCCACTTCCTTCCACTGTTGCCCCACTGCTACGCGCCCTGCTGCCAGATTTCTGCCAGTTGTATGACCAAAATTGACCGGACGGCAGGAAAATTTCTGTCCTTTTGCGTAATGATTTGAACCGCATTTTCTGTTATACTGAGTAAAAATAGTCCGCAGTCCCTAGTCCGCAGTCCCTAGTCCGCAGTCCCTAGTCCGTAGTCCATGGTTTAATAAAACGACGCTAGACTCAGGACTTAGGACTCTCAGACTGCTTCCTGTTTGCAATGTTAGGATAACCAAAATTTATGACGACTGAACTTTCGCAATTACCAGCGACGCCAGAGCGGGTGCGACGGCTGGCGCAACTGGGCTATCTGGATCGCCAGGGGCTGGAACAAGGGCTGCGCCTGACCGGGGGTATCCCCAACCGCCGAGGCTGGGCGCGCTTTCTGGATTACAGTCTCTTGGTGTTGGGCGCGCTCTTTTTCACCAGCGGCCTCTTTTTCTTTGTGGCCTACAACTGGGAAGACCTGCCCCGCTTTGCCCGCTTTGGCGTTCTCCAAGCGGCCATTGTACTGCTGTTGGTCATCACCCACTGGGTCGGCCTCAACCGGCTGGGGGGCAAGATTGCGCTGACGGTGGCTTCCTTGCTCGTGGGTGCGTTACTGGCCGTCTTTGGGCAGGAGTACCAGACCGGCGCCGACGCCTATACGCTCTTCGGTTACTGGGCGCTGCTGATTACCGGCTGGGTGGTGATCAGCAAGTTTGATCTGCTCTGGGGGATTCTGCTGGCGCTGCTCAATGTGACCCTGGTTCTCTTTTGGAATCAGGTGCTGCCGGGCGATCAATATCCGCAGCCGGAGACGCTCTTTGCCCTCAACGCCCTGGCGCTGATTGCTTGGGAGGTGATGGGGCGACGTTTCACCTGGTGGCAGCACCGTTGGCTCAACCGCTTGACAGCCCTGGTTGCCTTTGGCTTCATCCTCTGGCCCACGCTGGCGACGATCTTCGCTTTGTATGATGACTATTATACCCTGCCGACGATTCACTATTACGGGCCGCTGATCTATGCGCTCTTCCTGGCGGCGGTGTTCCTGGTCTATAGTCGCTGGCAACCGGATCTCTTGATGTTGACGATGGCAATGTTGAGTGTCATTATTGTCCTGACCACCTTGATCGGTCGCTCATTGATCGAGCTGGATGATGTCGCCAGCTACTTTATCACCGGCTTTTCGGTCATTGTCCAGGCCGGCATCGCCGTCACGATTTTGCGCCGGATTGCCCAGCGCTGGGAGGCAACTGTATGAGTATAACACCAATGCGTCTTGGCGATTTGCTGGCGCAACTACCCGCCCGCACCGACGGCCCAACCGGCGGACAACCGCTACCGGCGAATTTGTCCAACCCGCTCGACGCGGACTCATCCCCTTGGTATGTCAAGGGGTTAGTCGGCATTGCGGCCTGGATTGCTGCACTGTTTCTTGGCACCTTTCTCGGCGCGGCCAATCTGCTCGATTCCTCCGCGTCGATGCTGATCCTGGGCGGGATTTTGACGGTCGCCGCCATTGTGCTACGCCGCTTGACGCCGCGCTCGATCTTTTGGGGCCAATTGTCCTTTGCCGTTGTGCTGGCCGGGCAAGGGTTGTTGATTGGCGGCTTTGCCTGGCAGTATGAAGAGTGGTTGTTTGATTCGGCGACCCCGATTGCCCTCTTTGTCATTGCGCTGGAAGTCGTGATCTTTCTGCTCTACCCGGATGCCCTGCACCGCATGTTGTCGATCTTGGCAATCACGGGGGCGGCGCTCTTTGTACTGTATGATCAGGAACTGTTGGCCTGGGTGCATGGCTTGACCTTCCTCTTGGGGGTGGGCACGCTGGCGCTCTGGCAGCAGGAGTTGCGTTTGCTGGCCAGCCGCTGGCGCCCTTTCCGCGCCCCGCTGGGTTATGGACTGGCGCTCTCGCTCTTTGCGGTCTGTTTGATCTCAGTGGGTGACTTTTTCTTCTGGACAGAGCAGTGGTGGATCTCGGCGGCAGTGTTGGCGGCTCTCTTACTTTACCTGGCCTTTACCCTTCTGCGTGAACTGGATCGACCATTGGTCAGTCCGGTGGGGCTATGGGCGGTCGGCGCGGTGGCGCTCTTGCTGATTCCCGCGTATCAAACGCCGGGAATTCTGGCTGCGGTAATTGTGCTACTGTTGGGCTACTGGCGCAACAATGTGCTGCTCATGGGGTTGGCGACGCTATTTTTGCTCTTCTTCCTGAGCGCATACTATTACTACCTGGATATTACACTGCTCAACAAATCCTATATTTTGATGGGGACGGGCGCAGTTTTGCTGCTCTTGCGCTTCCTGTTTCATCGGGTGGCCGGTGAGCAACATGGGGATCTGGAGGCATAGGGATTTTTATGATGAAAGTACGACTGGCAATTTTATGGCTAGTGGCCGTGGTGGGCTTGCTCTTTGTCAACTACAGCATTTATGGTAGAGAGCAATTGATCAGCAACGGCCAACCGATTTTGCTTGAACTGGCCCCCGTTGACCCGCGGTCATTGATCCAGGGCGATTACATGGCCCTGCGTTACAAGATAGCTGTAGACCTGGAAAACCAGGAGACGTTGCCGCTACGGGGCAAACTGGTGATCAACGTGGCGGAAAACGGCGTCGCCTCGTTTGTCCGTCTTGATGACGGCACGCCGTTAGGGCCAAATGAACGACTGCTCAACTACTATAAACATGAGTGGCAGATCGACCTGGGTGCGCCTTCTTTCTTCTTTGAGGAAGGGACGGCGGATGCCTATGTCGATGCTAAGTATGGTGAGATGCGAGTGGATGAAGGCGGCACCAGTGTACTAATCGGCCTGCGCGATGAAAATTTACAGCCGCTTGGGCCGGTGCAACAACCATAGATCGTGCGGATCCTGTTCCAACAAGGAGGAGAGGCAATGAAGCTTGAACCATCAAATGCGTTTACCGGGGCATCGTGGCTGGCGTTGGCGGTTGGCATTGTGGGCTTTTGTGTCGGCCTGTGGAATGCCGAGATGCTACTCAACGAGAAAGGCTACTTCTTAACGCTCTTGCTCTATGGACTGTTTTCGGCCGTTTCCGTACAAAAGGTGGTGCGTGACCGCATGGAAGGCATTCCGGTCACCGATGTCTATTACGGCATCTGCTGGGCTTCGACGATCATCTCACTGTTGTTGCTGGTGATCGGGCTGTGGAACGCCCCGCTCTGGTTAAGCGAAAAGGGCTTCTACGCCATTGCCTATTTCCTGAGCCTCTTTGCGCTCATCGCTGTACAAAAGAATACGCGCGATGGCCACGGGCAGGTAGGGATTTAGGGCTTGTCCGGTAGGTGCGGTTTGTTGTAAATGCGTTTAGGGTTTTACCCCGAAATGTTCTTTAAAAATTTACCCCTTTTCAGTGCTTTATCGGCAATCGTCCCATAACTACTCCCGGCTTGGTGTTCGCTCACGAAGGCTTCCCGCTCTTGTACACTCGTTCGACGTGCCATGCTTCCCTCCTCCTTTTGTGTACCGTTCTGCTAAGGAGGTTGTACCGCATTTTATGAAAAGGGTAAATTTTTAAAGAACAAACGGGGGTAAAACCCTAAACGCATTTACTCTACTGGTTGATCGGTTTTATGAGCGTGAATGCGCTTCTTGCAGCGGCGGCGCAACCGGCGCTTGCCGCCACCGCAAATTCCCCAACAGCACCCGCCACGCCACTCGCGGCTGCAACAGGCTACTGGGTGGCGCAACCAGATTCGCCACTTTGCCAAAGGCTTTTACGACTGCCGGATCATGACGGGCGGCACGATGCAAGCAGGTCATGTACCAATCAATGACCGGCTTCAAGGCGCTGCGTTCGCCGTCCACTTCGGGGAAGCGTAGATCGCCGCCGACGGCGATGGCCCAGGGAATGTCCACCAACTTGGCGGCTTCGGCAAAGAAGCGCTGGGCCAACCCCGCCTCGCCTTCCTGTAAACAGCGCTGGAGAACCAACGCTTCCAAGGCGGCGACGCTCATGCCCTGGCCGTAGATTGGGTTGAAACTGGAGATGGCGTCGCCAAAGATAAGATAGCCGGCGGGGAAGCGGTCCATCTGTTCATAGCGGCGACGGGTGCTGGCCGGGAAGGTAGCCGGCAGCGGATCCGTAAGTGGTTCGGCGTTGCGGATCACTTCGTAAATATCAGGGGCGGCTAACGACTGGGCATAGGCAAGAAAACCGTCAGGATCGGTCGGCGGGTGGTCGCCCAGATAGCCGGCGAGTGTAACCAGCCAGCGGTCATCCTCCATTGCAATCATAACCCCTAGACGGCGATTCGACGGCAATGGACCGATATTAACCAGGTAGGCCCCTTGCGCTTGGCCGGGCTTCCGGCGATAGACCCGACTGACATACCCCACATTGACCTTTACCTGTTCTTCTTCGGGTTTAGCATAGCCCAGGGCTGCTAGCCAGACGGGACTCTGTGAGCCGCGCCCGGATGCGTCCACCACCAGATCGGCGGCCAGCGTCACTTCCACGGGGCCATTACGACGACGCACCAGACGAACGCCGGTGACGCGGCTCGGCTCGGCGGTCGCGGTTACACCTAAAACATGGCAATTTTCAATGACTTCGACATTGGGTAAGGCCAGCAGGCGCCTGCGCACTTGCGCCTCCAAGCGCGGCCGGCTGGCAAAAAGGCTTTGCACACCGGTCTGAAAACGCAGGTGATAGCTGCCGCTGACCATGCGGATCGCCGACTCGCCACTATCAGCGACAATGGCGCCTTGCGCCACCAGTTCCTGGCTTACCCCAGGAAAGAGCGTTTCGAGGACGCCGCGACCGGAAGGTAACAGGGCATGGGCGTGGCGCCCCTGGGGAACGCCTTTGCGGTTTTCGCCGGGTACAGGGAAGGTGTCCCGTTCCAGAACGGTAACTTGTTGATAGTGGTCGGCCAACACGCGGGCTGCGACCAGCCCCGCCATACTGGCGCCAATGACGATGACGTGTTCGCGATTGGATGTAGTTGTGTGCTGCATAGTGATCTCTCCTCGTGACTAAACAAATGGTGGATAACCATCCACGTAATCTGTTATCACGATAGCAGCACAGCCGTTTGGGCAGCGTTTTTGCAGCGTTTGTCGGCGGCTCGCGTTAGCCTTTCACATACGAGAGCTTTTCCGCGATTTTGCCGCCGGCTAACTTGTAAAGATCAATCCCACGAATATACCCCGACTGACCATCAGCGCTCTGCCATTGGTAGCGCCAGCGCATGACACAGCGATCTTCCCAGGCGGCGATTTCTTCTACCATAATGTGTTGACCTTGTGAAGAACGGAAGAACTCTTCCCAAAAGGCGCGCACGGCCGCCTGACCTTGATAGTGGGCGCCATCAGGTGCGGGAGATGTGTTTTCAAAGACGCAATTCTCGGTCATCAACGCCATCATGGCATCGACATCGTGGGCATTCAACGCATCATTGAAAGCAAGAACGATTTGAACAGCGGCAGCTTCAAGCTTCATCGATTCCTCCATCAGCTAAACCAACACACATTACGCCAGCGGCAATCTCGCCACAATCCTGGCACCCTGGCTGGGAGCCGAAATTACATCCAGGCGGCCCCCCAGTTTGGCCGCGCGCTCACATACGGGTCAAGCCCAGACCGCCGTTGTTCTGCTGCGGATGGAAATCAAAGCCACACAAGCCCTCTTTTTCCAGATTGGGTGGCGCAGTTCCTAGACCAGTATTACGAACGGGTCAAAAAGTAGATCGCCGACCCTGCGGCCACCACATGCATGATCTCCAATAACACCACCATCAACAGCGACGCACCGGCGCTTTGTAACTGAATCGGTGAAATGAACATCACGATGAAGACAAGGGCGGTTGCAATGATGAACCAGCGGTTCGGGTTCGCGGTAATGCGACTCAATACCGTATAGCCAACCGTTCCCAGCACAATGGTAAGCACTGACATGCCGATCACCGGCACGACCGTGATCGGCTGACCGATTGGGGTAATAACATCAGCCGGAAAATCACCGGCGGCCACGCCGATATAGAAGAGGATCGCATTGATCACAGCCGCAACGACCGCAGCCGTCACGCCATTGCGCCAGATACGTCCAATGGCAGGTTTGGGTTGAGTGGTAGCGACAGCCATGGCAAAGCCCTTTCGATATCAATAGATAGGTTAGTATAATTTCTTGCAAAAAGTAAGCTTTTCTCAATGGGGGTCACGTTTAGTATAGCGGCAAAGTAGGCACAAGACTAGAAGATAACATCCGTTTTTGTCAACAGCGGTGGCGACTACGTGCAATTTCGCCCAGCGCGACGGGTGAAATTGCAAATTGGCGTACTCTCCTACAGATTTTTGTCTGCTTGTCCGCCAGCATAGAGGAAAATAGTGCGGGATTGGTCTGGTTGCCCCAGTTGCCAATCACCGCTAGGCGAAAGGGAACGCACAATGGCAGCATTAGCGTCAGAGCGCCGTATGGCAGCGTTGGTGGAAAAACTGGGCCAAGACCCCACGTTGGCCGCGCGTTTACCGGCAATGGAAGGGGAGATGGTACGGGCCGCGCTTGATGGCGAGAGTGTTTATGAAATTGCACAGACCCACGCTGTCACCGAAGGCGTGGTTTGGGATGTGTTGTCCAGGGTAGCGCGGGCAGCAAGCGGGCAAGGCGTGGAACCGGTCGTCACCGGCGGCTTTGGCAGCGACACCACGCCTGGTCTTACCGGTGGCTACGGCGCCACCGGCTTTGGCGACATCGGCAACGAAGCCCCCAATCCCAATCGCAGCGAGCCAAGCTTTGCGGAAGAGGAAGCGGAGGAGCAGCCATGAAGCGTCAGCAGCAACGTCCTTCGCTTATGGCCGCCAGATAGGGCCGCTTGATGAACGTTACGAAAATAAAGCGGTAACAGTAGGTCATCGCCGCCGGCGTGACAAGTTCCAAGGATTACCGAAACCATTCGCTACCCTTCATAAAGCGCCGCCAGCCCCGACGCCACCCCTGGCAGGAGTTCGCCGGTCCGCCCATTGTGCCAACCGCAATTGTGCGGGAAGCGGTGGAAAGGTTTCTCGGTTAAAACATTTTCAGTCGTCGTTGTGGTATACTGGCGATGTCATCGTTAACAGAAAAAGGTAACTACTAAGCTCCTAGCCAATCCGTGACTGGCTAGGAGCTTAGTAGTTACAAAATAAGGAGTCAGCAATGGGTAACGCAACGCAACTGCCAGGTGAATACTTCCGCCGCTACGACGACTCTGCCGACGAGCTGTTTTATAGCATACCACGACGGGTTGTCCATATTGATGACGGCGCGATGCGCGCCCTCACCGCTTTGCTGGCAAAGGTGCTGCCAGCGGAGGGCGTCTATCTGGATCTAATGAGCAGTTGGCGTTCCCATTTGCCGGATGAACTGAAGCCAACCCGTGTTGTCGGGCTGGGCATGAATGCAGCGGAGATGGCCGATAATCCACAATTGGATGCGTATGTCGTCCACAATCTTAATACAAATCCGGTGCTGCCCTTTACAGAGGCTGAATTTGATGCGGCGATCTGCACGGTTTCAGTGCAATATATGACCAGACCCGTCGAAACCTTTCGTGACGTGAATCGCGTCCTCAAGCCGGGAGGCGTCTTTGTTGTTTCGTTTTCCAACCGCTGCTTTCCTACCAAAGCCATCGCCGTTTGGGCCTCCACCTCCGATAAACAACATACCGAGCTAGTGGAGTATTACTTCGACGCTGCCGGCAACTGGACAACACCCCAAACCGCCGCGCATACGCCGCGCGGGAGCGACCCGCTTTATGCCGTCTGGGCGGGCAAACAGCCGGGGTAAAACCCCCGTTGTCAACAGCCAGTTTCAACTGCGCAACTGCCACGCCGCTTTTGCAGGATCAGCCGCCTTCGATATACCATTGCCGTTATGCCCAAAACGCACAACCATACCAAGTAGCAAGGAGCTTGCATGAAGGCTGACGCCACCACCGTTGTCCTGCGCCACCCGTTAACCCTTTGGCTGCTGACGGCGGGCGGTTTCTTTTCGTTTTTCACCTTTGGCTTTGTTGATAATATCAAAGGACCAATCCTCCCCAATTTATTACAAGATCTGAATTTCAGCTATAGCCAGGGGGGCGGTATCCTCTTTGGCGCTTATTTAGGCTTTGTCATTGCCACGTTGCTGACCGGCCCTCTTTCGGATCTGCTGGGCAATCGGTTGATCTTGTTGGCGGCGGCGCTTTTTATTGGGTTGGGGACGGTGGGAATGGGCAGCGCCGCCACCTATGCCCTGCTCTTCGGCGCGATGGTAATCATCGGGTTGGGCATGGGTGCGATTGAGGTGGGCGGCAACGGGTTGATCGTCGGCCTCCACCCGCAAGCACAGGGCCGCTTTCTGAATTTACTCGCCACCTTTCATGGTATCGGCTCCCTGCTGGCGCCGCTCTATGCCGCCTGGCTTTTGACGGGGGACGGCAGTTGGCGGGAAGTGTTCCTTTATAGCTTGCCGTTGGCAGTGCTGCTGGCGCTCCTCTTTCTGTTCACCAAGGGGCCATCGGCTATCCAACAGGAACGGCATAGCTTTGATTGGGCCGCGCTACGCCGTAGCGGCTTTAGCCCGACCATGCTCTTCTTCTATCTGGCGATTGGTCTTTATGTAGCAACCGAATTGGGCATCGCCAACTGGATTGTCGAATATTTGATCAAAAGCAAGGGGCTGGCGCAAACCACTGCCTCCTATTATCTGTCCGGCTTTTTTGGCTGTATCATGGTGGGTCGGCTGGTGGGCAGCGTGGTTGTCGAGCGGATTGGCTATCTGCGCTCGGTCTGGCTGGCAACGGTTGGTGCGCTGCTCTGTATTCTCGTTGCGCTGGTTGCGCCGCCGGCATTGGCCTTTTTCCTGCCCCTGAGCGGTTTCTTCTGCTCGATTGTCTTCCCAACCATAACGGCGGCAGTGGCGCGACTGCACCCACAGAACACCGGCACGATCCTGGGCTTGCTCTTTACGGCAGGCGGCATCGGCGGTGCGCTTGGCCCGGCGCTCATGGGGGTCGCCAGTGATGGGCTGGGGATTCAATGGGGCTTTGGCCTGGCGGCGCTCTTTTGTGCTGGGTCAATTGTCGCGCTGAGTGTGTTGTTGCGAACGGAGCAATAAAGCACTTTCGGGCGTTGATCACGGCTCCATCCTGTGATATACTATTTATACCTCCCCTCTCAATTTAAAATAATTAATTCTCAGGGAAGAATGATGGAAATATGAAGGGTTACACTCTTTTGCAATAGGGGACATGGCTACAATGAAGTCTCTAAAATTTTCCGATTTAAGTGCAGCCGATCTGCGCGACATAGCCACGGTGCGTGAACTGGGAACGGCACCCTACCCCTGGACAATAGCGGATCATATGATCCTTACAACCACGGAGCAAATCCAGGTTGAAAGCATTGTTGCACGCTTGCTTTATTATAAAACCAGCTTAATGAATGAAGCAACCATTTGGGCGCGTGCCATTTACCCGCTGTTAGTTCTAGCCGAGCAAGATGATATACAGGCGTGGGCGCAAGTCCCGTTACGCGCCCGGTATCCACATGTTGAGTTATATGGCGTAGTTGATGGCGTCCTGGGTCGAGGGATTACCGGCGTCATTGAAGCGCCTTATTTAATTGTCATGGAAGCAAAGAAAAGTTTAGACCTGCAAGACCCGCGCTTCCAACTCTATGGGCAACTTTTGGCAGCGGCACACTTGAATTGGCGCAATAATCAGCAACCGGTTCAGGAGCTTTATGGCTGCTATACCATTAGTGATAGCTGGACCTTTGTCCACGCGCATGTGGAGCAGATTGACGGGGAGCGACCGCTCATGACCCTGGAATTTTCACGCGAATATGTCGAAAAAATTGAAGCGATCACCATTCTAAAAATCCTGAAAAAGCTGGTTGCCACGCATCTCAGTGAATACCAAATGGCCTAGAGGTGATCGTGCGGGCAGCCTATCTTTATCATGGGAGTTCGATACCAGCTATTAAAACCTTTATCCCACAGCGTGCGCGCGGGGTTGGCCCGGCGCAAGATCAACTCGTTGCACTTTACGCCACCCATGTTAAGGAACTGGCGATTGCATTTGCATTGCCCTTGCATCCCAACAGCGCAGGCCAGCTTGCCTGGCGACTGGCTTTTCCCCAAGACACTGGCTTGTCGCACCCGCTGATTCGTTTGGCGGCAGGTACGCTCAATCGGGCAGGCTACGGTTATCTCTATCACTTACCAGCCGCCACCTTCAACCAAATCGACGAGTGGCAGTGGGTCTCAACCGTAGCGGTTACACCCATTACTATCGAACGCATTAATGCAGTGTCCTATATTGATTGGGTTCAACAAGAAGGATAAACTGCTTCTAACCACATACTTGGAAAGGCAAGTTACCCATGACCACACCGCTTCAACGCTTTCACCTGGGCGCGGCGACGATCACGGTCTTCAACGTCGGTGAATCGCGCCTGAGCCTGGCCGAAACGCTCAATGTCACCGAGGCCGACTGGTCGTCGCGCTATACCAATCATTTTGCCGAACCGGCGCGCGTCCCCATCCTTTGTATCCACGTTGCCCTGTCGGGCATGACTGTGCTGGTCGATTCCGGCGTCTATGATTTCCCGGAAGGCTCCCAATTTGCGTTCCCCAACTATAATCCGCCGCCGGGCTTGCCGGAGCAGATGGTTGCCGCCGGCTTTGATCTAGCCGCCGTCGATCATCTGGTGATTACCCATGCGCACGGCGACCACTTTAACGCCACCACGGTTGAGCGCAATGGTCGGCTGGAGCCGGTCTTTCCCAATGCCCGCCTCCACCTCGGTCGCGGCGACTGGGAACGCAAAGAAAACCAGGAAGCGTTGCAAAAAGCCGACTCACTAGAGAGCCAAACTTTTGGCGTCTACCACCAACTTGGCCGCTTAGTAACTGACGAAGGGGTCACTGATTTGGGGCATGGCGTCCAGATCATCGCCGCTCCCGGTGAGACGCCTGGTCATCAGATCGTGCGCGTTCACTCGCAGGGCAAAACGCTCTACTTGCTTGGCGATCTCTATCATCATGTCGTTGAGGTAGAGGAGCCGGGGTGGGGCGTCAAATGGTCGGACATTCCCACGGCGCAGGCCAGTCGCCAAAGCTTCGCCCAACGCGCCCTGGCCGAAGATGCCCTCCTGATTGCCACCCATATTTGGGGGGTAGGCCACTTACAAACCACCACCGATGGCGTACGCTGGGAGCCACGAACAGTGTAGTGGAACGTGATTCGTGATTCGTGCTGCGTGTCAATCACGTCTCACGAATCACGCAGTACGAAGGATTCGCCATGCTTGATGTGCAAAGTGCGCCAACGACGCTCGATGCGTTGCGCTTTACCAATCGTTTTACCCAGACATTACCGGCCGACCCATCGACCGTGAACCGACCGCGCCAGGTGATGGGCGCAAGTTTTTCGCGCGTCGCCCCCAAGGGGATGAAAGCACCGCAACTGATCGCCTATTCACGCGAGGTGGCAGAATTGCTGGATCTCAGCCCCGCCGATGTACAGTCGGATGCGTTTCGGCAGGTCTTTGTCGGCAACCGGCTGCTGGACGGCATGGATCCCTTTGCCATGACCTATGGTGGTCATCAGTTCGGCAACTGGGCCGGTCAACTAGGCGATGGGCGCGCCATCAACCTGGGGGAAATCATCAATCGGCGCGGCGAGCATTGGACGTTGCAATTGAAAGGCGCTGGCCCTACCCCCTACTCGCGCACAGCGGACGGCCTGGCGGTGCTGCGTTCCTCCATTCGTGAGTTTCTCTGTAGCGAGGCGATGCACCATCTTGGCGTGCCGACGACGCGGGCGCTTAGTCTGGTCACCACCGGGGAAACGGTCATTCGTGATATGTTTTACAACGGTAATCCGCGGCCTGAACCGGGGGCGGTGGTCTGTCGGGTGGCGCCTTCGTTTACCCGCTTTGGCAATTTTGAGATTTTTGCTGCGCGTAGGGAGAGCGATTTGCTGCGCCAACTGGTTGACTACACCATCCGCGCCGATTTTCCAGAGATGGGCGAACCATCACCCGATGTCTATGCCCAATGGTTTGCTGAGGTCTGCCGTCGCACCGCCGTGATGATTGTCCACTGGCTGCGCGTGGGCTTTGTGCATGGGGTGATGAACACCGACAATATGTCGATCCTCGGTTTGACCATCGACTACGGCCCCTATGGTTGGCTGGAAGATTATGACCCGAACTGGACACCCAACACCACCGACGCCCAGGGACGCCGTTATCGCTTTGGTCATCAGCCGCAGATCGCCCACTGGAATCTGGTGCGGCTGGCCAATGCCATCTACCCGCTGACCGAGGATGCACCGCCGCTGGAAGCCGCCCTGGGGCAATATGTCGAAACCTTCCAACAGGAATATCGTTCGACAATGGCCGCCAAGTTAGGGCTACGCGCCTTCGACCCGGCGACCGACATGGAATTGTTCAACGAATTGTTGACCATTCTGCAACTGGTCGAAACCGATATGACGATTTTCTACCGCAAGCTGGCGCGGCTACCCATTACCGACCAGGCCGAAAAGCAAGCAATGGGCGAAGACCGCCTGACACCGCTGCTTGATGCCTACTATGACCCGGCGACGTTGACCGCTGAGTATCGCAGTCGTATGGGCAATTGGTTGGATCAGTATGAATTGCGGGTGCGCCGTGACGGGACAAGTGACGCCGAACGCGCCGAACGGATGAATGCGGTCAACCCCAAGTATGTCTTGCGCAACTACCTGGCGCAACTGGCGATTGACCGGGCCGAAGATGGCGATTATTCGATGGTCAACGACCTGTTGGAACTCCTGCGTCACCCCTATGCTGAGCAGCCGGAACAGGAAAACTTTGCCGCCAAACGGCCCGATTGGGCGCGCCAGCGGGCAGGGTGTTCGATGTTGTCGTGTAGTTCGTGACCGGTGTTCTGTGGGGTGGGCCGAGGGTTCAAACCCTCGGCTACCGTCAGTCGTCACTACGTGACTGATCCTCGCTTTGCCTGAGTGGGTGCAAGCTTGCGGACGAGAGACAGGTGGTAGGGTATAATAACAGGTCTGCGTTTGACCCGTTGTGTATCTGGTAGAGCCAACCTGTTCCAGCATGAAACTCAACTTCAAAACCATCTATTTGCAAGAAGCCATCAACGAAAACCCAATTTGGAAAGCCAATGCCGATGCGATTCTGGCGCGCTTTCCCCAGGCGGCGATTGTGCCGGTGCCTTCGCATTGGCAAATCGACTCGCTCTTTGGCGCTGATCCTAGTGAGTGGATGCACACTAAACAAGACAACCTGGTCTTGGGGGTCCGCCGCACGTTGAAACATACCGTCAATGGTCGTTCGGCCAACTATATCGCGGCGTCGATGTCCAATGGCTGTTTGAGCAGTTGTCAATATTGCTATGTCGCCCGGCGCAAGGGTGGTTCCAACCCATTGACGCTCTTTATGAACACCGACCAGATCCTCAACTCAATCCGGCGGCACAGCGAGAAACTTGGCCCCAAGACCGAACCTGACCAGTGCGATCCCCGTTTCTGGACCTATGACCTGGGCTGCAATGCCGATCTCTCCGCCGACGCGCTGGTCTGCGACCTGCCGGGGCAGATGGTGGCCGCCTTTGCCACCATGCCCTACGCCAAAGCGACCTTTGCCACCAAGACAGTCAATGATGACTTTTGGTTGCGCTACGACCCACAAGGCAAGACCCGCATCCGCTATTCGGTGACGCCACAGAAGATCGCCCGCTATGTTGATATTGGCACCAGTCGCATTGCTGATCGGCTGGCGTCGGTCAACAAGCTGGTGGAAGGCGGCTACGAAGTACATCTGAACTTTTCGCCGATCATCATCTATGAGGGCGACCAGTGGAAAGCCGACTGGGTGGAACTCTTTCAAGAAATCGACGATGTGCTCAGTCCGGCGGCCAAGCAGCAGTTGATGAGCGAGGTCTTCTTTCTCACCCACTCGGCGGAGTTACACGCCATCAACATGCAGTGGAACCCCAAAGGCGAGGAATTTCTCTGGTCGCCGAAGAATCAGGTGCCGAAAAAGAGCGCGCCAGAATTAGTAGTCTACGACTATAAAATGCGCCAGCGGGAGTTACAGAATTTTACGACGCTGCTTAATCAATACTTGCCCTATTGTACGGTGCGTTATTCGTTTTGATTTATCGCCGGTAGTGAGCTAAACGCCCGATTATCGAGGGGTAGGCACGCCCCGTGCCGGTTCTCTCCGTTGCCTGCCAGCGTCTGCCCGGTACGGGGCGTGCCTACTCCGCGGATTACAAATTTGAAATGCCCCCGGTCGTTTGTCAGTTTTGACACCTTCCTGCCCACTATGCTACACTTGTCCGGCTTGTTCGTCAGTACAAGCCCGCTGTAGTTACTGCAACACTTTATCTTCTTTTTGCCAGGTGCAAACATGTTACTTATTCAATACTCGCCACTACCAACGATCCAACGGATCTAAGTACGTCTGTCGGCGATTGAGACTGGGTCTGGTTGTAGCATAGTCGGGAAAGGGTCACAGGCTGGGCTTGTGACGCCTGTTTTGTTATGCCGCTAACCAATGCGTTGCCCAAAGCAACCCTAGCCCCAGATCAACGGTGTTGTCTCTTCAAGAGCGACACCGATTGAGCAAGTTTTTTTGCGCACAACGGCCACGGACGATACTCGATCCCGTGGCCGTTTTTCTTTGCCAGCCAAGCCATTTTGCTGTCGTCTCTGGTGTTTGCCGGTAGACTGATGCAATGACCTCTGCTGATCACGGCCACGGGATTCAATCCTGTGGCCGTTTTTATTTTGCCATAAGCCAGACTTACCCGCTGTATCAACCAAAGGAACCACCTTTATGAAAGCAACTTACCCGTTCGATCCCTACGACTGGGCAACGATTACGCCCTTGTTGCAAGCGCTTATCGACGCACCGGTAGCCGACGGTGAGTTTATGCGTTGGCTGGAGCAATGGAACCAACTCGACATTGCTATCTGGGACGCCTACACTATGTTAAAGCGTCCAGCCTATTATGATACGCGTGACCATGCGGCGGAACGCGCTTATGCAACCTATGTGCAAGAACTCTATTCAACTTATCTGGGGCTGACGAACGCACTGATCAACCGTGCGCTCACGCTACAGCCGACGCCACCTTCGCCTACCTACGAACAACTTTGGCGGCGTTGGTCTAACCAGCGTGACCTATTTCAGCCAGCAAGTCTGCCAATTCAGGCTGAAATCAGCCAATGGGAGACACGCTATCGCAACATTATGCGCAATTTTGATCCAGATCGACCCGTGGTCTACTGGTTGGAGCGGCGGGATGAGTTGAATGAGTTGCTGCTGCGGCTATTACAATTGCGGCGAACGTTGGCAAAGATCAGCGGCCTACCGACCTTTCTCGCCTATCATTGGCGTCAACTGAATCGCTTGGGCTATACGATTGCCGACTGCCAGGCATTTCATCGGGCGGTCGAAACGGTGGTGGTTCCCGTTGTTGCCCAATGGCGTTCCCGCGCTGTATCAGCCACCCCTAGCGCTGAGATTATGGATCTGACCTTGCTCGTCGATGGCGTTGAGCGCATCTTGCAGCAGATCGACCCAACCTTTGGCGCTATCTTTCGGCAGATGCGTAACGGTTATCTCGATCTCGGCCATCGTCCGCACAAAGCCGAATCGCTAGAGGAATGGTTTTTCCCCGGTGCGGGCCTGCCCTATCTGCATGTTGCTAACCATCATGCCGGCAGCGTCCTCCACGAAAGCGGACATGGAATGCACGATGCACTCTCCTTTCAAGCGCACGGGTCGATGTGGAATCTCAATGGCCCGGAAGAATTTCAAGAATTTGCGGCTACCACTATGGATCTGCTGGCGTGGCCCTACTATACGCAGGCGCAAGGCGGCCCCTATGCCGACGACGAAAGCGCCAGCGCCCAGCAATATGTTCTGCACTATTACTTGGATGCGTTGACAAGCTGCACGATGCAGGATGCTTTTGAACACTGGCTCTATGGGGAAGCGCCCGTCGATGTTACGCCGGCCGATGTAGACGCCAAATGGCTCGAACTCAAACAACGCTTTACACCGTGGGATACGGGCGACCCAACCAGCGCCGAGGCGCAGAGCGGCTGGCAACGCTGGAACTGGAGTTTATACCGGATGCCGCTCTATATGATTACCTATCCGATGGCGATTGTTGGCGCTTGTCAATTTGGGCGGTTAGCGGAAAGCGATCGCGCAAGCGCTATCCACAACTACAAGAGTGCGTTGACCCTGGGCAATACGTGCGCCCTACCAGCACTTTTTGCGGTTGTTGGGGTCACTTTTCCATTCACTCAGCAGGCGGTAGAAGACACCGTGCAATTTATCAATGAACGCCTCTTGAGGTATTCAACAAAGTAGGTTAATCCATGAACGCCGTTGAATTGATCCGACTTTCGCTGGAACTTGAACACATCATCGAGGCCAACGGTGATTTGCGACCACGACCGGGGAAGGAGCCGGCGCTCTTAGAGGTAAGCCAGTGTAGAAAAACAGAGAAAGAGAAGAGTTATGTTAAAAATGATTCGTGGCCCCAGTTGATGAGTCTTGGAGCAAACAGCCTTCCAAACGTTGATCGCGCCTTACAAACAACAGATTGTGATCGACATTGGGACAGGCGACGGGCACTTTGTTTACCAAAATGCTCGTCAACAAGCGCAGAAATTTTTTATCGGGGTAGATGCGAACGCCAGCGCGCTGGCCAAGGTCTCCGAGCAGATCCATCGCAAAGCGGCTAAAGGGGGTGCGCCTAACGCGCTCTTCCTGCAGGCCGCAGTGGAGGATCTGCCCATCGAGCTAAGCGGCATTGCTAGTGCGGTGAACGTGCAATTCCCGTGGGGCAGTTTGCTGCGCGGCGTCATCAACGGTGAGCCGGCAGTGTTGAACAACTTGCGCCGCATCTGTGCGCCGAATGCCAAGCTGACCATTATTACGGCGCTGGACCCGCAGCGTGACCAAAGCGAGATCGAGCGGCTGGGTATCCAAACACCCACGCTGGCCTACCTGCAGGGTGAACTGCTGCCCAACTATGAGGCCGCAGGGTTTGCACCTGTAGAATTTGGGCCGCTTGCGCCGGCGGCTTGGCCACAGTTGACATCCTCCTGGGCCAAACGGCTGCGCAACAATACCGAACGTTCGTTGCTCGCCCTGGTTTTGCGGGCGAAAGGGTAACCAATCATGACAGAATGTGTTGCTATCGGAAGGAAATTACCATGGATTGGGCACTTGAATTTTACACCAAACAAAATCAATGGTCGGGCGTGTACGAAGAGGCGATCCATGACGGCCATCGCCTGAAAGCCGGGTGGATTGCCGAATTCACCGGGCCGGGCAAAAAGCGGGTGCTGGAGCTTGGCGCAGGCGGCGGACAGGTGTCAGCGGCGATGGCAGAACTTGGTCATGAAGTGGTGGCAGTTGAACAAGCGCCAACGCTGGCCGCGCATATCCAGAAGCTGGCCGCAACGCTGCCAGCCGGGCAACTGCGCGTGGTGCAGGGGGATTTTTATCAGGTGGACGTGAGCGGGCCGTTTGATGTGGTCTGCTATTACGATGGCTTTGGCATTGGTTCGGATACTGATCAGCGGCGCTTGCTCAAACGGGTGGCGACCTGGCTGACACCGACCGGGAGCGCCTTGTTTGAGATCGGCACACCCTGGTATATCGCCTCGGTCGATGGTCGCGGTTGGACTGTCGGTCAAGCGGAACGCCGTTACAACTTTGACGCCGATGGCTGTCGCTGGGTTGATACCTGGTGGCCAATTGGGAAACCAGAGGAAGCGGTACAGCAATCGCTCCGTTGCTACTCGCCGGCAGATTTGCGCATGTTGCTTGAGCCAACCGGCTTACAGGTACAGCAAATCAAACCGGGCGGAACGGTGGATTGGGAACAGGGCAAGTGGTTGCCCTCTGTGCCACTGGGCAAAGCGCTGAATTATCTAGCACAGCTCACCTTAATTCGTTAAAGAGAAGGAGACCCTCATGACTCAACAAACTGAATTTCGGATCGAACCTTACCGCCACGACCACGACGCAGGTTTGGCCGAGATGTGGAATGCCAGTGACCAACAGTGGCCCGGCGGCTTTACCAGGGGCGTGCCGATGACCGCCGCACGGGTGGCCGACTGGATGGACAAGCAGGTGACGCTCCTGCGGCTGGTAGTTATTGCCCCCGACAGCGCGGTGGTGGCCTATGGCAGCTTGTGGGATGAACCGAGCCAGCCAGGGCGCAGTTGCTATGTCGATCTGCTCAATGTCCATCCAGACTATCAGGGGCGCAGCCTTTGCCGGCGCATGTTGACGCAGATGGTCGATACCGCCACGGCGCAGGGCTATGAACGGATGACCATCGGCACCTGGGCGGCTAACCTGAAAGCAGTGCCGCTCTACAAAAAGGTGGGCTTTTTCTGGAAGCCGAATACCACGGTCAGCATGGAGAATTATATTCCTATGCTCCGACGACTGCCGATTCTGCAGGAGTTCTTTGCCGAGGCGGATTGGTACAACCACTTTGATCGGGAATTGCGCCAGGTGGAGGATGAGCAGAAACATTCGCAGACCGGGACAATGGAAATTTATCGTTGTCGGTGGGTGCGCCCGGATGGCGCGGCCATCGAAGCCGTGATCGACCGCAAGGCGCAAACCCTCACCGGGTTGGAAACCGCCGACTTTGCCGCCTTTGCCCAGGTGGCCGCCAGCAAACCGGCGCAAGGTCTCAGCTATCCGGTCACCTGGACGATCACCAACAAACGCGCCACGCCGCTTCCGGTACGGCTGACCGCAACGGGCGACCAATCTATCCAGATCGATCACCAGGCCGAGTTCACCTTGCTGCCGGGAGAGACGCGCACAGTCGCCAGCGCCTATCGCTGCGCCGGCGATGCGCCCCGGCTCGACATCTCCCAGTGGCGACCAAAACCGACGCCGCGGATCAACACGCTGTTGGTGCTGGACGAAGAAGAAGTGACGCTGGGCAGCGGTTTGCACTATGAACCGGCGGTGGACATTTCCACCCACCCGCAGCCCATCACGCTGACACCGGGGATGGCGCAACGGGTACTCGTGCAGGTCAAAAACCACCTGGATCGAGCGGTGGCGGGTGAGTTACAAATTGTCACGGCGGAGGGCGTAACAGTTGACTGGCGGCATACCGCCTTTCAAGCAGAAGCGAAAGGCTACGCCAGCGCCGAAGTCGAACTGAGTGCCGCGCAAGAGGGGGAGGTCGCCTTAGCGCTGGTCGCCCAATTCACCGATGCGGGCGAAGTGATCACCACCGCACCACAACCGTTGCCCGTCCTGGTGCGCAGCCTGGGCAACGTCGTTGCTATCGAACATCAGCCGGACGCGGCCAAGCGCACCCTCTATGCCGAAAATGACTTTTTCTCTGTCCATTGTCAGCAGCGCGAAGGGCAACTGTGGTTCACCAACAAGGCAGGGGCAGAATATCACTTTGGTCTTAAGGAGTTATTAGGGCCGCCCTATACACCGAATGAGTTTGACGGTAAGGATTTTGCCCTGCAATTGCGACGAGAACAGGGGCGGGTCTGCTTTGCCTCCACCATTGTCTCGAACGCCTTTGCCGGGCTGCGCTTGCGACGGGAGCTTTGGCTCTCGGCGTCGCCGGTGGTGGAGGTGCGCTGGTGGTTGGACAATGAAGGCGATCTAGATCAACGCTGTAAAGTGTTGACCACCATGCACTTCCCTGACAATTTTGTTGTCAATGGCCGGTCGGTCATGGCGCGGCAAGAGCGCTTACTGGCCGCCAGCGCCGACGTTCTCCCGGAAACCGAGGGGGACTTTCCCAAAGAGCCGGCGGGGTTGTGCGAACAGTGGAATGCCGTCGAAGTGGATGGACAGGTGCATGGCGTGGTTTGGGGAGAAGCGATCTCTGAACACGAGTGGCGACCCTGGTTCTTTGACCTGATCTCCACCGAACAGCAGATCCCGGTGGGTGGCAGTGTGGCGCTGGAACCGCTCCATCTCTACTGCGGCCCTGGCGACTGGCGCACGGTGCGGCGGATCTGGCAGCAACGCAACGGGCAGACCCGGCAGGAACAACTCAAGAATAACGCCATGCCCACGGTTAGCGGTGTGCAAGAAGTGACGTTGACACCCAGCCCCGTGCTGACGATGGCTGACCAGGTCACGTTGCAGCTTCAGGTCGATAACCTGCGCCAGCAACCGATCAATGGGCGCATTGCGATCACGCCGCCGACTGGTTGGACAACCGATCAAGCGACCTTTGCGCTGGAAGGGCTGCAACACGAAAAGCCTTTCGCCGCCACCATTGCGCTCCACGCAGCCCAACCAACGCTGGGCGTCAATCAAGGTGAACTCTTGTTGACAACGACTGGTTTCGACCGTAAACAGAATTTTACGATTCTACGGGTTGGAGATCGGCAGGCGGCGGTCAGGGTTAGCCAGGACGAACGGGAAGGGCAACCGATATGGCAGATCGACAACGGGCGGATGGCCTGGGCCGTAGCGCCAACCTTTAGCGCCGGCATTGTCGCCTGGCACGAAGCGGGCAGTGCGACCAATCATCTCTACACCGCCTTTCCGAATGATGGCGAGTTTCAGTGGCTCAAGCCCTGGTTTGGCGGCATTCGCCCGATCCTGGTCAGCCACGAAGGCGGCTTTCCCGGCAAGTTGCACCAGGAAGCGTTTACCGTCGCACCGCTTGACGCAACCGATGCGCAAGGGTTGCCCTGGCGCGGGGTGCGTTTACAGGCAGCCATTGCCGGCGCGCCAAGCCTCAAGGGGATGCACGCCCAGATCGATTATCTGACCCTGCCAGGGAGCAATCTGCTCAAGGCGGTCTACCGGTTGACCAACCAGACGCCGATCCATCGCGACGGTTGGAATCCGTGGGGCGGCTTTATGATCTTCAATCAGGTCGATGGCGAGTATGCACAAAGCATTCTCTACGGCGACAACCCACTGACCGGGCCGGTGCAACGCAAACGCACCGCCTATAATATCTGGCTCAATGTCGGCAACTGGGCGGCGGTTGTCAACCCACGCACCGGGCGCGCCCTCAGTGTAAGCTGTCCCAGCCACCCCGAAAGCATCAAATTGATTGACACGGCGGCGGATGGTGGACATTTGATCGTCAGGCGGCCCACGCCCTACACACCCCATGGCACGAACGAGCTGGTGGTCTATGCCGCGCTGGTTGATTCGCTGACGGAGGCGGAAGGGTTTGCGACGTTGGGGCAGGGGTAAAGACTAAATAATCTTTAAGTGGCTGTTAGATCAAGGATAATAAGTTTGAGAGTTTTGAGGATGCGCAGAATATCTTCCAGTTCAGGGTGTTGCAGCGCGTTGTGACCAGTGGAGACGGCATAATGCTTCTCGTGCAAAACCATAAAAAACCAATCGCGCCCGATGACATAACAGCCATAGATCGGATGGGGCTTGGGGTTGAGGCGTTGTGCCACCAGCATGGCAGCCAGCGTTTGGCCGGCCGGGTCGCCTTCGGGGTCAAGTTGGCGCTTGTATTCGGTGAAGGCGAACATGGGGATCTCCGGTTCACGAAAGCCGGTGGCGATAATGCCGTCCGGCTCGCCGCTCAGTTCAATATCACCATCGTTGGCGGTTAGGGTAGCGCCGATCTTGCGGGTGGCGAACAGATTAAAGCGATAGGGTTCAGTAAAGCGCACCAAATTCAACAACGGCCCGATGAAGTGCTGCGCGAGTTCCTGTTCGTTCCAACTCGGCACATTCAGGTTGAGCAGTGTGCGTAGTTCTTGTAATGTCTTTTGCTCATAATCCGAAAGTGTTGGTTCACCTTGCAACCATTGATCCAAAATCGGGTCGGCAAAGATCTGACGCAGGCCAAAGAGCTTATCCAACAAGGTTAATGTACATTGACGAAACGTATAGGATTGCATAGACCCTCCAGAGGAAGCACGATCAGGCAAGGTCAGGCGACTCTTCCTGGAAGAGGCGACTACCGTCTCGTTAAACCAAATCGTTCCCGCCTCTTCCAGGAAGAGTCGCCGGTCGCACTTCACGAACAGTGATTAACAGAGCGTACCTATTATAGCAGAGAATAGCATTGAAGGAAAGGAAAGACTTCGTCATGTCAGGAGGCACTACCCAAATCGGCATCGATCCGGGCGAGATCGATCAACTGCTCACGGTCAACCCGTTTTATGGGTTTACCTCGGTCTAAGCAAAGTACGATTAGTCTAATCGTACTTTGCTTAGACCGAGGTAAAGGTTCAGTGTTGAATACGCCTAAATCAATCAAGGAGTCATGATGGACATCACCAATTACGCCGAACGCAATCGCGAAGCCTGGAATCAGGTGACGCCGATTCACCAACAGCATCGCAAGATCGACCTGCCAGCCGCCGTGCAAGCGGCAGACTTTTCCGTTCTGGACGAAACCGAAACGGCGATCCACCACCGGCTGGGTCTCCAAGGGAAACGGGTGGCGCACTTGTGTTGCAACAATGGGCAGGAACTCATTTCACTGTTGAAACTGGGCGCAGCATCCGGTGTGGGCTTTGACATTGCCGATGAAGTGATCAAAGAGGCGATCTTGTTGGGGCAATTGTCAAAAACCAACTGCGAGTTTGTGCGCACCAATGTCTACGAGATCGACCCGGCCTATTTCCACCAATTTGACCTGATCTTTACCACCATTGGCGCGCTCTGTTGGTTTGATGATCTGGAACGCTTCTTTGCCGTGGCGACCCAACTCTTGCGCCCCAACGGTCATCTCTTTGTCTATGAGATGCACCCGATCCTCAATCTCTTTGCCCTGCCGGGGGAAGAGGATTATGAGGCGGCACAGGAGCTAAAGCCGGCCTATACTTATTTCCGGCGCGAGCCATTTGTCAATGAGCAAGGGTTGGACTATGTGGGCAACACTCAATACGCGGCCAAGACGACCTATGCCTTCCCCCACACTCTGGCCGCCATTTTTACCGGTATGGTGAAGAATGGTCTGATGATTCGGGAGTTCCAAGAATATGCGCATGATATTTCGGCAGATTTCAAACATCTGGAAAAGTATCAGAAACTGCCGATGTGTTTTACCGTTGTTGCCCAGAAGGAAGAGACATCCACATGATAGAAATCACAAACTTTGCCGATATCCAAACCGAATTTATGGTGCGCGTCAGTCAGGCGGTCTATTGCATTGTCGCCACGGTTGACCGTCAGAACCGTCCGCGCACGCGTGTGATGCACCCGATTTGGGAAGGTTCCACCGGGTGGGTGATCTCGTGGCCGCAATCGCACAAAGCCAAACATCTGGCAGTGAATCCCCACGTCTCGTTGGCCTATCTGCCGGATAAGGCAAAACCGGTCTACGTGGAATGTGTAGCCGAATGGATCGAGGATCGCGCCGAAAAGCAGCGCATTTGGGAATTACACCAGACAACGCCCCCGTCGCTGGGCTTTGATCCGCAACCCCACTACGGCACGATTGATCACCACTACTTTGGTATTCTGAAGTTCACGCCCTGGCGTATTGAATTGGGCAACCTCGGTGGCGAGTCGCTCATCTGGCGAAAAGCGAAGGAGGAATAATGCAAGTCAACAATTTCAGCGAAATCGAACAAGAATTTATCCAGCGTGTTCACACAGTGGTTTGGTGCAACGTTGCCACCGTGGACAGTCAAGGGCGACCCCGATCGCGCATCTTGCACCCGATCTGGGAAGGATCGACGGGATGGATCTTGACCCAGCGCGATTCGTACAAGAGCAAACATCTGGCGGCCAATCCCCATGTGTCGCTGGCTTATGTTGCCGACATTACAAAACCAGTCTATGTCGATGGCACGGCGCACTGGGTCGAAGATCGGCAGCAGAAACAGCATATCTGGGATCTATTCAAAGCAGCGCCGCACCCCCTCGGTTATGATCCGGCACCTTTTTTCACCAGCGTTGACAACGAACAGTGTGGGCTGTTGCAGATCACGCCTTGGCGCATTGCCGTAGTGACCTTCCCGGCCCCTTCGCAAGAGGAAGGGCAACGGGTCTGGCGGCGCGCAGACGACATAGCATGAATAGGAGAAGACCATGTCAATCGAACAAACGATTGATGCTTATATCACTGCCGAGATGCAACGTCAGCACCTGCCTGGTCTCGCGCTCACCATCATCGATCAGGGCGAGCCTGTGCTGACCAAGGGCTATGGGTTTGCCAATCTTGAGTTGGGCGTACCAGCGACACCGGATACTGTTTATGAGATTGCGTCGCTGACCAAACAATTTACAGCGACAGCCATCATGATCTTGGTTGAGGAGGGCAAAGTCCAGCTAACGGATCCGGTCAGTCACTATGACCAGCGGTTACCGGTGGAGTGGCAGGCGATCACACTGCGCCATCTGTTGAGTCATACATCGGGCGTCAACTATTGGTCAGCGGACTTTGCGCGGGCCGACCTAACGATTGCGGATCTCTATGAAGACGCCTATCGACTGCCCCTGCAATTCACTCCTGGTGCGCAGTTCGGCTACTGTGATGTCAACTACAACATCCTGGGCATGGTGATTCACCAGGTCACAGGCAAGCCCTATCATGAATTTCTACAGGAGCGGATCTTTGCGCCTTTAGATATGAAAGCCCGCCATAATGATTGGCGCGCCATTGTGCCGAATCGCGCAGCCGGCTATTGCTGGGAGGATGGTGAATGGAAAAATTGTCAGGGGATTCAATGGCATCCTTTGTCTGACGCAACCGAAGCAGCCCCGATCAATGGGGCCAATGGCAGTTTGCTTTGCAGTGCCAGTGATCTGGTCAAATGGGATGCAGCCTTGTATACCGAACAGATTATCACCCAAGCCACACGGCGACAGATGTGGACACCCGCCCTTCTGGCCGAGCCAAAGGCTGGCTACGGCTTGGGATGGTGGATGGAAGAACAAGCCGGCCAGTGGTTGGCATCACACGGCGGCATGAACCCGGCCTTTAGCGTCTGGTATGGCCATTATCCAGATGCAAAGCTGGGGGTTGCCGTGTTGACGAACTGTGCGTTTGGTCCACAAGGGTGGGTAGAAGAAACCAGCCCCAATCCTGGGGTGATTGGTAAGCAGGTTGCCGAGTTATACCAGTCGATTTCGGTCTGAAAGTGAGCCTGGACAAAGATCATGATAATCAGAAATGCAAAACCAGAGGACGCTGCCCCGTTACAAGCCATCAGACAACTGGATGAGCAGCTTATCGCCTATCGGTTGACAGCCCAGGCACAGGGGATTGGCGACTTTCTGGTGGTGGAAACGGCGATGGGTCTGACCAGCTTTGTTTTCTTAAAGTATTTTGGCAAAGAGACCTATCCGCACATACCAGACATTGAAGACCTCTATACAAAGGCGGAGGAGCGAGGCAAAGGCTATGCCACTGCCTTGTTACACGCCTGCGAAAGCAGAGCCAGGGCGCGCGGCTTTGCCCACATCAGCCTGGCCGCCGGTGTCGATCCGACCGACCCAGCGCGCCGGCTGTATGAAAAACTGGGCTACAGCTATGACGGCAAAGTCTCGTATGTCGATGGCGTCTATAACGGCGTGCCGGATTGGGTGATTGATATGATCAAAGAACTGAAGTAATAGCTGGAGGAACAAAACATGTCCACACAACTGGCGGATCCAACCTATCTTGGCGATCTAGGCGACGGCCTGGTCTGCCGCTGGTCGACCAAAGCCGATCAAGAGCGCATCGGCTACTTGATGGGATCGGTCTTCCGCAACAGTCTGGCGGAGCCGATCAACGTGCGCACGGCTGACGAGGCGCGCATCTATATGAGCGACGGCTTTCCTTTTACCGGGGCGGGTGACTTTGCCCTGATCGAAGATCGCAGCAAACCGGAATGGCCGCTGGTGGCCTGCACCTGTTTCTGGCGTCACCGTTGGAGCTATGGCGGCATAGAATTTGGCGTTGGTCGGCCCGAAAATGTGGCGACCGAGCCGGCCTATCGCAATCGGGGATTGGTGCGCACCATGATAAAGATGATCCATGCTCGCAGCGCTGCCGAAGGGCATCTGGTGCAGGCGATTACTGGCATTCCCTATTTCTACCGCCAGTTTGGCTATGAATATGTGCTGGATTTGGGCGGCCAACGGCGCGTCGCCATCGCCGCGCTGGCCGGGCTAAAGGCCGAACAAGCCCCAGCCTACACCTTGCGACCGGCTACGCACGACGATATTCCCAACCTGCTGACCTGGTACAATCAACCGCGCCCCGCCAACCTGGTCTGGCACGAAACGGCGGCGGACTACTGGCGCTATCATATCGCAGCGTGGGAAGACCCAGTCGTGCAGAAGGAGGGGCCAACACGGGTTGGGCTGTTTGGGCCGATCCATATCGTGGTCGATCCGCAGGGGCGCGACTGTGGTTACACCTGGCTGGCGGTCAAACGCTGGAGCGACGATTTCCGAGTCTATGCGCTCGAACTAGCGCCGCAGGTGAACTGGGCAGCGGCTATGCCTGGCTTATTGCAGCTCTTGCACCAATACGCGGAAACCATACCACCCGTTAGCGACGATACTGATCCCTTGCGCCAGATCAGTTTTCACCTGGGCCGCACCCACCCGGCCTATACCGTGCTGGGCGATAACCTCGCGCCGCGCACCATCCCACCCTATGCCTGGTATCTGCGCGTGCCGGATGTGCCGGCCTTTCTTCAGCACATTACGCCGGTCTTGGAAGAACGGCTGGCCGGCTCGCTGTTAACCGGCCATACCGGCGAGTTGAAAATCGATTGCTACCGTGGCGGCTTGCGACTGGCCTTTGCGGCGGGCAGGCTTGTCACCGTCGAACCCTGGCGCGCGCCGGCCTATGACGATGACGCCCAAGCCGGCTGTCCGGCGCTGGTTTTCTTGCAACTGCTCTTTGGCTATCGCAGCCTGAGCGAGTTGCGGGCCATCTTCCCGGACATTTGGGCCAGTCAGGAGGCGGCGTTGTTGCTTGATGTCTTGTTTCCTAAACAGCCGTCCACGGTCTATTCGTTGAGTTATACCTAATTCAACCAAATAGCGGCCCTTGCTGCCAAAAAGGAGCATGATGACTACACCACGAACGACACTAGTAACCGATTACACCATACGGTCCTTTCAAGCCACTGAAAGAGAGTACACGGCTGCTGTCGCCATCTACAATCAAGCGTGGCCGGATGAACGTCCGATCACCGTGGCGATGATGCGGGAAAATGATGAAACATGGCCGGCCGATGCGTTTCAGAGACGCCTTGTCGTCGAAAACGAAGGGGAAATTGTTGCGGTTGGCGCTTGTTATGAGGCATTTTGGCAACACCAACCGGACCTCATTCACCTGGATTTTAACACCCATCCGGCCCATGCCAACCAGGGCGTCAATGAGCGGCTCTATGCGGCGCTTGTCGAGGTTGTGTTTGCACAGCGCCCCCAAACCCATACCCTGGCGACCAATGCGCGCGAGGATAAGACTGCGCACGGGCAATTTCTGCAAAGCGAGGGCTATCAACCCGTGATGCGTTCACCGAAGTCGAGCCTGATGGTTGCCGACTTTGATGAGACACGCTTTCAGGGAATTGCGCACCAGGTCGCCGATCAAGGAATTCAGATCTACACCCTGCAAGCCTTGATGGCGGACGAACCAGAGTGGAAGGAGAAACTGCGCGCCTTACGTTGGGCGATCCATCAGGATGTACCTGCGGTGGAACCGCCGCAAGAACCCAGCATGGCTGAGTTTGAACAGATGGTGTTAGATGACCCCGCGCTCGATCCGGAGGCATGGTTTGTGGCGGTGCAGCCAGGCCAGGGAAGTGGTGTGGGACGCTTTGTGGGCCAAAGTAATTTGTGGATCAACGACCCCACCTATCAGCGGCTGGACACCGGGTTAACCGGCACCATCCGCGGGTATCGACGGCGGGGCATTGCCACGGCGCTCAAGCTTTGCACCATTGCCTTCGCCCGGCGCAAAGGCGCGCATAGCATTGACACCAGCAACGAGGAAAACAATCCTATGTATGCGATCAACCTGCGCCTGGGCTTTCAACCAAAACCGGTCTGGATCAGCTATCGGAAGATCGTGAATCCGTAACGGGCTGGCGCAGGCGCTTTTGCTGACCGGCTTGCAGATCCTCAAAGCGCGGGGGATGACCGAAGTCGTTCTCGGTACGAACAGTCGAAACCAGGCCATGCAAGCAACCGCCCAGGCCGTTGGGTTATATCCACGATGGAGCTTTACAAAAGGATGAGCTATGAACCTTCAAATCCGTCCGTGCAATGCAACGCTGGCTGACTACAAAGCCATCGCGTCCATTCATAACGCTACCTGGCAGACAGACGGCTTAACCGCCGAAAACCGGCAACTCCATGATAGCAAGCGCGCGCTTGGCTTTCTCTTTCAGCGATTATTGGTTGAGAGCGAAGGACAGATCATCGCCCATGCCGTCTATGGCGAAGACGCCTGGAATCATACGCCGGGTAAATATTTTATGGAGATCGAAGTCCAGCCCGCATTTCAACGGCAGGGGGTGGGTGATGCACTGTATGGGCAGATTGTCGCCGCGCTGATGGGTCGCGATCCTGCGCCGCGCTTCTTTGCGACAACGACGCGCGAAGATCAGCCGGGCGGGTTGGCGTTTCTCCACAAACATGGCTTTCGCCAGGTCATGCGCGCGCCGATGTCACGGATCGATCTGACGACCTTTGACGCCACCCGGTTTGCCGCCATCCAGGAGAAGGTGCGGCAGGTAGGCATTACGCTACACAGCATGACCGAACTCAAACAACATGATCCCGCTTGGATACGGCATTGGTACGACCTGGAACAGGCGATCAACGCGGATCACCCGATGGCCGATCGGGGCGAACCGCTGCCCTTTGCAACCTTTGCCGGCTTTATGGATACACCGCTGGTCAACACCGACGCCGCTTTTTTCGCGCTCGATGCAGCCGGTAATTATGTTGGTCAAAGTACGTTGGAGATTCCCGATCCACAGAGTACAACCATCAACGTGGGCATGACGGGCGTCCTCCGCAGCCATCGCCGTCTAGGGATCGCCACGGCGCTCAAGGTGCGTGCGCTGCAATTCGCCCAAGCCTATGGCGCGCAAGCGATTGAAACGGGCAATGAGGAGAACAATCCGATGTTGCAGATCAACTTGCGCTTAGGCTTTCAACCAGCGCCAGCCTGGCTCAGTTATAAAAAGCGGTTGGATGATAGTAAATGCGAGATCAAAAAGGTTGTTGCTCAAACTGGTTAATCACGATTTCCTCATCAGGGAATTGCGCCACCAATTTCAGCTTCCCGCCCATAGCGGCAATGATCCGCTGCAAGGTGCCAACGTGCATATCCGACTGCCCTTCCATCTT
Organism: Caldilinea sp. CFX5; assembly: GCA_021405325.1. The sequence goes on along the minus strand of QWII01000041.1, from coordinate 20,966 downwards.
GGAGACAGCCGCTTGGTGTAAGTTCAGCCGTTCGGCCAGTTGTTGTTGCGTTAAATGGCGTTTTTAGCGCAGCTCTTGCAACGCCATTTCGAGCAACATTTCCTGAGCGCGTTCCTCAATTCGAGCAAGGCGCTCTTGGGGAAGTGCTTTGAGTAATTGATTGAATGATTTTGCCATCAGAGTAAACCTTCCTTACGCAAGGTCAGTATACGACAGAATAGATATAACTTCAAAGTTATACCCACTGAATTGAGAGGAGCTTATGCAACTGTTGCAACGAACATATCAAGGTGTTCACGACCAGGAACGTATGATGGCCTTAGTACGCGCCCACCCACAGGAGAATTTTCACCTCATCGATCTGCCCTACCGCTTTAGCTCGTGGGCCTTTGATAACCCGGATAATGTTGCGCTGTGGGAAGATGAACAGGGTGAATTGCTGGCGTGGGCAGTGTTACAAACACCCTTTTGGACCATTGATTATGCTTATCACCCAACTGTACCGGCGGCAACGCACCCCCAAATTCTTGCCTGGGCCGATCAGCAAGCACGCGCCAATGTTAGTTCCGCGTTCGGGCGGCCAATCTGGTTTGTCAATGTCTTTGATTGGCAAACGGCACGCCAACAGGCTCTAGAAGTACAAGGCTTTTTTTCGGTAGCAGACTGGGGCGAAAATTCGTGGACTAAAGTGCTGCTGCATCACCAACGTGATCATGCCCTGTCCAGCGAACCTTTGCCGGCTGGCTACACCTTGCGTCCACTAGCTGGCACGCAGGAAGCAGCGGCCTATGTCGCCCTCCATCGCGCCGTCTTTGAAAGCGAGAATATGACAACGCCGTGGCGGGAACGAACGCTACAACACCCCGCCTATCAACCGGAATTGGACTTGGTGATCGAAGACCCGGCTGGTCAACTGGCAGCCTTTTGCATCGGTTGGGTTTCCCCAAGCGGGATCGACGGGCGACCGAGTGGGCAGATTGAGCCGCTGGGCGTGCGGGCTGATTGCCGTGGGCTAGGACTGGGGCGCATGATTTTGAGCGAAGGAGTGCGGCGGCTCTATGCCAAAGGGGCGGAACAGGTGGTGGTCGAGACGGATAACTATCGCGACGCGGCTTTTGCGCTGTATGAATCGGTCGGCTTTCGGGTATCGGAAAAAGTTCTGGTTTTCCGTAAGGACTACCAGTAACCACTTGAATCAGCAAACACACCTTTCACTGATTTGAACTTGGTAGGAGGCCATCAATGATCAACTCGTGTTCTAACTCGTCTAAGGAAATTGTTTTGGTAACGCCTTGGCGGCGCTCTTCCAACCACTCTTGGACAACGGCGCGATCTTCCTGCTCTTCTAGTTTCGCAATGAGCAGATCCCAGGCGGTCAGCAATGCCTGCCAAGTGGAAAAGGGCACGAGTACATCGGTTTTTTCGCCTTTATTGTCCGTCACATAACGGACTTCGGGCAGTATCTCTGCAACAGTCATCGGTAACTCCGTGTGGAACAAAAACTGTGACCTCGTCAAGCATAATTATACCACACCACCATTCAGAATGGACTATGGATTGACGTTGTTATTGAAGCAAAGTGAAATGAGAAGAAAAATGAGTCATCCTGAGACACCTACATCCATCTGGCTAACGGCCATACTACGGCAAACTGGGGTGCTACTACAAGGCGAAGTGACCGCCGTCGAGGAACGCCAAAGCGACGCCTTTAATTCGCAACTGGCCTTTCTGCATTTGTCTTACTCCGCCGACGTCCAGCCGAATCTGCCGACACAGTTTGTGTTGAAGATTTCTTCGTGAACTTCGCGCCTTTGTGGTTAATATTTTCCCATGAAAGGAAAGCTTTATGGATCAACTCATAGCAACCGCCCGCGAACGAGTACAGCAATGGATTATCGACTATCCCGAACTCCAACTTTGGGACGGGATCCCCGCGCAAGGCGCAACCAATCAGGTCTTCTACGGCACACGCGCCGGCGAACCGATTGTCTTCAAGTTCTTTCCGCGTAAAGTGCGCAAGTGGCAGGAGGAATATGCCCTCCAGTCGTTGGCGGCCAGCGGTGTGGTCCCCAGGCTCTATGCCTATCCCTCAGAAGAGATTTTGGTCATGCAACGCCTGCCGGGGCAGATGCTCTATAAGGCCGAAAAAGCGTTGACCGGCGCGGCATGGACGAACCTCTACCGTCAGGTTGGTGCGGGGCTGGCGCGACTGGTACAATATGCCGCTCGACCGGCTGATGGTCAGGTGCCAAACCCCTACGCCGCCGACCATTTCATGTACGCCTTTTGGGCCAGCACGTTCGCGGAATACTTTGATGAGATCCTAACCACCGCACAGGCCGCCCTGGTACGCCACCAGATCAACGAGCCGGTGTTACACCAATCGGTGCGCAACCTGCTGGCGGCGCGTAGCGAAGTGCTGGCCTACCCCGTCTTCATGCACGTCGATGATGTCCACGGGGCCAACATGCTGGTCGATGGCGATCGGTTCCAGGGCTTTATCGACTTTGAAATGAGCCGACTGGGCAATCAACTCTATCTGCTGGGGGCCGCGCTCCAGTGGTGTTGTTTGGATAAACCGGCCCAGTGGACGCCGTTGCGAGCCGGCTACGAAGAAGAACAGGGCGCACCCTTCACCCCGGAGACACTGGCGTTGATCAAGCTCTTTGCCCCCTTTCAGCGCTGGTGTCGCTTTGCCTGGTATTGGGGGAAAGATGAACAGCCCGATTGGGTGTGGCGCGACAATGTGCGTGAGACGACGGTCGATTTCTTATTGCGAACATTAGCTGCGGTTGATACAACCTTTGATCCGTGAACGGCTCAACCGCATTTGGTCGAAAGGGGATGATTATGAACATGACACCAGCTACCGTCCAAAAACGACAAGAGCTACTCGCTTTCATTGAGCGCAATCTAGCACCGGAAGCAGCAATCCAAGGCGTGGTCGGTATCGGCAGCATTGCCACCGGCCAGATGCGACCGGGGTCGGACATTGACGCCGTCATCTTCTTTGCACCCTATGATCCCTATATCGTTCCCGCCGAAGCGATCTGGCGGCCGGACGATGGTTCGTTTCACAGCATCTTTAGCAAAGAGCCGGGAGTGCAGGAAACCGGCATTCAACTCGACTTTACCCGCTGTGCGCTGGCGGAGTGGGCCGACCCGGCCTTTGTCTGGCCCGAAGGACGACGGGCAGAGCTGGCGGAAGGATGGCCGGCCTTTGACCGCACCGGCGCAGTTAGCCAGTTAATCACAGAGCGAACGGCTTACACCGACGCCACCCGCCAGGAACGGCTGGACGACGCGCTGGTCTGGCTCGATCAACACTTGAAATGGGATGATCCCCAGGAGGTATGGGGGAGTTTGGGGCCGGCCATCGCCCATGATCGCCTCCACGCCGCCTATGACTACCTGGTGCAGGCGCTCTTTGCCTACAACCGGCGTTGGCGGGCCTGGCGTAATCGAGAGATGTCCTACCTGTTACAACTGCCGTGGACGCCGCCGGACTTTGACCAACGTGTCCTCACGGCGTTGACCGCCCCCAGTCATGACTTTGCCGGCTATCAAGCCCGCTTTGTCATGTTGCGCACATTGTTCGACGATGTGGTAGCGCAACTGGTCAGTGATGGCCTGTATGACCAGAATGATCCAGTGGGTGAAGCATTTGTACGGCGCGCCGAGGAACCAGGCCGCGCCTGGAACATGGCGGCATGGAACGCCGAGCATCACAAGCGGCAAGGAAGCGCATAAATACAGAGTGGTGTACGGGGTGCGTCCTTATCAGCATATCACCGCGAATCATAGGATTAGCGAATCTGATTGCGGTTGATTCGCTAATCCTATGATTCGCGGTGATATGGCCGCACCCCGCACCACCGATTCACACCGTTTTACGGGAAGGAGAAACTTCAATGAAAGAACAAGCACGCCTCTGGTGGCGCCAAGCGACCCAAATGGCGGAAGAAGCAAAAACCCAACCAGGCCGGTTCGACGAACTGGTGCAACGGCTTTCCAATCACGACCCACACATTGCCGTCACCGCGACCTGGGCCTTGCAACAAGCCGGCCCCAGTGCGATCCCGGCTTTGCTAACCGGGCTAACCGATCCCCACACCAAAGTCCGGCGCAACTGTGTGGACATTATCGACCACGGCGGCTATGGGGCCGATGCCCGCTGTATTGACGCCCTCTTGCCGCTGCTGCGTGACCCCGTTCCGCATATCCGGCGCGCCGTTTGGCATACGCTCTTCTGTGAGCGCTGTCAGGATGTCAGCAAGTGTGAAGTCACACCGACCGAAAAACTGGATCAGGTGGTGCTGCTGATTGAGATCGGGCTAAACGATCCTAACCCAAAGTTGCGCGGCCAATTGATGGAGGATTTGCGTCAGCACCAGGCAGATGAACGGGCGCAACTCGCCCTAAAACAAGTGGATACAGTCTAAATATGGGTACACCGTTGCGGGGAGAACAGGCGAGACCGCCGGGAAGGGGCCAGAAACTTTTCGTTTTACGGAACGACGATTGGCCCCTTCCCGGCGGTCTCGCCGGCTTGCGCCAAAGCGGCCTCATCGATCCGATAGCCATCGGTAGATAAGCTTCCAGACCCAATGTCAACCAAGTTTGGCGGCAAAAGGTGAGCCATTGTATGATTGACGCACGATTGTTGACGAACCAGTTTCAAGTAAGGAGCTTCCCATTTCTACACCACCCGCCACCCCAACCATTCCCCCGGTACGACCCTTTGAACTCGGCATCTATTCCTTTGTCGAGTTGACGGCCGACCCTGTCACCGGCCAGAAGATCAGCCCAACCCAGCGGCTGCGCGATCTACTCGAAACCATTGAACTGGCCGAGCAAGTGGGGCTGGATCTCTTTGCCATTGGCGAACATCACCGCCCGGAATTTGTTTCGTCGGCGCCGGCGGTCATTCTGGCGGCCGCGGCGGCGCGCACCAAGGCGATCCGCCTGAGCAGCGCCGTCACTGTGCTGAGTTCCGATGACCCCGTGCGCGTCTTTCAGCAATTTGCCACCGTCGATCTGCTCTCCAATGGGCGGGCGGAGATTATGGCCGGACGCGGCTCATTTATTGAGTCCTTCCCGTTGTTCGGCTATGATTTGAATGATTACAATGAATTGTTTGCCGAAAAGCTGGATCTCCTGCTCAAGCTGCGCGACGCCGAGCGGATTCAGTGGTCGGGCAAACATCGTCCTTCATTGACGGGTCAGGGCGTCTACCCCCGACCCCAGCAGGGAAAATTGCCGATCTGGGTGGCGGTCGGCGGCACACCGCAATCGGTGGTGCGCGCCGGCACCCTGGGGTTGCCGCTGGCGCTGGCGATCATCGGCGGGTTGCCGGAGCAATTTGCCCCGCTGGCCGAACTCTACTGGGAAGTGGTGGAGCAGGCCGGTCATGACCCGAATGAGCTGGCCTTTAGCATCAACGCCCACGGCTTTCTGGCGGATAACGCGCAGGAGGCCGCCGATGTCTTCTACCCCGGCTATGCCCTGATGATGAGCCAGATCGGGCGGGAGCGGGGCTGGTCGGGCATCAACCGACAACAGTTCGAGGCGTCACGCAGCCTGCGGGGCGCTAACTTTGTCGGCAGCCCGGCGCAGGTGATCGAGAAGATTCTCTATCAATATGACATCTTTCATCACCAACGACTGTTGCTGCAACTGAGCATCGGCAGCCTGCCCCATGCCAAGATGATGCGGGCGATTGAGTTGTTGGGGACAGAAGTAGCGCCGGTGGTGCGGCAGGAGGTTGCCAAACGGACGGCATCGGTTGAGGCAGGATGAACAAGAGAATGGTAGGTGCGGTTACATGTAAATGCGTTTAGGGTTTTACCCCCATTTGGTCTTTTACAATTTACCCCTTCTCTCAGGGATAGTGGCACCGGGGTAAACCGGCGTGGGTTCCCCTTGCTCCAATGCGCTGAAACCCACGCATAAACTCTGTGCTTTCCCTCTGGCGTACAGCAGAGGGGGGTAAAACCCTAAACGCATTTACAAGTAGAGCTGCACCTAGCGCTCTACCGGTTGATCCGAACATTCGTTCGGTAGGAGAGGGCGACAGGGTTATGGTATAATCGCGCTTATCATACGCCGAATGATGAGCAGAGAGAAGGATTGCCATGACCCGCCAAAGCGTCAACAAACCCCAACTGACCCGTACCTATTTTTCCGGCAAGTCGCCCATCCAGGTGGCGGGCAACGAACGCGCTGCCCTGGCCCAGCGCCTGGGTGAGCAATTGACTGCGCTCAATCATATCAAGCTGGAAACCCACCCCTATCATCGCTCCGAAGAAGAACGCAACCGTTATCTCTGCGCCTTTCGCCTTGATCTGCCCAAGGGGCGCCCCTGGTCGTTAGCCAATCTCCGCTTTACCCTCAGGCTGGATAAGCAGGGGCGGTTGACCATCACCGATGACAAGAAAACAGCGTTGGTTTCCAGTTTGGAGGAGGTGATCGCCTTTGCCCGCCGCTACCAGGAGTTGGCCGAGCAACATCATGCCCAGGCCAGTCAACAGCAAAAACTGCGCGACCTGAAGACCAAAGCCATTCTCGCCCAGGTGAAAAAGCTGGCGAAAGAGGAACGCTTTTCCTACCACGCCGTACCGCAGATCCTCAAACTGGAACTCCACATCAAGTTGGCGGGCAAAAAATATCTTACCCTCACCATCCCCTTCGCCCAATTTCAGGAAGTCGTCCCCCTCATCCGCAATGCCATCACCACTTTGCGCGGGCTAAACGAACATCAGATCCGCTTCTATGTCAGCGAAGGAAGCCCCTTTCGCTGGTCGCGCGACAAGTGGACGACGCCGGAGTCGTTGGATGAGGAGGGGTGTAGTTAGATGGTGGATTCTGGATAAGTTTGGTTCTGCCAGCAGTTGTGGTATAATCTGGTGCAATCGTTAGGATATTTGGAAAGGTTTCAAACCTATTATGCGTCACTACGAACTGCAAACCACAGCCACCCATTACCGGGTTGAGGTTGAGCAAACATTGCTTACTCAAGAACCAGCGTTCCTCGAACGAAATGGCGAGCCGCTCGCTGTGCTACTGCCGCTTGCCACCTATGAAGCATTCCAAGCATGGCAAAGTTCAGCGGCTGATCCGAGTGAAGGGGAACCCGACCCGGCTTTTGCGCGGGAAGTCGCCGCCTTTGAACGCCTGAAACCACAACTGCTTCAACAATATCCGGGTCGTGTGGTGGGCATCTATCAAGGCGCGGTTGTCGCTGTGGGTGATAACCGGCTGGGTGTGCTGGATCAGGTGTGGGATCAATTTGGCGAAGTATCCTGCTATATTGAGGCGGTGGAGCCTGCAACACCGCGCCGCGCCCGGATGCCTTCTGTACGAATTCGCAAATGAACAATTACGATCTCTAGCAAAATCCACCAGCGCCAATGCTCCAGGTGACAATCTCTGGAGCGCGCCGTACTTTGCCGCATCGCACCATGTCTGCCTTGCTTGATACGGGCGGCGACGTTACAGCTATACCGCGTGGATTAGTCAATGTCCTACGCCTTTATACCGTTGGTCAAATCCAAATTGAGGGCGTCGAAGGCACGGAGAATATCTTTCATCTCTATGCTGTGAAGCTCAAGTTAAACGGCATTACCATTCCACGCGTAGAAGTAATTGCCACTGATCTCGACATTGTTGTCGTTGGGCGGGATGTCCTCAATCAGTTCTACGTTTTACTGAATGGCCCTGAGCAGACCTTTGATTTGCGGCAAACTCCGTTTACCCGTTGACAGTAGTACGTCGGATCAAAGGCGAAAAGTCCTTTGGCAATGGCCTGACGCAGCGCGCTGGCTTTAGGGTCTTCATAGATCGGCGCAGTGGCATATTCGCCCAAGGCCGTCAAGGCAGCATCACTGCCAATGGCGATAAGCGCGGCCACACAGCGGGCCATTTTTTTAAGCTATAGCGCGGGTCAAAACGCAATAGACCCACCATTGGGTCACCGCCTTTCGCGATCAGGGCAACGGCATCATTGTTACGCGGCGGAAGTAATGCGGCGGCTTTGGCCAAAATATGACGACGCATGGGGGGCGTGAGGTAGATGGCCGTCTCCAAGCAAGCCACAACCAGGAGATAAAGCTCATGGCGGTAGCGCGCGGTAGTCAATTCATCAGCTCGATTGAGTAGACCATTGAGCAGACGATCACTCTGTTTCGGATCAATTTCAGGAATGCCGATGGTCAAAAGAATCGTCTCGCGCCACTGGTCATCACGCGCTTTATTGATCAGCATTCTGATCTCATTTTTCTTCACAATTTCGCGTGCCGCCAGAAATTCCTGAAAGGTGCGATGGGCAAAGGCAATGCGCCCTTCGGCGGGTTCAAACAATAGCCCTGTGCGCGCCACAAAGTAGTGACGCAATCGTTCCCCTGTCCAACCCGGCAGATTGACCCGTTGCAGTAACTCATCAAAGTAGTGGTCGGCGTCTCGCAGATCCTCTTCACTTTCGCCATTGAGCATGAGATGATGCGCATAGTCACGCAGAATTACCTCTTCATAAATATTGCTCAACGGTGGATAATCCGCCAGGCTGCCGACCTTGCGTTCGGCGTCGCGCCGGTGCATTAGCATTTCGACACAATTCTGATAGAGCTTGATGCGGTTTTGCGGCATGGTGTGCGGGTGTTCACGATGAAGAGCGCAGATCATCGAACAGAGCAGTGGGTTGCGCGCCAGTCGGCGCAGAGCGTCCCGTTGGCGCACCAACTGTTTGAGCGGCTCGGCCAACGCCGCCACCTCTTCCCTTTGGGCGGCGTCGGGAAGGCTCTGTTGCAAGGCGTCATGCCATTGGTTGATAAAGTGAAAGCACTGTTCCAACTCCATCTCCTGCAACGAGAGGGTGAGAAAACCGGACGACCGACTCCAATCAATCCATTCCGGCCAAAGTTTGATCGCTGCTGGGCGCGAGGTGATGATATAGCGCGCCCAGGGGTAGGCATTCATTACCTCTTGCAGCCATTGCAACAACTCAGCCCGCTGCCCCTCGGGCGTCTCATCCACGCCGTCGATCAAGACCACGGCGCGACCGTCGCTCAATACCTCGTGCATCCAGCGGTCCGGTGGCTTGAGCGCCAGTTGCCGCACCTGAAGCGTTGGCCATTCGCTTGGGGTGGGCAACGCTTTGTTGGCAAAGGTGCGCAGTTGAAGGTAAAAGGGAATGCAGTCATCCCAACTGGCAAGCGCGGGCTGCTCTTGACTCAAGGTGCGCAGGGCAAGTTGGATCGCCAACCAGCGCAGCATGGTACTCTTGCCCGAACCAGGTTGCCCCTGAATCACCAACCGGGGTGCATAGGTCAATATTTCTTGAATTGAGCCGACGACACGCTGGGGGCGTTCTGCTGCAAAGTCGGCATCTCGCCGTAGTCGCCCAGGGCGCTGGAAGAATAAATCGGCGTCAATCTTGCTGGTCGCCAGCGTCTGGGCGACGGCCAACACAATGGCCTCTCTGGTGGCCGGATCAAGGTTGCGACTCTCTTGGGCAAAGATGGGGAGCAGCTTTTGCGTCACCTGCTGCGCCACCTGTTCGATGGATGGTTGTTCAGGGCGTGATGTCAAGCCGTCACCGATCTGGTCGCGCACCAGGTCGAGCAGGTCTTGGGCCACCTGGCTCTTGGGGCCATCGCCTAGATAGCCGGCAGCAACATGTTTGACTAGCGCGCCGCCAATGGTCAAGGCGATGGTGGTGAGGAGGGCCATGCGGGGTCCTTTCAAGTGATCTGAAATTGCATTTTAGTTGAGGTTTTATCTGTTCGTGGCCGAATGCTTATCGCAATTCCTCTGCCAGTCGCATGACCGCATACTCATAGTTGCGATTGGCCCAGGCTAGTAAAAAGGTGTCAATGTCAACTGCCAGTGGTGCTTCCACTTGCGCCGGATCGTTGATAAAGACGTGAACATCATCAAAACCAACGACAACAACCGCATGGTCCCTGTAATAGGGCCACTCTGTTGCAATATCTGCATTCACAGATAACCAAGAACCATCTGACAACAAACTACCAAACAGTCGTACTCATCTTGTTGCTGTTTGCTTCTGATACCGGACAGCAGCACTGACGGCCTCCTGGATGGTTTGAATTTGTTTGTCAGGTAACGGTGTCACTTGGCCCGTCATTGCATCAACATCAATCGCGCCGAACGAATGCGCTTCTAGGTTGCGTAGATAGCAGACAATGGAAAAGCGCCAAATGGGCGACGCTTGCTCGATGAACTGACCGTACTCGGCACCGATTTTCATACCTACATAGTTACTAAGCCAACTACTGGCTTTGATCCAGGCATGACGGCGCAATACATAGCCATCGTCGTCGCGGGCCAGTTCTTTGCGGGCTTGGGCTGCCTGTACAGCCCCAGCTTCGCCCATATTGCGAATTTGATCATCGGTTAGCTTGTGTATTTGACCGCTGATTGCACTAACGGCGATGCTGCCCACGGCTGGGACACGGGCCATATCTGTCCGTTCATTTGTTACTGTGAAAAGCCAAGCGCCATTACATAGCCTTGCTCGCCCTGCACGATAGGCTGTACCCAATACATTCGTCAAGTACTGATCAACAGCCGCACGACATGCTGTTTCTGTCAGTTCAACTGTAGCAATCATTCTTGCTTCCTGATGACATAGAGAGACGGGTTAGCCAGATTATAACATAATCCTCGATTACTGCCTAGCCTCAACCTTAGTTTTTATTAATCCAGAGTAATGTCATCCTGCACTCACTGGCGCGCCGACGTGAACAACCTGGTCAAACAGTAGGACAGTAAATCAGTAGGGCAGTAAAGCGTCCTGCTCGGTAACTGTCTTACTGTCTTACTGTTCCACTGACTAATTCCACTTCCCCGCCTTCGGGTTCTTCACTGGAATTCCAGTCATACGCGCAAAGCGGACTTCGGAGGTGCCGTCTTCCATGCTGATCGCCATCATGCCGGTCATAATATCCTCGAAGAAGAAGATATTGGCGATGCGGCCATTGGCAAAACACGCACCGTGATAGAACTTCTCCTTGGGCAGCCGGATCAGCCGCATATTGCGCAAGGTGACCCGTTCTTGGAGCGCTGCGGAGGCCGTTTCGATGGCGATGGTCTCGACCAGGCTGCTGTGCTGGGGGCGACCCAACTGTAAAAACTCTTCATTCTCGGCAAAATGGTCGAAGAAATAGTGCATCACATCAGAAAAGTTGTCGGCGCTGATCAATTTTTCACGTAAGCTGCTGAGTAAATGGAGATTGTTGCCCATCTGTAATTGCTCCCCAGGAATTGACAAGGTGACAGGGTGAGTGTCCGTTGGTTCATGATGAGTGGTATTGTATCACAACCTTGTGATTTGCGCCTTTCGGCTGGACGACAGATAATTGGAAAGAGATTTGACAACCTTCCCGTCACCCACTAGAATAACCGTATGAACACACCTTTTCCAGGCATGGACCCTTATCTGGAGCACCCTACTATCTGGGCTGACGTACACGACAGTTTGCTATCTGCCATCCGTGATGAACTTGTACCACTGGTAGCGCCCAAGTATTACGTTGCCTTGCAGCGCCACGCTTACTTGCTACTGGCTAACGAGCGCATTAATCTAGGTAAGCCGGATGTTGCTATCGGAATGCCAACACTGCCTAGCGGTTCTTGGTCGCCCGTGCCTGTGTTGGGCGATGTGAGTGTACTGGATGTGGAAGTGCCAATGGAGGAAGAGACCGAGGAAAATTACCTGGAAGTACGCGAGGTAAAAACCGGCAAGTTGATTACGGTAATCGAGGTTTTATCGCCCGTTAACAAATCGCATCCGGAAGGGCGTGAGGAATATATCGAAAAACGCAACCAAATTTTACGCACCCGTACCAATCTCATCGAAATTGATCTCTTGCGCGAAGGCCAGCCGATGATGGTCTTTGGCGTCAACGCCAAAACTCATTACCGCATCCTGGTCAGCCCAGGCTGGCGACGACCGCACGCAAAGCTCTATGCTTTCAATCTACGTGAACCTATCCCATCCTTTCCACTACCCTTGTTGCCTAAGGATGAACAGCCCCTTGTGCCGCTAAACGATATTTTGCACAATCTGTACCGCCGCGCCCGCTTTGATCTAAGCCTTGACTACACGGTACCACCGACGCCGCGCCTTTCCCCAGAGGATGCCCAGTGGGCCGCCCAAGTGTTGGCAAATTAACCAGTGGTTCGATAAGTTCACCAACCACCCAACCACCTAATCACTCATGGCCCTAAACGCAACTATTTACAACTTGACCGTCGAACTAGCCGACGTTGACCGCGGCGTCTACGAAACGCTCGACCTGCGCATGGCGCGCCAACCTTCGGAATCGGCGGAGTATATGTTGATGCGGCTGGTGGCCTATTGTCTGGAATATACGGAAGGGATCGTCTTTACCCAAGGGGTGGCGGCGGGGGATGAACCGGCGGTCTATGTGCGTGACCTGACCGGCCAGGTCAAAGCGTGGATTGAGGTGGGGTTGCCGGACGCCGAACGATTACACCGAGGCAGCAAATTGGCCGGTCGCGCTGCTGTCTACACCCATCGCGATGTCGATCAACTGTTGGCGCAATATGTCGGTAAGAAGATTCACGGCGCCGCCGACATTCCCATCTATGCCCTACACCGTCGTTTTGTCGAAGAGGTTGCTGCGCTGATCGACCGCCGGAGCAACCTCGCCCTCTCCGTCACTGACCGTGAACTGTATGTCACCATTGGCAATCGCACCCTAAGCAGCCCGCTGGTTGAACATCGGATTGGATAAGAACCGGAGCTTTCTCGCCGAGAAGAGGTTTTAAGAAGAGATTGAGGGATACAGAGATTCAGCCGCTGAATCTCTGTATCCCTCAATCTCTTCTTGTCCCAACCAGCCTGTTTATTGTGACTAATCGACGTGGATCGAACGAATATAGGCGACAATGTCGGTCAGTTGTTCATCAGTCAGGGCCGGGTTGCCACCTTTGGGGGGCATATCAACTTTGGTGGTGTTGAGCGGATCACTGACAGGGCGCCCGGTTTTGATAAAGGCGACCAACTCTTCATCAGAGAGACCGGCGATAAATTCGCTCTTGGTCATATCTTTGCCCAACCCCTGCACCCCTTCGCCGGCCGGGCCGTGACAGGCGGCACAGGTGGTGGCGAAGATCGTTTTGCCTTTTTCCGCATCGCCGGCCGGGGCGGCGGCAACCTGATCGGCGGGGGCGGCTTGTTCCGCCGGCGCTGCCGCCGTGGTAGGGGCGACCGTGGGGGCGGGGGTTGGCTCTTCATCACCGCCACAGGCCGCCACGCTGATTGCCAGCAACCCCAGCATTACCAACATCGCCAATAAACGCTTCATAGCTTTCTCACTTCTCATTTGCTTTCTTTCTTCTTTCCTTACAAAATATTTTGCTTTACTTCAGCTTTATGCTGAAAACAGTTTAACTATACAGACCGCCGCTCATTGCCGCGCTATACACCCGGTCAGGAAGCAACTGTCCAGATGACCAGTTTTTGCGCTTGAGCGCTACCGCGCTAGTGTTGATGCGCCGCCTCATGATCCAGGGTTTGCGCATGGGCCAGCAAGCCTTGCCAATCAAAAACCTGACCATTCTTTGCTTGGGCCATCTGTTCGGCGGCGGCTTGCGTAGCATGAGCCGCAATGCCGTGGCCCATGGGTGAGATGATCTCGTCACTGACAACATAATAGGCGGCGGTGGCGTCGAGCCATTCTTCGCTCTCATAGTCATGCACATACCAGGCGACAATGTGGCGTTCCGCATGTTCCCCCAAGTCCGCCAGCAAGTCGCCGATATCATCAAAGGCTAGACTCTCATAACGACCGGCGCTGATTTCATGGGCATAGCCGGCAGCATAGCGAGGGTCGCTGATAATCATATTACAGTGGGTGCAGGTATCTTCCCCATAGCGAATCGTCGGTGGATTGGGCGTAGTTTCGCCGCGGCTGCAAGCCGCCAGCAGCAGGCCGGTAAGTAAGAGTAACAGTAACAGACGTTGTTTCATAAGGCCCTTCCTTCTCTACAGATCACTCTTGGCCTGAAAGCGGGCGTAGGCCGCCAGCGCCGGCAACGCAACCCAAAGCGCCAGCACGCCCAGAAAGATCACCAACAGCCCGTCACCATAACGCTGCATGGCATAGATGCCGGCCGGCCCCAAAATGTCCAGCGTCGCCTGAATGTTGAGGATCGCGGCCATCTTGAAGGTTTGCAACGGGTTGATCAACGACAACCAGAAGAGCGTGTCAATCGGCACGCGCAGGGTGATTGCCGTCCCCATCATGCCCAGGTCGCCAAAGAAGACAAAGAGCAACCAGAGGAAGAGGCCGATCCCCACTGCCACGCCCGCTCGTTTGGTCAAGGCGGAAATCAGGAAGCCGACGCTCAACATGGTCAGACTGAGCAGAAACGCCAGCGCCACCAGCAGCACATAGGCGGTCGGATCGGCGGCGCCGGTGCCGTTGAGCGCCATCACCACGCCGGAGATGCCAAAGCCCAGGGTCAATGAGGCTAGTAGACTCAATACCAGCCCTACATATTTACCGACAAAGACATCGGTGCGGCTGATCGGTTGCGCCAGTAGATAGGCCAGCGTGTTGCGTTCCTGTTCACCAGCCAGGCTCTGGGCGCCGATGGTCAGCGCCATCAGCGGTACAATCAACAACACCAGGTTGATCAAACTGGCCGCGGTCCGGCCAAAGCCGGCAAAACCCACCATCCCCGCCCCGGCCAGCGCCAGGTACGAAAAGGCCAGCGCCAACACCACAAAGGCTGCCGTGTACAGCACGAACCAGCGGTTATGCAACGCATCCCGCAATTCTTTCTTCGCCAACGTCCAAACAATTCTTGCTTCCATACCATCCCCCGTAGTGTAGTAGGACAGTGGGTCAGTAGGTCAGTTAGTCACTGTCTTACTGTTTCACTGTCTTACTGTCTTACTCCATCTCAAAATCCGTCACCGCAATATGTGCGCGGCTCAAACTATGGATCGGGTGCGCCTTTTCCGACGGGTGGACATCGACCAACACGCCGACGCCGTTGCGCCGCGCCTGGAAACCATCCCGTTGCAAGACGCCCAGCGCCGTATCCAGCAACTCGCTGGGCAGACGCAGTTTTACGGTGGTATGCAGCCCTAAACGGCCCGCCAGCTCGCGACCGGGGCAGGTCAGCTTGATCGCGCCCTTCTCCATCACAATCACCTGGTCGGCAATCTGTTCGATCTCCTCCAGGCGGTGCGAGGTGAAGAGGATGGTCTTGCCCTGCGCCTTGACCTGGCTGAGAAGTTGCAAAAATTGCCGCCGTCCAGCCGGATCGAGATTAGAAGTCGGTTCGTCCAGCACCAACACCGGCGGATCGCCCAGCAAGGCAAGGCCCAAGGCCAGACGCTGTTTCATCCCGCCGGAGAGCGCGTCCACCGGTTTACCGGCATGTTCTTCCAGACCCACCTGCGTCAAGATCGAGACCGCATCCGTCAGCGGCGCGCCTTTGAGTTGGGCAAAGAAACGCACGGTGTCAAGCGTACTCATCTCATCATAGAAGGCCAGTTCCTGCGGCACATAGCCGACAAGGCGCCGCGCCTGGCGCCCCTGGCGATAGGCGTCATAGCCGTTGACCATGATCTGCCCTTCGTAACGCAACAGACCCAACAGGCATTTGATGACCGTGGTCTTGCCGGCGCCGTTGGGGCCCCAAAGCGCCGCCCCTTGTTGCATCGGCACAGTGAGGGAAAGATTATCGACGGCCCGGTAGTTGCCAAAGCGTTTGGTGACATTCGTAAAGGTGATCATGATCTCACTCGTTCTCTGATAAACCGTCTAGTGTTCCGGTAGTAAAGACTGATGAACGTTACGAAAACAAATCGGTAACTGTAGGTCATCGCCTCCGGCGTGACAAGTTCCAAGGATTACCGAAACCATTCGCTAACCTGCATTAGTCTTTCCCCATCCAGATAAAGACTAATGAGAGTTACGTAAATAAATTAACAATCTTCATCAGTCTTTACTACGGTCAGCGGGCCAGCCAATACGTTAGATTGGCGGCAATCTGGTCGGCAGGGGTGCCATACTCCATCGTCATCGCCCATTCGCCCTGGCGGTTGATCAGAAAGAGGCGGGCAGTATGGGCCATTGTGTAACCACCGGTGGCCGTCGTGCCTTCTTCACGGTAGAACTTGGCGCCATATTGGTAGGCGATGGCCGCGGTTTCCGCTTCCGTGCCGCTTAGGCCGACAAAGCCTGGTTCGTGGAAATAGCCCAAGTACTCGGCTAGGCGTGCCGGCGTGTCGTTGGCGGGATCGACCGTGATGAAAAGCACAGTTACATCCTGCGCCGCGTCGCCCAGTTGCGCCAATGCCCCCTTGATGTCCGCCAGGGTCGTGGGGCAAATATCCGGGCAATTGGTGTAGCCGAAGAAGATCAGCACCACGCGCCCCTGGTAATCCCGCAGATGCACGCGCTCACCATTGCTGGTCGGCAACGTAAACTCAAACGCCGCGCGGGGTGGGTTGTAGACCTTGCCGTAAAGGCCGGCCGGTTGACCAACCACTTTAAAGCCGATATCAGCCGCTGTTGGTTGGGCTGCCGCCGGCGTGATGGTTTGCGTGATTGCTTGCGCCGGCGGCGGCGTTGACGGTTGTGTCACCGACAAGGCGCCGCTCATAACCCCGGCGGCCAGCAAGAAGAGAAGCAAAAAGGTAATGGTTTTCATCATTTTCATAGATTTTATCACCTTACCGGCCGCTGCGCCAGCCCGGTTTACGGGTGGCCCAGCCTAAAATTGTCAACGCCAGGCCGACCATAACAATAGCGGCCAGCAGATTGCTCAAAATCGGGGTCGTCGGCAAGCCGGGAACAGCCGCCAAAGCAGGGGGCGCCGTGAGCGGGTGTTCATCGACCAGTTTCGGCGCCGGCTGAAAGATCGGGAAGGCTTGCGCCGCCAGATCGAGCGCTTGGGTGGCCGGACTGAGTTGGAAGAGTCGCAATTCAGGATAGGTTTGCAGCAGATCCTCATAAAGACTCTGCACGCGGTAGGGCAAATCGCCCACCCCGTTGGCATCGGCGTCAAAACCGGCGTAGTCACTCCAATAATTGCCCCGCCCCGCCTGTGACCAGGCATTGTTCACCAGTTGACCGCCGCCGCTCACCGTCATCTGCTCGTGATTGTCCTGAAAAACGTTGTCGGCGTAGAGCATATGTTGCACCAACGGCAGGAGCATGACCCCGATTTCATTATAGGCAAAGAGATTCCGGGTAAACTGGGCTGTGATTTTGTCGTTGCGGGGCGCAATATCCGCATATAACCCAACGCGATTGCTTACAATCCGATTGCCTTCCGCTACAAATTGATCCGCATCTTTTAAGCCGATACCATAGCCGCTAGGACCGTGGTTCTCATAGAGCAGATTGTTGCGCACTACAAAACCGCTGCCGTACATTACATAGATCCCCACCGAGTTCCGGCGCAAGATATTGGATTCAATCACCAAATCGTCGGTGGACATGAGGTGGAGACCATAACGGCTATGCTCCACCAGGTTATTACGTACAATGCTATGGGGTGCATACCAGATGATCACATCGCGCCCCTCGCGCACCGTATTCCCTTCAACCAACGCACGCTCACAGTACCAAAGGCGAATGCTATCCCCGCGTCGGCCCATCTCTACATCTTTGGAGAGTACCAGGTTATTGCGCACCACACTGTTCGGCGCATTTTTCAGGTAGATGCCAAAGAGGACATCCTCCAACCGATTCTCTTCCAGCGTCGCCGCTGCCGCCAGACCGGTAATGCCGGCATGTTCATGGTCGAGTGAGTCACCGCTATTGCGCACCACAAAGCCCCGGATGGTCACATTGGGCGCATGGATGGTGATCACATCACCCTTACCGCCGCCATCGATCACCGGGTAGCCCTCGCCGACCAGCACCACCGGCTTTTCAATCACCAACGGGCCGGTATAGACGCCTGACGGTACAGTAACTGTCGCCCCCGGCGCTGCCGCCGCCAATGCCGCCGCCAGATCAAACGGCTCCTGCTGTGCGCTTAACCGCAACGGCAGCAGCGCCAAGATTGACACCAGAACGATCCAGTAGCGCTTCATCATCTCACCCCGTTACCCGCCTTGACTTAGCTTTCTATCAGCCTTGATTCAGCCTTGAATTCAAATTCAGGCTGAGCGCGCAAGTCGGCTCAAGCCGACTATCGTCATTACTCCCGCCCCTCCACCAACGGCTTGTACGCCCGTCGATGGAACCACAGCCCAATCAAAATCACCACTGACGCCGCCACTGCCAACCACAAGCCGATCCCCGGCTCGGCGACGGTGCGAAACTGGGCAATCTTGCCCTCGCCTAACACCGGCGGGATAAAAGGCTTGATGCTGCTGGACAGGGGCGCCGTGGGGTCTAAATTCTGCCCGAAGTTTGCCAACCAGTATTGCAGATCGGCTAAAAAGATCACCGGCATCAAGAGCGCCGGCAAGGCGAGGAGCGCTGCCCAGCGGTTATGAACATAGACCGCCGCCACAATCAACAGCGCCAGCATCGCAATACCATAGATCGAAATCGTCCGCTCAAAGACCGCCGCTTCATTCAGAGGCCGCATCCCGATATAGTGATTCAGCCCGTCGATCTCCTTGACATCCCCTTCTAGGCGATTGACATAGGCCGTTACCACCAACCCTTTGGGGTACTGGGGCGCATGTAAGGTCAAGTGCCAGTAGGGTTGCAAAATCGAAATCATCAACAAGACCGCCGCCACCACAAAGAAAAGCGTCGGCAACCAATAGCGCACCCGATTCGCCCGCATCTCCGCCGCCGGCACTCTGGGGCCAACCAGCCGTTCCATGCTGTCCGTCATCATTGTATCCTCCTTCTTTGTGACAAGGGTGACAGGGTGAAGGGGTGACAGGGTGACAAAGTTGCTTACATTTCAATCGTCACACCTTAGTCATCTCTTGATCCTGTCACCCCTTCACCTTGTCACCCTGTCACCCTGTCACCTTGTCATGTCTTACGGTTCAACCAACATATACCCCAACATCTCCAAATGGAGCGCTGAGCAGAATTCGGTGCAGTAGAAGGGGAAAGTGCCTTCGTTAACGGCGTCGAACTCAAAGGTGGTGCTTTCGCCCGGTTCAATGCTCAAGCTAATGTTATAGCCGCCCAGTTGGAAGCCGTGGGTAGCATCGTGCGCCGTTTCGATGCTGGTAATGTGCCAGATCACATGGTCGCCCTTCTTGATCTCCACATGCTCCGGTGTGTAGTGAGAGCGAATGGCGGTCATAAAGACTTCGACCTGATTGCCGTTGCGCACGACTTTCTCTTCGCCAACCTTGACGGCCTTAGCTGACGGCGCCTGGGCAATGGTGTCCCAACCGACTTCCGGGTATACCTCCCAAGCCTTGAGCTTGTCAGCTTTGATGGTCTGGGCGTAGTGCGGCTCACCGATGCCCATCGGCAAGTCGTAGATCACCTTCATCTTTTCGCCACCCAAATTGATCAGTTGCTGATTCTGCGGCAGCAATGGTCCTACCGGGTTGAAGCGATCGACGGCCCATTTGTTGATGGCGAGCAGATATTTGCCGTCCGGGCTAACGGTGTCCCCTTCCATCGCCGAGATATGACCGACGTTGTATTGCACCGGCACTTTGTCTACGACCGCATAAGCCGCCGGGTCATCGCCGCCGAGTTTCCACTTGGCGATCATGCTATCCAGGAAGAGACTGGTATAGGCAAAGCCTTGGTCATCAAATTGAGTGTGCAGCGGCCCCAGGCCCAGTTCCAGTTGCGCCACCATAACGGCGTCAAAGTTAAGGACCGGGATGCCATATTCGTCAAGTTCCCAAGCCTTGTCGGCAATCGCCTTTTGAATCTTCTCCATGCCATAGATCGTGACATGGGGATCGAGTTTACCGGAGACAATGATATACTTGCCATCAGGGGTCACGTCAGCGCCGTGGGGGCTTTTCGGTTCGGGGGCCAGATAGAGAATGCCTTCATCGACAGCGGTCTTGATGCGGATGACGCCAATGCCATTGACCGTTTCGGCTTTACCGGCTTTGAAGACTTCTTCCGCCTTACGCCAGTTAAAGATGTGCAGATAGTCCATATCCCGTTGGCTGACGCCCGCTTCAAAGGGTGGATTGCCCTTCTCAATGCCGCCGGTCGCCATTTCGGTATTAAACGAATTGCAGAAGCCCCAGCCGTCGCTGGCCAATTTACCGGCGTCACAGAGGTCTTGCCAGTAGGGCGGCACCTCAATGCTAAAGGATTGCGCTGGGTCGATGCGCCCCTTTTCGCGGTCAAACTTCCAGAGGGTGATCAGACCACGATACTTTTCTTTGTACTCATCCAATGGCGCATACTCCCAGCCCAGGGGCGTACCATATTGGGAGCCTTGGGCAACATATTCGGTGTTGGGGGTGACAAAGGTCGAACCGTGGTTGCTGATCAGATTGGGATCTTTGACAATCTGCTTGGTTTCAAAGTCACGCAGGTCGATCACGGCGACACGGGCGCTGGCCTTGTCATTGATAAAGAGGTACTGCCCATCATAGTCACCTTCAGTCTCGCTGAGGGCAGGGTGATGGGTGTCGCCCATGCGAATTTTGACATCACCGACATTGCCGGCGTCAAGGATTTCTTCGCTCTCCTTGGAGCCATAGCCGTAGCCCTGCCACGATTCAGGGGTAAAGACGGCAATGTTCTTCAAGATGCGCATGGAAGGCACGCCGACGACAATGACGTTGCCGGAATGACCGCCGGAGAAAAAGCTGATGTATTCGTCCCATTTACCGCTGGGCGTATAGGTCATCAGCGCGGCGTCGATATCATCCGGGGTCAGACCGCGTTCCTGGGCGATTTGCAGCGCGCTCGCCGGCAAGGCGCCGGTTGCCTGTCCGCCTTCACTCCCGGCGGCCGGTGC
Organism: Caldilinea sp. CFX5; assembly: GCA_021405325.1. The sequence goes on along the minus strand of QWII01000041.1, from coordinate 32 downwards.
GGCGGCTGCCGGCGCGGCCGCGGCCGGCGCTG
>QWII01000040.1 GCA_021405325.1 Caldilinea sp. CFX5 | reverse complement strand
ATGGCGACGATTATCAGTGCGTAAAAGCGCATAGGGGCGAATGACAGGTATAGCTATTCAGCCCTCCTACGCGTAGGAGGGCTGAATAGTGACTGGTGGGTTACATTACTCGCCACCTGTAACTCGCAGTCCCGTTACCTGCTCAAATTCTTTGCCACAATTTCCGCAATTTCATCGGGATGGCGGGCCACCTGGGCGCCGGCGGCTTTGAGCATCGCCATCTTTTCTTCCGCTGTGCCTTCGCCGCCGGAAATGATGGCGCCGGCGTGCCCCATGCGCCGTCCGGGCGGCGCCGTCTGGCCGGCGATAAAGGCTGTCACCGGCTTGGTCATGTGATCGGCGATAAAGGCGGCGGCCTTCTGCTCATCGGTGCCGCCGATCTCCCCAATTAAAATCACCTGTTCCGTCCCCGGATCGTTCTCAAACATCTGTAGCACATCAATAAAGGTGGTGCCGATAATCGGATCGCCGCCAATGCCGATGGCGGTGCTTTGACCGATGCCGCGCGCGGTCAGGGCATAGACCACCTCGTAGGTGAGGGTGCCGGAACGGCTGACAATGCCGACATTGCCGGGTGTATGAATATGACCGGCCATAATGCCGACTTTGGCTTCCCCGGGCGTGATCAAGCCGGGGCAATTGGGGCCGACCAGCCGGGCGGTGGTGGTGTCGAGATAAGCGCGCACCTTCACCATGTCGAGCGCCGGAATGTTTTCGGTAATGCAGACGATCAGGTCAATGCCGGCGTCGGCGGCTTCAATGATTGCGTCGGGCGCCGTCGATTCAGGGACGATGATAAAACTGGTATTGGCGCCGGTGGCTGTCACCGCGTCCTTGACCGTATCAAAGATCGGCACATTGCGCGTCGCCCATTCGCCCCCCTTGCCGGGGCGCACACCGGCGACCACTTTGGTGCCGTAATCCAACATCTGTTCAGTGTGAAAAGCGCCCTGGCGACCGGTAATGCCCTGCACCACCACGCGTGTATTCTTGTCAACTAAAATGCTCATGCCTTGCCTCCTTGGGCGGCGGCCACTGCTTTTTGCGCGGCGTCTGCCAGGCTGGTTGCGGTAATCATCTTGGCTTCGGCGAGAATGCGCCGGCCTTCCTCCTCATTGGTGCCGACCAGGCGCACCACAAACGGCACTTTGACATCGAGCGAGTTGATCGCCGCCAGCACCCCTTTTGCCACTTCATCACAGCGAGTGATGCCGCCGAAGATGTTGATCAACACGGCTTTGACGCGGCTGTCGCTCAGAATGACCCGCAACGCCGCCGCCACTTTGTCCGCCGAGGCGCCGCCGCCGACATCCAGGAAGTTGGCCGGGTTGCCGCCATAGAATTTGACAATATCCATCGTCGCCATGGCCAGACCGGCGCCATTGACCATACAGCCAATCTCGCCATCCAGGTTGATGTAATTGAGACCGTGTTCGCGCGCTGCGCTTTCCGACGGATTTTCGGCGTCAAGGTCGCGCTGTTCGGCTAGGTTGGGGTGGCGGAAGAGCGAGCTGTCGTCGATGACCATTTTGCCGTCAAGCGCAATCAGCCGGTTGTCACCGGTGATGACCAGCGGGTTGATTTCGGCCAGGCTGGCGTCATTTTCCACATAGGCTTGATAGAGGCTGCGGGCGATTTTGACAAAAGCGTTGAGGTGTTCTTTGGGGAGACCGATGCCGTCGGCCAGTTCCAGCGCCTGATAATCACGCAGGCCAAGGAAAGGGTGGACGGCCACTTTGATGATCTTGTCGGGCGTATGCTTGGCGACCTCTTCGATCTCGACGCCGCCTTCGCTGCTTGCCATCAAGACGACCCGGCGTTGCGCCCGGTCGAGGACTGCGCCCAGATAGATTTCCTTGGCAATCTTGGCGGCTTCATCGACCAACACCTTCTTCACCGTCAAACCCTTGATGTTCATCCCCAAGATCTGACCGGCCAGCGTTTCCGCTTCTTCGGCGCTTTTAGCGACTTTGATGCCGCCGGCTTTACCGCGGCCGCCGACCAGCACCTGGCTCTTGATCACAACGGGGCCACCTAAGCGCTCGGCAATGGCCCGTGCTTCCGCCGGGGTTGTCGCTACCTCGCCCTGCGGAATTGGGATGCCGTAGGTGGCAAAGATACGTTTTGATTGATATTCATGCAGATTCAAGCGGCTGCCTCCTTAAAGAGTAAGCATTGGGTAAACATTTTACTTTCATCGGCTTTCTCGCGGTATGTCACCTGTGGTGTAAATTGCGGTTGGCCCAAAGGGCGCTCGACAATTTACACCATAGGTGTGCTATACCGCATTTTGTTTGGTGTAAGTCTGACAAGTTAATATGAAATTGAGGAGTTGCGGTTGTCAAATCGGTTCACATTATCCTGACTTCGTTACTGCTGAGTTACAACACCATTTCTTGTAGTTGATTATAGACCTTGCTTTGTCAAGCCACAAATCCATACCTTGCCACTTGTTGTTTGGCAATAGGTGGCAAGGATTGGGTAGTGGGCATTGACGATTGGCGACCTGACGCTCCTGTTGTTTCTTCATCCGCTCATGTCAGATGTTTTTGCTTTAGGCGAAGCCGAGTATAATAGTTTGCCGTGCAAAGCGGCGGCGTCACCATTGCATCGCCGCTCTAAGCCGGTCACGGATCGGCGATTGGGAATGATCATGAGTCGACCAAACTTTGTCTATTGCCCCTACTGCGCGACCGCGTTGGCGGAGCGAGAAATCTACCGTCACGTGCGTCCAGTCTGTCCGCAATGTGGCTTTGTCCACTTTCCTGATCCGAAGGTGGCTGTCGTCGGCCTGGTGACACAGGCAGCGCAGGTGTTGTTGGTGCGGCGGGCCGTTGATCCGGGCAAAGGGTTGTGGTCGCTGCCCGGCGGCTATATGGATGCCGGCGAGATGCCCGAAGCCGCCCTCCAACGGGAATTGCTCGAAGAGATCGGTTTGCCGGTGGCGATCCAAACGCTCTTAACGATTTTCCCGATGGTCGGCGCCGGCGGTCGCAGCCAGGGAATAGTCCTGGCCTATCATGCCGTCCCGGTCGACCCGGCGACAGTTTTACAGTGTGATGATGATGTTGCCGAGGCCGGCTGGTTTACCCAAACAACGTTACCGACAAACTTGGCCTTTGAATCGACACAGACCTTATTGGCCCAATGGCTAAGTAATTTATAGGATTTTCTCATCATAGGGGCATGATAGTTCTTGCCCCTATGATGAGGGTAGTTGACAGGAGTCTGCCGTGGTGGCAACAAAAACAAACAGCGTGACGCAACCGACCCCCGGTGTGCCGGTAGCAGGAGAGACAAAAACCTATTTAGTGACCGGCGGCGCCGGTTTTTTGGGCATCAACCTGACGCGCTACCTATTGGTGCGCGGGCAGAAGGTGGTTTCGCTCGACTTGGCCCCCTTCACCTATCCGGAACGGGATCAGATTACGGAAGTTACCGGTGATATTCGCAAACCGGCGGATCTCAAGCGGGCAATGCAGGGCGTGGATGTGGTTATCCACACCGCTGCTGCTCTACCGCTCTACACCCCGCAAGACATCTACTCGACCGACATTGAGGGGATGCGCAACGTGTTGCAAGCGGCCGACGAAGCGCAGATCCCGCGCGTGGTTCATATCTCGTCCACTGCTGTCTATGGTATTCCCGACCACCATCCCCTGGTCGAAACCGACAAACTGGATGGCGTCGGGCCATATGGCGAGGCCAAAGTCAAGGCTGAAGAGATCTGTCTGGAATATCGCGCCAAAGGAATGTGTGTGCCGATCATCCGCCCCAAATCCTTTGTCGGGCCGGAGCGTTTGGGGATCTTTGCCCTGCTCTACGACTGGGCCAAGGACGGCAAAAACTTCCCAGTGCCCGGCAGCGGCAAAAATCGCTACCAATTGCTCGATGTCGAAGACCTGTGCGAGGCGATCTGGCTGGTCGCGACCGGCGACCCGGCCAAGGTCAACGATGTCTTTAACATCGGCGCCAAAGAGTTCACCACGCTCAAAGAGGATTTCCAGGCTGTGCTGGACTATGCCGGCTTTGGCAAGCGGATCATCTCGATCCCGATCACGCCGATGGTGTTGGGGCTGCAAATTCTGGAAAAACTTAAACTCTCGCCGGTCTACAAATGGGCCTACGGCACCATCACCGAAGACTCCTTTGTCTCCATTGAAAAGGCCGAGCGTGTCCTGGGCTTCCGTCCCCAATATTCCAACAAAGAGGCCATGATCCGCAACTATCAATGGTATCTGGCCCATCTCCATGAATTCCAGGGCCAATCCGGCGTCTCCCACCGTGTCCCCTGGAAACAGGGCGCGCTCTCAATTGTGAAACGATTCTTTTAGGGTAGACAGGTAAACAGGTACACAGGTAGACAGGTAAATAGGAGCCTGTGGACAGTACCTGTCTACCTGTTTACCTGTGTACCTGTGTACCTGTCTACCTAATTCAAGAGAAAAAACAAAATTTATGGCACTAGGAATTGGCATTGTGGGCTTGCCTAATGTGGGCAAAAGCACCACCTTTAATGCCTTAACCAAAACACAGAATGCGGAAGCGGCCAATTACCCCTTCTGCACCATTGAACCGAATAAAGCCGTCGTGCCGCTGCCCGATGCGCGGGTGGATAAGCTGGCGGAGCTAGTCAAGCCCGAACGGGTCATCTACGCCACGGTTGAATTTTTTGATATTGCCGGGCTGGTGCGGGGCGCCAGCAAGGGCGAGGGGTTGGGCAACCAATTTCTGGCCAACATTCGCGAAACGGCGGCCATTGTCCATGTGGTGCGCTGCTTTGAGGACGAGAATGTGATCCACGTCTCGGCCAAGATCGACCCGCGCGATGACATTGAGGTGATCAACACCGAGTTGATGCTGGCCGATCTCCAACAACTGGAAAACAAGATCGACAAACTGCTGCGCCAGGTCAAGGGCGATAAAAAGATCCAGCCGGTGCTGGATCTGGCCTATGAACTCAAAGCGCTCCTGGAGACCGGCAAACCGGTGACGGCCCACCCGGATCGCACCACGGAAGCCTACCAGCAGTTGAACAACGAGATGCGCTTTCTCACCGGCAAGACGGTGATCTACGCCGCCAACGTCGATGAGGAACATCTGGTCGATGATAATGAATATGTTCAGATCGTGCGCGAAGTGGCCAAAGAGCAGAACGCCGAAGTGGTGAAGCTCTGCGCCAAACTGGAAGAGGAGATGGCCGGCCTGACCGACGCCGAGCGCCACGAATTTCTGGCCTCGTTGGGCGTGGAGGAGACCGGTCTCGACCAGGTGATCCGTAAGGGCTTTGATGCGCTGCACCTGATCAACTACTTCACTGCCGGCCCCAAAGAGGTGCGCGCCTGGACCATCGGCAAAGGTTGGAAAGCGCCCCAAGCCGCCGGCGTCATCCACACCGACTTTGAGCGGGGCTTTATCCGCGCCGAAGTCATCCCCTTTGCCGACTATGTGCGCCTGGGCAGTGAAGCCGCCGCCAAAGCCGCCGGCGTCATGCGCGTCGAAGGCAAAGAATATGTGGTACAGGATGGGGATATCATGCACTTCCGGTTTAATGTGTAGCTCATTGCCGGCGGCTGGTCGTTGCCAGCGCACTGACCAGCCGCCAGTCCTCATTAGCTCAAATCGAGCGCGATATCAAAGGTCGCCGCATAACCAGGGTCAACCTGATTGACCGCCAACATCATCTGCTCGCCACTTTGCCGAAAAATACCATCGTCCTCATTGCGGAGCCGGCGTTCCCCACGCCGGTTGTAAGGCGCTGCGGCAAAGACGGCGTCGGTGAAGTTGTCGTCAAAAAAGAGTTGCGAGGTAAAATCGTAACCGGCGTCGGTGCGTACTTTGATATGAATGTGGACGGTGCGCCCCTGATACCAACCGGGGTAGATGGTGGTGAACTGGGCAATGCCGTTCGCGTCGGTCATCTGGTAGCCACGCAGGAATTTCTGCCCAACCGTCTGAAAGCCCAGTTGATCCGTATCCGAATAGACGCCAGCGGCGTCACAATGCCAGAGATCAACCCGGACGCCGGCCAGCGGTGTACAAGCGGCCTGGGCAATTTGGTTGACGCGAATCGTGAGGTTAAATTGCGCGCCTTCGCTGATCTTCCCCGTGGCTGGGTCGGAACGCAGGTCGCGGCGGTTCAGGTCTTCATCGACAAAGAGTGGGCCTTCGGTCAATTCCGGGCGCACGACGCACATCGCTGACTGATCAGTGGTGGTCGCGCCGGCGTTGTTTCCGCTGCCGGCGGGACTCGTATTGCCCCCGCTTGCGCCACTGTTTGAATTGATCGGAACACACGCACTCAAGAGCGTGGTCGCACCGGTGACGCCCAAGAGGGTCAACACTTCCCGGCGGCTGAGAATGCGACCGATCGGCAGGTCGTCATTGTCCGGCTGTTCCGCCAGGTGAGGTAGGGTGCTAGTTGGTTTTTGCATGGCTGTTCAATCCTTTTTTGTCTGACAGGGCTTTTGCTTCCTGTGGCAAGTATCTACTGATTGGCGCGAAAAAGCTGTATGACTTTTCCCAAGTCGCCATCCCTGTCCACAATACCAACCCAATCTCAAGAAATCGTGAAGAAGTTGATAAGCCATTCTGTTGAAAGGAAACAGCTTCCTTCTCCTCAAGCCGCGGTTGACTGCATCTGCTTGACAAAGCCCAACGTCGTCCCCGTTGGTACAAAACCCAGTTTTTGATTGAGCGCCATCATCGCCGTATTCACCGCATCATTTTGTGTATCCAGGCGCGGCTTGCCCTGTTCTTGCGCGTAGCGAATCCACACGACGCCAACTTTCCACAAACCCGTGATCAGTCAAAAAACGCGCTGCGCGTGGGTGAGTATGCCAGACTTGGGCCACCAACGTATGGGCTTCTTTCGGCGCTAACGTGGCCAGGACAGCCCCATAGAGCGCCTTGCCGACACCTTTGCCTTGCCATTCCGGGTGGACACGCAAATTCATCTGAAAAGAATGTTCCTGATAGGCCAACCCATCATGCCCAACAAAGGCGACGCCGATCATCGCCGTCGGTGGGCTGCTCTCTTCCGCGACAATGGTGGCATGATAGTGCGCCGGATCGTGGGTTGCGTCATTATACGCCAACTCTTCAGCGCTTTCACCCCAACCGGGGTTTTCCGCCTCCAACACAGCGGCAATGGCCATGTAATCTTGTGGTATGCTGATCGGGCGAATGGTGAGCTGCATAGGGAGGACCTCCTATCTGGTACACCGGCGTCTGAACAATTTGCGCGCCTGGTTTATGAGGTAGACTACAGTCGCATCAGCAAAACCGCTTATGATAGACAGAGGTTGGCCGCGCGCCCTATGCCATTTTCAAGCGTTAGCGAAGGAGTGAATAATGTCTGTCCTGATTCTGGGTATGGGCATGGTTGCCCTGATTTTGTTGATCACGGCCTTAGCGTCGGGTATTGTCGAACGGGCGCCGCTTTCGTTTCCGCTCCTTTTTCTGGGCTTGGGCTTTCTCGTTGGCCCAGGCGGGTTGGGGCTGCTGAACATGGGTGTTCATGACCCAGTGTTGGAAGTCGTGGCAATTATTAGCCTTGCGCTGGTTCTGTTTCTGGATGCCGTGAACTTGCAGATCGATGAACTGCGCGCCGATTGGTATGTTCCCTTCTTGACCCTGGGGCCAGGCACGCTGCTTGTCATCGGCGGGGTGGCGGGGGTGGCATTTCTCCTGATTGGCACGACGCCGTTACAGTCGCTCTTGTTGGGGGCAATTCTTGCTTCCACCGATCCGGTAGTCTTGCGTGATGTGATTCGCAATGAACAGATTCCGCGCGCCGTGCGGCGCGCCCTCAGTGTCGAAGCCGGTATGAATGATATTGTCGTCCTGCCCATTGTGCTGACCCTGATCGCGTTGCTGCGCACCGCCAATGGCATCAACTGGGCCATGTTTCTGTTCCAGATTCTGATCCTCAGCCCACTCGTCGGGTTGGTGGTCGGCGGTGTCGGCGCGTGGCTCATGGGGCGCACGGATGCCTATTTTGGCATTCGGCGCGAGTATCAGGCGCTCTATGGTATTGGGCTGGTGTTGGCAGCCTTTACTGCCGGTCAGGCGATTCGGGGCGATGGCTTTCTGGCGGCCTTCTTTGCTGGTCTTGCCATCACGCTTTTCAATGTCTCGCTCTGTGATTGTTTTCTGGATTATGGCGAAGTCACCGCCGAAATGATGATGATGGTGGCCTTTGTCCTCTTTGGCGTGGTGCTTTCGCCGCTCTTGGCGACGGTTCCCTTGCTGCCGGCGCTGGCGCTGGCGATCATTGCGTTGGGCTTGCTGCGCCCCTTGAGTTTGGGGCTAGTGCTGTTGCGCGCGAATATGAGTCCGCTGGCGCGTGCCTTCATTGGCTGGTTTGGGCCGCGGGGTCTCAATTCTTTATTGCTGGCGCTCTTGGCAGTACAGGGCCACGTGCCGGGGGCGGAAATGTTGCTCACTGTGACGGGCGTTGTCGTCATTGTCTCGGTGCTGGCGCATGGGGTGTCGGCAACGCCGTTGGCTGCCTGGTACAGTCGGCGCGTCGCCCGGGCGCAACCGACCCTGGCCGAAGAGCGCGCCAGCGATTTCCCCGATCTCTTTGAAGAAGAACCCACCAGCCTCCCCCGGATTGCCCCGGCAGAACTGGCTGCGCAGTTAGCCGGTCCGCAACCACCGCTAGTGTTGGATGTCCGCGCTCGCGCGGCCCATGCAAGTGATGAGAGCCAGATCCCTGGCAGTATTCGCGTGCCGCCCGATCAAATCGCTGATTGGGCGACCCAGCAGAAGCCCGATCACCCCATTGTCACCTACTGCACCTGACCGGATGAAGCAGCCAGCGCCCGTGCGGCGCGTTACTTGCAGGGGATGGGTTTTCAGGTTGCGGTACTTGAAGGCGGCTATCGCGCCTGGCAGGCGCATTTTCCGGTTGCGCCGAAAGCGTAGCTGTCAGCTATTGCGGTTGGAAGTCATCCTGTGAAAGTCAACCCTAGGGTTTGGGCCCGCTGGACGTAGCCTGAGGAGTAAGAAACACCTACACTCCCCAACCATCTGCCCTGAAAACAACCGGGGTTTCGCAGATTATACAGATTAATTTGCAATATAAAGCTTTGAAATCTGCGGCATCCCTGTTGTTTTCATTGGCTGTGGCGCGTAATGGTGCATGGCTCCTTCCGAGAAGATCTGCTTCTACTAACCCACAAACTGCATGAATCTTCCCGGAAGATGCTCGTCAACTCACTTAAACCGATTCGTTTCCGGATCTTCTGCATCAAAGCCAACCGCATCGAGCGCCGGCCAGAGTTCAGCCGGGATCGGCTGGCTGGCCAGCGCCAACGTCTGCGCGACCCGTTCCGGCTTGGTCATGCCGACCACCGTGGTGGTGACGCGCGGGTCGCGTATGGAGAATTGCAAGGCCGCCGCCGCCAACGGTACGCCATATTCCTGGCAAACCGCCGCCAGTTTACGCGTGCGTTCGACCAACGCCGGCGGGGCATCCTGGTAGGCATAGCGGGCATAGGCGTCCGGCCCTTTGGCAAGCATCCCACTGCCATAGGGCGCCGCATTCACCACCGCCACCCCCAGCCGCGTCGCCACATCTAGCAGCGGATCAGCCGAGCGGTTGAGCAGCGTGTAGCGATTGTGCGTTTCGACGGCGCTAAACTCGCCCGTCTCCAAATAGCGAATGAGCATCTTGATCGGCCCGCCCGACATACCGATGTGTTCAATGACGCCTTGCTCTTTGTAGCTCTTCAACACGGCTAGCGCCCCACCCGGACTCATAATGTCCTCAAAGGTGGTATGTTCGGGGTCGTGGATGTAGACATATTGCAAGCGATCCAGCCCCAGCCGCTGTAAACTGCCCTCGACCGAACGCTTGAACTGGTCGCCGCTGAAACTATTGGTTGCCGGGTCGCGATCCGCCTTGGTCGCCAGGACGAAACCGGGCGGCAGACCCCCCATTTCGCGAATCACAATGCCGATGCGCCGCTCACTTTCGCCATACCCATAAATCGCCGCCGTGTCGAGAAAGTTGATCGGGCTGGCAAAGGTCGCCCGAATGGTGGCCAGCGCCAGATCCTCCGGCGCACTATAGGCAAAGGTTTCGGGCATATCCCCCAGCGGCGCACCGCCAACACAGATCGGTGTGACCATCAGGCCGGTGTTGCCCAGCGGGCGTAAAGGTAGAGTGGCTGTCATTGCTGTCATGGTTCCTCTCGCTTTCTTTCAAAGGTTGTATGCAAACCAATCAAAGATTACGCAGATTACGCAGATTAAATTCTCTGACAATGAATCTGTGCAATCTGAGTAATCTTTGATGTTAGTATCGCACCTTGGTGGGGAAGGGATTGCGTTCAAAGTTCCGTTGATGCCAGTACGGGTAGATGGGCGGAATGAAGCTCGCCTCATCCAGACGGGCCATCTGATCAGCCGTCAACTGCCAGCCGATGGCGCCGAGATTGGCGCGGAATTGCTCTTCGTTGCGCGCCCCGAAGATCACACTGGTCACAGTCGGCCGTTGGAGCAGCCAGTTGAGCGCAATCTGGCTGTGGGTCTTGCCGGTTTCCTGCGCGATCACATCCATCATTTCGACCGTGTTATACAAGGTTTCAGGATTGCCGGACTGCGCCGTTTCCGTCATCTGGCTCACGCGGCTGTCGGCGGGCAAAGGTTGATTGCGGCGTACCTTGCCGGTCAAGCGTCCACCAGCCAGCGGACTCCAGATAATGGTGCCGACCTTCTGGTCAATCGCCAGCGGCATCAGTTCCCATTCGTACTCGCGCCCGGCCAGTGAGTAGTAAGCCTGGTGGCAGATATGGCGGGGCAGCCCATATTTCTCGGAAATTGCCAGCGACTTCATCAGGTGCCAGCCGGAGAAGTTGGAACAGCCGATATAACGCACCTTACCGCTGCGGATGAGGTCTTCGAGGGTGCGCAAGGTCTCTTCAATCGGCGTGACGGCATCGAAACCATGCAGTTGGTAGAGGTCAATATAATCGGTCTGCAAGCGGCGGAGGCTGGCTTCACAAGCGCGCAACAGGTGGTGTCGCGACGAACCTAACCCATTCGCTCCCGGCTCCATGCGAAAGACCGCTTTGGTTGCCAGAATGACCTGGTCGCGCCGCCCCTTGAGCGCCTGACCCAGAATTTCTTCGGACAAGCCGCCGGAGTAGACATCAGCGGTGTCGAAAAAGTTGACACCCGCCTCCAACGCGATGTCCACGAGGCGCGTCGCTTCCTCGACTTGTGTACTGCCCCATTTGCGAAAAAACTCGTTGCCGCCGCCAAAGGTGGCGGTGCCAAAGGCCAGCACCGGCACTTTGAGACCCGATGCGCCCAGTTGTCGATACTCCATGAAGCTTTCCTCTCTGCCTTTCTACGGTTTGAACACAATGGTATAATTGTAGCGGATCGCACCCAATATCGGTAATAGCAAGAGGCCGCGCGGGTAGAGAGCCAGCACAAACCCTGTCCCGTAGGGACGCCTGAGTTTAGAGGATAAAATTATGAACGCAACGAGCGCCACCACCGCGCACGAACAGCCGCTGGGCCTGTTCACAGGACAAACCGCTGTGGGGACAGTCGTGCATCACGGTTCCTGCACCTATGACGTCACCCGCCAAAGCTACACCATCACCGGCGCCGGCGCCAATATCTGGGGTACGAAGGACGCTTTTCATTATGTCTGGCGGCGCTTGCGGGGCAATTTTATTGTCACCATGCAAGCCACCTTTACCGGCCCCAATGTTCACCCTCATCGCAAAGTGGGTTGGATGGTGCGCAGCACGCTCGACGCCGGTTCGCCCAATGTCAGCACCGGTATTCATGGGGATGGGCTGACTTCACTGCAATTCCGGCAGACAGCCGGCGGATCAACCGAGGAAGTGCGGGCATCCATCACCCACGCCGACGTCATTCAACTGGAACGCAAAGGCAACACGTACATCATGTCGGTTGCCCGCTTTGGCGACTCCTTTACCACTGTACAGGTCGATGATTTGGCTCTGGGTGAGGAAGTGTATGTCGGGCTGTCGGTCTGCTCCCATGATGACAAGGTGGTGGAGGGCGCCCTCTTTCACAACGTGCGCATTGTCGAGCCGGTGAAAGAAGGCTTTGTGCGCGGGCGCGACCCCTTTGGCAGCAATCTGGAATTGCTCGACATTGCCAGCGGTGTGCGTCAAATCATTTATCAATCTGCTGGCGTCTTTGAAGCGCCCAACTGGACGCTCGACGGCAAAGCGCTCATCTACAACAGCGGCGGCCTCTTATACCGCTTCGATCTGACCGCCCGCCAACCCGTGGTAATCAACACTGGCGCCGTCACCGAGAACAACAACGATCATGTCATCTCCTTTGACGGCGCCATGTTGGCGATCAGCAGCCGCGCCGCTGATGTAAAGAGTTCGGTCATCTACACCGTGCCGATCACCGGCGGCGAACCCAAGCGCATCACAGCGCAAGGGCCATCCTATCTACATGGCTGGTCGCCCGACGGCAACTATCTGGTCTACACCGCCCTACGCAACGGCGACTATGACATCTACCGCATTGCCGCCGACGGCTCCGACGGCGATCACGAAACCCAACTGACAACCGCCCCCGGTTTAGATGATGGACCGGAGTATACGCCCGACGGCCAGTATATCTACTTCAACTCGGTGCGCAGCGGTTTGATGCAGATCTGGCGCATGAACGCCGACGGCAGCAACCAGGAACCCGTGACCAATGACGAATACAACAACTGGTTCCCCCACCTCTCGCCCGATGGCCGCTGGATCGTCTTCCTCTCCTACCTGGCCAACGAAGTCGCCCCCAGCGATCACCCTGCCGCCAAACGAGTCTATCTACGCCTGCTCCCGGCGGCGGGCGGCCAACCCAAAGTGATCGCCTACCTCTACGGCGGTCAAGGCACGATCAATGTTCCCTCCTGGTCGCCTGATAGCCAGCGGATCGCCTTTGTGAGCAATAGCGTTACTGTGCTGCCGGTGGCGTGAAACGTGTTGCGTGATGCGTGTTGCGTGAACTGTCGAGAGCTTGGGTTTGGCAAAGTTAACCAGCCAACTACAGTTAACACAGATAGGGAAAAACACGAATAGTATTTCCATAGTTCACGCAACACGCAACACGCAACACGCATCACGCCTCGTACCCCTGCGGATTCTTCTGCTGCCAACGCCAGCCATCGCGACAAATGTCGTAAAGATCATGTTCGGCTTTCCAGCCTAGCTCGCGTTCCGCTTTGGTTGGGTCGGCGTAGGCGGCGGTGACATCACCGGGGCGGCGCGGCATAAGTTTATAGGGGATTTTGATGCCGGTTGCTTGCTCGAAGGCGGCAACTACCTGTAGGACGCTGGAACCCTGGCCTGTTCCCAAGTTGTAGGCGACCAACCCTGGTTTTTCATCCAATTTTTGTACGGCGCGCACATGGGCGTTTGCCAGATCGACAACATGGATGTAATCGCGCACGCCCGTGCCATCGACGGTGGGGTAGTCGCTGCCAAAGACGCGTAGCTCCGGCAAGCGACCAATGGCAACTTGGGTAATATAGGGCATCAAGTTATTGGGGACGCCATTGGGATCTTCTCCCATGTCACCGCTGGGGTGGGCGCCGACCGGGTTGAAGTAGCGCAGCAGGATGATATTCCAAGCCGGATCACTCTTTTGCAGATCGCGCATGATCTGCTCGGTCATCAACTTGGTCCAGCCATAGGGGCTTTCAGCGGCGGCGGTAGGGTGATCTTCGGTAATCGGCACAAACTTGGGTTCGCCATAGACTGTGCAGGAGGAGCTATAGACCAAATTCTTACAATGATGTTTGCGCATGACATCCAGCAGGTTGATCGTGCCGGCGACATTGTTCTGGTAATACTCCAGCGGCTTCGCCACTGACTCGCCCACGGCTTTGTAGGCCGCAAAGTGAATCACCGCATCGACCGGGTGGGCGGCAAAGGCGGCGGATAGCCCGTCGGTATCGAGGAGATCGACGCGGTAAAAGTCCAGCGTCTTCCCTGTCAACCGTTTGACGCGCCGCAGCGCTTCTTCTTTGCTGTTGTTTAGATTATCGATAACGGTCAGTTCATAGCCGGTTTCCAGCAAGTCTACACAAGTATGGCTGCCGATATAGCCGGCGCCGCCGGTCACTAAAATTCGCATACCTATTCCCTTCTCGCTTCATTACTACTGATTGTTATTGTATATGCCACCACTGATTAAATCATACACCGAATATGTCGTTGTGGTGTATGGTATCCTCCTTTGTCGATTAGGATCGCTTGCAGTATAATGACAACCGTCTTTCCTTTTGCTCGATCTGTTTTGTACTCGATAAGCAAGAGATTGAGTTAACAGCACGTAGGAGTGTTCTCTATGCAAACAATAGAATTTCGTTTCCGCCTTCCCGAAGAGCTTGCTGTGTGCGCCCATGACGCTGGGGTTTTAACAACCGACTACCTGATTACGATGATTGAAAAAGAACTTGAGCGAAAATTTTATGCTCAAACTTTTAAAGCCACGCTGGATCGGTTAAAAAACGTGCAACCACCCCTAACCGAAGCTGATATTGATGCTGAAATCCGCAGGTATCGCGCTGAAACTGCAGCCCGCCGCCAACTGAACCCAGCATAACCTACCGTAGATACAATCATGAATTGATAGGTATGACTGCTGAAGAATTAGTCTCCGCTTACCGCCGCTTTTGTGAACTTGCACCGCCAACAGAAATTATACCGACCGTTCACCTCGACCACGGTGATGATGCTGTCTTTGCTTGCGCCATAGGTGGACAAACAGATGTAATTGTGACGCGTGATGCTCACCTGCTCAACCTTAAATACTATCACCATATCCCTACTTTAACGGTAGATGCATTCTTCCTGAATTTTTCTGCTGTTGGATAAATACTTGCTAATGCGTACTGCCTTTCGCACCGCAAAGCTAACTAGCGTCCCATTCGCAAGCACAGTATACTACGGGTAGCGTCGGCTTTGTATGAAAGAATGTTACGATTAACTTACTATTATCCGCCGGACGTACCCTTATCCTTTACCAGCAAAAAAGAACGGGAGTGTCAAAGCCATGAGCAATACCAAATTACAGTTAAATTTAGAGGGCCGTCTGGCCGTCATCACCGGCGCCACGGGGCAACTGGGGCGCGTGATGGCGCGCACCCTGGCCGCCTGTGGCGCCGATGTGGCCGTTCACTACCACCAGAACGCGACCAAGGCGGCCGAACTCTGTAGCGAAATCCAAGCGCTGGGCCGGCGCACCCTAGCGGTCACCGGTGATGTCGGTCAGAAAGCCGATGTCTTTGCGCTGCGTGACACGGTGGTCGCGCAACTGGGCCACCCGGATATTGTTGTGACCAACGCCGTTTCGCAAATTAGCCCATGGCAGACTGTATTGGAAGAAGAGGAAGAAGATTACGAAGATCAATTTCGCACCTGTGTGTTGCAAAATGTCTTCTTTGCCAAAGCCTTTGCCCCGGCCATGATCGAACGCCGGTGGGGGCGCTTTGTCGGTATCAACACCGAATGCTCCATGCAACTCTTCAAGAATCAATCAGCCTATGGCGGCGCCAAACGGGCGATGGATGGCGTCATGCGCGTCTTAGCCAAAGAGATCGGCAGCCACCAGATTACCGTCAACCAGGTCGCCCCCGGCTGGACGATCAGCGATACCGACCGCGCCCGCGGCAGCGAACGTAACGAACGCTACGAAAGCACCGTCCCCCTGGCCCGCCGTGGCACCGACCAGGAGATCGCCAACGTCGTCGCCTTCCTGGCCTCCGACCTGGCAAGCTTCATCACCGGCGCCTATATCCCCGTCTGCGGCGGCAATGTGATGCCGACGATCTAACTTCAACCAGTTAACACAGATAGGGAGGAACACGGATCAATTTTTGTAAAATCCGTGTTCCTCCCTATCTGTGTTAACTGCGCAATGCTTTAGCGCCGGATAAGCGGCAGGAAAAGCTGGGTTGATGTGGTCAGCTTCGGATCGACCTGTACCGTCAGGGCCGCAACATCTGATTCATTCCCCGCGCCATCCTTATAGCGGACATAGACGGTCGCCAGACCATCGGCACGGGGGGCAAAGGTCCACGCTTTGCTCGGCTGATAGGGTTCCCAACTGGCGCCGTCGAAGTCGCCGCGGTTGGAGAGCATCATCGCCGTCAGGCCGCTTTCGTCAGCGGGCATGAGCAGGGCGCCGTCGAAGATCGGGTGTTCCTCCGTGTTGGGGTCATCATACGCCTCCAGCAAGACCAGCGTGGTGCGGGCGACCGGTTGCTTTACCCCCGGCGGCAGCACGATCTCGCCATGCGGTGCAAAGGGATCCAGCTTCGGCGTGGCGCACGAGACGTTGGACGGCGCACTCACGGCGCGACCCTGAGCGGTGGCCCGATAGCAGTAGAGGGTGTTGTTTGTCACCGTTGTATCGACATAAGTCGGCCCGCTCACGTCACTGGCTAGGAGAGTAAACGGCCCCTGCGGCGTTAGCGCACGGTACAGGGTAAGCTTAGGCGAATGGGCCGGCGCACTCAGCCGCAACTGTACCTGCCCCACCTGCGGCCACGCCTTGATCCGCGGCGGACTGGTAAAGTCATCCTTGGGGAAGAGCGGGTTATTGCCGCGTGTCACCTCAGAGCCATCACTTTCGCCGCCATTGTCGGTGTCGGGATCACAGGGGTCGGTGTGGCGGAAATATTCCTGGGCGTTGATTAGACCGTCACCATCAGGGTCTTCCGCTTCGTCATTCTTGGCAGGGTCGGTGCAATTGCCTTCCCACCAGTCGGGCAGCCGATCTTTGTCGCTATCGGGACTGCCCAGCATATAGAAGCCAACCCGCGCTCGGCGGTTGAAGGGGCCTGCTAGGGGTGAGACGCCATTGGCATCGACAATCACCGCGTAGCCGCCGGGGTTGAAGGTGTTCAGGATCACACCGCCATAGAAACCATCATTCGCCCCGCCGTCGCCATGTTGCCCATCGTCAAAGAGCGTAAGCGTCTCGCCGGTGCGTTCCACGGTCGCCTTGACGGTCGCGCCGGTGATGGACGCCACATCACTGAGCAAGGCCAGGATCGGCATCGGCTTGCCCGCCAGCCGTTCCTCCACCGGCAGGCCGAGGAAAACTTCCAGCGTCAAGTCACTCACCAGCGCCGCCTCGACCAGAAAGCTTGTCGCACAGTTGGTGCAGCCGCGCACCGTCAACAGCCATTCACCCGCCACCGGCGCCGCGATGCGCCAGACATGATGGCCCTGGGCATCCAAGGTCGGGGCAATCCCGGTGGCGTTGCCTGGCGCGGTCAGGCGGAAAAAGGCTTCATTCGGTGCGTTGGCCGGCTCGGTCTTGAGAACAAAGATCGCCTCACTAGCGGCCTTGTCCACCTGAATTTTGCTAACTACGGGGCCAGGATTGGCCGGGCCAAGTTCAAAATGGCTGGCAAAGATCTGCTGTTCATCGCGCACGCTTTCGGCAAAGACGCGATAGACCTCGGCCAGTTCGAGCGGGAAGGTCGCGGCATCGGTCGCTGTTGCACTGGCCGCAACGATGCTGGCTTCGGGCAGAAATTGGAATTGCCCACCGGAAGCTGCGGCGACGCTTTCCAGCGCCACGCCATCGGCGTCATCACCGACCGCCACAACGTGGATTACCGGCACCTGATCGCCATCCTTTTTGCGCGCCTTATACTCCTTGAGAAATTCAGGGATGTGGTTCTTGGTATCTTCGACTGTGTCTTTGCCGTCGGAGAGCAATACCATCGCCCAGGCTGGATTGGGCGAACCCTGCGCAACGAGTTGCGCCAACCCCTCGCGCAGACCGGCGCCTGTAGCTGTGTTACCGGACGGCGCTGCGATCCCATCAATGGCGGTTTGCGCTTGTGTGCGGGTGGCATTCGTCCAACCAGTCAGTGCAAACTCACTATGGGTTGTGTCGTTGTAACTCAACACGCCGACCCGGTCGCCATTGCTGTAGGCATCGACATAGAGTTTTGCCGCGCCTTTGGCCGCGTCGATCTTGGCCCCGGCCATGCTGCCGGAGCGGTCGATGATGATCATGTTATCGACATCCGGTTGCGGGCCATAGCGCACGGCCTTAGCTTCGGTGTCGCTGTAACCGGCATACTGGATTTTGAGGTCACATTCAGTGCAACCCGGATTGGCCGGGGCGCGCAGCACCAGCCAATATTGACCGGCAATATAGGTGGTGGCAACGATTGGATCGTCAGCCGGGTTGGCCGGCGGGTTGATGACCGCGCTGCCGACGGTGATGGTGAAGGCGCTGGTGTCGATGCCGGCGACCGGTTGCAGATCCTTGTCGATCACCTGCACCTGGGCGATAAACTTCTTGGGCGCTGTCGCTTCGCCCACCTGAGCTGGGAACTGGGCATTGGGCGAAAGGATGTAGAGGCCGTCAGTCAGGTTGAAGCCATAGTGAAAGTTGACCGGGTTGTCAAAGGCGGCCACAATCAAGACCAGCCGGTCATAGGCCGGGTTGGTATTGTCAATGCTCTGCTCAATATTCTGCCCCTCGCCTGACCATTGCTCGACGATCTGATTGTTATCAAGCGCCAGAATATGGTAATAGAAAGGGTGGGGGGTGCCGGCCAGCGCATCGACCTCAATGTTAATCAAGGAGACAGCGGCGCTGGGATCGACCTCAAAGTAGCGCGTCCCCCAGGCATCGACCGAAACGGTGCCAAAGAGCGATTGGTCGGGGTTCAAGGCGCTGCTGATCGTGCGCTTGACCGGGTCGTAGGCGCAGGTGGGGCAATTTTCCTCATCGCGGTAATTATATTTGGCAAAGGCTGCCGGTACGGGGTTGGTGAGCAGATCCTTCGTATAGTTAGCGACGGTGAAATCCTGGAACACATCCTTGAAGCGGCGATCGGTGCCGATCTTCTGTTCCAGCGTGTCATTGAGGGTGCCGATGCCATCTTTGGCCGCGTTGTTGGCCTGATTGCTCTGGTTCTGCTGCCAATACTTGACCATTACGTCGACGCCATAGCCTGGTTCAGTCTGGATGCCGGCAAATTGCTCCATAACATAGATCCAGAAGAGGGCGGCGTTATACGAAGCTTCCAACAACCCTTTCTCCGGCGCGCCCAAGTAGCCGTTGATTTGCCCCAGGTAGAATTTCTCAGCGACGGTGTCCCACACGTTGCACTGGGTATTGGTAAAGATGCAGAATTTGTCCTCGGTGGCGCGCGCCTGCCCTTCGATGATCCACTTGCCATAGGGGTCGGGGCTGGAGCCGCCATGCGTACCTTGCACTTTGTGGAAAATCTCATGGCCGACGACAAAATATTCGTAGTCATCGCCGGCGCCGGTGTCAGGGTTATATTCGCCGCTGGCAAACCAATCGGGGCGGTATTGAATGCCATCGCCGTTGGCGCAACCGTTGTTGCAGGGAAAGAAATCAAGGGGGAAGGGCTTTTGTCCGTTAAAGAAGGCTGGATCGTTAAAGCCCAAATCCATCATTTGGGTGCGATAGGCTTCGCTGGTCTGTAAAGCGTCGTTGGCGTGTTTATTCTTGCCATTCACATCAACGTTTTCCGTACAGGCCGACTTGCCATCATACGAGGGGCATTCGACCAGCCGGTAGTACATGCGGTAGTTGCCGCCATCGCTGTTGAGAACCAGCGGCTCGCGACAGGTTTCATCGGCGCCGGCGCTCGTCTCCTCGTTGCCGCTAAAAGCGGTTACACGGTAGTGATAGACGGTGGTGGTGCTGGCGTTGTTGTCCACATACTGCCAGTCCGGGTCGGTGACGGTGGCAATGGGGCTGCCCCAGTCGTTGCTATTGATCTCCTTGCGATAGACACGGTAATCGGCATTTTCTTCGTTGGTATCTTTCCAACTGACCCGCACTTTGTCCGGCGCGCCGCCGTGAGGGCGACAAGCGACATTGGTCGGTTTGGCGAGGGCCTGAGGCGCCGCCGGTTCGGCGTAGGCATACCGGATGCTGCCGGTGACAAAGAGCAACACCAGCAACAGCGTAAAGCGTGTAAGGCCGGGTGATCGGTTTGTTGACATGAAGCGACTCCTTGGGTAATAAAGCTCCTTGGGGTAATAAAGCTCCTTGGGGTAATAAAGATGGTGTAGGAAAAGCATACGTAAACTGACACGCTGTCACAATAGTACGATGGTACTACCTTTGCTTGCTGAACACTGTGTTGTGGGCAGGCACGTACATGTGATCTATCGCACAAGCGGTGACGACCAATCGTCATAGTCAGTAGACCACAACCCAATTCTGCTTACCACCCGGCTGACTCTGGACTATGCAACTCTGGACTACACGACTCTGGACTATGCAACTCTGGACTACACGACTCTGGACTATACGACTCTGGACTATACGACTCTGGACTACGGACTACCGCTACTCTATATTCTGTTAATGTGTTGTAATTCTGCTGACGCGAAATAAGGCTTATAATGGGCGCATTATGCAATCACGAATTCTCTCTATTTGGTCGCTTTGGCTTGTGCCCTTTGTGGTGTTGATCTTCCTGGCGGTAGGAATGGTCGGCTTTTTGTCGCTGCGCAATGGCGAAAAGGCCGTCAATGCGCTGGCGGAACAGTTGTTGGAGCGCACTAACCAGTTGGTGACGCAACATCTGGAGAGTTACCTAGCAATGCCGAAGTGCCTGGCGAAGTTGGATGCCCTGGCGCTGGAGAACGGTACGTTGGATTGGCAGGATTTTACCGCCATCAGCAACTATTTCTGGCAGCAGGCCAGGCTTTATGAAATTAGCTGGATCAACTATGGCTTGGCCGATACCCGCTATGCCGGCGCCGGTTATCTGCCGGATGACCCCAATGGGCAGATGATCATTGGTGAACGATCCCTGGCAACGGGAATGGCCTATTATGATTTCTTTACGGATGAACAGGGGCAGCGGATTTCTAAAGAAGCCGACCCCACCTATGATTTCCGTGAAGAAGCCTGGTTTGTGCAAGCGATGGCGACACGTAAGCCCGGCTGGAGTGAAATCTACTTGTGGGAGGGTACTTATAGCACAATGTCAGTGGGATTAGGCTATCCCATCTTCCTGGGTCATGCAGAACCGATTGGCGCCATCGGTATGGATCTATCGCTGGCAAATATTAGTAACTTTCTCCAAAACCTAGAAGTGGCGCCATCAGCGCGCATCTTCATTATTGAGCAAGACGGCATGGTTGTCGCCACTTCGACCGCGGAACCGCCCTTTGTCTGGGTCAACGACCACATTGAACGGGTGAATATTACCAATAGCACTGATCCCTTGATTCGCGCGACCGCAACCTACTTACTGCAACAAGTCAAGCGCTTTGACCAGATTCACAGCAGCACGGCCTTTCAATTTTTCTGGTCAGATGAAGAGCAGTATGTCCGCGTCACCCCCTGGCATGATGAGCTGGGGCTGGACTGGTTGGTGGTAGTAGTCGTCTCCGAATCAGATTTTATGGCGCAGATGAATGCTAACACTCGGCAGACGATCCTGCTGAGTGTCGGCGCTTTGCTGATTACCCTCATCATCGGCTTTTTTACTTCCCGCCTGATCACACAGCGCGTGGCGGCATTGGAGGTGGCGGCGCACCAGATCGCTGCCGGCCAACTCACAGAGCCGGTGGCGCCAAGCGGTATCCGTGAGCTGGATGCTGTGGGGCACTCCTTTAATTCAATGGCCACCCAGTTACGCGATTCCTTTGCCCGACTTGAATTTTCCGCCACCCATGACGCACTCACCGGTCTGCCCAATCGCGCCGCTTTTCAGCGCCTACTGACCGAGACTATCGAACGCTATCGCTTACCCACCCACGCCGCAACCATTGAACCCGCGCCGACCCACTTTGCTGTCCTCTTTCTGGATCTAGATTACTTCAAACTCTTGAATGATAGCTTGGGTCATTTGGCAGGCGATCAGGTGTTGGTTGAAATCGCTGGCCGTTTACAAAGCTGTGTGCAAGACCATGGTCAGGTCGCCCGCTTTGGCGGTGACGAGTTCGTCATCTTGCTCGATCCCATTACGGAACCGAGCGAGATTGAACCCATTGTCCAGCAGATTTTGTCCACCGTGCGCCAGCCCCTTACATTAGAGGAGAACACCGCTTTTGTCAGCACCAGCATCGGAATTGTCTTTAGTTCGCATTATGCAACGGACGCTGATGGCATCTTGCGCAATGCGGACACGGCCCTCTATCGCGCCAAAGCCAATGGCAAAGCCGTTTATGAGGTCTTTGATGATGAAATGCACCGGGAAGTGCGCGAACGGCTGCAACTGGAAACCGATCTGCGCCACGCGCTGGAGCAGCAGCAACTGGCTGTCTATTACCAACCCATTGTCGATGCGAATACGCTGACGCTGGTGGGCGTCGAAGCGTTGACGCGCTGGCGGCACCCCAAACTGGGTATGGTGCCGCCGTCCAAATTTATTCCGATTGCCGAAGAGACCGGCTTGATCTTGCCGCTGGGCTGGTGGGTGCTGCGCACAGCGTGTCAACAGATGCAACAGTGGCGGCAACAATTCGCTGACCAAAACCTGGTCATCAGCGTCAACTTGTCAACGCGCCAATTTCTCCACCCGGAACTCCTGACGCAAGTCCAGCAAATTTTGCAAGAGACCGGGTTGCCGCCCCAGGCGCTCAAATTGGAACTGACCGAAAGCCTCTTGATCAGCGACCGTGCCACCATGATCGCCCGCCTGCTGCAATTAAAGGCGCTGGGGGTTGAATTGAGTTTGGACGATTTCGGCACCGGTTATTCTTCCCTCAGCTATCTGCACCACTTCCCGCTCGATACGCTCAAGATCGATCGCTCCTTTATCCAACAGATCCTCACCGACCGTCAGTGTCGAGCCGTGGTCGAGTCGATTGTGACGATGGCGCATAAACTAGGCATGGATGTGATCGCCGAAGGGGTGGAAACCGAAGACGCCCTCTCTTATTTGCGCGATACGGCCTGTTGTGAGCAAATTCAAGGCTTCCTCATCTCGGCGGCTGTGCCACCAACGGAAATCAGCCAACGGTTGGCAAAACAGACAAAAGCAACCCTATCGCCGATCGCTGAAGTGCACCGCACGGTCAAACACTCCTTTTTTGGCGACAGTAGGCTCACACGTTAATTTGCGTTAGCGACCACCAACATTAGGTAAATAAACCGGTAATCGTAGGTGCGGTTTGTAACCGCACGGTTCCCAGGGAGCAAGTGCGGTTACAAACCGCACCTACGATTACCGAAATAAATCTCTAACTCTCATAAGGTGTTGGGTTTTACGGGCTTTTTCTATAAGATTAGTTCACCCTAGCCAACCGACAGAACGGCCCCGAACAGGTGATGCAACTGACCGAAGAGCGGGCGCCCACTGGCTTTACCGCCATCGAAGATGTCATTGCGCGCCAGGAATTGGCCGAGATTGCCGCCCGCTATCAACAAACGGCCGGCTTATGAACGTTACGAAAATAAAGCGGTAACTGGAGGTCATTGCCGCCGGCGTGACAAGTTCCAAGGATTACCGAAACCATTCGCTAACCTGCATTAGCCTAGCTCAGGTCAATCGTTAAACGATTTTTCCGTCACGTCAGCGCCGCCAATATGCCGGTGAAAGGAAAACCAGCACCGTAAAAATCTCCAAGCGGCCAAGCAGCATGAGGAGGGAAAGTATCCACTTGGCGGCGGCAGGCAGATGGGCGAAATTTTCACTGGGGCCGACCGTGCCGAGACCGGGGCCGACATTGCCCAACGTGGTGACGGTAGCGCCAAAGGCCGTGGCGAAGTCGAGACCGCAGAGGGTCATCGCAAAGACGCCCAGCCCGGTGAGAAAGATGTAGAGCACAAAAAAGCCCAGCACATTGAAGACAACATCGCGCGAAACAGCCACGCGATTGATCCGCACCGGTACGACAGCGGAAGGGTGCAGCAGGCGGGTAAACTCGCCCAGAGCGAATTTAACCAACAGGTAGAGACGCATTACTTTCATGCCGCCGCTGGTCGAGCCGGCGCACCCGCCAACAAACATTAAGAGGAGCAAGACCAGTTGCGAGGTGGTTGACCATTGCTCATAGTCAGCGGTGGCAAAGCCGGTAGTTGTTTGAATCGAGGCGGTTTGAAAGAGGGCATATTGCACGGCTTGGGGAACATTGCCATAGGTATTCCACCAGAGGTCGCCCCCAATGAGCAAGGTGGCAGCGCCGATGATGCCCAAATAGATGCGAAACTCTTTGTCGCGCCAGTACGCGCTCCAGTCGCCGCGCAAGAAGCGGTAATGGAGGGCGAAGTTGGCGCCGGCCAACACCATAAAGAAGGTGATCACATAATCGATATAGGCGCTTTGATAATCGCCCACGCTGGCATTGCGTGTCGAATAGCCGCCGGTTGCCACTGTACCAAAGCTATGACAGAGCGCATCAAAGAGGCTCATCCCACCCAAGAGTAATAATAGGGTCTCGGCGGCGGTGAGCAAAGCGTAAACGCCCCAGAGGATCTTGGCCGTCTCAGTCACGCGCGGCGTCAATTTATCGGCCACCGGGCCGGGAACCTCCGCCTTAAAGAGTTGCATTCCGCCGACGCCAAGAAAGGGCAGAATGGCCAGCGAGAGCACAATGATCCCCATGCCGCCCAGCCAGTGGGTCAAACTGCGCCAGAAGAGGATGCCTTGCGGCAAGGGATCAATGTTGGCAATGATGGTGGCGCCGGTAGTGGTAAAACCCGACATCGTTTCAAAAAAGGCATCGGTAAACGACGGGATCACGCCGGAGAAGAGATAGGGCAGGCTGCCAAAGATGGAAAACGCCAGCCACCCAATGGTGACAACCGCAAACCCTTCACGCAGCCGCAATTCATGTTTGATGCCGGTGGTTTTCCACATCATCGCGCCAATGGCGCCGGTGACAATGGCGCTTGTCAACAGGGCGGTTACATCTTGCGCCCCGTAATAGAGCGAAAAAGGGATGGGCAAGAGCATGGCGACTGCCAAGCCGCACAACAAAGCCCCTTGTAAATGAATAATGCTGTGATAGTTCATGGGACGCAAACCATTGGTTGGGATGAAAGGTGGGAGGTTGTTGTCAATTATACCAGAGCGATTGAGCGATTAAGAGATTACAAGCAAGAAGCGCTCAATCGCTCAATCGCTTAATCGCTCACTGTTTACTGTCCAAAGAGATGATCGAGTGCATCAACCGCCTGCGGCAACGCAAAGACCACTGCCCGATCGCCGCGGCGCAGTTGGGTTTGCCCCGTCGGCACGACAAGCCGGTTATCCCGAAAGAGCGCGCCGACAATGGCATGATCGGGAAAGTGGAGATCGCCCAGCGCTTTCCGGGTGATCTTGGCGCCGTCGCCGGCAATGTACTCGATCAGTTGCGCCTCAATGCCGGGCAGGTGAACCACGGCGGCGACCTGCTGATGTTGGATAAAGTGTTGTACGGCATTGACGGTCAACAGTTGCTTGCTCACCACGGCGTCCAGCCCGATCTTGGGCATGATCGGCAGGTAGCTGACGCGATTGACCAGCGCAATCGTGCGTTGCACATGGGCATGGCGTGCCAACAACGCCGTAATGATGTTGTTCTCATCATCCCCGGTGACGGCGACAAAAGCATCCATTTCGGATAAATCTTCGCTCTGCAATAATTCCAGATCGGTGCCGTCGCCGCAGAGAACCAGCGTATGGCGCAAGAAATCGGCCAGTCGTTCCGACCGTTGGCGATTACTCTCAATCAGTTTAACGTTGGCTTCTTCTTCCAACTGCTCGGCCAGAAATTGTCCAACCAGCCCACCCCCCAGAATCATAATGTTGGTGAGCGGCTTCTCCACTTTGCCGGCCAGCGTTTTGAAGGTTTGCACATAGGTGGGGTCACAGACCACAAAGACCTGATCGCCCGGCTGCAAGATGTCGCGACCGGTGGGGATGAGCGTGGTGTGATTGCGATTGATGGCGACAATGCGCAGCGGTGGGTTCTGGTAACGCCGGCTCAATTCGGCCAGGGGCGTGTAGAGCAACGGCGAGCCGATCTCCACATGCAGCCCCAGCAGTTGAATCTTGCCCCCCTCCAACTCCACGCTATAACTGGCGCTCGACTGGCGGATGAGCCGGAGAATCGCCTCGCCGGCTTCGCGCTCTGGGTGAATGATATGATCCACCCCCAGTTCGGCATTGGAGAGAATAAAATCAGCTTTGGTATACTCCGGGTTGCGCACCCGCGCCAGTGTGGTGCCCACCCCCACCTTCTTCGCCAGGCGACAGGCGGCCAGATTGATCTCATCATTGTTGGTGACCGCAGCGACGATATCAACCTTCCGAATCTCGGCGGCTACCAAGGCTTGAAAGCTGGCGCCGTTGCCTTCCACCACCAAGACATCAAGCTGTTCGCGCGCCCGTTTGACCTTCTCCGGGTCCGCTTCCAAGATGGTAATGTCGTGGGTGGTTTGCGCCAGGCGCTTGCCCAACTGAAAGCCAACGTCACCGGCGCCGATGATTAAAATGTGCATGGTACACTCCAACAAATGATGCGGCTGCTTCGTTTCCTGAAAATCCAATCACCCAATGACCCAATCACCAAGTTGCCCAGGGGCTGGTGATTGGGTCATTGGGTGATTGGGCGACACTGTTACAAATCGTTTAGGCGGGTGCTTCACTCCGTACAAAGGCGCAAAGCCACTCGACCAACCCTTCTATATCGTCGATATGGCCGGTTTCAAAGGGGGTGTGGGTGTAGCGACCCGGGAAGGCGACCAGGGCGCTGGGAATGTCGGCTTTCATAAAGGCCGAGCCGTCACTGCCGAAGGAGCCGAAGACGGCATGTTGAATGGAAATGCCGGCCTGACGCGCAATATTTTCTAAGCGCATCGTTAGGGCATGGTCATAATGAACCAGTGAATCCTTGTGAACCAACAGCGGGCCGGCGCCCAGACGGGTCGGCATGGCGCGATAGGGGACGCCGGGAATGTCGCCGGCCAGCCCGATCTCCACGGCAATAGCAGCGTCAAACTGCTCATGCGCAGCAATGCCAAAGGCGCCGACCAGCCCAATCTCTTCCTGAATGGTGCAGGCTAGGGTTAGCTCACAGCGCAATTCAGCCTTGGGTACGCGACGCAACACCTCGCTGATCACCGCCAGCGGCACGCGGTCATCCAGCGCCTTGCCGACGATGTGATTGCCCATTTGCACCGTCTCCGCGTCCCAGATCACTCGTGTGCCAGGTGTGACGCCACGTGCTTGCAGTTCGCTGTAACTCAGGCCGGTGTCCACCCAGAAATCGTCCCAGGTTAGCTCATGCAGTTCGGGCAACGCATAGCTCGCTAGGTGGCCGGTCGTGGTCGCAATCACGCCAGGAATAACGCCCGTGCGCGACAGTACCTTGACCCGTTGCCCCATATAAAAGGCATTGCGATTGCCCACCGCGCGTTGCCACCCCTGTCCATTGGCCAGCCAGAGGAAACCGCCCGGATCAATCGCCCGCACCAGATAGCACAGTTCATCGGCGTGCGCCGCCAGTAAGACCTTCGGCCCGCTGCCGCCGCAACGCCCAATCACATTGCCCACCTTGGTGCGGACAACTTCCGCCCCCAACTCGCGCCAAAGCTGCTCAATATAAGCCAAGACCGGCGCTTCCTGGCCGACCGGGCCTTCTAATTCGGTTAAGGTTTTGATGAGTTCGAACATAGTAGCTCGTGATTCGTGATTCGTGAAGCGTGATTCGTGAAGCGTGATTCGTGAAGCGTAAATCAGATATTGGATATTAGATTGAGACAAATATCCAATATCCACAAAACGATTCACGCAACACGCAACACGCTTCACGTTTAGAATACAATCACCGACCGCAACGTCTCGCCCCGTTCCATGGCGGCAAAGGCTTCTTCCACCTCGTCCAGGCTGACGGTGCGGGTGACCACTTCGTCGAGCTTGAGTTGGCCCTGGCGATACCAGTCGGCCAGGAGCGGGAAGTCGCGCGAGGGCAGGCAATCGCCATACCAGGAGACGCAGAGATGGCCGCCCAGGTCAAAGAACTTTTGCAGTGGCAGATTGAGGGTGGGGCCAGGGCCGGGTACGCCGATGAAGACACAGGTGCCGGCCAGGTCGCGCGACCAGAGCGCCTGTTCCAAGGTCTGCGCCTTGCCGACCGCCTCAAAGGTGAAGTTGACGCCATTGCCGCCGGTGATCTCTTTGATCTTGGCGACCGCATCGACTTCTTTGGGGTTGACCGTGTGAGTGGCGCCAAACTGCTTGGCCCATTCCAGCTTCTTCGGGTCAATATCGACCGCAATGATCGTGGTCGCGCCGCCGAGGCGTGCGCCCTGAATGACGCTATCACCCACGCCGCCGCAGCCAAAGACTGCCGCACTGCTGCCCGGTTTGACGCCGGCGGCATAGAGCGCCGCGCCGACGCCGGTCATGACGCCACAGCCGATGAGCGACATTTGGGGCGCCGGCAACGCCGGGTCGTAGGCCACGGCTTGGTCGGCATGAACCAGTGTATGCGTGCAAAAGGTGCCGATGCCCAAAACCTGATTGAGCAACAGACCATCCTTTGTGCGCATCCGCTTTTCTGCGTTCAAACTGGCGGCGCAGAAGTTGGGTTTGCCGGTGCGGCAGAAGCGACATTTGCCGCAAGGGGCGCGCCAGGCCAGAATCACATGATCGCCCACTTTGTGCGTGGTCACGCCGGGGCCGATCGCTTCAATCACGCCGGCGCCCTCATGACCCAAAATAAAAGGATAGCCTTCGCTGCCATAGACGCCCATCTTGACGCCCAGATCCGTATGGCAGACACCGGAGGCGAGAATCCGCACTAGAACTTCATTCTGGCCCGGATCGTCAATGGTAAATTCTTCAATACTGACCGGCGCCCCTGGTTGGCGAGCAATGGCGCCCCGTGCTGTAATCGGCATAGTCTCCTCCTGATGAATGATAGATGATAGTAGTCCGCAGTCGCGCAGTCGCGTAGTCCAAAGTCGGTCTATGCTACTCGGATTGCGTTGCGGTCTACCAATGATGCACCGCGTTGGACAGCAATAAAAACCTGTCCGCTCATCTACAGAAAGTGTGAGGTTTCGACCCGCCACACCTGTCAGGTTTTGGAAACCTGACAGGTGTTCACACTTTCCGTAGATGAGCCAAACCTGTCAACCAAAACCCATTTGGCGTGACGCCTACCCATAAATAAAAAATAGGGGAAGCTTCCCAACTCCTGTTGCTGACAATTGGCTGATGATCAACCCCATTGGTAGGCGATTTCCATACGATTGCTCAACGCAGCGTACACGACTCTGGGTTGAAAAGCGCATGGCAAGGCGCTTTTTACCAAACTGCAACGCAATTGTCACACGCACAACGGCCATTATATGCCATAATTACACCGGATGTCACAATCAACGTGGCGTTGTAGAGTGATTGAACATTGTTCATCGGCACGGATTTATTCATTTTGCGCAATTGGGGGGAACTCTGTTATTCTTTGGGCCTATGAGAAAAGTGACACGGACTACAAAGACGACATCACTGACGGCGTTCTTCTTGCTCTCCCTGTTGGTGACGACTACGTTGGCGATCCCCTCCCCGTTTGTGACACCCGTTTATGCGCAAGATGGTGATGTATTAAGCCAGCTCGACCCGGCGGCGCAGACAGTGGCGTTGGCGATCAACCAGCAGCGGGCGAACGCCGGCTTGCCTTTGTTGGCGCTCCACCCGTTGCTCAATCTGGCGGCGCAGGTGCATGTGAATGACATGGTGGCGAACTACAATTACAGCCACTATGGCACTGACGGCAGCAATGTCAAACAGCGGGTCCAGCGCACCGGTTACGGTAGCAACTGGGCCAGCGAAAACTGGGTTTCTGTCAGCAGCCCTGACTTAGCGATTCAGTGGTGGATGAATAGCACCGTCCACCGCGGCAACATCCTCAACGGTAATTGGCGTGAATATGGCATCGGTTTTGGCAGCCACCCCGACAATGGTGAGTTGATCTTTGTTGCTGTCTTTGCGGCCGGGCAGAATGGCGACACGGCGCAGATCGTCATGCCGCCGCCGCCCGAACCGCTTCCCATCCCCGCCGGTGGTGTGGACTATACTGTCCGGGCCGGTGATACGCTTCTCTCCATCGGCTTGCGTTTTGGCCTTGAATGGCCGGTGATCGCCACCGCCAATGGTTTATCCGAATATTCCCTGCTGCAAATTGGTCAGGTGATTCGGCTGCCCGGCGTTGACAGTATCGGCGGTCCCGTTGTGGAGGAACCGCAGGTTGTCGCCAGCGCCGTTGAAGAAGAAAGCGCCGGTGACACCTTTGTCCGGCGCTACACGGTGCAGAAAGGTGATACCCTGGTCGGCATTGCCGCCATCTACGGCATTACCTGGGAAGACCTGGCGTCAGAAAACCGCCTTAACGAGTTTTCCGTGATCAGCGTTGGTGAACAATTGCGCATCCCCGGCGCCGTCAAACGGGCCGAACAACCAGTGGTGGAAGCCGTCGTTGAAGCAACGACGGCGCAAGCAACAACAGAAACAGTCAACGCCGCCTCCGCAACAGCCGCCGAGAGCGCCACGCCAGAGTACTATGTCGTCAGATCGGGCGACACCATTATCAGCATCGCGACCCGTTATAACATGGGCTGGCACGAATTGCTGACGCTCAACAACCTCTCCGAAAATTCCATCTTACAATTGGACCAGAAGATTCGGGTTCGATAAATACGAACGCGGATTGAGGTAACACGGATCGTCTCTCTGCGACGATCCGTGTTACCTCAATCCGCGTCTGTCCCTTTTAATTCCACGCCAACTCACTACGTTGCGCCCAATAGCGCGGCGGCGGCTCCACTAAAGGCGCTAGCGCGGCGGCGGCTTCTTCATCCCACCTGACATCACCGGCGCGGCCATTCGACGCCAACTGCGCCACCGTCGCCGCGCCGCTTAGGACAATGGTTGCCCACGGTTGGGCCAATACGGCGGCCAGGGCCAAGGCATCGATGGTAGTTTGCAGGCGGGTTGCTTCTTGCTGTAATAACCGTAACTGCGGGGCAAAGGTCGGTGCATTGTTACGCAACGTTAAGCGGCCGTTGGCTAACGCCTCTTTGACAATGATCGCTACCCCAGCATTGTGGGCGGCCTGAAGTGCGGCTGTTGCCGACTGTTCCAGCAGATTCCAAGTGGCCTGCACTGCGTCAAAGAGGCGCACGCCATCCACTGTGACAGCCAAGGCTTGCGTCAGGGTTGCTGCTTGCTGGGCGCCACTCAGGGAAAGGCCGATAGCAATGCCGCTTTGCT
Organism: Caldilinea sp. CFX5; assembly: GCA_021405325.1. The sequence continues at coordinate 136,101 of QWII01000040.1, read as the reverse complement.
TTAACGCCGCCAGTTTGTTCAACACCGCACGATTGGTGAGAACAGCGCTTTCCAACGTTGCGGAGTGAATTTGGTAGAGGCGCAAATAACCGGCCAGTTGCGTCTGACTCTCCTGCCACTGCCGTTCCAACACCGGCAACGAATGCTCTTTGACTTCATGTTTTTCGGCGGTCACTTGCCAATCGGCGGTGTAGGTATAGCCCCACTTGGAGCCGACTGCCACTGCTGACGGTTCAATGCTCCTGCTCCGCAACCAGTGGCCCAGAAATTCCTCTGCCCGACCATAGGAGCGTGCGGCGTCAAAGTAACGAATTCCCTGCGCCCAGGCGGCATCCAACACCCTATGGGCATGGCGTTCCATGGCGTCAACGGCGTACGTGTGAGCCAAATCGGCGCCGTGCCCCAGGTTGATGTAACCGGGGCGACCCAGCGCCGCCAGACCCAGTCCCAGCAGCGGTCGCCGTTGTGTGGATACGAAAGCAGCGAAGGATTGCATAGGTTACTCAGGTAAATTTCCGGCGATGGAGGGCGCTGTTGCGCGCCGGCGGTACCAACGACGCACAGCCCGTTCCCAGTAGCGCACACCCAGGAGGAAATAGAGGCGTAATTTGCGTTCATGCCGGTAGAGCGCCAAGGCCAGCAGCGCCAGCACCGTCCACTTGACCACCACCCATTCCGGCGGCAGGGTGGCGCTCAAGCCGCCGACGACATTGGCAAAGAACAAGCCCAGGCCGCGACCGGCAATGACCGCCGGCAAGAGGCGCACCAGCGGAATCGTGCTCAACCCGGCAAAATAAAAGACCACATCCGGCACGGGAAAGACAAAAAGCAAGCCCCAACTGACGGGCGAACGCATGTAGAGCTTGCGTTCCCAGACTTTAAGTTCAGCGCGGCTAAAAAAGCGTTCCAGAAAGGGGCGGCCATAGCGGCGCGCCAGAAACATCGCCAGGCCGGCGCCAATCGCCAACCCGGTGATGCTGTAAAGCGACCCCAAAAAGACGCCAAAGACATAGCCGCCCATCATGCCCATAAATTGACCGGGCATGGGCGCGATGAGAATTTGCATCGCAAAGAGGGCGATATAGGCCAGCGGCGCCAACAGCCCAAAGCTATTGATCCAATTGCTCACCATATCGCCTTGGTGGAGGAGATAGATGAGCGGTTCGCTCAATAACCAAAAAAACAGCGTGATACCGGCCAAGGTCAATAAGACCAGCCAGGTTTCGCGCTGGCGTAGAATCAGCCAAAGCCGCCAGAGAAAGCCCTGCGGCCATTTAACGCCTTTAGAAAGCATAGAGTGAAAGCCAATCCATTTGCATTAGGATCTATCTGCTCCCGTCGGGAATGGGTGAATCCTAGTAAACGAAGGTGCGACGTGCGTATTATAACAACATTTGTTTCAAAATTCCAGACTGCGAGTTTACCATCGACTGACAACTCCGTCTGTATGGAAGACCTATGTTATACTGGCAGAAAAATACCTAGCCAGTCCGCTCCTAGCTAGTACGACAATGTTACATGCGCGAATTGGTCGCCGCCAGACCGCCGGGAGGTGGCTCGAAGATGGCTTGAAGTTCAGCACCATGTTCGGCCACCTCCCGGCGGTCTGGGTCTACTGTAACATTGTCGTACTAGTCACGGACTGGCTAGGAGCGGACTGCGTAGAACAAGCAATTTGATGGTCACGGTTGTTGCGTAATTCGTAATTCGTAATTCGTAATGCGTAATTCGTGATGTGTGACCCACAATACAGACGGGATAGATGATGTACGAGTTTCCATGTGATGCAATTTTGTTTGATTTAGATGGCGTTTTGGTCGATTCTACCCAAGTGGTCGAACGCCAATGGCGACTGTGGGCAATCCGCAACCAGGTTGATCTGGTGCAACTGATGGCGATCGCCCACGGGCGGCGAGCCGTTGAGATTATCCAAATGGTGGCGCCCCAGTTGGACAGTGTGGCGGAGGCCACGGCGCTGGCCGCCGCCGAAGCCGCCGACATTGATGGCCTGCTGGTTTATGAGGGCGCGCATCGTTTGCTGACAACCCTACCCACCACCGCTTGCGCCATTGCCACCTCCGGCACACGCGATGTCGCTTCGGCGCGGCTCGCCTTTGCCTGTTTGCCGACGCCGGTTGTTTTTGTCACAAGCGATGATGTACAACGGGGCAAGCCCAACCCCGATCCCTATCTGCTGGCCGCTGCGCGTCTGGGGGTTCCCGCTAATCGTTGCCTGGTCTTTGAAGATGCGCCCGCTGGCATTGAGGCTGGCCTCGCCGCCGGCGCGCGTGTCATTGCCGTCGCTTCCACTCATCACAAAGCCGAATTGACCCGCGCCACCGCCATTGTCGATCGGTTGGCCGACGTGCAACTTGCGCTTCATGACACAGGGGAATACAAGCTAACGGTTCGCCTACCGGCCACGCGTTAGTGTCACTGAGGAGTAGGCCCGCCCCGTGCCGGCCCATGCTATGGGTTGACCCGGCACGCGGCGGGTCTACTCCTCAGCTATCAAAAATGATTAGCCGTAAGCGACGACCTTTTGCCCGTTGGTGTGAACCGGCTGGCTGAGGACCGTGCGGAAGGCGGCCAGCGTCTGATCGACATCGGCGGCGGTGACATGGTGGTTCAGTACGGCGCGCAGGCGACGGTTGCTCGACGCATTCAACTTCACCCCCAGCGCAGCCAGCCCATTGACCAACTGGGCCGGCGTTATTTCCGGCTGGGTCAACTCAAAGAAGACCAAGTTGGTTTCCACGTCAGCGGGGTCAATGCGGATGCCTTCGATCTGCGCCAGCCCCTCGGCCAGCCGTTTGGCGTTGGCGTGATCGTCACTCAGCCGCTCGACCATCTCGGTGACGGCGATAATGCCTGCCGCGGCCAGAATGCCGGCCTGGCGCAACCCGCCGCCGACCGCCTTGCGCGCCCGTCTGGCGCGCGTGATAAAGGCTTTGTCGCCGACCACCACCGAACCGACCGGCGCACCCAACCCTTTGCTCAAACAGAGGCTCACACTGTCGGCCTTGCGCGCCACGCGGGCAGGGGAAACACCTAACGCCACTGCGGCATTCCAGAGCCGGGCGCCATCAACGTGCAACTTGAGGCCATGTTCATGCGCCAGGTCGCCGACCGCATCCATATAGGCGAGCGGCAGCACCCGACCACCACAGAAGTTGTGCGTATTCTCCACGCAGACCAGCTTGGTGATGGGGTAATGTTCGTTGTCGGCGCGAATGTTGGCGCGAATGTCGTCAAAATCGAGCGTGCCGTCGGCCTGGTTGCGAATCGCCATCGGGTGGACGCCGCCCAACGCCGCCGCCCCACCCTGCTCCGAACGGAAGATATGGCACTTGTCACCCAGAATCATCTCATCGCCGCGGCCACAGTGGGCCAACACCGAAGTGAGATTGCCCATGGTGCCGCTGGCGACAAAGACGGCGGCTTCCTTGCCCAACATGTCGGCCACAATCGCCTCCAGCCGGTTGACCGTGGGATCTTCGCCATAGACATCGTCGCCCACTTCGGCCTCTGCCATCGCCTGGCGCATGGCCGGCGTTGGTTTCGTCACGGTGTCGCTGCGTAGATCAATGGCGTGATCAATGGGGTGGGCGGGGTTGTTTGTCATGAGAAACTCCTCTTTGTAACTGTTACGGGAAATCGACGATGATCTTAATGGCGCCTTCATCACGCGTTGTCTGCAACTCAAAGGCGTCCAGGACTTGCGAGAAGGGGAAGTGATGGGTGAGCATGGGGCCGACATCCGCTTCGCCCTTGGCGATGAGTTCGAGCGCCATGCGCGTGCATTCGTGGTTCGGATCGGAGAGGGCGCCGACAATGGCGCGGGCCAGGATGCACTTGCGGAAGAAGGCGAAGAAAGGATATTCCAGGCTCTCCAACCGCGGCACGCCAAAGTAGAGGATGGCGCCGTAACGCTTGACCAGCTCGACCGCCAGCGGAATCGTTGTCGCCTCACCGGCGGCTTCGATCACTACATCGACCATCTCGCCGCCGGTCAACTCGCGCACGGCTTCGATGGCATCCCGATCGGCATTGTGGATGGTATCGGTGGCGCCATAGTGCTTGGAAACAGCGAGACGGTGCGCTTGCAGATCAATCGCGATGACCCGACGCGCACCCAACCGCCGCATCATAAAATTCCACCACAAGCCGGCCGATCCCTGGCCGATAACGGCGACCGTCTTGGCAATCACATTGGTCGGCAGATGTTTGGCGGCATAGATCACCGTCCCCAGTTGTTGGGCTTGCAGAAGATAATCGAGCGGTTTGCTATTGGGCAGCAGCAGCAGATCGCTTGCCGCCACCAGACAATAGTCCGCCATGCCGCGATTGGTGCGGATCAAGGCCAACACCTCATCGCCCACCTTGATCCCCGACCCCGGCGCATCGATCGCATCCACTACGCCGACCACTTCATGGCCGCTCATGCCAGGGGGCAGCGGATAGGCTTCCGGTTCGGAAAAATAGACAGAATGATAATCGCTCCCACAGAGCGACACTTGTTTGGTACGAATCAGGGCATAACCAGGCTGGAGTTCAGGCTTCGGAATTTCCACCACCTTGATCTCACCAGGCGCCATTACCTGTGTTGCACGCATACTTGCTCCTCAACTTGGGTTTATAGATAAATCGTAAAAGACAAACAGGTCTATTTTGCCATTGACCGCCGCGAGAGACAAATACGTTTTAGGGGTTGGTAGGTTCGTTGGTAGGTTCGTTGGTAGGTTCGTTGGTAGGTTCGTTGGTAGGTTCGTTGGTAGGTTCGTTGGTAGGTGCGGTGGTGGGTGCGGTGGTGGGTGCGGTGGTGGGTGCGGTGGTTGAGCCTGTCGAAACCACCGCACACCTGCGATTCGGTTGAACGAAAAGCTTTGGCCCGTATGTGCAAAAAGGCTGACGGTCGGCATTAGATGGAGTAGCAGTCGGTGAACGCTACCTGTCAGCGGACAGCAACGGTTTTCGCACATCAAAGCGTGTAGCGTTTTTGTCAATCCTCTGGTAAGCTTACAATCTGTTATTGCTTACCACGATTGATAAGCCGTAGACGACAATCACAAGCGTAACTACTCCGCCCGCTCCTGGCCAGTCACGGACTGGCTAGGAGCGGAGTAGCTACTCACAAGCCAGCTTTCTGCCGGAAACCTGGTTTGTTACCCGCTGGGGTTGCGGTCTATGGACAAGACGTTCTGAGCCAAGATGGGTGAACCATGACTGCGTTCAAGGAAATGACGCCGGGCGAACTGGCGGCGGGCTGTCGTCAGGTCAAGCCGGATGCTGGACACGAGCCATACTGTTTTGAACTTTTTCGCCGGGCGATTCTACAAAAGAGTGAACAATGTTGGTCGGCGCTCTATGCCCAATACAGCAAATTGGTGGTGCATTGGATCGGTCACTTTGCCAGGCAGCACGCCCCCCTATTGACAACACCGACCGAGGATCTGGTAACGGATGCGTTTACAGCCTTCTGGCGCGCCTATACACCGGAAAAGTTGGGCAAGGCGACAGGGTTGGCGCCCGTCCTCAGCTACCTGCGCGATTGCGCTGTCACCGCCGTGTTGCAGGCCAAACGCCGTGAAGAGCGACGCATCAAACAGGCGGCTTGGGATCAGGAGGGGATGGAGACGACGCCGGATCACCAACCCACCCATAGTCACCCTGAGCAACGACTGATGGTAACGATCTGGCAGGAAAAACTTTGGCAAGCGGTTCATCGCTGTTGCCATGATGAACGGGAGCGGATTCTGGCCCGGCTCAGCTTTGTTTCCGATCTGAAGCCGAGCGAGATTTTGGAACGTCACCCCGATCTCTTTGCCGATGTGGCGGAGATTTATACCATGCGGCGCAACCTCAAAAACCGGTTGTGGCGCGACAAAGAGTTGCAGGAGTTATGGGGAGAGTCAATCCTATGAGTCAACCATATCGATCACTGGCCGATTTTGAACCGTGGGAAGTGGAAGCCTATCTGGACGGTGAAGATCTCCCCCATCTGGCTGAATTTTTGGCGCGCAATCCTGCCGCGGCGGCGGCGTTACGTCGGGAACAGGCGCAGCAGCGCCGCTTGCAAAGCACTCTCTACCGCTTTGATTGCCCGTCGCCCGCCACTTTGCAAGCCTATGCATGGGGGGAGTTGCCGGCGCACACACACCAGGCCGTCGCGCACCATCTACAACAGTGCCCGCAGTGTAGCGGCGAGCTGGCTGCGCGCCGCGCCTTTGCCGCCGAAGCGCTGCCCATGACGGCGGCGCAACCGGCCCCCAGCCAACCGGGACTACTGGAACAACTGCAAGGGTTGGCGGAACAGGTGCGCCTGGTAGTTGCCACGTTGGTGACGCCAAGAGGGCCGCAACTAGCCGGCGTCGCCTTGCGCAGCGCCGCCGCGACCGCCACCGCCACGCCCATGCAACTGCTCTTTGAAGCCGATAACACCGATGTCAGCCTGCTCATTCAGCAAGGCGCGCGCGGCGCCTACCGGATCGACGGTCAACTCTTTGCCCCCGCCGCCCTGACCGATACCTACTTCACCTTGGCCGGTGCTACACCCGATGCCTTGCCCCTGACCGGCGCTGTCACTGCAACCGGCGCTTTCACGCAGACGGACCTGCCGGCCGGCGTCTATCAATTGATCATCAAACTGCCGGATCGCGCCATTGTTATACCTAATCTGACCCTCTCCTAACCGCCTGCCTTCCCATCGCAAGCGCTTCTACGTTTCAGCGCAGAAGCTCTTTTTTATGTAACTACTAAGCCCGCTCGCAGCCGGTCCATGACCGGCTGCGAGCGGACAGAGGCTTGGTAGTTACTTTTTTATTATCAGTACCTTCCTACTTCCTCTGCTCACAGCCAATCGCCATGACCGGCGACAGCATCACCCGTAGTAAAAACTTATGAACGTTACGAAAATAAATCGGTAACTGTAGGTCATCGCCGCCGGCGTGACAAGTTCCAAGGATTACCGAAATAAATAACCAACTCTCATAAGTCTTTACTACGGTTCGACCGGCTAACCCTTGTTTGACAAACCACGATTTCGGCAAGCTCAACTGTAACATTTTCGCTGCCATCAACGGCAATAGAGAAATATGGAGTCACTCGGTAGATCATTAAGCCGGTTTTCAGGTATAATCAGTGAAAAGCAATAACACGCGTTGGTAATTGTAAATCTATCTACAGAGAAACTTACATTTCGTGTAACTACTCGGCTCCTAGCCAGTCCGTGACTGGCGATGAGGCCGCCAGTCACGGACTGGCTAGGAGCCGAGTAGTTACCATTACATGATGCAATAAACGACGCAAAACGAAGCATATGATGATGATCTCATGACAACTACCCAATTTACGACCCCGGAAGCGCTATATACATACCTGCAATCGCTGTCGGATGTCCAATTGCCGGTCGTCACCCACCAGCAGCAGTTGACGGTGGCCAGCGTCGAAGGCTTGAAAGCCTACGCCACCCAATTCTATTTGACCGAACCGCTGCGCGCCTGCCGGATCGCGCAAGAAGCCTACCGCCTTGGCCGGCATCTGCCCATGCCGGCGCCGGCCTTGGGCGCTTGGGCTTTGGGCAATGCCTTGATGGCGACTGATCGCTTTGCTGAAGCCGTGCAGCGCCTGGAAGAAGGACGCGCCGCCTATCTCGCCATCAATCAACCGCTGGACGCCGCCCGCATGGGGGTAAGCCTGGTCTTTGCTCTGGCCTACAGTGGACAAAGCGAAGCCGCCGTGGCGTTGAGCGTAGCGATTGAGCCGCTCCTGACCACTGCCGCCCAAAGTGATCCCGCCGATCTCCAGCGGTTGGGCAATTTGCTGCTCAATGCCGGGGTGGCGTATGAACTCTTGGGGCAATATGAAGAAGCGCTGGCGCTCTATGAACGGCAGATCGCCATCGCCCAACGCCTCGCCGACCCGTTGATGTTGGCCCAAATCAGCATCAATAAAGCCTATGCGCTCACCCAAATCGGCGCCGTCACCGAGGCGGTGGCCGCCTATCAGGTCGCCGAACAACTATTGCCGGAACTGGCGGCGCCCGCCGATACCATCCGCTTTCACTATAACTACGCCGCCCTCCTTAGCCTGATGGGCGACTATGCCCAGGCCAGGGCGCAACAGGATCTGGCGGCGAAGCTCATTGCTCACGGCGGCGCGTCGGCCCAACAACAGGACTGGCTGACCCTCACCCGCGCGCTGCTTGATCTGCAAGCGGATTGGCCCATTTCCCCGGAAACGCTGGCCGTCCTGACGCAGGCGCAAGCCGCCTTTGCGCAACATGGCCCGGCCTTTGCCGCCGGTTTGGCCTGGATTATCCTGGCCCGTTGTCATCTCCAACGGCAGGAGTGGGCGACAGCGCAAGCGATCCTCCAACGGGTGCAAGAAGCGGTGGCGCAGAGCGCCGACCCGCTGCTCACCTCCCAACTCTGGCACGCCCGCGGCGATCTGGCGCAGGCGCAACAGCAACCGGCGGCGGCAGTCCAGGCCTATCAGCAGGCGATCCGGCAGATTGAATTGCTGCGCAGCCATTTCCAAATTGAAACCCTGCGCGCCGATTTTCTCACCGATCGACTGGTGGTCTATCAAGCGCTGTGCCAAAGCTATGCTCAGCAGGGGGAGACAGCCCTGGCCTTTCAAGTGATCGAACGGGCCAAAGCGCGCTTGCTTATGGAAAAATTGGTCTTCCGGCTGGAACAGGAAGTGACCCACGCCGTCCAACATGAGGATGCCGAAGTGCGTTTGCTCAATCAACGGCTTCGGGAATTGCTCCAACAAGTCGCAGCCGCCAATCGACAATTGCGCCTGGCCGAAATGCAGGAGGGCGACAGCGGCGGCCCTCTGCCCACCTTTGGCGCTGCCAGCACCCTCATCAGCCTGGAAGAACAAGCCCAAAGCTTGATTCACCAGATTCAACGGCGCCAACCGCTCTTCTCGGTGTACGCCACGGGTCAACCGGCGCCCCTGACCAAGATCCAGGCGCAACTAGGGGACCGACTGCTGCTCCAATATCATCTTCATCGCCAGGAGATCTGGGTCTTTCTGGTGACGCAAGCCGGGATCATTGACCATATCAAGCTCGCCAACCTGACCGATGTTGAACGCGCCCGCCAGGGGCTGACGCTGACGACCACGCGCCTCTTAGAGCTTTCCCTTCACTTCGGGTTGGAACGGTTACAACGCTATTTGCCCACCTTGCTGGCGGAAGCCAACCATCACCTCCGTCAACTCTATCTGCACTTGCTCCAACCGCTGGCCGCCCACCTACAACGGTTCCCGGCGCTGGTCATCGTACCCGACCAGGCATTGCACTATGTCCCCTTTCAGGCGCTCTACGACGGGCAAGCCTATCTCTTGGAAAGCCATACCATTAGCTACACGCCCAGCGCCACCGTGTTGGAACTTGCGTTAACCCATCGCGCCACCGGCGAAAATCTGTTACTCTGCGGCTACGACAACCAGGAACTGGCCGCTGTTTCTGCCGAGCTACAGGGGTTGCAACAGTTGTTTCCCGCCGCCGACGCCCTCATCGCCGCCGCCTGTACAACCGATAACTTTCTGCGCGCGGTCAGTCGCTACCGATTGGTTCATCTCGCCACCCACGCCAAATTGCGGGTGGACAAGCCGCTGCTCTCATCCTTTACCCTGGCTGACCGCCAATTAACGCTGGCCGAAATTGCTCGTCTCCAACTGAATGCCGACCTGGTCACTTTGAGCGCCTGCGAAACTGGTCACGGCCAGGTGCGGGGCGCTGATCTACTCAGCCTGGCCGGTGGTTTTCTCAGCGCCGGCGCCAACGCACTTGTGGTCAGCCTGTGGCGGGTGGAGGATGCGCTTTCGGCGCCGTTGATGACTACCTTCTACCGCGCCTTGTTGGCCGGCGCTCCCCGCGCCGCTGCGCTGCGTGAAGCGCAACTGGCGCTTTTACACCGCGGACGCGCGGCAACGGACGCAACCCAACGGTATCAACACCCGGCTTACTGGGCGCCCTTTATCCTGATCGGCAATTGGCGACCGCTGGATTACAGGCAATTGTTAAGATGATGGACAAATTTGCGGCCTAAGTGTATTAGATCAGAAGAAAGCTGACGATTTGCAAAATTCGTAAATTTCCCGACGAATGGAAGGAGTCCCTATGTGCCGAAAATTTCTGACCCTTTGCCTACTGACTATCGGTCTCATGATCACCCCCCTGCACCCGTTAGCGGTGCGGGCGGAGGATGAACCCCCGGTCGCGTTGCCGCCCCACTGTCGCGGCTATGGTCCATTGACGCCCGATCCGGACTATTGTGGCTGCACCTGGGGGATTCTCTACTATCGCGGGCAACCGGTGCAAGGCGCCAATGTCACCCTGCACTTTCAGGACAAGCGCCTCACCACACGCACCCAGCCGACGCTCAATAGCGCCCTGCCCTACTATGATCTCACCGGCAAAGGGCTGGGCGCCCAACGGAGCGACATCCTGACCCTGACGGTCAATTTTGCCGGCGCAGAATTGGTGCGACCCTTCCGCGCCGCACCCGCCAGCGAAGGCGCCACGAAGGGTGAACAGGAAGTCCCCCTTGTCCTCCCGGAGCGGGGGGAGTGGACGCCGCTGTTGACCGGCGGCTATACCCACACCTTGACCATCCAGGGGCAGACGCTGTGGGCCGGCGGCCCGGCAGGGTTGATCGCTCTTGATCTCACCACGCGCCAGGTGACGACGCAAACCCTGCCCTGGCCGGCGCCGGTCGTACGTGCTTTTGCCATCGGCCCTAACAATGCTCTCTGGGTTGCCGGTCCGCATCATCTGGCAACGTGGAGTGGTCAACAGTGGCAGTCGATCCCAGCCCCCTTTGCGGCAACGATCCGCGCCATTGCCGTCCACCCCCAAAGCGGCCACCTCTGGGTCGGCGGCGGTGACAGCAACGGCGCCCTGGCGCGCTATGACGGCCAAAACTGGCAAACGGTCACGGCCATTGCCGAGCCGATCACGGCGTTGGCGCTGGCCCCCAACGGTGGCCTCTGGGTGGGCGCCTGGGAAGGCGGCGTTTACCAGCGCGCTGACACGGCGGGTGATCTCAACAGCGGCTGGCAGCGCTATCACACGCAGGAGGGGCTGGCCTCGGATTTTGTGGGCACCATTGCCGTTAGCGCCCAGCATGTCTGGATCGGCGGCGAACCTTATCTCGATACCAACGGCTATCACGGCGGGATCAGCCGCTATGACCTGAGCGCCGGCAGTTGGCGCACCTACACCATGACCCACGGTCTGCCGGCCGATGCTGATCTCGGCGCGGCGCCGGTGGCTATTAATGCCCTGGCCGTGGCTGGCGACGGGCTGGTCTGGGCCGGTTTGCCCAGTAGCGTGCATTTCCAGGCGACCTCCGCCCTTTGGCTGACCGACACCGTGGCCGCCGCGCCCATCAGCGCCGTCGCCGCCGCCGGTGAACGGGTGGTGGCGGCCCAACAGAATGGCGCCCTTCTCTACCTGGATCGCCGCGTGACGCCGGGACAGCCGCCCGTCGCCCAACTGACGCCGCCGCCAACCCAACGCCTGACCCTGAGCGACACCCTCCACCTGACCGCAACCGCCGGCGATCAAGATGAACCGATCGCCGGCGCCGCGGCCCAGGTGTTGGCCTGGGACTGGCGTTCCACCATTGATGGCCCAATCTGCACCACCGCCGGGGAATGCACCATTGCCGCAAATAGCTTAACCGCTGGTGAACATACCATCAGCCTGCGTGTCCAGGATGACGAAGGGGTCTGGTCCGTCCCGGTGACGACCACCGTGACGATCCATGGCGCGCTGCCGGTGGCTCCGCAACAACTCTATCTGCCGCTCGTGCGGAGCCGACCCTAACCACCATAGGAACGCTTGCGCTCCTAGCCGGTCCGTGACCGGCGTCCCATGCGCCGGCGCCGGGAACCCGTTGGGTGCGGCTACGAGCGCAAGCGTTACCAACGATCAAGGGAGTCTTGCATGAAAATACCGTTGTTGATGACCCTGGCCTGGCTGGCTGGGCTGCTCTATTTTATGCCCGTGCCGGCGCAAGCCGGCCAGTTCGGTCGTGAAGCCATTGCGCTTTTGTCGGCAACGCCAACCCCGCCCATGAACAACGCTTTGGCGACCGGGCCGGCTGAGCATCGCGCTGCCACCGTTGCGCCCCAGAACGCCCAGGTTGTTGTCGGTGTTGACCCTGCCGCTGTGCAGTCGCCCACCGATCATTGCCCCAATGCGCTGGACAACGGCGGCTTTGAAGTGGATCAGGCTTGGTCGGTCAACGATAGCGCCAGTGTGTTTTATGACGACCGCTTTGCCTACAGCGGCAATCGTTCTTTGTCGATGAACACCTTCAATGGACGCACGGCTGAACTCTGGCAGCGCTTTACCATCCCAGCCACTACGTCAGAGCTAACGCTGGACTTTGAAGCCCTGATCAGCAATGGCGCGGTTGACCAGAATGTCTATGTCAGCCTCTACGACTATGACTTTACCAATCGTCTGCAATTTTATTCCCTGTTCTTTGATTGTGAATGTGACTGGACGCACTTTGCGTTGCCGCTCGATGTAACATTGCTGGCCGGTCGCACGGTCAATTTCGTCGTGGAAGTTTACGCCGACGGCGCAGTTGATGCTGTAAACTTTGACGATGTCGCGCTCGGTATTTGCCAGAGCGGCCCGACCGCCACCCCCCTGCCCCAACCAATCCTGGTGGCGCCGCAAGGAGCGATCAACACCGATACGCCCAGCTTCTCCTGGCAACCGTTGCCCAACGCCGTCTACTACAAACTGTGGGTCAATGAGTATGGCAACCCCAACACGCCGGGCAAGATTCATCGCGATTACACGCCGGCGGAAGCCAACTGCGCCACCGGCAATCTCTGCACCGTCAGCCCCGGCGTTCCGTTTAGCGCTGACGGTAAGTGGTGGATCAGTGCCTTCTTTGCCGGCGGCGCCATCCTTAGCGAAAGTGCGACCGGCGCCTTCACCCTCAATGTGAATGCGACCGCCACGCCCACTGTCACGCCAACGCCGACCCAACCGGTTGCCCCGCCCACCCCGACAGCCACAAACACGGCGACGCCCCCACCCGCCGGCGTCGGCGACGCCTACGAAGCGGATGATGATTGCACCGCCGCCAAAACGTTGACCACCGACGGCATCCCCCAGGCGCGCACCTTTCACGCCCAGAACGACGTCGACTGGGTCAAATTCCCAGTGATAGCCAATACTGCCTATGTGATCGAAGGCGATGTGCCGGGGGACGCACCCACCGACCTACTCCTTAGCCTCTATGCTCGCTGCAACAGCGGCGCCACCACCACCCAAAATTACGACTTCTCGCCTGATGTGCGGCTGACCTTCACGGCCACCCAAAGCGCCGACTACTACCTCAAGCTGAACAATAACCCGGCCAGCCGTTTTGGCGCCGATGTGCGCTACCAGCTTGCCGTGCGCCCCCTCACCGGCACGCCGACCACCGGCGCGCTCATTATCGTCGCCGGGCGCAACCAGGAGGGGGACTTCCTGCAGACCCAGATCCACAACATCACCAATCGCGCCTACCGCCTCTGGCGCAACCAAGGTTTCCCTGCCGACCGCATTCGCTATCTGGCGACCGATCTCAACCTCGACCCGGATAAGGACGGCAAGCCCGATGTCAATGGCCTGCCTGATAACGCCAATCTCCGGCAAGCAATTACCGAATGGGCTGCCGGCACGGTGAGCCGCGGGCAAGCGCTGACCCTCTACCTGATGGATCATGGCGCTTATGACAAACTCTATCTCGATGAGCCGCGGCGCGAACGGCTCACCCCCCAGGATCTCGACCAATGGCTGACGGCGCTCGAAACGGCAGTCCCCGGCGTCCGTGTCAATGTGATCATCGAAGCGTGCAACGCCGGCAGCTTTATCGACCCGACCAAAAGCATCAGCAAGCCCGGTCGCGTCATTATCACCTCCGCCGGCGCCTATGAACTGGCCTGGGCGACCAACACCGGCGCCCTCTTCTCCGATGCCCTGCTCGACGGGCTGGCATTGGGCAAGACGCTACTGGGCGCCTTTCATGAAGCGCAGGCCAATACCCAACGCAGCCCCTCGGTGCAAACCCCCTGGCTCGACGACGACGGCGACACGATCCCCAACGATGGTGATGACGGCGCGCTGGCGGCCCAACTCAGTTTTCGCCTCCCCGGCGCCTTTGACCGCACCACCAATCTCTGGCAACCCTATGTGGTGCAAGCGGATGTGCGCAACAGCGCTGGAGCGGCGGCGACCACCCGGCGCGAAATCTGGGCCGAAGTCCTGGATGACGGCAAGGTCGAGAGCGTCTGGGCTGTCATCTACCCCCCCAGCTATCAACCGCCGGTCAACGGCGAAGAACTGGTGGCCGGCCCGCCGCCCATCACCCTGCAAGCCCGTGGCAACCACGAATATGCCGGTCTCTACGGCGCCTTTGACGAAGCCGGTCGCTATCGCATCGTCATCTACGCCCAGGACGACGACGGCCTCCACAGCCCGGCCAAAACCATTGTGTTTAACAACGGCAGCCGGCTCTTTTTACCATTGGCCCAAAGATAAATTTACTGTAACGCCTAAGCCAGAAACCAGGTTTTTCATCTGTAAACCAGGCTGATTGGTCAAGCAAAAACCTGGTTTCTTCATGGGGCGCGAACTCCTCAACCGATCAAATTTGCCGGTAATAGGCAAAAAAGGGGGATGCGTGCATTAGATACAGGTAGATGATAAGCCCGCTCATAGCCGGTCCGTGACCGACGATGGGGACGCCGGTCACGAACCGGCTATGAGCGGGCTTGGCAATTACCCTTGTGGCCTTGTTTGCCACGTCAACGCATCAACGAACAGAGAGGAACCTATGCCCCGTTTGTCGCTTTCCTGCCGTCCTGTTCTGTGGCGCTTGCTGATTGGCTGTGCGCGTGCGGCGCTCCTGCTGCTGCTCCTCTTCAGCCTCGGCGGCGCGACGACCCGTCCTACCGTTGCCCAAAGCGCCTTTGCCTGCGCTAATGTGACCGAAATTCCCCAGCCCGAATGTCGCGCCCTGGTGACGCTCTACAACAGCACCAACGGCCCGACCTGGGTAGTCAAAAGCGGTTGGCTGGCGACCACTACGCCTTGTACCTGGTATGGCGTCACCTGCACCGGCAACCATGTCACCATGCTCCTGCTGCCCGACAATGGCCTGGTCGGTTCTTTACCTCCTGACCTGGGCGCGCTGATCTATCTGCGTGTTCTCGATCTGGCGGAGAATCAGCCTGCGCTCACCGTGCAAAGTGACGCACCCGGCTTACCGGCGGATCTACAACCCGCCCTGGCCACCATGCAGCGGCTCAACGCCATCAACCTGGCGGGCGCCCGTCAGGCGGAAGAGCAGCGCGTCGACGCCCGCGCTATCATCAGCACCACCCGCACCCTGCCCGGCGCCGGCCCAATCACCGCCGCCGATCTGCCCGTCACCCTCGCCCCAAGCCGCACCCTGACCGAAAGCTCTACCTATCTGCGCAACCAATTAGCGATTCGCAATCTCACCAGTGCTGCGATTGGCGATTCGCGATTCGGTTCGGTTGCCAACGGTGTGGTAAGCCAAAATCGCATAGCCAATAGTCAATATCAAAGTGCTGAAGGCGTCAACCGCCTCACCGGCCCCTTGCCGGCGGCCATTGGCAATTGGCGCAGCCTGCTCTGGCTTGATCTATCGGGCAACGAACTAAGTGGCGCCCTGCCGCCGGAAATTGGCTGGTTGACCGGCTTGACCTTTCTGGATCTCTATAACAATCGCTTGAGCGGCGCCCTGCCGGCTGAACTCGGCTGGTTGACCAGCTTGGAGACGCTGGATCTGGGCGCTAATCGCTTTACCGGCGCGATACCAGCAGCGGTCGGCAATCTGGTGGCCTTGAAAAACCTGGGTTTCTGCGGTAACGGCTTGACCGGCCCCATCCCCGCTGCCTTTGGCAAGCTGGTCAATCTCACCCTGCTTTATCTCTGTTACAACGGGTTGAGCGGTCCATTTCCCCCGGAACTGACCGCTCTGATCAGTTTGCAAGATTTACGGCTGGATGTCAACGAGTTGAGCGGCCCGATCCCGGCCAGCCTGGGCAACCTGCAAAATTTGCAATATCTGCGGCTGGAAAGCAACCAACTGAGCGGTCCCCTGCCGCCGGAACTGGGCAAGCTGACCAATCTGGTGCAACTCTTGCTCTTTAGCAACCGCCTGACCGGCGCCATCCCGCCGACGCTGGGACAACTGCAACAGTTGCGTCTGCTCGGCCTGGGCGATAACCGTCTCAGCGGTCCGCTGCCGGCAGAGTTGGGGGATCTCACCAATCTGGTGGTGCTTTCCCTGCTGATCAATCGGCTCAGTGGCCCCCTGCCCGCCACGCTGGGGCAGCTTCCCAATCTGGTGCTGCTCGACTTGCAGAATAACGAACTAAGCGGCCCGCTGCCGCCGGTGTTGGGCAACTTGCGCCAATTGACGGCACTGGGCCTCAACAATAATCAGTTCACCGGCGGGATCCCTGAGGAGTTGACCCAACTGACCAACCTCACCACGTTGAGCCTTTCGACCAATCGACTTAGCGGCCCGTTGCCGTCCGCGCTGGGCAATTTAGCCCAATTAAAAGAGTTGAGCCTCTTCAACAATCGCCTCAGCGGCGTCATACCTGCGACGCTGGGCAACCTGCGCCGGTTGACCCATCTCCTGCTGTCGGTGAACCAGCTTACCGGTGAAATTCCGCCCCAACTGAGCAACTTGACGAACCTGATCTATTTGTGGTTAGGCGAAAATCAACTGACCGGCGCCATTCCCGGCGGGCTGGGCGCCCTGACCAACCTGACGGGGCTGTGGCTGCAAGACAATCGCCTCAGCGGCGCCTTGCCCCCAGAACTGGGGCAATTGACCCAACTCACCGATCTGCGCCTCAGCAGCAACCAATTCAGCGGTGAGGCGCCGGCCGGGTTGAGCAACCTCAAGGCGCTCGAAGATTTATGGCTCTACGACAATCAGTTGAGCGGCGCCTTGCCGCCAACGATCGGGGAATTGCCGGCTTTGCGCAACCTCTGGCTAGGCAGCAATTATTTCAGCGGACCATTGCCCGCCGGCCTGGGACGACTGACTAATCTGGAAACGCTCTGGCTCTATAGCAACCGCTTCAACGGCCCCATTCCCCCGGAACTGGGCAACCTGACGCGCTTACAGGTTCTCCGTCTCTATGATAACAGCTTGAGCGGCCCGCTTCCGCCCGAACTGGGCAACTTGATCAGCCTCACACGCCTGGAACTGGATCTCAACCAACTGAGTGGCGAAATTCCCGCCGCCCTGGCCCAATTGCAACAGCTTACCAACCTGGAACTGAGCGGCAACCAGTTGAGCGGCCCGATCCCGGCGGCCTTGGGGGAATTAACCCAACTGCGCGTCCTCTGGCTGAATGACAACCGGCTGCAAGGGACGATCCCCGCCGCGCTGGGCAATCTCAGCCATGTGACCCATCTCTCCCTGCACCGTAACCAACTGAGCGGCGCCCTGCCACCCCAACTGGGCAACTTGACCAATCTCGAAATTCTGCGTCTAGCGGCCAATCGCCTCTCCGGCCCGCTGCCGGCGGAGCTGGGCAAGCTGGTCAACCTGCTTGAACTGAGCGTCGCGGCTAATGATCTACGCGGCGCCATCCCGCCGGAGCTGGCCGGCCTTACCCGGTTGATCACCCTGGATCTCGCCAACAATGGACTGACGGCGACCGATGAGTCGCTGCGCGCCTTTTTGACCAGCAAAGCGCCAACCTGGGCCGCCACCCAGACGCTGCCGCCGACCAGTGTCCAGGCGCTGCCCGAACGGAGTGACGCCATCGCCCTGAGTTGGACGCCAATTGCCTATGGCGGTGATGGCGGCGCCTATGTCGTGGAGGTCGCCGCCGGCGCCGCCGGTCCCTATACGCCCCACGGTCGCACCGTGGACAAACGCACACCGGGTTATACGGTGGACGGCCTGGCGCCCAACAGCACCTATTTCTTCCGCGTGCGCACCTATACCCCCGCCGGTAGCGGTCAACCCAACGAGCTATGGAGCGACTATAGCGCCCCGGTCAGCGCCACCACCAGCAACATTTCCGGCGTCGGTGATGGCTATGAGAACGATGACACCTGCGCCCAAGCCCGCGCCATCGTCACCAATGGCGCCTTTGACCATCATAACTTTCACCAAGCTACCGATGTCGATTGGGTGCAATTTACGGCGCGCGCCGGCGTCGCCTATCGCATCGACGTGCAGCCGCCGGCTGATTCAACCGTGGATGTCGCCCTCAAGCTCTATGCCGGGTGCGCCGACCCCAACCCGCAGCAAGCGAACGAGAGCTTCAGCCCCGGCGTCCAATACAGTTTTACGGCGGCGACCGCCGGCGCCTACTATCTGCAATTGCGCAACGAACGGGGAACTGCCGGTAACAACGCCACCTATCAGATCGCCGTGCGCGCCCTTGATGGTGAAACGGCCAACGGCGCCGTTATCCTGCTGGGCGGTCGTCTCTATGCCACCGACGATGTGCAGAAGAACATTGACCAGGTCACCGCCACCCTCTACCAAACGCTTCTCAACAACGGCTATAGCGCCGACAACATCTACTATCTCTCGACTGCCACAAACAACCCCGGCGTCGATGGCGCAGCGACCTTGGCAAACCTGCACTATGCCATCACCACCTGGGCCAAGAGTCGCGTGAGCGAAAGTCAAGGGTTGACGCTCTACCTGATCGACCACGGCGACAAGGGCCTTTTCTATGTCGATGAGACCCAGGGGCAGCGTCTCACCCCGGCCCAACTGGATGAATGGCTCGACCGGCTGGAGGAGACGGCGCCCAATGTCGCCATCAATGTGCTGATCGAAGCGTGCTACTCCGGCAGTTTTATCGCCGGCTTCAATAACGCCGGCTCCCTCAGTAAAGCGGGGCGCGTCATCATGACTTCGACCAATCTGCACAATCTGGCCTTTGCCTCGGAAGAGGGCGCCTACTTCTCCGACTATCTCTTCACCGCGCTGCGTCAGGGCCATCACCTCTTTAGCGGCTTCTGGGAAGCGCGCATTGCCGCCCGCCAGGTGAGTGCGTTGATCCAAGACCCCTGGCTCGACGCCGACGGCGACGGCGCACCCAATGAGTTGGAGGATGCCGCCATCGCCGCCCGCCGCACTCTCTTTGCCGTCAACAGCCAGGCGTCCAGTCAACTTTGGCCCCCCTACATTGCTTCCGTGCAGGAGAGCGCCGCCGTCAACGGCCAACGCCAGATCCAGGCCGATGTGCGCGACAATGGTACGCTGGCTCGTGTCTGGGCCGTCATCTACCCGCCGGGCTATCAACCGCCAACCAGCGGCAACGAGTTAACCCCCGACAACGCACCCAAAGCTGACCTGACCCTGGTGGGTGACCGCTACCAGTTGCATTACCCCGGCTTTACCCAGCTCGGTCTCTACCGGGTGGTCGTCCACGCCCAGGACAGCGACGGCTTACAAGCGCGCCCGGCGGTCATCACCGTCAACACCGCGGCGCCGGTCGGCGGCCAATTCGCGAGCAACGCGCACGTTTATTTGCCGTTGGTAACGCGCTAGGGGGCGGAACAGAACAACGGATTTGGGCAGGAACGGATTTCTGACCCGGGCGCGTCGGTATCCTACCGGCAAACCGCCCGGCCCAAACACAAAATCCGCTGCTGCCTAAATCCGTTGTTGAGTTTGGTGGTAACGCGCTAGGGGGCGGAACAGAACAACGGATTTGGGCAGGAACGGATTTCTGACCCGGGCGCGTCGGTATCCCACCGGCAAACCACCCGGCCCAAACACAAAATCCGCTGCTGCCTAAATCCGTTGTTGTGTGCACAGCGCTTTTCAATAATGACAGACCCTTTGATCCGAAAGGATGCTATCATGACGACGACCGATCGTTGGCTGCTCCGCGTGGTGAGCGGCGGCTTGTTACTTATACTGGTCGGCTTGCCCGGCCTGACCAAGACCTTGGGTATTGCCTCGGCCGTGGCCCGGGCGCAAAGCGCCTTTGATTGCACCACTGTTACCGAAATCCCCCAGAGTGAATGTGCTGCCCTCGTGGACTTCTACAACAGTACCGGCGGCCCCGGTTGGTTGGACAATAGCAACTGGCTGCAGAGCAACACCCCCTGTAGCTGGGTGGGGACAAGCTTCAACCCGCGCGGGTGGGTGGGGGTGCATTGTCTCTTTGGCAATGTGACCTGGCTCATGCTCCCGGCCAATGGGTTGACAGGAACGCTGCCGCCCGCCATTGCGGACTTACCCAGCCTCGGCTTTCTGGCGCTGAGTAATAATCAAATCGCGGGGGCGCTGCCGCCGGCGTTGGGGCAACTCCGCTCGTTGACGTCGCTTTACCTGGATGGCAATCGCTTTAGCGGCGCGATCCCGGTGGAATTGGGGAACTTGACCAACCTGCAAACGCTTTCATTAAGCACCAACTATCTCACCGGCGCCATTCCGACGCAACTGGGGGCGCTCGCACAACTAACGACGCTCTACCTGCATAACAACCGCTTGCAAGGGAACATCCCGCCGGCGCTGGGCACCCTGAGCGGGCTGACGGTGCTGCGTCTGGATCGCAACCAGTTGAGCGGCCCCATTCCACCGGAAGTGAGCAACTTGACGGCGCTCACCGCCCTGGTTCTCAACAGCAATCAACTGCAAGGCGACCTACCCGCCGGCCTGGAGCGGCTGAGCAACCTAAAGACCCTGCATCTGGATAGCAATCAACTGACCGGCGCGCTGCCGCCGGCGCTGGGGCAGTTGACCTATCTCGAATCCCTGAGCTTGTACACCAATCGCTTTACCGGCGCCATCCCGCCGACCTGGGGGCAACTCCACAACTTGGAAGAGTTGTATCTGGCCGATAACCAGCTCAGCGGCGCGCTGCCGCCGGCGCTAGGCCAGCTTACCCATCTCTCCATCCTCTTTCTGAGCGGCAACGGCTTTACCGGTGCCATCCCGCCGCAACTGGGCGACCTGTCGTTGCTGGCCCATCTACTGCTGCACGGCAACCAGTTGCAAGGCCCCATCCCGCCGGCGTTGGGCAAGTTGACCAACTTGCGCACCCTGCGTCTGGACAACAACCAACTGAGCGGGCCGCTGCCGGTGGAACTGGGTGCGCTCACCCAACTGACCCATTTGAAGCTGCACAACAACCAATTGAGCGGCGCGCTGCCGGTGGAACTGGGCCATTTGCGCCAACTCAATGAGTTCACCGTGGCGGAGAATGCGTTGAGCGGCCCCCTGCCCCCCGCCCTGGGCAACCTGACCGAACTGCGGCTGCTCGACCTGCACGGCAACCGTTTCAGCGGCGCCGTGCCGCCTGAACTGGGCAAACTGGTCAATCTGCGCAATTTCTATCTGCACAACAACGGGTTGCGCGGCGCGCTGCCGCTGGGCATGGTCAACATGCGCGATCTAGTTGAGGTGAAACTGGATTACAATGCGCTCTATGCCCCGCTACCCAGCCTACAAGAGTTACTCGACGCCAAAGCGCCCGGCTGGTTTGCCACCCAGACGCTGGCGCCCACCACCCTAACCGCCCATCAACAGTCGAGCAGCGCCATTGCCCTTACCTGGACGCCGACTGCTTACACCCTGGACGGCGGCTTTTACGAAGTGAGGTACGCCACCGACCCCGCCGGCCCCTTCACCGTCCACGGCCAGACCCCCAGCAAGCGCAGCAACGCCTATACGGTGACGGGTCTTAATACCAACACCACCTATTACTTCCAGGTGCGCAGCTACACTCCAGCCCACCATGAGCAGCAAAATGAGTTATGGAGCGATTTGACGCCGGTCGTCAGCGCCGCGACCACCACCCTCGGCGCCGGCGACCCTTTTGAGGATGACAACACCTGCGCCGCCGCCCGCACCCTGGCGGTCGATGGCCGGCTGCTCGACCATACCTTCCACACGCCCGGCGACGTTGATTGGCTACAAATCCCTGTCCAGCCTGGTTTTACCTACCGCGTTGATGTGCAGATCCCGGCCGGTTCGCCGGTGGATGTCACTTTGGCGCTCTATACGGCTTGCGCCGGTGAGCCGGTGGCGCAGCAGAATGAACCCTTTAGCAACGGCGCCCGCCTCGACTATCAGCCGACTCAAGCCGGCGCGCTCTGGCTCAAGCTGGTCAACCACGATGGGCAGGCCGGCGGTGACTTGTACACCTATCGCGTCGCTGTGCGGGCGCTAGGCGATGAGACCGGAGTGGGCGCCGTGATCCTGGTCGCCGGTCGGTTGGCGAACGGCGCAATCCTCCAGGCCAATCTTGCTACCGTGGCCGACGCTGCGTACAACCTCTTCCGCAGCAACGGCTATAGCGACGAGCATATCCGCTATCTTTCCGCTACTGCCACACGCCCCGGCGTGGACGGCGGCGTCACCTCGGAACTGTTGCGCGATGCCATTGTCTCCTGGGCGCTGGACAAGGTCAACCGGCAACGGGCCTTGACCCTCTACCTGATTGGCAATGGCGAAGCCGGTCGCTTCTGGCTTGATGAGGCCGCCGGCCAGGCGGTCACGGTCGCCGACCTGACCGCCTGGCTAACCCAGTTGGAAGAGAGCGTCCCCGGTGTGCCGATCAATGTGATCATCGACGCCCCCTATGCCGGCAGCTTGATCAACGGCAACCCGACCCTGAGCAAGCCGGGTCGGGTGATCCTCACCGCCACCACGGCGACCCAGCGCGCCTTTGCCTCCCGCCAGGGGTTGCACTTTTCCGACCATCTGCTCACCGCGCTGCGCCAGGGGCAACATCTCTTTGGCGCCTACTGGGAGACGCGCACCGCGCTCTTTACCTCACACCGTTCCCGCGAAGGGGAGCTTTGGCAACTGCCCTGGCTCGACGCTGACGGCAACGGCGTCCCCAACGAGGTGGATGACGCGTTGCAAGCTTCCTTGCGCAGCTTTGGCGGCGCCACCCCTGTCACCGGCGCCGCGCTCTGGCCGCCCACCCTGGCCGATGTGCGGATCATTGCCAATGTCCTGCACGTGACCACCGCCGACAATGGTGCAACGCCATTGCGTGTCTGGGCGCTGCTCTACCCTCCCGACTACACCCCACCCCTCACCGGCGCCGGCTTCATCCCCGAAGATCCCGCCGCCGACGCCAAGCTACTCCTGGTTGAATTGCAACCGGAAGGTAACGGACGGTACGTCGCCGGGCTAAACCTGAACGGACGCTACCGCTTTATCGTTTATGCCCAGGACAGCGAGGGTCTCCACGCCCGCCCCGTCGAAGTGACCGCCGTCATGGCGCCGATTCCGCTCAACAATCGCCTCTACTTGCCGGTGGCGCAACGGTAGTAAAGACTTTAGTCTTCTCCTCTCCCCCTTCAACAAGTCTCAGGAAAAGGAGTGACTGGTCAGCACAATGACCAGTCACTCCTTTTTTGGTGTTCGTCCCCACCCATGTGCAAAAACCGCTCCTGCCGGCATTAGATGAAAACAGAACCGGTTCTACACAAACAAGCACAATACCCCCGTCCGCTCGTAGCCGCCTAAAAGGCAACCGGCGCCCAAACGCCAGTCACCGGTTGCCTTTTAGGCGGCTACGAGCGGGAGGAATCGTATCCACGACTGCCGGCGCACCGGCCGGCCCAGCATCGACCCCGAAGGAGAGAGGTTCATGCGCAAATCATTCTACAAAGCCCTTGCCTTGCTCGGCGCTTGTTCACTGCTGCTGAACATGGCGCCTGCCACCGGCTATGCCGCCCCAGTGGCGCAGCAACCGCCGTCCACCATTCAGTTGGAAGTCGGCGCCTTTACCCCCGGTCAGACGGCGCTGCCGCTTGACCCGGAATTGACCCTGGGCGCCTTACCCGCCGGTCAGCCCGCCTATTACCTGGTGCAATTTGCCGGGCCGGTGCAGGGCGCCTGGAAGTCCGCCGTCCTTGCCACCGGCGCCCAATTGTTGGAATATATCCCCGACAACGCCTTTGTCACCCGCATGACGCCGGAGCAGGCGAATCAGGTGAAGAGCCAGACCACTGTGCGCTTTGTCGATCCCTACCAGCCGGGCTATAAATTCAACCTGGCGCTGGATGCCGGCACGCTGAAAACCTATACCGTCCTGGTCCACCCCGGCGCCGACGCCAAAGCGGTCGCCCAGGCGCTCATTGCCCAGAACATTCCCGTCTTGAGTCGTCAGAACGATGTGCTGGTGGTCAGCGCCAACGGGCCGCAGGTGAAGGCCATTGCTAAAGTGAGCGATGTGGCCTGGATTGAAGAGAATCTGCCGGTGGAATCCCACAATGAATATGGCGGCGGTGTCATTGTCGGCGCCAACACGGTTCATGCCAATGGCTACACCGGCCAGAACCAAGTCATCGGCGTGGTCGACTCCGGTCTGGATCGGGGCGACAAGATCGAGGAGTTCCCCGACATTCCCAATCGCCGCATCCGCGAGATCTTCAACTGGCCCGGTGTGATCGATGACAATTGTATTGCCAGCATTGTCGATGACGGCACCCAGGATGTGGAGAGCGGTCACGGCACCCATGTGGCCGTTTCGGCGCTCGGCGCGGGGTTGGCCGGGCCAAATGGCGTAGGTCGCGGGGTGGCGCCCGATGCCGAGTTGGTCTTCCAGGCAGTGGAAAACTACGTCATTGTCAAGTCCGCCTGCAAAAGCGAGACAGTCGATGACGGCTATCGCCTGATTGGGTTGCCGCAAGATGTGGCCCAGCTCTATCAGCAAGCCTATCAGGCCGGCGCCCGCATTCATAACAATTCCTGGGGTGCGTCGGCGGCCGGCGCCTATACGGCCCGCTCGGCGCGCACTGATGCCTTTTTGCACCAGGTTTCCGACATGACCATTGTCTTTTCCGCCGGTAACAGTGGCGTTGATCGCAATGGCGATGGCATTGTGGATAACGGCTCGGTAGGTGCGCCAGGCACGGCCAAAAACGTCATCACGGTCGGCGCCAGCGAAAATGCCCGCGCCGATGGCTTCCCCTGTGACACCAGCTTGCCGGGCGATTATCTCTCTGAAGTCAACGGCCAATCGTGCGCCCAGATGGGGGGGCGGAATGTGATCGACCCTTGGGGTTCGACCCGCTTCCCGCAAGAGCCGTTGCGCAGCGACCTTTCCGCCGGCAATGCCGAACAGATGGCCGCCTTCTCCAGTCGCGGGCCGACGCGTGATGGCCGCATCAAGCCCGACATAGTGGCGCCCGGCACCTGGATTCTCTCCGGCTATTCGGATCTGTACCAACGGGGCTATAACAACGACCCGGTCAACCCGCAGAATAATGCTTACCAGGAAGACGGCGATGGGCTGCCCTTCAATGAGCATTACAAATATTTTGGCGGCACCTCGATGGCGGCGCCCATTGTCACTGGCGCCGCGGCCATTGTGCGGGAATTTTATCAGGAAGCGCATCAGGTCACGCCTAGCTCGGCCTTGATTAAGGCCACCTTGATCAACTCAGCGGTGGACGTGCTGGATGAGAACAACGACGGCGTCAACGACAACCGCTTCCCGATCCCCAACGTCCATGAGGGCTGGGGGCGGATCAACCTGGTCAATGCCACCGATAAGACGGCGCAATTTGTCGATGACCCCACCGGCGTCGCCACCGGCAACGTCGCCCGCTACAGCTACACCATCCCCGGCGGCGGCGGTCCCTTGAAGATTACGCTGGTCTGGAACGATGCCCCCGGCAACCCGGCGGCTGGCCCCGATCTGGTCAATAACCTGGATCTGGTTGTCACCTCGCCCGAAGCGGTTACCTATATCGGCAACCACTTTGGCGGCGGCTGGACGTTGCAGGGCGGCGGGCAAGCCGATCGCACCAACAATGTGGAAAATGTCTACATCCAAACCGCGGCCCCCGGCATCTGGACGGTGGAAGTGCGGGGAACCAATGTGCCGGTCAGCCCCAACCCCAATTTGCCCGGCGGCACCCAGCCCTTTGCCCTGGTGGTTGACTACCAAGGCGCCAGCGACAACTGTGTCATCACCGGCGACATCAATTGTGACCGCACGGTCAACATTGTGGACCTGCAGGTGCTTATCAACATGATTCTGCGCAGCGACAACCCGGACTTCACCCTCTACCCCCGCGAGTGGTGGACACGTGGCGACCTCAATCGCGATAACACCTGGAACATTGTCGATCTGCAACAGGTCATCAACATCATCATCGGCTAAAGGAGCCTCCACCCATGCGTACCCGCCTATCAGCAACCTATTTACCAACGTTGTTCCTCCTCCTGGCCCTCCTGTCCACCTTTCTCCCGGTGCAACAGGCGGCGGCCCAGAGCGGCAATCAGTTAACCCTGGATACGGTCAGCGCCGCCCCCGGCGCCACCGGCTCCTTCCCGCTGCGGATGAACAACGCCGTGGCGATCGCCGCCGGCGAGATCCACTTTTCCTATGATTCGACCATCGGTCTGCAAGTGACCAATGCCCAGCCCGACAGCCGCCTCAATGGGTATCAAGTGACCCTGGCGCAGGATGCCAGCGACCCGGCCAATGTCAAGGTGAAGGTCCTCTTCTATGTGTTGGGATCGCAGAGCGTCACCCCCGGCAACGGCGCGATTTTGAAGGTGGACTATACCACCACCCCCCAGGCCCGCGGCAACACTGCCCTGACCTTTAACACCACCAAGACCACGCTGGTCGGCGGCGGCACAACACCGACCGCGGTGCCGGTCAATGTCACCAATGGCGCCCTCGACATTGTGGACGGCGAACGCCCGGAACTGACCAGTCTGCAACCGAGCGGCAGCGAGGTGGACAAAACCCTGGATGTCACCGTGACCGGCCTCCACACCGTCTTCACTGCCAACCAGACCACCGCCGACTTTGGCGAAGATATTGCCGTGAGCAACCTGGTGGTCAAGAGCAAGACCGAGTTGGTCGCCACCCTGGCCGTGGCCGCCGATGCTGAACCCGGCCCGCGCACTGTCACCATCACCACCGGCAACGAAGTGGTGACCAAAACGGCCGGCTTTACGGTCTACACTGTCGGCCCGACGCCCGAACTGACGGCGATTGACCCCGACAATGGTCGCCCCGGCCTCACCACCACGGTAACGGTTCAGGGCAAGAACACCAACTTTGTCGTCGGGCGCACCGATGCTGACTTTGGCGCCGGCATCACCATCAAGAATGTCGCCGTCATCAGCCCGACCCAGGCCGTGGTGGAGATCGCTATTGCCGCCAATGCCACCCCCGGCGAACGGGATGTGACGCTCACCGCCGGTAATGTGGCGGCGACCAAAGCCGACGGCTTCCGCGTCAATGTGGTGCAAGAGGAACCGGGTGCGGCCACCCTCTATGTTGACCCCTCGCCGGCCAACCTGACCGTTGGCGCCAAGGCTACCCTGAGCATTGTGTTGTCCCCTGGTACAACGCCCATGAATGGCGTGCAAATTCACGGTCGGGTTGACCCGGCTTACCTGCGGCTGACCACCGTGACCAAAGGCGCCAGCCAGTTGGGTGAAGAGTTGGACCCGCTGCAATTTGATGCCACCACCGGCCTCTTCCGCTTTGGCGCCGGCGTCCTGGGCCGCACCATTGCCGAACCCTTTACCGTGCTGACCCTGGAAATGGAGGCGTTGAAAAGCACCAGCGCCAGCGGCACGCCGATCACCTTCCTCAACACCGCCCCGCCCACCGACATTGCCGGCCCCGGCGGCAGCATCATGGAAGCGGCCCGCGACGGTGTGGTGATCATCGGTGGCGGCAATGGCGGCATGGCAACATTGCAAGGTAAGGTCGATCTGCAAGGGCGTCCGGCCAAACCCAACCTGGCCTGGTCGATCCCGCTCACGCTGGAGATGACGCTTGAAGGCACCAGTAACCCGACGGTCTATCTTGTCACCTCCGACGACAAAGGGGAATTTACCCTGAACAATCTGCCCGTCGGCTCGTACAAGTTGCGCATCAAGGGCGATCATACCCTGGCGAACCAGATTCGCAGTGCGGCGTTGGTGGCCGGTGTCAATAAAATCTTCTTCGGCACCCTCTTGGAAGGGGACATCGACACCAGCAACACCGGCAACGCGGTGCAGATTGCCGACTTTGGTCTCTTGAGCGGTTCCTATGACAAGTGCAAAGGTGACAGCGGCTATCGCGCCAATGCCGACCTGAATGAGACCGATGATTGTGTCACCGTCGAAGACTTTGGCCTCTTGTCCCCCAACTTTAACAAACAGGGTGACATCGCCTACGACTCGCCCACCCGCATCCCAGCCCCGATGCCCTTGTCCAACAAACAGGCGGTGCTGGCGTTGGAAACCCCAGCCGTGGTTGGCGTCGGCGCTACCATCGATCTGCCGCTCTACGTTGACCCGCGCAATGGCGATGCTGTGGTCGGCGTCACGGCCCACTACCGCTTTGATCCGGCAGCAGTGGAGGTGGTGAAGGTGGTTCTCACCGGCGGCTTGCCCAACGTCCTGTTGGAGCCGGTGATTGACAACACGCAAGGCACAGTCAAGTTCAGCGCCAGCGCCCCCTATGGCAGCTCCGTGCGGCAGCGGCTCCAGATCGCCATCTTCCAGGTGAAGATCAAGGCCACCCCCAGCGGCGCCCTGCTCACCGCCATCGTCGGCGGCCCGCGTGACACCAACATCGCCGGCATCAACGGCAGCGTCATGGCCGCCGGGGTCGCCGGCAGCAACCGGGTCTTACTGCCCATCGTGCGTCGGTAAACTAGAAAACCTGCCACCCGTCCCGTAGGGACGCCTGCGTTCAGAATGAGAGCGACAACCAATCCGCCCTGCTCCGAGCCAGTCCGTGACTGGCGGTTCGGTCGCCAGTCACGGACTGGCTCGGAGCAGGGCGGGCGATTTGGGTGAATGAACATCCCCAAACGTAGGCGTCCCTACGGGACAAGTTATCGTAGGGAGCCAACCCATGCAACAACCGAATTTATCAATTGTTTCCCGTTTCGCCCTGGCCTGTTTCTGCTTCGCCCTCTTATGTACTGCCGGCGTCTGGTCATTGCGGGGCGTCGGGGCGACCGCCGTCCATGCCGCGGCCCCGCCGGCGGCCCCGGATCTGATTGTCAGCCGCGTCATCCTTAGCCCCACCAATCCTGCCGCCGGCGCCACGGGGGACATTATCATGGTGATCAAAAACCAGGGCAGTCTCACGACGACCGCCGGTTTTCACACCTATCTCTATGTTGACCCCGCCACGACGGTCCCCACCGCCACCACTCCGACCACCAGCGAACTTTTCTTTGAGGCGCCGCTGGCGCCGGGTGGTCTCTACACCTGGACGCGCACCGCCCACACCTTTACTAAGGCCAACCCGCAGCTTTATGTCTGGGTTGACCCGCCGTGGGAAGACCGGGTTGCCGAAAGCAATGAGCAGAACAATCGCTTTCCCACCCTGGCGACGCCTTCCATCACAGCCGTGGAGCCGGCGCAAGCCGTCGCCGGCGCACCGGTGACAGTCACCGTTACGGCCACCAACAGCCACTTTCTCACCGGCGCCACCACCGCCGACTTTGGCCCGGCCATTACTGTGCAAGCGCTCACTGTCACCAGCCCGACCCGGCTCAGCGTGAAATTACAGATCGGCGCTAATGCAGCGGTGGGGTTGCGTCCCATCACTATCACCACCACCTACACCGTCGGGCAAGAGGTGATCCGGCGCAGTAATGGCTTCACCGTCGAACGTACTGGCCGCAAAGATGCTACACTCGCGGTCGTCCCTTCGCCCGTCACCTTGCTGATCAATCGACAACGTACTTTTGATATTGTCGTGACGCCAGGACAGACGGCGGTCAACGGTGTACAACTGCATGGCAAAGTGGACCCTGCCTACCTCGAACTGACCGGCGTCCTCAGCCGCACTACGGGGCTGGCCCAGGTGATGGAAGCCCCCCGTTTTGACCCGACCACCGGCGAATTTCAGTACGCGGTGGGTGGTCTCAACCAGGCGCTGGACGAACCCTTTGCGGTGTTGTCGCTGGTCGTCAAAGCCAAGCGCACGACCCCCGCCGCCGGCACTGCCATCACCTTCCTCAACACCTTTCCGGCCACCGACATCACCGGCGCCAATGGCAGCATCCTGCAAGCGGCCAATGACGGCGTCGTGTATATCACCGACAACGCCGCCGGCGCGACAATCCTGGGCCAGGTCGATCTGCAAGGGCGTCCACCCAAACCGCACAAGGCGTGGCGCATTCCGCTGACGCTCAGTCTGACTGACCTGGAAAACAGCGAACAACCGGCGATCCGCCAACGGGTCACGACTGATGAGCAGGGGCGCTTCATCCTGGCTGACCTGCCGATTGGGCGCTATACCGTGCGGGTCAAAGGCGATCATACGCTGGGCAGCGCCATTCGTCTGGTCGAATTGCAGCCGGGCGAGAACCGCCTCTACCTTGGCACGTTGCTGGAAGGGGATGTGGAGCATGACCGCAGCGATAACCGCATTGGAACCATTGACTTTGGCATCCTGAGCGGCGCGCTCAACCAGTGCGCCGGCGCCGCGGGCTATGTAGCAAACGCCGATCTTGATGAAACCGACGATTGCATCACGGCGCGCGACGCCGCCCTGCTGGTCGCCAACTTTAATGCTGCGGGGGATCGCGTCTATGCCGCGCCGGACAAAGTGCCGGCCCCCATCGGCGCCGGCGCCCAACCCCAGGCGCGTCTGACCTTCGCCGCGCCGTCCCTGACCAACAGTCCGCCCTTGACCATCAGCAGTGAGCTTCACACCGTTCTGTCGCTCCCGCTCTATGTCGATCCGGGGGAGGGCGACCCGGTGCTGGCCGTCACCGGCTACTATACCTTTGCCGCCGGCAGCTTGGAAGTGCTGGCGCTTGACCTGAGCAATAATCCATCGACACTGCTGCTGCAAAGCGCGGTGGACAACCACGCCGGTACGCTACGTTTCCTGGTGATCCTGGCTCCCGACCAGCCGATTGCCGCCGTCCGCCCCGTTGCCACCCTCAAAGTGCGCCTGAAAGCCGCCACCGCCGGTAGCCAACTCACCCCGGTGCTGGACGGCAGCGCCGGCGTCGATCTGGCCGGCGCCAATGGCAGCGTCCTGCTGCGCGCCGAGGGCGTCACGCTGGTTAGCAAAGAACAACCGCCGCTGGGCGCCATGAAAAATAGCAGCTATCTCCCAATTGTTAGAAAATGAGCATTAGATTGGGTAGTTGTTGCTTTTCAGGGTGATAGGGAACATAACAACGGATTTGGGAAGCAGCGGAGTTTTAGCGTATGGGTGATTGCCCTTGCCGTAAGCAGTCAACCGACAAGGACGATAAATCCGTTCCTTTCCAAATTCGTTGGTGTGTCCGCCTTACGCAATTCTAGCAGGAGAAAGATCATGCGCTTATCAATGCGGATTATCAAACTTGGTATAATCCTTTGTCTGATCGGGCTGTTGCCGCTCTTGGGGCGTTTACCGTCTGCCCGTGCTACTCAACTGGTTCTGCCGAAGCAGGCGCCTACCGCCGGCCCCGATCTGGTCATTGAAAGTTTGACCATTTCGCCACCCAATCCCGGCCCCGGTCAACTGGCGAATATTACCGTCGTGGTGAAAAACCAGGGCGATGCCTCCACCCCTGACACCGCCGAATTTAATGTCTATCTGTACATCAACCCCAACGAAGTGCCGCCGGGCAAGACGACGCCCTACATTTCGCTCTTTACCCAGGGCATTCCCTTGGCGCCCCAGAGCAGCTTCACCTGGACGCGCACCGATCAGACTTTCCCTGCCGCCAATGCCAAAGTCTATGCCTATGTCGATCCGGCGTGGGAAAATCAGGTGGCCGAGAGCAACGAAACCAATAATCTCTACCCGAATCCCACCGAGCCGACGCCAACGCCGACCCCGACTACGCCGCCATCCGGTGGCGGCGATGCCTATGAGGAAGACGATACCTGCGCCCAGGCCAAGCCGATCACCACCGATGGCGCCGAGCAGCAACACAACCTGGCGCGCACCCCCGGCGCCGACTTGGATTGGGTGCAATTCCAGGGCGTCGCCAATGTGACTTACTTTATCGAGGCCACCGCCGACGGCGCCGATGCCGATCTGACGCTGGCCCTCTACCCCCGCTGCAATGCGCCCAGCTTTGGCGGTGGCGCTAAGATCGAATTCAAAGCGCCGAGCAATGGGGTCTACTTTGTCCGTGTCCGCCACAAAGATGACAACTACGGTACAGCCACCAACTACCGCCTTAAGGTGACGAGTGATGCCGGCTGTACCGATAACTATGAAACCAATGATGTCTGTAGCGCCGCCGGTCAACTGAGCCTGAGCAGCGCCCAAACCCACGCCTTTTGCAAACCTAACGACGCCGACTGGCTCACCTTCCCGGTGACGGCGGGGAGCAAATATCGGGTTAGCACGACCAATGGCGGCGCCAATGTCGATGTCAAGCTGCGCCTACGCGCCAGTTGCAGCGCCGACCAGGCGAACAATCTGGGCAATATCGTTGAATTTATGGCAGAGCGCACCGGCGTCTACTATGTGGAAGCCACCAATCTGAAGAGCGATTACGGCGCCGGCACCAACTACACGATCCAGGTGCAACCAGTCAGTGGCGCCACTGGTGACAGCTTCGAGCCGGATAACAGCCGGGAGAACGCCAAGACGCTGGCCGTCGGCGCCACCGACCCGGCGCGCACCTTCTACCCCGCCGGTGACGAGGATTGGGTCAAGTTCACCGCTCAGGCCAACATCACCTACACCATCGAAACGGTCAACTTAAAGACGAGCAGCGACCCCATTCTCTGTCTGGTGGATGGCGCCGGGACACAGTTGGCTTGCGATGACGACAACGGCGGTGGGCACGGCGGACGCATCACCTGGCGCGCACCCCAGGCCGGCGACTATTTCGTCCAGGCCAAGAATTATCAGCCGGAGGTGGCCGGTGATGAGACGGCTTACCAACTGCGCATCCAGGAAGGGGTCTGCACTCCCGATGGCAACGAGCCGGACAACAGCCGTGAAAGCGCTCGCCCCCTGCCTGCCGACGGCACACGGCAACAGCACAACTTCTGCCCGGCCAATGATCAGGATTGGGTCTCCTTTACGGTCAACGCCAATACGCCCTATCTGCTGGAGACGACCGAT
Source organism: Caldilinea sp. CFX5 (assembly GCA_021405325.1). Next base: position 103,017 of record QWII01000040.1, on the reverse strand, counting down.
GTCGGCGCCGCTGCTGATACCCTGTTGACGCTATTTGACGCCAACGGCAATGAGTTGGCCGCCAATGATGACCACACCCCCGGCGGCGCTTCGCAGATCGCCTATACCTTTGCCCAGGCCGGCACTTATTATGCCAAAATCGCCCTATACAATAACGCCAACTTCGGCAACAGTGCGGTCTATAGCCTGCGTTTGCAACCTGGTACGCCGACCCCCGTGCCGACTACGCCGCCCCCCCCCACGGCCACCCCCATGCCGACGCCCCAACCCTCCGAAGGGCAGAGCTTGATCCTGGTCAATCGCGCCCAGATTGCGGCGCTCTACAGTGAAGCCGACGCTGCACAGTTGATGAGCAAACTCGATGCCCTGGCCGCACGACCGGAAGTGCAGGGTACCATTATTGACCTCAGCCAGAATGACGCCGTGCGCACCGCCTACAGCGCCTGGCAGAGCGACCTGACCAATGTCGATAAGGCCAACCAGGTGGCGTCGGCGATTCGCACGCTGATTCTCAACCGCTGGCAGGCGCAAGGCACGCTCAACTATCTGGTGCTGGTCGGCGATGACCGGGCGCTGCCTTTCTACCGTATCCAGGATCGCACCGATCTTTACCCGGAAAAGACCTATGGCGAAACGGACAAAACCCATCCTACCGGCGCTGCGCTCTACGGCAACACCTATCTCTCTGATGACTACTACGCCGACAAAGAGCCGACTACCGTCCAGGGCCATCCGCTCTACCTGCCCGATCTGGCTGTTGGTCGCCTGGTCGAAGCGCCCAGCGACATGATCCGCGTGATCGACGCCTTCCTGGCGAACCCGGTCACCACGCTGGCGGCCCAGGATGCGGTGCTGGTGAGCGGTTATGACTTTGTGCAGGATATGGCGACCAATGTCTGTAAGTTCTGGCAGGCCGATTATGGCAACGCCGGCATTGCCAACTGTAGCTTGATCGGCGACAACTGGTTGGGGGCCAATCTGCGTAGCGCCCAAACCCGCACCAACCAACCCTACAAAATCCAGATCATCGCCGGCCATGCCGCCCATTGGGTCGAAGGCGCACCCAACAATGATAACGTCCAGGCCCACGAGTTGATCGCCGCCAACGGGCTGGATCTGAGCGGCGCGCTGATCTATACGCCGGGTTGTCACGCTGGTCTCAATGTGCCGCCGACCGATAGCAGTCGGGCGCTGGATCTGGTGCAAGCCTTTGCCGGCAAGGGCGCCAACTATATCGGTCACACCGGCTATGGCTGGGGTCATGTTTACGACATCGGCTGGTCGGAAAAGCTCTTGCAACTCTACACCCAACGGCTGCTCAAAGGCCAGCAGACGAGCATGGGCCTGACCCTGACGGATGCCAAGCAGGAGTATTATCGCCAGAGCGGCGGTCTGGATGCCTTTGATGAAAAGATTCTCCAGACGATGATCTTCTATGGCTTGCCCATGTTTGGGGTCAAGAGCGGCGGCGCCGGCGCCCTCTCCGGTAACAATGAGTTCCCCGGTTTGCAGGTCAGCGGCGCTTTCCCGGCGCAAGGGATCATCGCGCGCGGTTACGATCTAAACGACACCCTTAGCAACCCTGCCGCTTTCACTAAAGCGGACACCGCCGCCGGTGATTACTTCGCCCTGGGCCTCAGCCGGAACACCGCACAGACCCCCGGTGAGCCGATTCAACCGCTCTTCTTTTTCAGCGAAACAGTACCGGCTGGTCAAAGCGGACGGGGCATCGTTCTCCGCAGCGCCACCTTTCGCACAGAGAGCAACTTCCAACCGCTGATTGCCGCGCCTTACAATGAATACAGCGCACAGGTGAACGCGTCCGCCATGCAAACGGCTTGGGCCGCTGGCGGTAACACCGACGCCTGGTACCCGCCGCTGATCACCGAACTGCGCAGCAATGGCAATACGGCGGCGGTTGTGGCCCAGATCGGCCAATATCAACCCGCCAGCAACCAGTTGCGCATCTATGATCGGCTGGCCGTCGAAATCTTCTATAACGACAGCCCCGACCAGACGCCGCCGGCCATTCATCTGGTCAATAGTCTCTATGGCAACAATCAGCAGGTGCAGGTGAAGGTCGGCGCCACCGACGCCACCGGCATTCGTCAGGTGACCGTGGCCTATATCAACGCCGACGATCCCACCCGCCTACTCTCCCAGGCATTGACCTTTGACGCCGCCGCGCAGGTCTGGTCCGGCGTCTTTAGCGGTGGGCCGGGGACGCGCTTCTTTGTCCAGGTAGTTGACCAGGCCGGCAATGTCGCCACGGCGCACAACAAAGGGCGTTACTACACCCCCGGTGACGGCTCGGCGCGCGCTTTGCCACTGCCGGTTTGTAGTGGTCGCTGTCTCTTCTTGCCGATGGTGCGTCGGTAAACGGGTGAGGTAACAAAGAATAAAAAAGTCATTGTCAGTTGCCGCCGTAGTAGAGCCGGCAACTGACAATGACTTTTTTGTGAGAAGGTAGAATTTGTTTTATTCGCTGCTGGTACGCGCTTCCAATTCCCGTAGACGAGCCATTGCCTCAGCCAGTTGGGCCTCGACTGCCGCCCGTGCTGCCGCTTCCGCTTCAGCCCGTGCTTCAGCCGCAGCACGAGCCTCCGCTTCGACGCGCACTAAACGACGCCATTCCTCTAGCAGCGTTAAGCGTTCGCCAGCGGCGGCATCAGCGGCGGGCGTGATCTCGCCGGGAAAGGGGCAGTCTTGCGTTATGGTGCGCCAGCGGTCTAACCACCCTTCCGCCATAACCAATTCCTCTCCGGTTGGATAGAGCAGGTCAAGCAAGGTCAAGGGCGCTTCGATAAAGTCGCCACTTTCTGCGTTGCGTACTACCTTGTAGCCCCATTCCCAACTTAGTTTGGGTAATTCGGGGAGCGGGTAGCGTAGGACATGTTCTTCCACAATGCTCATAACCGTTCTCCTTACCCTATTTATATTGCCATCGGCGGCTTCACGCGCGGCCAGGCATGAAGCGCAAAGGTTACAGCCGCGCCCACTTCCAGCAAGCGCCCCCAGAACACCAACGCCGGCACTGTCACCAGAAAAACACTGGCCGCCACCAACCCGATGCCAAGATTCAACAGAAAATAAGCCACCCAAGCCAGACCCGCCCGTGGCCGCTCATTCTGAAAGCGGGGCAAGATCCAGAAGGCGACGCCCAGCGCCAGTTGCAACGTCCAACCCAGCAACAACAGTTCGATATGGATTGGCAGCAAACGCCAGAGCATCGGGTGAAGCGGCACACCTTTGTTGGCAAGCAACAGCGCACCAATGGTAAAACCCGCCAGCAGATGGAGCAGGGCCGTGCGAATCAGCCAGACACTTAGACGCGGCATGAATTCCTCTACCCAACCAACTATCAGTAGACCGCAATGCAGCCGAAACTGCACTAGACCGACTGCGGACTACGCGACTTTATGACTACGGACTACTGACTATTTCTCTTTCACCCGCGGCCAGGTGTTGACCACAAAGGCCACCCCGCCCAACCATTGCAACCCGGCTGCGCCGACCAGCAACCAGCCCCAAACCGCGTGTGGCTGCACACTCTGCCACGGTTCGGCCACCACGCGCAGCAACAGCCCGCTGTTGAGGAAGCCATAAACCGTCCAGGCCAGTGTGGCCGACCCGCGCGGCTGTTCTTTGGTAAACTTGGGGAACATCCAGTAGGCGACACCAATGATCAACTGTGTCACCCAGCCGACCATAAAGAGGTGAAAATAGACCGGCGCCAGGGCGGCAAACCAGACCGGCCAACCAAAGGGCGCATAGCCGGCAACCAATAAACCAGCCAAAAAGGCAGCGATCAAATAGAGCAAACCGGTTTTAATAAAAGTTCGGGTAATCGGCGGCATTCACACTCATTCTCTAGTCTGGAAGTCAGGGAGTTGGTTGGTCCGTTGGTTGAGGCTTCGGCGTGAGCTCAGCCGAACGCTTGTCGAAACCACCGAACCAACCAATTCCTGCAGACCACTAAAACCCATTGCCCAATCATACCACCTACAGCCGCACGACGCCAAGCAGCCACCAGATCCAGATCACACCAAAGCTCAACAGGAGCAGCCCAATCAAGTCGAGCAGAAGGCCGCGACGGAAAATTTCGCTGGTGCGAAAGAAACCGGTGGCATAGGCCAGCATGGTCGGCGGGGTGCCGATGACCAGGGCAAAGTCGATAGAGGAGCCAATCGCCACCACCGCCACCAACAGGCGCGGATCCAGCCCCAGCAATTGCGCCAGCGGTATGGCCAGGGGGATGAGCATGGCAGCGCACGCCGTGTTGGAAATAAAGGCGCCCAGTAACAGCGTCAACCCCGCCATCAGAAAGACGACCAGCGCCGCCGGCAGGCTATTCAGCCCCACCAGTTGCAAGGCGATCCAATCCGAGACGCCGGTGCTGACCAACAGCGTGCCAATCGCCAGCCCGCCGCCAAAGGTCAGCAGCGCGTTCCAATTGATCTGGTTCAGATCATCTTCTTTCACCAGCCGTAACAGAAAGAGCAGCAGCGCGCCGCCGATGGCGACAATGGCCGTCGAAATGCCGTGCCACTCCTCGGTGAGCCAGAACGCCATGACGCCCAGAAAGATGCCCAGCACCAACTTCTGGTCGCGACCCAGTGGCCCGTGCTGCTTAAACTCAGCGGCATAGAGTTCGTGTTGAATCGTATGTTGGATGGCGCCGTTGACCCGCCAGGGGTTGAGCCCAAAGGTAAAGAGCAGATAGAGCCAGATAATCGGCGTCATGAACACAACTACCGGCAGACCAAAAGCAAACCAATCGGCAAAGGCCAGTTCCGCTCCTGCGTATTTATTGAGAAAACTCACCGCCAACATGTTGGCCGGCGTGCCAATGGCCGACCCAATGCCGCCGATGGTGGCCGAGTAGGCAACGGCCAGAATGAGCGCTTTGCGAAAACCGGTCGGCTCGTCTTCGTCAGGAATTTTTGCCAGAATTGCCAGGGCAATGGGAATGGTGATGGCCGCCGCGGCGGTATTGGACATCCACATGGAGAGAAAAGCCGTCAGCGCCATCAGTGTCAACATCAAATAGGCCGGTTGCGCGCTGGAACGGTGGAGAATCGCCAGCGCCACCCAGCGATCCAACCCGGTGCGCCGCATCCCTTCGGCCATGAGAAAGCCGGCCAGGAAGAGCATGATGATCGGGTCGGCAAAGGATTGAAAGACCGCGGTTTCGCCCGCAATGCCGGTGACAACGGCCACCACCGGGATCAAGAGCGCGCTCGCCGCCAGCGGGATCAACTCGGTTAACCACAGCCCGGCCACAGCAAAGAGCAGGGCCAGCGTGGTTTTGGCCTGCAACGGCATTCGCATCGTGAAGACAAGCCAGGTTCCCGCTTCATCCTGCACTTGTGTGGTCGGCGGCAGAGTCTGTTGATACCCCGGCCCCACCAGGAGGGAACCAGTGGTATTTAGGTGGAGCGGCGCCGGCTGACCCGCGGCATCGACCGCACGCACTTGGAAGCGGAGCCGTTCACCAATGCCCAGGCGATAACTCTCATTGCCCATGACCAGGAGGGTGATGCCATCGGTCGTGATGCTCTTCGTGACTTGAGCGCCGGTGGCGTCACCGATGGTAAAGGGGAAGTCGAGGCGTATCGTCTGCCCTGCCACTGTGCTATGAACTTGCGCGACATAGGCGCCGCTCTTGAGATCCGGTGGCGCCAGATAATAGCCGATCAGCGCCAATAAGATGACCAAGGCAATCTGCAGAAGGGGGAGCGACAACGCACGATTGCGCCGGATAGCTTTAGAATTACTAATACTGGTGACCATAGCCAGCTTCCTTCGTAGTGATGTTACTGTAGCGATTTAGAAAACCTTTCGCCTGTAGGGTACGCCCCTACGAATATTGGGGGAACCGGGGCGACCGCAAGGGTACGCCCCCACGATAGAATGCCAGGTTCAAGCCGTAGTGGCAGCTCTGGTCGGCGGTCCGGCCAGCGTTGCATAATAGGCTGCACAGTCAGCCTCGCGCCCACGGACAATCCGTTTGCCTTGCCAATCGCCATAACGCGCCGTTACCACCGTCCACTGGCCTGCGCCATCGTGATCATCACGGTAGATGACAACCCAATCATTGGTCATGCCCAACTCATGAGCGCGTGCGGTGTTGGAAAAGAGGGCGCTGTAGTGATTTTCCCCACGCACCGTATGGAGAACAGGCAACCAGGCCGCCCCCGTTGGGTTGAAGCGCTGTGGGGCAATCTGCGGCAAGCGGCGGGCTTTGGCTTTCTCCCGATATTCCCGGTCGATAGCCAGTAGTTCGCTGACCGGCGGTTGGGCAAGCGCTGTTGGCTGTGGCGCTGCCGGCGCCCGCGGACGGCGGTGCAAGCGCCCCGCCAACGCCTCGCGCACCCCACGCACCCGCCCCTGCCCAAAGCCTGGCACACGGTCGAGCCGACCGTCGTAGGCGGCTGCCTCCAGTTCGGCTAAGGTTTCAATCGCCAACTGTTCGTGAATGCGGCCGGCCAGAATGGGGCCAATGCCGGTCACGGTCGCCAACACACGTTCCGGCGTTGTTGTGCCGCGCAGTTGCTCCAGTAAATTCAGCTTGCCGCTATCGACCAATTGCTCGATCGAACGGGCCAATGAGACGCCAATGGTTGGCAACTGACGCAAACCTTCTGTGCCTTCGGTCGCCAGGATGGTACTCACCGGCTGTTGCAGATCGCGTAAGGTCGCGGCGGCCAGGCGATAGGCGCGGACACGATATGGGTTAGCCTCCTGCGCCTCGAGCAACTCTGCGACTTGCTCAAACTGTTCAGCGATTGCGCGATTGCTATATTGCTTCTTCTCTCCATTGGATGACATCGTTCTTCTCCTGTCGCCGCGTTTGACCGGTGGTGTTACTCCACCCCAAAGGTCAAACGCAGCCACGCACCCACCACGTAAGCCAGTAACGCCGCCGTTCCGCCAACGAGAAGCGTCTCCAGGCCACTGCGCGCCATTGACCGCCCTAATACAAACCCCTTGCCCATGCCAATACCAAAGAAAGCCAGGGCGGTGACCAAGGCGCTGGCGGTAAACGTTTGGGTCGGCGTTAATGTAGGTATTAAAAAAGGGATGAGGGGAATGAGGCCAACAACAAAAAAGGCGAAAAAGGTGGCGACGGCGGCCCGTAGCGGACTAGGGCCATCGATCTGCAAGCCCAACTCCTCGGTTAACATGGTATTCACCCATAGTTGGCGATCCTGGGTGATGACATCGACAATCTGATCCAATGTGTCGCCATCAAAGCCCTTGCGGGCAAAGATCTGGCGAATCTCTTCGCGCTCACCCTCTGGAACCTGCTCAATGTGCGTCTCTTCGGTGTGGCGCGCTTCTTCGACAAATTCGCGCTGGCTCTTGGTGCTTTGATAGTTGCTCACCGCCATGCTAAAGCCATCGGCCAACAGGTTGGCGAAACCCAATACAATCGCCACAATGGCCGGAAAGCCGCCGCCCACGGCGCCGGCCACTACCGCAAAGGTTGTAACACAACCATCGATCCCACCCAAGACCGCATCGCCCAGATAACTGTGTTGCTGTATCCCTTCGAGTCGAGCGCGGATGGCCGCCGGTCGATGTTCCGCTTCGAGATTAGGCAAACGTTTGCGCACAAGTAAGTCCTATCTGTTTGTCTAGATTGATGCCACCTCTCACAATAGCAGAAGCGCCCTTTTTCGGCGCTACCTACCTGGATAGGATTCAGACTGGTCATCACGGTAGCGTTTTCATCACTAGGAAACCCGCTCATAGCCAGTCCGTGACTGGCGGCCCACAACGCCAGTCACGGACTGGCTACGAGCGATACCGGACCTCGTCTCGCTGGTGTTGAACCTGCAAACCATGGGCCGCCAGTCACGGACTGGCTACGAGCGATACCGGACTGTCAATCCGACCGCATAATCCGCGCCAGCAGCCACAAACCGGATAGGTTGACAATGGCAAAGGCGCCCACCACCAACCAGGTGGCAAAATTCCAGGGCCAGGTCAGATCGAGCAGCGGCAACAGCCAGGCGACGGCGACAATAAAAGCCGCGGTCAACAGGGTGATGGTAAATTGATTGGCCACCCGATCCACCTTGTGTAAGATCGTCGGCAACTGGGGTACGCGCACCTGGAGACCAAGGTTATCTTCTTCCAGGCGATCCAAGATGCGCACGGCTCGCTGCGGCAACCGCAGCAGCAGATCACTCAGGGCGACCGTACTGCGCAACGCCTCCGGCCCCCACTGCGGTCGTAGCCATAGCTGCCGTTGGAAGCGCCGCACATAGGGCTTGGCGACGGCGAAGATTTCAAAGTCCGGGTCGAGTTTGATCGCCGCCGCTTCCATCATCGAGAGCGTTTGCAGGAGCAGGATGAAGTCGGTCGGCAGGCGCAAGCGGTGGCGAAAGACCAGGGCCAGCAGGGCGTTGAGCAGCGCCGTAATGCGGATCTCATGCAGCGGGACGCCCTGAAACTGTTTTAAGACGCGACGCAGATCGGCTTCCAGCGCCTCGCGCTCAACCGTGCGTTCGACAAAGCGCAGCCGGATCATCTGATCGACAATCGCCGGCGCATCCATCTGGATCAGGGCGATAAAGAGCAAGGTCAACGCCACCCGGTCACGCGTATCGACATAGCCCACCTTGCCAAAATCCATCACGCCCACCACCGTCCCCGGCAGCACCACATAGTTCCCCGGATGGGGGTCGGCGTGAAAGACGCCATCTTCTAAAATCTCTTTGAAGACAAAGCGGGTGGCTGCCCGCGCCACTTGCTTGCAATCATAGCCGGCCCGGGTCAAGGCAGCAATATCGTCGATCTTGATGCCATCCAGCCGCTCCATTGTCAACACCCGGCGGGTGGTGTACTCCCAGTAGATTTTGGGAATGTGAACATAGGCGGCGTCAGCAAAGTTAGCTTGAAAGAGTTCGGCGTTGTGCGCCTCGCGCCGGTAATCCAACTCGCTGCGAATGGTGACGGCAAACTCTTCGGCCATCGCCACCAGATCATAGAGTTCGCCCAAGGGGTTGCGCTGTTGCGCCCGGCGAGCCAGCGCCAGCAGGATTTCCAGATCGGTCTCGATCAACGGCTCGATCTGGGGCCGCTGGACTTTCACCACAATTTGACGGCCGTCGGCCAGCGTCGCGCCATAGACTTGCGCCAGGGAGGCGGCGGCCAGTGGGGTGGTTTCAATGGCCGCAAAACAGGCCTCTAGCGGTCGCCCTAATTCCGCTTCCAGCCAGGGTTGCACCGCATCCCACGGCGCCGGCGGCACGCGATCCTGCAACAGTTTGAGTTCGGCAATCGTCTCCGGCGGCAAGAGATCGGGGCGGGTACTCAACAACTGGCCCAGTTTGATAAAGGTGGGGCCGAGTTCCTCAAAGGCCAGCCGCAGATGGCGACCTGGACTGCTGTGTGTGCGGTTTTCTGCTCTGTGTAATAACCGGCGCGGCAGATCCAGGTAGCGTACTAACCCCAGTTGGGCCACCAGCGCGCCCAAACCATGTCGTGTCAGAATTTCCGCAATCTCCCGGCTCCGCCGCCGGTGCCGTTTCGACCAAAACAGGCTGGCGTGACCAAATAGGTTCATGGGTGCAACCTCGTCGGGTTTTGATTGTCAGTAGTCCGCAGTCGTATAGTCGCGTAGTCCAGCGTCCATTTAGTCCAAGTGCGACTATGTTGCGGTCTGCTGATTGGGAAAGAAGCGCTAGAGCGCAAAGGTCAGAACGCTCCGCTCCGTGTCTTCTCTTCCTGTCTTCTAGATCGCCCCCATACTCCGGGAGGCAATGACATCGACGCCGCTGTTGAGAACGTTGGGGAGGATGACGGCGCCGCACTGGATGGGCGCCAGGACTTTGAGCGTGCGCAGCGCCTGACAGATCGCCATGACCTGGTTTTTGCCTACCGGCTTGTTGGTGCGCACCGGCAGCCGGGCTAATAGCGCGCCCTCGATCCGAACAGTGGTCGTCACCATCCGTTGCGGCGCCGTATGTTCCTGCAACGCATATTCCCGCCCCCGCTTGCAAGAAAAGCCCCGCACCTCCACCACATGTCCATCCCCCGCCTCGTCCACCTCCAACCGGCAACCCAACGGACAACCAATACATAAATAATTCACCGTTATCTCCACACCATCCCCCCTCTTATCCACCTATTTCCCTATTTCCCTATCTACCTATCTACCTGTCTACCTATCTACCTATCTACCGCGCCACCACATCCACCGCCAGCGCGTCACCATGAAAATCGGCCAGAACGCGCGGGCGTAGCTTGAGATTGATCATCTCGGCGGGGAAGACGTAGCGCAATTTCTTTTCGTAGACCACATTGCCCAGCAGGGACCCCAGGCGCAAGCTGCACTGCTCCAACGGTCGGCGCACCCGGAGGTAGACCGTATGCTCGCGATCAGTAGCGATCGTCTGCGGCACACAGTAGGCGACATTTTCACCGGGGATCAAACGCACGTTGTCGGCAGGCGGCAGATGACCAGTGACATAGCGCGCTGCATTGGCGCCGGCCAGGGCGGCCTCAGCGCTGACAAAATCGACCAGATCATGAATATGCACCGTGTTGCCACAGGCAAAGACGCCATCCATGGAACTCTCCATGCTGCTGCTCACCACGGGACCGCTGGTTACGGGGTCGAGCCGCAGCCGCAGTTGGTGGGCTAGTTCGTTGTCGGGAAGCAGGCCGATGGAGAGCAAGAGCGTGTCGCAAGGAATCGCCCAAGCGCGGCTGAGGAGCGGCTGCAACTGGTGATCCACCGGCGCCACCGTGACCTTTTCCACCCGGTCGCGGCCATGAATCCCTACCACCGTGGTGGAGAGATGGAGCGGAATATCGAAATCATGTAGACACTGGACAATGTTGCGATTCAGCCCGTTAGCGTGAGGCATGATCTCAAAGACGCCGGCCACCTCGACCCCTTCCAGCGTCAACCGGCGCGCCATGATCAGCCCGATGTCGCCCGAACCGAGAATCACGGCGCGGCGACCGGGGAGATAGCCCATCTGATTGACAAATTTTTGCGCCAACCCGGCGGTGAAGACGCCGGCCGGTCGTTCGCCGGGAATGCGAATCGCGCCTCGCGTCCGTTCGCGCGCTCCCATCGCCAACACCACAGCGCCGGCTTGTAGAAGCTGCACCCCATGCGCACCCGACAACACCTTAACCTGCCGGTCGCGGGCAATGTCCAACACATAGGCGTCGGTGAGCAGATCGACCTCTTTTTCCAATGTCTGTTCCAACACCCGTTGGGCATATTCCGGCCCGGTCAGCTCCTCGCCAAAGTGATGAAGACCAAAGCCGGTGTGGATGCATTGGAGCAGAATGCCGCCCGCCTCTTGTTCCCGGTCGATGACCAGCACCCGTTCGGCGCCATTCTCTTTGGCCGCCAGCGCCGCGCCCAGTCCCGCCGGTCCGCCGCCGACCACGATCACATCATAGGCCGGGTGGAAGTGCCGCACCATGTTGCTAATCATTGCCCACCTCCATCTCTGTCAGCTCTGCCGGGCGTTCGCAGACCAGCCACGAATCGCCACCTCGTTTGGTGACTGCACTTAGCGGGATAGACAACTCACGAGCCAGGATCGCCATACAGCGCGCCGTGCAAAAACCGCCCTGACAGCGCCCCATGCCGGCCCGTGTACGAAACTTGATGCCATCCAGCGTACAGGCGCCCCGACGAATGGCGTCTCGCACTTCGCCTTCGGTCACCGTTTCACAGCGGCAGGCGATTCGTCCATAGTGGCCATCGCGGGCGGCCAGGGCGATCTGCTCCGGCGTCGAAAGGGACGCAAAGTGGATCGGTTTGGGCAAGGTCGGTACAAATTCGGCCTTAGGCACCAGCGCCAAGCCTTCATCGCGCAAGAGTTCGACCACCAATTCGGCAATGGCCGGCGCCGCGGTCAAGCCGGGTGATTGGATGCCGGCAACGTTGAGAAAGCCCCGTTTCGCCGTTGAGCCGATGATAAAATCTTCCCCATCGGCAGCCGCGCGCACACCGGCAAACTCGGCAATACAGTCCCGTTCGCTGATGCCGGGCGCCAGCCGTTGCACCGCCGCAAAGATTTCGGCGCTGCCGGCCATCGTGGTGGTGCGATCCTCTTTGTCGTTGACGCTTTCAGCGGTGGGGCCGACCATGAGCGTGCCGTCAAACGTCGGGATGATCAGAATGCCTTTCGAGACCGGCGTGGGGCAGGGGAAGATGACATGGTTGACCAGCCCTTTGAGCCGTTTATCGAGCAGGTATTCTTCGCCCTTGCGCGGCTGGATCGTAAAGGTGCGCACGCCGGCCAATTCAGCGATCGTATCGGCATAGAGACCGGCGGCATTTAACACAAAGCGGGTTGCCAGGTCGCCGCGTGTGGTGTGGACTGTCCAATCGGATGCGCCTTGGGTAAACCCTTGCACCCGACAGGCCGTGAGCAGGGTCAAGCCATTGCGGATGGCGCTTTCGGCCAGGCCAAAGCAGGCTTCATAAGGGTTGATTACCGCTGTGGTTGGCGCATAGACAGCCGCGACCACGGCTTCGCTCAATGCCGGTTCTTCCCGGCGCACCCGTTCGCCATCCCACAGGGTGAGACCGGGCACCCCTTTGGCCGCGGCCTGGTCGAGCAGCCGATAGAGTTCCGGCAACTCCTCCGGGCTGAGGGCGACGGTCAATTCGCCGATGCGCTTGAAGCCAAAGCCCAACTCGGCGCAGAGCTTGTCCCAGTGCTGGTTGCCGGCCCATTCCAGTTTGCCCTTGAGGGTGGCCGGGGCGGCATGGTGGCCGCCATGAATGATGCCGCTGTTGGCTTTGCTCGTGCCAAAGCCAACCTCCGCTTCCTTTTCAACCAACGCGACGTGAAGGCGGTAGCGCGTCAACGCGCGCGCCAGCGCACAGCCGACAATGCCGCCGCCGATAATCGTGACATCAAAGGGTTGTTGCCCTTGTGAATTTGCCTGTGGATTCACCACCGTTACCTCCAGTTGTGGGTTGCCCGGCGCGGACGCGTAGGCGAGCGTCGAGCGCCAGAACACCCGTCTCATCAACAAGTAGGGGGTTAATGTCTAATTCACAAAGCTCCGGGAGATCGGCGACCATCTGGCTCACCTTCAGCAACGTCTCGTGCAGGGCGGCCAGGTTGGCGGGCGCCCGGTTGCGATAGCCGGCCAACAATTTGGCGACGCGCGTGCGCTCGACCAACTCACGCGCCAACTGCGGTGTGAGCGGCGGCAGCGTCACCGCCCGATCCCCGATCACCTCTACTGCCGTGCCGCCCTGTCCAAAGAGGATGACCGGCCCGAAAATGGCGTCGTTGGTCACGCCGATGATCAATTCATGCGCGTGGGGCCGCTGCACCATCGGCTGGACGGTGAAGCCGCACAGCGTAGCCTGGGGGCGCAACTGCTGCACCTGTTGCCACATGGTCGCCGCAGCGCTCTGCGCCGCCTCCGGTGTCGCCAGGTTGAGGGCCACGCCGCCGACATCACTTTTGTGGCTAATCTCCGGCGACAAAATTTTGACCACCACCGGTCCGCCCATCCGTTGGGCAACCTCGCCGCAGGCTGACGGTGTGGCAGCAAAACAGGTCGGCACTGTCGGAATGGCATAGGCCGCCAAGATCGTTTTCGCCTCGACTTCGGTCAGCAGGTCGCGGCCAGCGGCCAGGGCCGCTTTGATCACGGCGTGGGCTTGTGGCCGATCAGCCGTAAAGGCTGGGGGCGGGCTGGCGGCGCTTGCTTGTAACAGTTCCTGGGTGCGCCGGTAGTTGACCATCTGTAAAAAGGCGTCCACCCCATCTTCCGGCGAGTCGTAGACCGGAATGCCGGCAGCGGCAAAAAGCTGGCGGGCAGCGGCCACGCCATCGCGACCGAGCCAGCAGGAGAGGATATTGCGCGGCGCTGCTTGGATCATCGGCGCCAACGCCTGGGCGATTTCGATGCTAGGGACAATGGCCGTTGGCGTTTGGATAAAGAGAATGGTGTCGCCGCCCGGATCAGCCAGCAGCGCTTGTAGGCTCTGGCGATAGCGTTCGGGCGGTGCGTCGCCGATAATATCAATCGGGTTGCCATGTGACCAGTTGGGGGGCAGAAAAGTGTCCAGCCGCGCCAGCGTGGCCGGCGCCAGGGTCGCCAGCCGTCCGCCCCGGCGAATCAGCGCGTCGGTGGCCATGACCCCTGGCCCGCCGCCATTGGTGAAGATGATCAGCTTGTCCCCTTGCAAAGGGTGAGTGCGCGCCAGCGTCTCGACGGCGTTGAAGAGATCCTCAATCGTATCGACGCGCAGAATCCCCGCCCGGCGCAACGCGGCATCGACCACATCATCGACGCCGGCCAGGGCGCCGGTGTGGGAATGGGCGGCCTGTGCGCCTTCCGCCACCCGTCCCGCCTTGACGGCAATGACCGGTTTGTTGCGCGCGGCCACCTTGGCCGCGGCCATGAACTTAGCGGCATCGGTGATCGATTCGATATAGAGCAGAATGGCGCGCGTGGCCGGGTCGTTGCCCAGGTAGGTGAGCAGATCGCCAAAATCAATATCGGCCAGGTTGCCCAGCGAAACAAAGCTGGAGAAGCCAATGCCATTGGATTTGGCCCAGTCGAGAACCGCAACGGCCAGCGCGCCCGATTGGGTGACAAAGGCCAGATTGCCGGGCAACGGGTTGGTGTGGGCAAAGCTGGCATTGAGACCAATCCCCGGAATCATCAGGCCAACACAATTAGGGCCGAGGATGCGCAGCCCGTAGGGTTTGGCTGCCGCCAGGGTCGCTTGCTGCAATGGTTGACCTTGAGCGTCGGTTTCCCGTTCCAAGCCCGCCGTCAAGACAACCGCTGCTTTGACTCCCCGTTCCCCCAAGGCGGTGATCAGTCCCGGCACCGTGCACGGCGGCGTACAAATGACTGCCAGATCCGGCGTCAAGGGCAGGCTGGCCACATCCGGGTAGGCGAGGACGCCGGCCACCGCCTGATGTTTGGGATTGACCGGCATGATCGGCCCGGCGAAACCGGCACTTAGCAGATTGTGCATCACCGTTGCGCCGACGCTGTGCGGTCGGGTTGAGGCGCCGATCACCGCTACCGACTGTGGGTGAAAGAGACACTCAAGGTTGGCGATGCTCATGCGTAGGCTCCTCTGCTGGTTGCCTGCTTCTCCGGCGCGGTGGCTGTCACCATTGCCGGCGCCAGGGTCAAAGGATAGATGGCTCCTTCGTGTAGCGCACGTTGGTTGACATTTAGGAGATCACGATGGCGTTCCGGCAAGTGCGCAATGAGCGCCTGCTCAACCACCGCTAACGGCAGGATGCCGGTCTGTTCAATGAGCGCGCCGAGCATCACTGTATTGATCAAATGGCGATCCCCGGCTTTGTGCGCCAACTGGCTGGCCGGCATGGTCAAGATGCGAATGTCCGGCCGCTCGACAGGAGCGGTCAACAGGTCGCGATTGACAATGAGCAAGCCGCCGGTTTTGACCAGCGAGAGATATTTATTGGCGGAAGGTGCATTCATGGCGATGACATAATCGGGATTGCGCACCAGCGGCGAACCAATGGCTTCGTCGCTGATCACCACTGTGCAATGGGCCGTCCCGCCGCGCATCTCCGGCCCGTAGGAGGGCAGCCAGGTCACTTGTTTGTTGACGCTCAGCGCCGCATAGGCCAACAGCCGACCGGCCAACAGCGCGCCCTGTCCGCCAAACCCGGCAATGATAATTGACTTTTCCATGCGCCGTTCCTTTCTGTGCGGGTTGGTTGGTTCGTTCGTTGGTTGAGCTTGTCGAAACCAACGAACGAACCAACGAACGAACCAACGAACGAACCAACCACCGAACCAACCACCGAACCAACCAACCGATGAACCAACCAACCGATGAACCAACCAACCAACTATCCCCCCTGCAACCGATTTTTGAAATCACCCAACGGAAAGACCGGCAACATCTGGTCGCGAATGTAGGTGAGGGCATCCGTAGGGTCAAGATGCCAGTTGACCGGGCAGGTGCTTAAAATCTCAACAATGCTCAGACCGCAGCCTTGTAACTGGCACTGGAAGGCCAGCTTAATCGCCTTTTGCGTCTTGCGAATTTCGGCGGGCGAATGGACCGAGCGGCGCACGGCATAGGCCACCCCCGGCAGCGTCGCCAGCAGTTCGGTGATGTGCAGGGGATGACCATGCGCCGCCAGGGAACGGCCCGTTTGGGTGGTGGTCGTCACCTGTCCGGGCAAGGTTGTGGGCGCCATCTGGCCGCCGGTCATGCCATAGATACCGTTGTTGACAAAGAAGACGGTGATTGGCTCACCCCGATTGGCGGCGTGGAGGATCTCGTTGCCGCCAATGGCCGCCAGATCGCCGTCGCCTTGATAGGTAAAGACCACACGGTCGGGCATAACCCGTTTGAGACCAGTCGCCATGGCCGGGGCGCGCCCGTGAGCCGCCTCGCAACCATCGACATTGAAATATTCATAAGCAAAGACCGCACAGCCCACCGGTGCCACGCAGATCGTTCGTTCGCGAAGCCCTAACTCATCGATGGCTTCTGCAATCAGCCGGTGAATGAGGCCGTGGGTGCAGCCGGGGCAATAATGGGTGGCGACATTGCGCAGGCTCGCCGGTCGTTGATAGACCAGTGCCATGGCCTCTACCAGCGCCGGGTCAAGCGCCGACACTGTCTGCTTAGTTGAAACTGTTGCTAACCGTGGTAGCATCGCGCTGCCTCCTCTCGCCAGCCGACATTGCATTCCTGGGCCAGCGCCGTCAACGCCGTCAATACTTCATCGGGCAGCGGTACAATCCCGCCGGTATGACCCAAGAAGCGCACCGGTACGCGACCGCGCACAATCCGCTCGACATCCTGCACCATTTGTCCGGCGTTCATCTCGACGACTACTATCCCTTTCACCTGATCGGTCAGGCGATCCAGGGCCGATTCGGGATAGGGCCATAAGGTAACCGGACGGAACAAGCCACAGGGCAACCCCAACGCCCGCCCCTGCCGCACTGCCGACAACGCAATCCGCCCCACCGAGCCAAAGGCAACCACCAACAGTTCGGCGTCATCCACCAGGGTGGTGATGTGGCGCATTTCGCTGGTCTGGATTTGACGTAGTTTGGCTTGCAGCCGAGTGTTGACCGCTTCTAACTGTTCAGGCGCCAGATAGAGCGAAGAGATGGTGCGCGGCTCGCGATGGATGGCGCCGGTCAAGGCCCATGCCGGGCGCCGATCGGGCAGGGCTTTAAAGGGCGGCATGATGACGGGTTCCATCATCTGCCCCAAGGCGCCATCGCCGGTGACGATCACGATGTGGCGGTATTGAAACGCCAGCCGAAAGCTGCCGTAGATGAGATCAACGGCTTCCTGGACGGTCGCCGGGGCCAGCACAATGGGGTGAAAGTCGCCATGACCGGCTGAGCGCGTCACCTGAAAGTAATCGCTTTGGCTGGGCTGAATGTTGCCCAGACCCGGCCCGCCGCGCATAATGTCAATGACCACACAGGGGACTTCGCTGGCGGCGATATAGCTTAAGCCCTCTTGCATCAAACTAATGCCGGGTGAAGAGGAGGAGGTCAACACCTGGCGGCCGGCGCAGGCCGCGCCGTAGACCATGTTGATGGCGGCGATTTCGCTTTCGGCCTGGAGAAAGACGCGGCCTAACTCCGGCATCCGGTGTGACATATATTCCAGGAGTTCGGTTTGCGGCGTGATCGGATAGCCGAAAAAGGCTTCCGCCCCGGCGCGAATGGCCGCTTCCGCCATTGCTTCATTGCCTTGCCAGAGTTCCTCTTTCATGCGCCGCTCCTTTCAAGCCATTACTGCCGCCGGCGGGCGTTGGCGCGCTGTGCGATAGACGCTGAAAACCACATCCGGGCAGACGAGCGCACAGAGTGCACAGCCGGTGCAATGCTGCTCACCTTCCGCCAGCGTGATGGTGGGATAACCGTGGCTGTTCAGTTGCGTGGAGAGATGCAGCACCGCCTGCGGGCAAACGCTGATGCAAAGCTGGCAACCTTTGCACCGTTCACGGTCAATGGTAACGGTTCCTCTGACCATATTCCCTCCGTCCTTCTGCCGCTGCACTCGCCGCCGGTCACGGACCGGCTCCGAGCGCGTACCTACTTGAATAAAGAACCCTAGCAGTGCGCTGCTAGGGTTTGGTAGACGCCAAGCATGACGCCTTTCGCTATCCTTATCTTTAGCATAACGGAAAATCCTCTGGAACGCACTAGTCAACCGGGTAGGCTATACCCTATCCACCTGTTGTAACTATGAAGTTCGCTATTAGACGATTCCCCTCCGAATATACGTCGCACCGAATGAAGGAGCCGGAAAACAGGCTTTTGTTATGGAACTGTAACGCTAAATGGCGTAGTTTATATATATAATAAATACGTAATATGACGTATGAACTTGCCGTAACCTTGCTTGGTGTTGTCCGTCATCATAGATGAAATAGCACCGGTGCAGACAACAAAAAACGATGTGACCAGGCGGTGGTCGCACTATAGCATACACATGATGTAGGAGATGATGATGGGTAGCAAGGCTCGTAACACGAATTATGATATTCTGGATAAGATTTTGTCAGACGGCGACACGGCGCAACGCTTGCGCGACCGTTTCCGCTCCGGTGGTAATGGTGACGCCGAAGGCGCCTGGATCACATCGAAAGAACAATTTGACGACCTGTACAAATCAATCGACGATATTGAAAAATACCTCCGCTCCTAACTAGGAATTTATTCAAATCGTCATTCCAATCCACAGATCTGGTCTGGATGGAGGCGAACCATCCAGACCACCCGAGAACGGGGCTGATTCATTATGAGTCAGCCCCGTTCTTTTTGTGCATAGGTAGATAGGTAGACAGGTACACAGGTAGATAGGTAGATAGGTACACAGGTACACAGGGTCTTCAACGACAATACCAGTCTACCTATCTACCTGTCTACCTGTGTACCTATCTACCTACCCTCAATCTTTCCAAACGTCCCTGTCAAAATAGACCTTTTGATCGCTCTTTGGTAAACTGTAATGACTATGGCGCGAAAAAAGTTACAAGGACAAGTTGCAATCATTACCGGCGCGAGCCGTGGACTGGGGGCGGGTATTGCCGAGCGTTTTGTGCGCGCCGGCGCCGCTGTGGTGTTGACGGCGCGCAGCGAAGATGCTTTGGCCCAACAGGCGGAGCGGCTACGTGCGCTGGGCGGTCAGGTCTTAGCGATTCCCGCCGATGTGGGGGATCCGGAACAAGTGGGGCTGTTGATCGAAAAAACGGTGGAGACCTTTCAGCATATTGACATACTCGTCAACAATGCCGGCGTCATCTGGCCGATTGAGGAGATTGCCGAAACGGATCCCGATGAGTGGGCCTATAATATTCAGGTCAACTTGATCGGCCCCTTTTTTACGATCTATGGCGTCTTGCCTACCATGTTGGAGCAGCGCTATGGGCGTATTGTCAACGTCAGCAGTGGCTTGGGGCGCACGCCCGTCGCCGGTTTGAGCGCGTATGGCGCCGCCAAAGCCGGTTTGGATCAGTTGACCCGTGTTCTCGCTTTGGAAACAGCGAAGACAGGCATCACTGTCAACGCCTTGCACCCCGGCGTGGTTGACACCGATATGCAAGCCGATCTACGCAGCGTTGACACCAGCGACAGCCGGCTCAATTTACAGATGTTCCACGAGTTTGAGGAAAAGGGACAATTGCTGCCTCCTCTGCAAGTCGCCCGCCTGGTCTACTGGCTGGTCGGCCCCTGGAGTCGTGAACGTTCCGGTGAAATTTTCAGCTTTCGCGACGACGCCTGGCTCGCCCAAGTGGATCGGGATCTACAAGAAAGCTAATGGTTTTTTATCGACCGCATTAACCCTGGTCACTGTCCACGAATGACAACGACCCCATGCCACTAGAAACTGGTCAAATTGATGGAGCAAAGAGGCGTTAGGCAGCCCTTGACGAAGCGCAACCCATGCGTAACTCGCCAAAAATAATCTGGTCATTGTATCATCTTTGAAAATTGATAGGTTTACGAATCCCAAAAACTGAAGGAGCAGTTCCACGCTTATGAGCTACCAAAAAATTGTTGTTCCCACCACGGGCGAGAAGATCCGCCTGGAAAACGGCAAATTGCATGTCCCCAATCACCCGATTGTTGCCTACATCGAAGGTGACGGCACCGGCGTTGACATCTGGGCCGCCAGCCAGCCCGTGCTGGATGCGGCGGTGGCGAAAGCCTATGGCGGTCAGCGCAAGATTGCCTGGATGGAGGTCTATGCCGGTGAAAAGGCCAACGCTGTCTACAACGAAACCGTCTGGTTGCCGGAAGAGACGCTCGACGCCATTGACGAATACATCGTCGCCATTAAAGGCCCGCTGACCACACCGGTCGGCGGCGGCATTCGCAGCATCAATGTTGCCCTACGCCAGCGGTTGGATCTCTATGCCTGTCTGCGCCCGGTGCAATATTTCACCGGCGTGCCCAGCCCGGTCAAGCACCCGGAACTGGTCGATATGGTCATCTTCCGCGAGAACACCGAAGATATTTACGCCGGCATCGAATTTGAAGCCGGTAGCGCCGGTGTCGAAAAGTTCAAGCAGGTCTTTAAGGAAGCGTTTCCCAAGGCGTTTAGCAAAATCCGCTTCCCCAACACCTCCGGCATCGGCATCAAGCCGGTGAGCCAGGAAGGGACGGCGCGGCTGGTGCGCTCGGCGATTCAATATGCCATCACCAACAACCGCAAGAGCGTCACCCTGGTGCATAAGGGCAACATTATGAAGTTCACCGAAGGCGCCTTTATGAACTGGGGTTATCAGATCGCTGCCCAGGAATTTGGCGCTGTGCCGCTGGATGGCGGCCCGTGGCACAAACTGCCCAACGGCATTGTGATCAAGGATGTGATTGCCGACGCCATGTTGCAACAGATCCTCACCCGCCCTGCCGAATATGATGTCATCGCCACGCTCAACCTCAACGGTGACTATATCAGCGATGCGTTGGCGGCCCAGGTCGGCGGCATCGGCATTGCGCCCGGCGCCAACATCAACTACGAAACCGGTCGCGCCGTCTTCGAGGCGACCCACGGCACCGCGCCCCGCTACGCCGGTCAGGACAAAGTCAACCCCTCCTCGGTGATCCTGAGCGGTGAGATGATGTTACGTCACATGGGCTGGCCGGAAGCGGCTGATCTCATCATCCGCGCCACGGAGAAGACGATTGGTCAGAAGATCGTCACCTATGACTTTGCCCGCCTGATGGAAGGGGCCACCGAAGTCAAGTGTAGCGCCTTTGGCCAAGCATTGATCAAGAACATGTAATGGTAAGCAAACAGCCCTGGTCGCCTTGGTCGCCAGGGCTGTTTTTTGTCCCCCCCGCCCCTTTCTGGAACTGATGTCCCCATCCGCAACGTTCGCTGAGATCAGATGCTCGTTTTTCTGCAAAAAATAACTTTAGCCTTCTAACTATTATGTAAATCTTCTGTCAGACAAACTATGTAGAAATTATGGCATAATGGGCTGGTATACCAAACGCTTATACCAAACGCTATGTCATAACGCTCTTATAGACAAAACAAATAGACTTCGCACTACGGTAGGCGCCTACTGTTATGCAACTTTTATCTGGTTTATCTATTAGCAAAGAAGGTTACGGTAATTTGCATTTGATCACAGGTGAACCAAGATGCGTGACTTTATCAATAATTCGCTACAAACTCAGAGCCTTGGCATCAATATGCTGCCGATTGATATTCGTGGTGGTGTTCATCATGATCTGCTGGCGCCCAACACTACCACTTTTGTGATGTATGCGCCCCACAAACCCTATGTGAGTCTTGTCGGTGATTTTAATGGCTGGAATAGTCGCGCCAACCGCATGGTGACCGACGGCCGCGGCGTTTGGTGGACGACCATTCCCCGCCTTGGTGAGACGCGCTATGGTTACTATGTGGCGATTGACGATCAATCCCACGCCTGGGTTGGCGACCCCTACGCCACGCAGATGAAATGGACAGCCGAAGGTCCGTGGGCCTACTTACCGGCGCCCCCCCCCACCTTTACCTGGCATGATCAAGGATGGCAGACGCCCGCTTTGCGCGATCTAATCATCTATGAGCTTTGCGTCCGCGACTTTGCCGGGCGCTGGTTTGCCAATCGCCCCCACTATGGCGCCTTTCGTTCACTGCTCCCTTATATCGACTACTTAGCTGAACTGGGCGTGAACGCCATCGAGTTGATGCCGATTCAAGCCTTCCCCGGCGATTCCAGTTGGGGCTATAACCCGGTCTTCTACTTCGCCCCGGCGCAAAGCTATGGTACGCCTGCCGATTTCAAGCAGGTGGTCGATGCCTGTCACAAACGGGGGTTGGCCGTTATTCTTGATGTCGCGCTTAACCATGCCTGGGGGCAACATCCTTATTACCAAATCTACCCGCCCATGTACGGCCCGAAAGGGGAGTGGCTGGACGATTGGAACCCTTTCTTTCACCATACATCACAGGCGGTGAATGGCTGGGGCGGCGTTGATTGGGATCACTTTGCCGGTGAAACCACCCGTTACTTTCAGGATGTCGTGCGCTTCTGGCTGCATGAGTACCATGTCGATGGTTTTCGCTTTGACTGGGTCTGCGGTGTCGATTATGACAACCGGAACCCCATGAACCCCGGCTTTGATCCCTATCATGGCATTAGCGCCATCGGCTGGGCGGCGCGCCAGGAGAAGCCGGACTGTCTGTTGATTGGCGAGTTCTGGCAACTGGAAGGCGCCCACCCGGAGAAAAGCGCCGCCAAAATGGTGCAAGAGACCCCGCTTGACGCGTACTGGAATGGTGACTTCCACCATATCCTCGATGATGTGTTGAATCAACGCTGGGAGTGGGAAAAGCGGGACATCTTTCGGGCGATTGGCGGTTTTCGCGACCAGGGGTTGTCCACAGCAACCAACGTCGTGAATTATTCGTGTAGTCACGATGAGGTGCGACCGGAGCATGAGATCATTTTCTACTCGCAGCGCCACATCACCCGCCCCGTCGCGATGACTGTGCAGGAAGTGGCCCAGACCAAAGCGTTCTTGGGGTTGGTCACGCTGCTGACGGCGCCGGGGATTCCGATGCTCTATGCCGGACAGGAGTTTGCCGAAGATGCGCCACGCACCATTGATTTTCAACCCTTGCACTGGGAAAAGCTGCAACAGGCTGACCACCAAGCGTACTTGCGCCTGGTTAAGCGCTTGATCGCCGCCCGTCGCCGCCACCCGGCGCTGGCGAGCGATCATATTCGCTTCTACCCAAATGACTTTCCACGCGAGCAAGTGGTGCGCTTTGATCGCTTCCTGACCGATGAGGCAAGTGGGAAAGTGACCGATTTTGTCGCTGTCGCGCTCAACTTTAGTGACGCCCGCCGCGAAGTGGAACTCACAGTACCCTGGCCGGGGCATTGGCAGGATATAATTAGCGAAACTGTCCATAAGATTTCCCAGCGCATTTGGCTAACCCTGCCACCCTGGCAAACGGCTGTTTTGGTGTATGCAAGTTAGTTGGTTCGTTCGGTGGTTGAGCTTGTCGAAACCAACGAACGAACCAACTCGTTCCTCTTTTCACATTCCTCAGATTGTTGCAACTCAACTGTCTCTGTATTACAATACATTTACGAAATAGTTGTTAGCTAGGCTGCTTCCTATGGGTCACAGATCCGTAGGAAACAGCCTAGTTACCTGTCTATCTGTATCTTACGCTCCTGAAAATAAATTCCTGCTGTGATACACTGGTGGGTGGTGATTGCAGCAATGGTATAACCTTTCTACATGATCGAGTCTACATATCGAAAGTATCCAATCATAGCAATGGC
The DNA here is from genome assembly GCA_021405325.1 of Caldilinea sp. CFX5. The sequence continues at coordinate 79,213 of QWII01000040.1, read as the reverse complement.
ATGTCCGGTTGGCGTCTATACGCGGCCAATCGGTGGATGCGACGGCGCTATGTCTAACTGAAAACGCTAGCGAGGAGTGACTTATGGCGGTAATGGCGTTGACACGGTCAACGATCGGCAAGAAGGTGATTATGGCAGTCACCGGGTTAATCTGGATCGGCTATGTGGTGATGCACATGTATGGCAACCTCAAGGTCTTTTTGGGGCCGGAGGTTTTTAATCACTATGCCGAAGGGCTGCGCGTGTTGGGAGAACCGGTCTTTGGCCGGCTGCACCTACTGACGATTGCGCGTGTGGTGTTGGTTGGTTCGATTGCGGCCCATGTCTGGGCGGCGGTGACGTTGACGCGGCAGGCGCAGATTGCCCGCCCGCAGCGGTATGTTGTCACCAAGCGGCAGGCAGCAGACTACGCGGCTTTGACCATTCGCTGGGGGGGCGTGGCAATCTTCTTCTTTGTGCTTTACCATCTGGCGCACCTGACCTGGGGCGTGCCGGGAATTCACAATGATTTTGTGCGCGGCGACGCCTACCACAATCTGGTGATTGGCTTTCAGAATCCGCTCAATGTGATTTTGTATTTAGTTGCCTTGGTCGCGTTGGCCTTTCACCTCTACCACGGCACTTGGAGCATGTGCCAGACGCTGGGGCTGGTCAGCCATGATTCAACACCGGCTGTCCGTGCGCTGGCTGTGGCCTTAGCGATTCTGGTGCCGGTGGGTTTTGCGCTTGTGCCGCTCTCCGTGCTGTTTGGGGTAACAGCTATATAGTCAGGACTTACGCAAGATGAGCCAGAAGGATCGCCAGGCCAGACCTCCGGGAGGTGAGCAAAAGCTGGTGTGTCTTGGGAAGTGCGCCTGCCCACCTCCCGGAGGTCTGGCCACGCTTCGTCTTGCGTAAGTCCTAATAGTCAGTTTGCCGGGTGCTTGGGCGCTCGGCTGTACATAAAAGTGAAAAGTTTGTTTGCATGAAATTGAGGAGTTGGGATGGCTACAACGACATCACCCACAGGATCACCCACGGTTAAGACAATGCCGGTATTTACCGAGGCGACCTTGAACGCCGGCATTCCGTCTGGCCCGATTGAGCAGAAGTGGGAAAAACATAAATTTGAAATGAAGTTGGTCAACCCCGCCAACAAACGGCGATTTACCATCATTATCGTCGGCACCGGTCTGGCCGGTGCTTCCGCCGCGGCGACGATGGCGGAATTGGGCTACAATGTGAAGAGCTTCTGCTATCAAGATAGCTCTCGGCGCGCCCACAGTGTGGCGGCGCAGGGTGGCATCAACGCGGCCAAGAACTATCGCAACGACGGTGATAGTGTCTTCCGCCTCTTTTATGACACGGTGAAGGGTGGCGACTATCGCGCCCGGGAAGCGAATGTCTACCGGCTGGCCGAAAACAGCAACAACATTATTGACCAATGTGTGGCGCAGGGCGTGCCGTTCGCTCGTGAATATGGCGGGATGCTCGACAATCGCTCCTTTGGCGGCGCGCAGGTTTCGCGCACCTTTTATGCCCGTGGGCAGACCGGCCAACAGTTGTTGCTGGGCGCGTATCAAGCGCTTTCGCGCCAGGTGGCCGCCGGCAAAGTCGAGATGCACCCGCGCACCGAAATGCTCGACCTGATTGTGGTCAACGGGCGCGCCCGCGGCATTGTGACCCGTGACATGGTGACGGGCAAAATTGAATCCTACCTGGCCGACGCCGTTGTGCTGGCAACCGGCGGTTACGGCAATGCCTATTATCTGTCCACCAACGCCAAGGGCTGTAACACCACGGCGATCTGGCGGGCGTACAAGCGGGGCGCCTTCTTTGGCAATCCCTGCTTTACCCAAATTCACCCCACCTGTATCCCGGTGGCTGGTGACGAACAGTCCAAATTGACTTTGATGAGCGAATCGCTGCGCAATGATGGGCGCATCTGGGTGCCGCGCAAAGCGGATGACAAGCGCAACGCCAAAGATATTCCCGACAGCGAGCGTTACTACTTCCTGGAAGAGCGCTATCCCGCCTTTGGCAACCTGGTGCCGCGCGATGTCGCCTCCCGCGCCGCCAAAGTGGTCGTCGATGATGGCTATGGCGTGGGTGAGTTGAAGAATGGCGTCTATCTGGACTTTGCCGACGCCATCAAGCGCCTGGGCGAAGCGGCGATCCGCGACCGCTACGGCAACCTCTTCGACATGTACGACAACATCACCGGTGAAGATCCGTACAAGTCACCGATGCGCATCTACCCGGCGGTTCACTATACAATGGGCGGCCTGTGGGTCGATTACAACTTGCAGAGTACGATTCCCGGTCTCTTTGTTATCGGTGAAGCTAACTTCTCCGACCACGGGGCCAACCGTCTGGGCGCCAGCGCGTTGATGCAAGGGCTGTCCGACGGCTATTTCATCATTCCTTACACAATGGGTAACTATCTGGCGCAGACCAAGCTGGAAGCGGTCAACAACAGCCACGATGCTGTCAAGGAAGCGGTGGCCCAGGTCGATGGCCGGGTCAACCAAATGCTCAACATCAAGGGTAAGCGCACCGTCGATTCGTTCCACAAAGAGCTGGGACGAATCATGTGGGATTATTGTGGCATGGGGCGCAATGAAGCCGGCCTGAAACACGCCTTAGAGCGCATTCCCGCCCTGCGCGCCGAATTTTGGGAGAATGTCAACGTGTTGGGCGGCAAGGATGAATTGAACCAGGCGCTGGAAAAAGCTGGTCGCCTGGCTGACTTCCTGGAACTGGGCGAACTGATGTGTATCGACGCTCTGCACCGCACTGAATCCTGCGGCGGTCACTTCCGTGAGGAGAGCCAAACCCCTGAAGGCGAAGCGCTGCGCGACGATGACAACTTCGCCTACGTCGCTGCCTGGCAATATGCCGGCGAAGGGGTTGCCCCCATTTTGAACAAAGAGCCGCTGACCTTTGAGTATGTGAAGCTCAGCCAGCGCAGTTATAAATAAGATCGTGATTCGTGCTGCGTGATTCGTGAACTGTGTGACCTGTCGGTACCTCGACACGAGTCACGCAGCACGAATCACGCAACACGCAACACGCACCAGATAGCGAGCAAAAGAACATGAAGTTACATCTAAAAGTGTGGCGGCAGAAGGGGCCAAATCAACAGGGGAAACTGGTTGATTATGAGCTGGCTGATGTCAGCCAAGATGCCTCCTTTTTGGAGATGTTGGACAAGTTGAATGAAGAGTTGCAAACCCGTGGCGAAGAGCCGGTGGCCTTTGACCATGATTGTCGTGAGGGCATTTGTGGTTCATGCGGGTTGGTGATTAATGGCGTGGCGCATGGGCCGAAAAAGGCGGTCGCCACCTGTCAACTGCACATGCGCACCTTTAAGGATGGCGACACCATTGTGGTCGAGCCGTGGCGTTCGACCGCCTTCCCGCTGATCAAGGATCTGGTGGTCAACCGTGGCGCGCTGGATCGCATTGTGCAGGCCGGCGGCTTTGTCTCGGTCTCCACCGGTACCGCGCCTGATGCCAATGCCTTGCCGATCCCGAAAAAGGTCGCTGACCGGGCGATGGACGCGGCGGCCTGTATCGGTTGTGGCGCTTGTGTCGCGGCCTGCCCGAATGGGTCGGGGATGCTCTTTACGGCAGCCAAAGCGGAACATCTCAACCTGTTACCCCAGGGCCAAGCCGAACGCTACGAACGGGCGCTCAACATGGTGCATCAACATGACGCCGAAGGCTTTGGCGGCTGCACCAACATTCGCGAATGTGAAGCGGCCTGCCCCAAAGCGATCAGCATCGATTTTATCGGTATGTTGAACCGCGATTATTATATCGGCACCCTCAAGGGCGCCGGCAAGCGCCAGGAAAGCCGCGGCGGCAGCGGATAAGCGTTGCAGCGATACATCTACGTAAAAGAAAGGCCGGCAGCTCACCCTGTCGGCCTTTTTGATCGACTTCATCAAGCGATTCACTAAGCGCATTGTTGAAACGTCGGCAAGAATTTTAGTTTACACAGATAGGAAGGAACACTGTTTCTTATCTGTGTTCTTTCCTATCTGTGTAAACTAAGGCTTCTCGCTTATTCACGTTAGGGCAAAACAGTGGCCGCATATACTTTCCACTGATCACATTGAAATTGTAGACGCCTCTCTAGCCGGACTACAGATGCCTGTGGCGCCCGAAACGTATAGAAAGATGTTTGTTTTTATGCCGAGAAGGGAGATTGATCCATGACAGCAGAAACTTCGCTTTTACACCGTCTTCAGCAATACGATGTAACTGCTTGGACACAAGTTGTGGCAGAATGGACGCCTGATCTCTATCACTATCTCTGTTATACGCTCCCAACCCCGACCGCGGCTGAAGCTGTGGCTGGTGAAACCTTTCAGGCGTTTGTGCAAGCCACCCCTACCTTTACGGAGCAACTTTCCCTGCGCACCTATCTCTATATAGCAGTCTATCGCAAGGTGGCGGATTATTGGCGGCGCCCCCCTGTTGCTGGCGTATGGTCTGCCGGTGAGCAGCGCTTCCCATTGCTTGGTCTACCCGGTGAATTAAAAGAACCGCTGGCTGAGTTGCCGGAACTCGCCCAACAAGTGTTGATGCTACGCTATCAAGCGGGGTTAAGTCTGCTGGAAATTGCCGAAGTTTTGGGCCGCAGCCGGAAAGCGACCGAGTCACTCTTTAATCGGCTATTGCATCAATTTAGCGCTACTTTGGATAGCCAAGGGCAGCAGTTTTCTGATGAAGAACTCTTTGATCTCTTCCAACGCAAAGTGCCCCGTTTGCTATTGCCTTCCGCCTTCGTGGAACGGCTTCAGCAACAAGTTCTCAGCCAGCTCCAATCTCGCAGAGAATAGACTTAAAGAGAATAAAATAGCGTTGTGCTTTTACGCGCTTTTTTCTCACGATTTTCTCATGGTGTTATTTTGAAAATGGTGGTATACTAGCCACAACCGACGCAATGGTGAAAGGGTGACGCACAACCGTCGCCAATGGTAGTAGCCTGTCAAAACGCCCATGAACGAATCGCTTGCTACCCAAGTTGATCTGTGGCAACGACGCTGGTTGTACCTCCATTCTGCTATCCGACGCGCCAATTTCAGACGCGCCCTGCCCTTTGCTTCGGGGATGCTGGCGACCTTTGCCGCACTTTTTCTCTACAACTGGCTCTTCCCAGCGCCCGCGCCGCTGACCCTCCAAGAAGTCAATAACTCTGTCAATGAAATCATGGCCGCCGCTACGCCAGCTCCAGCTCGTTCGGCGCTGGTCTATCAGGCGATTCGACCATCCATTGTCTTGATTGAAACCGAGCGAGCAGATGCGGCTGATCCCGAAGAAGGCCACGGCTTGGGTACGGGCGTTGTCATCAACAACGATGGCTCTGTTCTCACTAGTTTGCATGTCATCTCGGGTGCAACCACTATCAAGCTGACCTTTGCCGACGGCACCGAGGCGACCGGCCAGGTCATGGCAACCCAACCGGAAAATGATATTGCCGTCCTCGGTTCCAGCCGCTTGCCGGAGATCCTCGTCCCGGCGACGCTCGGCAACCCGGACGCCATGAATATTGGTGATGACGCCTACGTTGTCGGCCACCCGCTGGGGCTGTATGGCTCTATGAGCGCGGGCGTCATCTCCGGCTTTGACCGCACCTTTAAGCCCCCCAACAGTGATCAACGGCTGCGTGGCCTGATCCAGATCGACGCCGCCGTCAACCCCGGCAACTCTGGTGGCCCGCTGCTCAACCGCGACGGGCAGGTCGTCGGCATTGTGGCCGGCCTGGTCAATCCCACCGAGGAAAGTTTCTTTATCGGCATCGGCTTTGCCGTGCCGATTGATGTGGCCGGCGGCGCTGCGGGGTTGCCGCCTTATTGACAGTAGGTCAGTAGGACAGTAAATCAGTGGGACAGTAAGCCGGGATAACTGAGCTACTGACTCACTGACTCACTGACTTACTGTCTTACTGTCTTACTGATTCACTGTCTGACTGGAAGAAGGAGATCGCCAATGGATCAATACCGCAACCCCGAACAGGGAACGGTGATGGAGCGTGTCCTCTATGAGGTGAAGAAGGTCATCGTCGGCCAGGATCACCTGTTGGAACGGTTGGTGGTGGCGCTGCTGGCGCGCGGGCATATCCTGGTGGAGGGGGTGCCGGGGCTGGCGAAGACAATGGCGATCAAGACGCTGGCCGAAGCGATTGGCGGCGAGTTTAAGCGTATTCAGTTTACGCCCGATTTGGTGCCGGCGGATCTGGTCGGTACGCGCATCTACAACCAAAAGAGTGGCGAATTTAACACCTCTTTCGGCCCGGTCTTTACCAACCTGCTGCTGGCCGATGAAATCAATCGGGCGCCGGCCAAGGTGCAAAGCGCGCTGCTGGAAGTGATGCAAGAGCGGCAAGTGACCATTGGTCGCGAAACTTTTCCTGTCCCTAAACCCTTCCTGGTGTTGGCAACCCAGAACCCCATCGAAACCGAAGGCACCTACCCGCTGCCCGAAGCACAAGTGGACCGCTTTATGCTCAAAGTCCTGGTCGGCTATCCCACGGCGACCGAAGAATTTGTCATCGTCGAACGAATGACCGGCGCACTGCAAGCGGTGCAAAAGGTGTTGACCACGCAACAATTGCTGGTTCTCCAGCAGGAGGTCGATAAGGTTTATGTCGATCCGTCGCTGATTGAATATGCCGTGAAGCTGGTGACAGCCACCCGCCAGCCCAAAGAGTTCGGCTTGAAAGAGATCGGCCACTACATCACCTTTGGCGCCAGCCCACGCGCCTCGATCAACCTGATTCTGGCGGCGCGCGCATTGGCCTTTGTTCGGGGTCGGACTTACGTCCTGCCGCAGGAAGTGCTGGATGTCGCCTATGATGTTATCCGTCATCGCTTGGTGCTTTCCTACGAAGCGCTTTCGGACAATATCACCGCCGATGACCTGTTGCAGAAGATTCTTGCTCGTATCCCAGTGCCGGAGGCGCCCTTACATGAGTACAGCAATCGCCACCGGAACGGCTGACATCACCCCTGAACGGTTGCTCCTGCGGCTCGACTGGCAGGTGATCCGCCGGCTCGACGGGCTGTTGCAGGGGGACTACCGCACGCTCTTTTACGGCTACGGCGTCGATTTTGCCGATCTGCGCGAATATCAACCGGAAGATGATATTCGCTATATCGACTGGAATGTCACGGCGCGCATGGACACCCCCTATGTCCGCCAATATGTCGAAGACCGCGAGATCACCGCCTGGTTTCTACTCGACTTAAGTCCGTCGATGGACTTTGGCGCCCTTCAGGGGTTGAAGCGAAATGTCTTGATCGACTTTGTCACGACGGTCGCCCGCATTCTGACGCGCCACGGCAATCGTGTTGGCGCAATCTTTTATGGCAACCGGGTTGAGCGCACGATCCCGGCGCGGGGGGGACGGATTCAGGTGCTGCGCCTGGTCAACGATCTGCTCAAACAGCCGCAACTGCCCAAAGCGCCGTTTACCAACCTGACCCCGCTGCTTGATACCGCGTTACATACGATCAAACAGCGCTCGTTGCTCTTTATCGTCTCGGATTTTATCAGTGAACCGGGGTGGGAACGCCCGCTCAAGTTGCTCAGTCAGCATCACGAAACCCTGGCCGTGCGCCTGTGGGACCCCCGTGAGATCGACCTGCCCGACATCGGCGTCGTCATTATGGAGGATGCTGAAACGGGCGAGCAACTCTATGTCGATACCAGTGACAAAAAGTTTCGCCAGCGTTTCCGTGAAGCCGCCCAACAACGCGAAGCCGCCCTGAACGAAACCTTCAAACGCACCGGCGTCGATGCCTTAGCACTTTCCACCGAAGACGATTTAGTCCGCGCCATCGTCCGTTTTGCCCAGTCGCGCCGGGCGCGCCGACGGTGAATCACGAGATACGAGACACGAGACCAGGAGACAGGGAGATTGTCTCTCGTCTCCTGATCTCGTGTCTCGTATCTCGTGTCTAGCTTGGGGATGTAACTATGTCCTTCATCTGGCCTGTCATGCTACTCTCGCTCCTGGTGATTCCGCTGTTGGTGCTGCTCTATCTGCGGATGCAGCGCCGCCGACAGCAGATGCTGGCGCGCTATGGTTCATTGGGCATGATGCAGGCGGCCGGGCGTCCACTGGGGCGACGCCGTCATTTGCCGCCGTTGCTGTTGCTGACTGGGGTGACGATTCTCTTGCTGGCGCTGGCGCGACCGGAAGCAGTGGTCAGCCTGCCCCGTTTGGAGGGTGAGATTATTCTAGCCTTTGATGTGTCGGGCAGTATGGCGGCGGAGGATTTGGCCCCCAATCGTATGGAAGCAGCGAAGACGGCGGCATTGGCCTTTGTCGAACGGCAGCCGGCCAGCGTGCGCATTGGTATCGTCGCCTTTAGTGATAGTGGCCTGGCAGTATTGCAGCCGACCAATGATCAGGCCGCTATCTTTGGCGCGATCAACCGTCTCGCGCCGGAACGAGGCACCTCGCTGGCGCATGGCATTGCCGTTTCCCTGGATGCCATCTTCCTTGACCCCGATGCCGAAACACAACGTCTCTATAGCAACATTACGCCGGTTCCCAGCCCAACACCACCCCCTGTGCCGGCGGGTAGCTACAGCGCTGCGGCGATTGTCTTGCTCACCGATGGCGAGAACACCGCCCCGCCTGACCCTTATGAAGCAGTGCAATTGGCAATGGATCGGGGCGTGCGTATCTACCCCATCGGCATCGGCAGCGCGACCGGGACAACCCTGCAAGTGGAGGGCTTCACGGTTCACACGCGGTTAGACGAAGCGACGCTGCAACAGATTGCCGAAGCCACCGGTGGGGTCTATTACAACGCCGCCAACGAAGAAGATCTGCGCACCATCTACGAAACCCTCGACCCGGAACTGGTGGTCAAAAGCCAGGAGATGGAAGTCACCTCCCTCTTTGCCGGCGCCAGTATTCTGTTGTTGTTGGGCGGCGGGCTTGTGTCGCTCTTGTGGTTTAGCCGCATACCCTAGTGTATTTACTATCACCCTGTAACCTTGTCATCCGGTCAGGGTGTAAAAGCGGAGGCAACATGGACTTGCTCTGGCCCGGATTCCTCCTCCTGCTGGCTTTGATTCCAATCCTGATTGGCGTATATGTCTGGATGCTGCGGCGGCGACGGCGCTATGCCGTGCGCTTTTCCAGCTTGTCACTGGTGCGCGCGGCGTTACCCCAGCAATCCCAGTGGCGCCGTCATCTACCCTTTGCCCTGTTCCTCCTGGCGCTGGCTAGCTTGATCCTGGCCGTGAGCCGACCCATGTCGATTGTGAGCGTGCCGGCCGGTCAGGCGACGATTTTGCTGGCAATGGATGTTTCGCGCAGCATGTGTTCAACCGACATTCCGCCCAATCGCTTGGAATCGGCCAAGGCGGCGGCGCTCTCCTTTATCGAACGCCAACCGGTCAGCACGCAGATCGGCGTTGTCGCCTTTGCCGGTTTTGCCGAGTTGATCCAGATCCCGACGGCTGATCAGGAAATGTTGGCCGATGCCATTAACAGTCTGCGCACCGGTCGGCGCACGGGTATTGGCAACGCGATTCTGGAAGCGCTGGATGCCCTGGCCGAAATTGATGACAACATTGCACCCACTGTGCGCACGGCTTCAGATGTAGCGCCGACGCCCGTACCAAATGGCGCTTATGCGCCCAGCATCATTGTGCTGTTAACCGACGGCGCTAACAATGTTGGCGTTGAGCCAATCGACGCGGCGCAACAGGCAGTTGATCGCGGCGTGCGCGTCTATACCATTGGCTTTGGGACGGCGCAGGGTGGCCGTTTAGATTGCGGCGGGGCAGGGAGTAATGATCTGTTTGGGGGCGGCTTCGGCGGCGGTTTTGGCAACGATCCCTTTGGCGGTGGTTTGGGCGGCGGTGGTTTTCGCCGCGGTATCGACGAAGAGACGCTGCAACAAGTCTCCGACATGAGCGGTGGCGCCTACTATTCTGCTGAAAGCGCGGACGAGTTACAGGCCGTCTTTGAGGGGCTGCCAACCTCGTTGATCATGCGCCATGAAACCACAGAAATCAGCTTTGCCTTTGTGGCATTGGGGGCGTTCCTGGCCGTGTTGGCCCTGAGTTTGGCGTTGCTTTGGAATCCGCTGCCGTAATAGGCGGTTGCTAGCCGTTTTGCCGGTAGGCGATCACCACAGCGTTCACCATCTGTTCCAGTCCTTGCAGACATTCCAGTTGGCTTTCGTTGAGCGCAGCCACCTGTAAGCCCATCTGCGCAATAGCCGGCGCTTGGGCTTGCGGTTGGCTCTCCTGCTGATAGGCCAGCAGAACGTCGGCGCCTAATGTTCCCTCGGCTTCGCGCAAAAGGCCAAGCTGTTCGCGGTTCAAAGCTGCCCAACTCCATTCACTGTTTGTCATGATGGCTCTCCTGACCCTTCACATACGCACACGTTTTTTTCATGCTATAAAACAAGACGCTCATATTTCGGTAAGATTGGCTCCCATTCGCAATGTTTACTCCCGGCCGCTTGTCAGCAAAGGATTCACATTGTCAGTCAGTGCCGCCGTAGTGGGAGGCGGTTGTCAGGTTAGTCGCTGATCATTGTTGTATACTTGGTCCAAGGGTCGCTGCCTTAGCGGTGGCTCATCAAAACACAAATGGCGACAGGCCAAACTCCCTGTCCCCTAAATCGTAAGCGAGGAGCTACGCCATGAAAGTTTGTCCCAATCTTGATTGCTCGTTTCTCGAAGAGTTTGGTGAATTTGCCGAATACCGCGATGAGATTACCCACTGTGTGGACTGTGGTACAGTGTTGGTCGACAGTTCGCAAGCGCCGACACTGCCGTCTGCTGCTCAGGAAGATGAAGAGGATGACGAGGCGATGGATGCGGAAGAATTGGTTGTGATTGCCACCTATGACCATCCCGAACAAGCGCACATTTATCGCGCTCGTTTGGAAGCCGAAGGCATTCCGGCCTTTCTCTTTGATGAATATATGATGACGAACAACCGGCTGATGACCAGCGCCTTGGGTGGTGTCCGGTTGGCGGTGCCGGAAAGCGCCGCTGAAGACGCTTTAGCAATCCTGGCTGATGCTACCTAGGCGACCAACGAACAAAGTAATAGTGAAGAAACTGAAGTGAGTGACGCTGATAATCTGAAAGAAGAACAAGAAGAGGAGATCGCTCGACCAATGAAACCAAGCAACTGCCTACGTTGTCAAGGTGAAATGAAATATCTGAAAGAATACAAATTTGAGTCGCAAGATAACAACCGCGGCTTATTCGGCGCTATCTTTGACATTGAGGAACGCTTAATCTTTGATGTCTATGTCTGCACCGGCTGCCGTCATACAGAGTTTTTCTTCACCGGCTCGTCGAAGAAGTGGGATGGCTAGTACGGAGCGGCCTAAGTAAGCCAGTCGGTCAGTAGGACAGTAAGTCAGTCACTGTCTCACTGGCAACTATGGGTTTATTTACGCCGTCATGTACTAGTTTTATACAGAGATACAGAGATTGAGAGATTGAACGACTAAATCTCTCAATCTCTGTATCTCTCAGCTAATGGTTACGGATAAAACCCGCGCAACTTCACCGCTTCCACAATCCGTTCAATCGCAATCGTATACGCCGCCGTGCGCAGATCGCATTTCCGGCGGGTCGTGACACTGATCACGGCATCGAGATTGTCCAGCAGCTTTTTCTCCATATTGCGGCGCACTTCGCCCTCGTCCCAGAAGAAGGATTGTAAGCTCTGCACCCACTCAAAATAGCTGACCACCACGCCACCGGCATTGCAGAGAATGTCCGGGATGATGGTTGCGCCCTTGTCGAGTAAAATCTCATCGGCTTCGGGTGTGGTGGGGCCGTTGGCGCCCTCTGCAATGACCCTGGCCCGTATCCGGCCGGCGTTCTCTTTGGTGATCTGCCCCTCTAATGCCGCCGGCACCAGTACATCGACATCCAGTTCCAATAATTCTGAATTGGTGAGGCTATCAGCGCCAGGAAAGCCGGTGACAGTGCCGCTTTCGGCCATGTAGCGGGTAAGGTGGCGTAGGTCTAAGCCCTTGCTGTTGTAGATACCGCCATATTGATCGCTGACGCCGACGACGCGCGCGCCCCGTTCGTGCATAGTGCGCGCCGTCCAACTACCCACATTGCCAAAACCCTGAATGGCAACGGTGGTGTCATCCAATGCGCCGCCAAAGCGTTGCTTGAGTAACGAACGGGTGACATAGGTGACGCCGAGGCCAGTGGCATATTCGCGCCCGACGCTGCCACCAACAGCAATCGGTTTGCCGGTGACAACGGCGGGGATCGAATAGCCGCGGTGCATGGAATAGGTGTCCATGATCCAGGCCATCACCTGGGCATTGGTGCCGACATCCGGGGCAGGAATATCTTTTTCGGGGCCGATGAAGGAACTGATCTCAGTCGTGTAGCGGCGCGTCATCTTTTCCAGTTCGCGCTGACTCAGTTGTTTGGGGTTGACAATGATACCGCCCTTAGCCCCGCCATAGGGCAGGTTCATGAGCGCACATTTCCAACTCATCCACATCGCTAGGGCGCGGCACTCATCAAGCGTCACATCGGGGTGGTAGCGGATGCCGCCTTTGGTTGGCCCTTTCGCCATGTTGTGGTGAACGCGGAAGCCGGTGAAGATGCGCATGTGACCGTCATCCATCTGCACCGGAAAGTGAACAATCAGTTCCCGTTGCGGGGTGCGTAAGAAGAGCCGCAGATCATCATCCAGCCCCATAAAGTCAGCGACTGTGTCCAATTGAGCTTGCGCGACTGCGTATGCACTTTCCCGCTGGGGATGGGGCGTGCTGGTAATGTCCCCCGCTGGGAATTGGGAATCGACCAGGGGAACAACAGGCAGTGTATCTGTTGTTACTGCGCTTGCGGCGGTTTGATCAACGACGCCATTGCTTTGCCCGTTCACACCGTCGTGATGGGCTACTGTCCGGTTTTTCGCCATTGAAAAACTCCTTTATCTACCATACCTGAAAGCTATATAAAACTAAGGTAACGACTAAGCCCGCTCTTAGCCGCACCCAAAGGGATCGCCGGTCACCGGGACCCCTTTGGGTGCGGCTAAGAACTTGGTAGTTACAAACTAAGTATACACCCAACTCGGTTTTAGCATGCAAGTCCGCCTACACCTATCACCATAATTGACCAAAATGGCATGACATTTACTTGGCAGGAGCGGCGCTGGTCGCTTGTAGCGTCTTGTAATCTTCGCGTAATTGGCTGAGTTCGGTTGGATCGACCGGTTGATCGCCATAATGGACGCGCATATAGGCCGCGGTTAAGCGCATCAGCTTCTCGATCTCGCCAGGGAAAGCGGCCTGTAAGTGAGGCAGATACTCATCGGGCGATTGGGCTGTTGTACGTGGGTAGCCGCGGCGTCCGGCCAGACGACTGACATTGGCATAGATGTTTTGTACCGAAATGGCTGCCAATAATCCTGGTCCCAACCCATAGCGGCGTAAGAGCCGACCAAGATTCTGCAACCGTTTGAAGGGATTGCTGCCTAGGGCCACTCCTTCCTGCACCGCCTCTTCCGCTTCGTCGCCCAAACCGCGTCGGCGCGAACGCACAAAGAGAATCAGGAGTAATAGCACAATAGCAAAGATCACGCCCGTAACCAGGCAATAGCGCACCACCGCAAAAACTTGCGCCATCTCACGCAAACTCATGGGATCAGGGGTAGCCGCGGCCATTGGGCCATTGGCCTCCAGCGGTTGTGCCGGCTCCAGGTTGCCCAGCAGTGCACGAACATATTCGATGAGCCATTCCAGCACCGGCACTAGTAACCAAAAGAGGGTATAGAAGATCCACATGGCAACCGTGCCCAGGAAATTCCAGAGCGGTGAAAACCAGCCCAGCACCGTTCTGATGTTGGCTGGCGTGAAGATCAGCGCACCTTCGAACACAACCGCTAGCGTCGCACCAATCATGACCACCAGTTGGACAAAGCGTCGCCACGGCAAGGCTGCCCCTGTACTTTGGGCCGCGCCAATCGACTTTTCATCAATGCGCGCCACCGCCACCGCCAGCAGACCAAAGGCGAAAAAGAGCCAGAAGTAGGTCAACGCTGTCTCGACTGACCGCCGGCCCACCAGAATCAATCGCCGCCCCTTCGGGCACAAAGTCATAGACGGCGCGCACCACCGCCAATAGCCACCATAAATCCCAGGGCGCCAGGGTTGGATAGACCAACAGCCGCACCAATAGTAACGCGGTGATGGCAACCGCGCCAAGCATGGCTGCTTCATGTAAGGGCGAATCAATTTGCCAACGGTTGAGCAGATCGGCACAGAGAAAATAGAAGAGCAGCACCCCCCAATAGACGCCAAAGAGCGCCAATGGCGAATAGTCGCCAAAGCCGGTGAGCAATGCCGGCAAGGGCGTCCGTTCCGGGTGCAGCCAGGCAAAGAGGGTCAAGGCCAGCGGTAAAAACCAGGACACTTCCATACCGGCCAGGGCCATAAAGAGCAGACGGTGACGACGATTGGTGAGGAGCATTGGAAAGACCTATATCAGGCGCATTCAACCCCTCGACCATTTGCGATAGTATGTAGATGTTCACCCTTGTGTTGCCAAAATTCCTGTAACAGGTTGAAGAAGCGTTCAAAGGCGTCCCGCTCATCAGTGGAGTAAAATAGAATAATTTGACTCCACGACTGTGAAGTTTTTAAGCCAAATTTCTCTTGTAACCAGGGTTGAAAATGCTGAAACTCGCGTTCCTCGGTTGATATGGGGATATTCAGTTGCCGATGCGCAAACTGATACCCGGTTAGAAACATATAGAGATTGCTAATGGACGCATTGCCGATGTATAAGCCCGGTTTTTTTTTAATTTGTTGAAGCAATTCATCGTAACTATAACTCATCATATCACTCCCCTGTAGAACATATACGCACACAGCTAAAAATGAATTTCCTCAACATCAAAACCGCTGATACATTCAAAATCAGCCAACCATTCCTGCTTTGACATCCCTGTTTGGGGTAAATTATCAAAGACTTTGCCCCGCACTTCAATCCCATAGTGACAGCCATTTTGGGTAATTGTTGTATGGCTGCCAACTCGTTCACTGATCATGAAATCATTCATACGTGTAGTAATTTTAATATGTACACCATGAATCCCACGCCTTTGGAGCCAACGTTGTATTTCGTCAGCACACGCTTGGCATTGAAAAATTTCGTAACGACTAGCTATGCTGAAAACTTGTTCATAAATTTCTTGATCGGTTAGCATTTCAACAAAGCTCTTTACTGGCTAAAGGTTATTTGATACCCTTCGCTTTAATTATACCATGAAGACCCGTAGGTAGAGAAGCCGCTCTACCTCAGTGGGTGTATATCTATTGGGGGCGGGTTTGCGACGACCAGGGCAAGAGTGCCGGGGACAGGCGGGTGTCGGTTGGTTATACGGAACATCTAGTCGCCCGTCCCCGGCACTCTTGCCCCAACTTGATATGCACCCCACCTCAGGTCAGCGGTTTCCGGTCGCCTCTTGTTGTGCGCTTTGTGTCGAAACCCTACCTGTAGCCCCAAACAGCGTGACAAGTATCATGATCCCCAAACTACCCAGCCCAACATAGAACGGCCAAACTGGCTGTTGCGCATAGAGCAAACCGGCCACATAGGGCGAAACGGCCAACCCCAGTTGCATCGCTGTCTGCTGAATGCCCAAGCCAAAGCTCAAATTCTCCGGGCCCAACAAACGACCAATGCGCACCAGCACCGATGGGCGCAGGAGTCGATTGCCGCCATTGACAAGAAAAGCCAGCGCCAGAATCGACAGATTATTGCCGCCAAACAACAATAGCAGCAACCCGGTCATCGCGATCAGCAACGCCAATACCAGGGCCGGCAACCCCTCGCCGCGCAACTTGCTCAAGGCGTAGACCAACACCACCACGCCAATCGCTCCCCACGTCCCCAGCCAGCCGATTTCGTTGATGGTCAGGCGTTGCACCTCTTCCAAATACTTTGGTGCTAGAACCAACCCTACATCAATGGCAAAGAAAAGAAAAAAGACCGTGGCGATCTGGAGCAAAAAGGCGCGATTGCGTAGCAAAGCCCCGGCACTGCTGCGATTTGCCCGTGGTTCCGCCGGTTGATTGCGCATAGGCAGCAAAACCAAGGTAGAACAGGTAAAGATCATTGCCGCTGCAAAATAGACCGTGCGCAACCCGAACTGTTCCCCAATCCAGCCGCCAATCGCCGGCGCCACAATGCTGCCCAGCGAGATAAAACTGGAGACCAAAGCAAAGGCTTCACCGCGGCGCTCCATAGGTGCGCTGGTAGTGATGTAGCCATATAAAACAGCCACCGCAAAGTTCGATAGAATGTACCCCGCCAACGCCGGCGTAAACCAGCGCCAGTCCGGTGCAAAGGCCATCGCATAGGTGGAAAGCGTGCCAATACTCCACCCCAACAAAATCATCTGCTTGCGTCCATACCGGTCCGCCAGCAATCCAATCGGCGCATAGAGAAAGGTGACGACAAAGCTGCCTAACCCCAACGCCAACCCCACCTGCGCCGGTGACGCCCCCAACTGGGTGATGTAGAGCGGTTGCAAATAAAAATAAAGAAACGCGCCAAAGCCCCACAAGAAGCAACTGAGATAAATCAACCCCAAATCGCGATTCACGACAATGAACCGTTGTAACAGTGCCATATTGTTCCACTCCGCTCTATGACCGTTTGCTCTGCAACGAAATGACCCGACCCGCTTGGGACGGCGTCGGCAAAGTGGCATGACTGGCTTGAATCGCCGCTAACCGCGCCAACACTTCCGCCGGCATGGCGGCGCCCCTACCCTGGGCAGCATCCACATGAATCATCATCCATTCACAGGTGGCGGCTAAAAACCCTTCAGTGGCATGGTGCATGGCATGGAAAATGTGCATCCGCTTGGCGTCATACCCTAACAGTTGTGTGGTGAAGCGCAAAGGCGACGCCGCTTTTAGCTCACGTAAAAAAAGAATATGCCCCTCGGCCGTGTAGGTCGAACAGCCGCTTTGCGCCCGATACCCGGCATGAAGACCAATATAATCCAAAAAGGCGTCGGTGGCATGGCTAAAGGCCACGGCGTAATAACCATCCATCATGTGCTGGTTATAGTCGATCCATTCCGGACGCACAAGATCTGTGTAAAGCGTAAGTGGTGCATTCATCAAACGATTTCCTATCTAAACTCAACCGTTCTGACGGGACAAAGCGCCCAAGTCGGTTTGGGATAAATGTTAAGGAATTATAGATTGTTTTGACAGAAAAGGTAAAGCGCGTTACACTGGATTTCCTTCTAATCGCTGCCATAGACAAATGTTAATCTTATAATCTAAAATCCAAAATCTAAACTGAGAAACCCTTATGGCTTCAGCAAAAAAGACCATTATCACCTGCGCCATCACCGGCTCCAGCCACACGCCGAGTATGTCGCCGCACCTGCCCTATACGCCGGACGATATTGTGCGCCAATCCATTGAGGCAGCCCAAGCCGGCGCCGCGGTGGTGCATCTCCATGCCCGCAACCCCCACGACGGCAGCCCTTCCGCCGACCCGGCGCTCTTTCGCGACTATGTGACCCGCATCAAAGCCGAAAGCGATGTCATCATCAGTCTGACCACCGGCGGCGCCACCGGCCAAACCATTGACGAGCGGCTCAATGTGGTGAAAGCGTTGCAGCCTGAACTCTGCACCTGCAACCTCGGCACGCTCAACTACGGTCTCTATCCGATGACAGCCCGTTACGAAGGCAAATGGCGTTTCGACTGGGAAAAGCCCTACCTGGAAAGCACCAAGCATGAACCCTTTGTCAACAACTTCTCGGACATTGAATACATGCTCAAAACGTTGACCCACGAAACCGGCGCCCGCTTTGAGTTTGAAGCCTATGACCTGGGCCATCTCTACACCCTGGCGAATTTTATGGATCAGGGCTTGGTGCAACCACCGATCTTTATTCAATTTGTCATGGGAACCATGGGCGGTATCGGTGCGGAAGTGGTTGATAACCTGGTCTATATGAAACGCACGGCGGATCGCTTGCTGGGCGCTGGCGTGCAATGGTCGGTCCTGGGTAGCGGTCGCCACCAGATCAACATTGTCACCGCCGGCGCGATCATGGGAAGCCATGTGCGCGTCGGCCTGGAAGATGGGCTATATCTGGGCAAAGGCAGGCTGGCCGAATCCAACGCTGCCCAGGTGCGCAAGATTCGTCACATTATTGAAGAACTCTCATTGGAGATCGCCACGCCCACCGAAGCGCGCACGATGTTGGCGCTAAAAGGGCGAGAAAAGGTTGGTTATTGATCAAGGTGTAAGTATAGACACTGTCATCAAGACAAGGACTTGGCTTTGGAAAACCACTAAAGCTTTCCTGTCATTCTGCAAGAATCTCTCGCGTATCATAACCAAGAGATTCTTGCAGAATGACAGGAAAATCTTCTGGTTTCTCAAGGCGCTTTTTGCTTGATGGACATCTATTGCAACCCCCATTTATTCCTCAGGGTTGACCGTATATTCTTGCACCTTCTCGGCAATAGCGGCAATAAACTTTTTGTTTTGGATCAACTGCATGTAATCTACCGTTGGTGTTGGCGCTGAATCGCGCTCCATAACGGTACGTAGCTCCTGGTTGATCTGGGTTTGATAGGGTGCAGCATTGGGCTGGGCGGCGCGCTCCTTAAAATAGTAGAGAACATCTTTGTCTAAGTAGAGCGTTACACGAATTTTTGTCCTTCGTGGATCGGTCGTTGCGCCCGGCTCTGCTAAAAATGCGCCACGGGGCAAGCGTCTCATTCGTTTTAGCTTCTCGTCTAACTCATCAAGTGACTCTACTTCGTCGATTTCTTGTTGGGCTAGACTTTGCTCATTTGGTAATTTACTGACTTTTTCCGGCATAGATCCTCCGCATATAGGGGCTTGCTGCTCTGGCTGAGATAATCCGAACACGGTCATGGCGATAGGTAAAAGTAACGACAAGTAGGCCAACGGTGGCCATGCCAACCATTCGAAAACGTTCTTCTACGGATGAATGCTCAACGTCTTCAAATGAGATGGCATACGGGTCATCAAACACGAGTTGTGCTTCATCAAAGGTCACACCATGTTTGAGGCGATTTCGTTCGGCTTTTTTGTGGTCCCATTCAAATCTCTTGCTGGTATTATACATATTTATACATACGTTGTCAATAGGGAAATTTTTGTTGTTGATGCCCTTTATATTACTCTTTCCTGACAAACGATAACAACGGATAAAAGTATGACGCACAAAGGTCAAATTGGTCTTTCCGTTTTTCGTTGTCGTTTCACTAACCCATGAGGAATTCTATGGTCTTTAACGTTCGTGACAACCTGCTGCAAATCAAAACCGATTTTCCCCATCGTGTCCGCGAAATTACCCACCTTTGGATTCCTATGTCGGACGGCGCACGGCTGGCCGCCCGCATTTGGCTACCGGAAGATGCTGAAGACCAACCCGTACCGGCATTGCTGGAATACATCCCCTACCGCAAAAACGATTTTACCGCCTTGCGCGACTCAATCCGTCATCCCTACTTTGCCGGTCATGGCTACGCCGCCGTGCGTGTCGATATGCGCGGCAGCGGCGACTCGGATGGCATTCTCTACGATGAATATCTGAAGCAGGAACAGGACGACGCCCTGGAAGTGATCGCTTGGCTGGCGGCGCAGCCATGGTGCAATGGCAATGTCGGCATGTTCGGCAAATCGTGGGGTGGTTTTAATGCGTTGCAAGTCGCGGCCCGGCGACCACCGGCGCTCAAAGCCATTATCACCCTCTGCTCCACCGATGACCGCTACGCCGATGATGTCCATTACATGGGCGGCTGCCTCTTGGCTTCGGACATGCTCTGGTGGGCGTCGATTATGCTCGCTTACAATGGCCGCCCCCCCGATCCCAACGTGGTGGGCGCTGATTGGAAGAAGATCTGGCTGGAACGGCTGGAAAAGACGCCGCCTCATGTGGAAGCTTGGGTTACCCACCAGCGCCGCGCTGCCTTCTGGCAACATGGCTCGATCTGCGAAAACTATGATGACATCGAATGCGCCGTCTTTGCCGTCGGCGGCTGGACCGATGGCTATACCAACGCCATCCTGCGTATGCTGGCAGGGTTAAACTGTCCCAAACTGGGTTTGATCGGTCCGTGGGCGCATGAGTACCCCGAAGTCGCCATACCGGGGCCGCAGATCGGCTTCAATCAGGAGTGCTTACGCTGGTGGGACTACTGGCTCAAAGGCATCGACACCGGTATTATGAACGAGCCGTTGCTGCGCGCCTACATCATGGAAAGCGTGCGCCCCGCCACCTTTTACACCTACCGCGCCGGTCACTGGGCCGCGGAAAAGCGTTGGCCGTCACCGCAGATTGGTGTCAATACCTACTGGCTGGACAACGGGAAACTGAGCGACGTCCCAACTGCGCACCAGCAAACGATTGTCTGCCCCAGCATTCAAACCCACGGTCTCTTTGCCGGCGTCTGGTGCCCTTTTGGTTCGCCGGGTGATCTGGCGTCGGATCAACAGGTGGAGGACGGCTTGTCAACCACCTTTACCTCCGCCCCCTTCACCCAACGCACCGAATATCTGGGCTTCCCCGCAGTCACCCTCACCCTGAGCGCCGACCAACCCAACGCCCTGGTTGCCGTCCGTCTCTGCGACGTGGCCCCCGATGGCGCATCGACGCTGGTCAGTTGGGGCATGCTCAACCTGACCCATCGCGATAGCCACGAACACCCCACGCCGCTGACGCCCGGTCAAGTCTACACCGTCACCGTGCGCTTAAATGCCATTGGCTATACCTTGCCGGCGGGGCATCGCTGGCGCATCGCCGTCGCGCCCACCTACTGGCCCCACGCCTGGCCCTCACCCGTCCCGGTGACGCTGACCCTGTATACCGGAGAGGCAACACGGTTGACCCTGCCAGTACGACCACCTGTCGCAACTGATGATCTGATTACCTTCCAACCCGCCGAAGCCGCGCCTCTGATGACACGCGAAACCCTACGCCCGGATATTCGCAACCGCATTATCGAAAAGGAACTGGTCAGCCAGGTCGTCCGCCTGATCGACTATTCCGACGAGGGCGCGCGCCGCTTGTTGCCCGATGGGATTGCGTATGAAAGCCTGCTCAATGACACCTATACCATTGTGGAAGATGAGCCGCTGTCCGCCCATGTGCGCTGTGAACGACGCTTAGGGCTAGGTCGTGGTGATTGGCAGGTACGTATCGAAACCGCCAGCGAAATGAGCGCTGATGCAACGCATTTTCATCTGAAGAACATCCTAACTGCGTATGAAGGGGATGACGAAATTTTTACCCGTAGCTGGGTGACATCAATCGCGCGTGAAGGTGTATAGCTTTGGGTGAAAATGCTTGACAAGCCGATCCAATGGACCTATACTGGACGGAAAAGTAAGTATATAATTCGGCTCAATCGGATCGCCGGGGGCAGAACCGCTCCCGGTGGGCGCCCTCTGAATTCCCGCTGAGCCTATAATTCTGTAACACATAACAGACTACGGGTGCATCAATGACCGATTTAGCTCTAACGGAAGCGCAGCGTTTAGTAGCCGCTGCCAACGCCGCACGTTGGCAGCGCGCTGCATCGGGTCGCGCAATTGAATCAGAAGACAGCGACGCCGAGCGAGAACTCGATGCCCTCTTTAAAACCAATCACACACTGGCAGTCTACGGCACGCTCGCGCCAGGCCGAGCGAATCATCATATTGTCGCTCCATTGGGTGGCGAATGGACAGATGGCGTGATTGAGGGTGATCTGCTGCCGGTGGGCTGGGGCGCTAGCCTGGGGTATCCTGCCTTTCGCCCACGGGTCGGGGGCGCTGTCGTGGCGGTACAGGTGTTGACTGCACCCTTATTAGCAACGGCCTGGCCCACCCTTGACCGCTTCGAGGGCGCCGAGTATCAACGCATCTTGGCGCCGGTATTCAGACCAGCGTCCAGTTCCAGGCAGGCAGGCGAACAGCGGCTGTATACCGTCGCCAACCTCTATGCCGCAACAGAAGTACGATAACCTGTGCCGCCTGTCACCCACCTCCACGTTCATTCGACCTACACCCTCCTCGGCGCGACTACATCCGTGCGGGCCTTGGCCCAGCGCGCCGCCAAGGAGGGCATGACCCACCTCGCCCTCACCGACACCAACGTTCTCTATGGCGCTGTCGCCTTTAGTCAGGCCTGTCGCCGGGCGGCGATCGCACCGATCTTGGGCATGGTCCTGACCGTGCGCCCACCAGCCCTGCCCACTGATGACCCAACGCCCGATCACCTCGTCCTACTGGCGACCGGGCCGACCGGCTACCGTTCCCTCTGCCGCCTCTCCTCAGCGCTCCAATCCCAGCCGGAGCGGGAGACGTTGGTGAAAGCGGGGGTAGCTTGGGAAACGCTCAAGGAACAGCGGGCGGGGCTGCTCTGTATTGCCGGTGGACGGCGCAGCCGCTTAGAAGGGTGGCTGCGTGCGGGGCAGAGTCAAGCCGCCAACATCTACCTGGGGCGGTTGGCCGGCCTTTTTGAGGAGCAACTTTACCTGGCGCTCGAATTGCATACCCCGGCGGATGGGGAGCTGGCCCGCCAGGTCACGACGTTGGGGCGACGCTTTGGTCTGCCCACGGTTGCTGTCCAGCCGGTCTATTGCCTAGAGCCTGCCGAACGCTCCCGGTTGCGTCTGCTGGCCGCCATTGATCACAACTGTGTGTTAGCGGAAGTGCCGGCCACTGCATTGCCCGACGGCGCCGACCCCGCTATCGATCTGCACTGGTTGCCTCCCGCTGCGATGGCTGAACGGTTTTCGGCCTTTCCTGATGCGCTGAAAACCACCCAAACGATCGCCGAGCAATGTGAACCGGCCTTGCCCGATGGTCGCCCGATCTGGCCGGTGCTAAAATTACCGGCTGACGTAACGCCGAATGACCATTTGACGACCTTGGCTACCGACGGGTTGCAGCAACGGTATGGCGACTCCGTTGACCCGGCGAGCCAAAAGCGGTTACAACAAGAGTTGGCCATCATTATTCAGGCCGGCTATGCTCCCCTCTTTCTGCTGGTGGCTGATTTGGTGCACTATGCACGCGCACAGGACATCCCCGTTAGCACGCGTGGCAGTGTCGCCAATTCCCTGGTCGCCTATTGTGTCGGCATCACCACCGTTGACCCGATCCAACATGCACTGCTCTTTGAACGCTTTCTCAACCCGGAACGCACCAGCCCACCCGACATCGACCTCGACTTTTGCAGCGTGCGCCGCGACGAAGTGATCGACTATGTGCGCCGCACCTATGGCGAAGACCGGGTGGCGATGGTGGCGACGGTCAGCACCATGCGCCCCCGCTCGGCCGTGGGGGAAACCGCCAAAGCCTATGGCTTGCGCGAGGAGGACGCCAAAACGTTGGTCAAACTCCTGCCTGACAGTTGGCACCCTGACCCGCGGCGCCGCGTCAATAGTTCATTGGACGCTATCCTGGAAAAGGTGACTGACCCCCGCCACCGCGAAATTGTCACCGCCGCCTACGCCCTCATCGGCCAGCCCCACCACCTGAGCATCCACCCCGGTGGCCTAGTGGTGACGCCGGGGCCGCTCACCGATGTCACGCCGGTACAGTGGGCGCCCAAGGGGCTGTTGATCACCCAGTTTGACCACGGCGAGGTCGAGGCGATTGGGCTACCCAAGGTTGATCTGTTGGGCATCCGCGCCCTCACCGTCCTGGCTGAGACGACCAAACTGGTGCGCCAGCATAATGACCCCGATTTCCGCCTGGATGACATTCCGCTCGACGACCCGCTGACAGCCACCCTACTGGCGCAGGGCGATACCATCGGCGTCTTTCAGTGTGAATCGACCGGCGCCCGCCGCACCCTCCGCCAACTCAAGGCCGCTACCGTTCATGACCTCGCCATTGCTAACGCTTTTTTCAAACCGGGGCCGGCCACCGGCGGCATGGCGACCAGCTTTGTCCGGCGCTATCGGGGGGAAGAAAATGTCACCTATCTCCACCCGGCGTTGGAACCGATCCTCGGCGCCACCAAAGGCGTCTTGATTTTTCAGGAACAGGTCTTGCGCGTCGCCCATGAACTGGCTGGCCTGAGTTGGTTGGAAGCTGATTCGTTGCGCAAGGGCATGAGCAAATTCCAACCGGAAGCGATGGAGCGGATGCGCAACCGCTTTATCGCAGGCTGCCAACGCCCTGGCGCGGCATTGACCGAGGAACAGGCGACAACGCTCTGGGAACAGGTACGCGCCTTTGCCGGTTATGGCTTCAACCAAGGCCACGCCACCGCCTACGCTGATGTCAGCTACCGTTCGGCCTGGCTCAAGGCGCACTACCCGGCGGCTTTTCTAATGGCGCGCTTAGCGAACTATGGTGGCTTTCATCACCCGGCCATCTACCTTGCCGAAGCGCAACGGCTGGGCATTGAGGTGCGCCCGCCTCATATCAACCATAGTCGTCGCCATTTTTCGCTGGCGTTGGTGGGTGATGAAGGGGATGCCCCCCTGCTTTGGATGGGACTGAGTCAAGTACGCAGCTTGCGCCGCCGCACTGTTGCCGCCATCCTCAGTCAACGCAAAGTGCGCCCTTTTGCCGGCCTCGCTGATTTGCGGACACGGGTCGAGTTGCAGAACAAAGAGCTAACCCACTTGATCCAATGTGGCGCCCTCGATGGGTTGGGTGAAAGCCGTGCGGCGCTTCTTGCTGGCGCACAAGAGAAACAGAACGGCGACAACGTCTGGCAACTAGCCTTTACCTTTGATGAACCGACTGTCACGCCGGAAACCGCGGCGCAAAGATTGCAATGGGAACGCCAGGTGCTAGGCCAACCAGTAAGCGTCCACCCGGTGGCGATTATGGGGAAGGCGGCCAAAGGCTGTAGCACGCTGACGCAGGCCGCGGCTCAACCCGGTCGCCGCTTGCGGCTGGCTGTCACTCGTCTTCCCGGTTGGACAGGTGGCAAAGGCTTTTTTATCAGCGATGGTGCAACCTATATGGTCGCCATTCCCGCCGGCAAGTTGCCCACGCCTCGGCCTTGGACGCCCCTCGTGTTGACTGGTCGCTGGATGATGGACGAATGGGGTGGTGATTGGATACAGGTGGAAGAGTGGGAGGCAGTTTAAAAAACAAAGAGTAAACTTGTGTGTAATCAATCATCGGCAGCAAGCTGAACCGGCAAAGCCGACAACTGGCGCTGGTTGTATTGTGAATACTCCGGCTTTGCCTGCCGTAGGGTATGAACTTCATCTAGCAAGAACGAAATCACATCAATGATAGTGTTCTGCTCATAAAAGACTGTGGTTGTAGGATCAAAGAGGGTGTTTTTCTGGGGAAAATAGTCAAAAGGCAATTGTTCAGGGTGCGTCAACAAAACGGCACAGGGCTTGCCCTGGCTGTCAATGTCCACCACATATAGTTCGCCATAAGTGAGATCTGCGACCTTGTGAAGGTTCGGATAGGGTACTTGATCTACTTTTCTGCCAGTAATTTCATCCATTGCCATCAGCCCGCCCTATAATCACAATGCCGTAGAACAGCGATCGATCTGCTTCCTTGCTTGATTGCCTATTCTAACTGACATGTGTAGGATAGACCAATTTTCCTAAAAGGCTCATGTACAGAAAGTGTGAGGTCTCAACCAGCCACACCTGTCAGGTTTCGCAAACCTGACAGGTATTCACGCTTTCCGTACATGAGCCTCCTAAAAAACAGAAAACTCATTATACGTACCGCTTAGTCATCTAATGATACGTTAAATGACGGAGTCATTAACCCACTCCGGTCATTCTGTTACCCATTTGACAGGACAAATCCGCCAATTCCCTTCTACAATGAGCTTATCGCCAACGGGTGATGATACCGATTTTAGAGGAGCGGTGAGCTTATGCAGTGTTTACCCACAATTTCTACATCCCTTTTCTATCCCAGGGGGCTACGGCTACTCATGGCCGTGTTGGTCGGCGGTGTGCTGGCCGGCCTCCTGCCGCTGTCGGCTATGACGACTTTTGTCCAACCATTGCTCCCCGCCGCTGCCGCCGACATGACTGTTTCTGTACTGACTGCAATTTTGCCCCAACCGTTACCGGCTTTAGCCGCGGATGACGATACTGACCTGGCGCCCACGGTGCTGTTGGGCAATCGCCTCTGGCTGGAAGATGACTTTGATGGCAATGCCGCCACAGGCATTGTCAAACCGGTGGGCGCCGGCTATGTGGTGCGCGCCACCGCCAGTGATGGCGTCACCGTCTACAGCGCCACCACCGATGCTAATGGCCTTTACAAGCTGACGGTGCCGGCCAATGACACCTACATTGTGACGACAGACTTGCCCGCCGGTATGTTCGACGCGCCGGTTGTAACCGCTACCGGACAAAACCCTGCGGCCAATGACAACCGCAATCATAATCGTCTTGGCACGACCGTCGTCGTCACCACGAGCGATAATTTGAGCATTGACTTTGGCTTTTTCCATTGGGAGAAACGTGTCACTCTGGGGGATCGACTCTGGTTGGAAGATGACAATGACGGCAATGCCGCCACCGGTACAGTTTCGCCCATTGGCCCCGGTCATGTAGTGACGGCAGTCGCCAGCGACGGCTCGACAACCTATAGCGGTGTGACCGATGCGAACGGCTATTACATCATTCTCGTCCCGGAAAATGACACCTACACGGTTCGCACGAATCAACCGGCCGGCGTCAGCGATACACCGGTCTGGACGAATAACGGCAGCAATTCGACGCTCCACAATGACAAAAATCATGATCGCCTGGGTACGAGCGTGGTCATGACGATCACCGACAACCTGAGCATCGACTTTGGCTTTTATACCCCGCCCCCGCCGCCGCGCACGGTCAACTTGGGCAACTATGTCTGGTTTGACAGCAACAGCGATGGTGTGCAAAATGAACCGCCCAGCCAGGGTCGCGACGGCATTACGATCACGCTAACCTACCCGAATAACTCGACAATTACAACCGTGACCGCCAACGGTGGCTATTATACCTTTACCAACCTGGCCCCGAATCAGCAATATATCGTCACTTTTGTGCTGCCTGACGGATTAGTCTTTACCACACCTGATCAAGGCGGCAACGACGCAACGGACAGCGATGCACCCAGCAACGGTCAGGTGATCGTGAACCTGGGCGCCACGGATGACTATACCATTGACGCCGGTTTGGTTGAAGCGCCGCCTGAACCGGAATTGGTGATGCTCGGTGACTATGTCTGGGAAGACCTGAACGGCAATGGACAACAGGAATCGAATGAACCAGGCATTCCCGGCGTATCTGTTTCACTCACCTGGCCCAACGGCACGACCGTGGTAACAACCACCAACGCCAGTGGTTTCTATCATTTCACACCGTTGCTGCCCAACACCACCTACACCGTGACCTTTGGCACGCCGGCCGGCTACACCCCCACTAGCGCCAATACCGGCGCCGATGCGACTGACAGCGACCCGGTGCAAGGCAAGGTGATTGTGCCGCTGGGCAACAGCGATGATCTGACCATTGACGCCGGCTTTATCCGCCCTGTCACCGTCGGCGACCGGGTCTGGTATGACAACAACCATAATGGTCGCCAGGATAGCGTGGCGAGTGAACGAGGGGTGACCGGTGTCCTGGCAACGCTCTACAACGCCGCCACCAATCAACCCATCCTACACAACGGCGCGCCACTGACCGACCAAACCGACGCCAGCGGCGAATATCTCTTCACGAATCTCCCGCCAGGCGCCTACTTTGTCGTCTTTAGCAACTTACCGGCCGGCTACCAACCGACGCTGCGCAACATCGGCGACGATGCCGGTGACAGCGATGCCGACGCCAATGGTCGCACTGCCGCCACCCCCTTCCTGCCCAGCGGCAGCGTAGATCGCACCCTGGACATGGGTATCTGGCGGGCGCCGGCCAGTTTAGGTGATTTCGTTTGGGCAGATGCGAATTCAAATGGGTTGCAAGATCAGGGCGAATCGGGCTTGAGCGGCGTTACTGTCACCTTGAATGGTCCGACCGGTACAGCGACGACAACGACAGATGCCGGCGGTCACTACACCTTTACCAACTTGCTGCCCGGGGTCGTCTATACTGTCACCTTTGCCACCCCTAGCGGCTATGCTGCGACCTTGACCAACAGCGGCAGCAATGACGCCGGCGACAGCGATGGTACGATTGTAGCCGTGCCGCCCCTCCAACCGGGCGAACACAACCCGACCATCGATAGCGGCTTTATCCGCCTGTTGCCTGATCTGGTGCTGATCAAGCAGGCGATGACTAGCGCACCTTCGATTCAACGGGGCGCGATTGTTACCTACACACTCACCTATCGCAACCAGGGTAACGGCGTGGCGACCAATGTGGTGATCACCGAAACCGTTTCGGCGCATACAACCTTTGCCGCCCAAAAGAGCAGCGCCGGCTGGAGCTGCAACAACGGCGCCCCCGCCGGCAGCCAGTGCCGTTATTCTCTGGGTGATCTACAGCCGGGGCAGAGTGGCGTAATTATCTTTGCCATCAAAATCGACGCCGACGTTGCCGCCGGTACGCAGGTTGTCAATGTCGCCGTCATCGGCACCACCCTGATCGAGGGCGAAAGCGAGAATAACAAGGATCAATCAACCATCACCCTCGTCGGCCCGACCGATCTGACCGAAACGCAGGAACCTGGCGCCCTCAACTTCCGCCTCTATCTGCCCGTGGCGACGAAGTAACCAGGAACACAACAACGGATTTAGGTAGCAACTGATTTTGACACCGTAGGGGCGCACCCTTGCGGTCGCCCTCAGGCCATCGGCAAGCCACGGGGCGACCGCAAGGGTGCGCCCCTACGGCTTGCTACAGACGATCACGCCTGGCGAAGAAACTCACGGCAAAAACTAAGCATCGATCCCCAGGTGGGTGTGGGCGGCTGAGCGCCTATTGCACTTTTGCGAAATTTTAGCGCTGCGCTATACTGCACCTTGCACACAGGATGCGACCCCCGTAACTACAGACGAAAGATTTTCTGAATATCTATAGCAAACCCGCTCCTAGCCGCACTTAGCGCGTTCCCGGTGGGTGTGGCGAGGAGCTTCGCCGTTACCCACCCACAGAGAAGGATTATTGTGATGACCACAAATCGCCTACCGGATGACTCTTCCGCCGCCTTGGCTGACTATGTTGCCGAAAAAACGATTGCTGAATTGCAGGCCGACCTCCAGCGCGGCAATGTCACCACGCGCCAATTGGTGTTGGGTTACCTGCAACGCATCCTCACCCTCGATTGGTCTGGCCCTACTTTCCGTTCAGTGATCGAGATCAACCCCGATGCCTTGACCCTGGCCGACGAACTTGACGCCGAACGCACGGTCAAAGGCCCACGCAGCGCGCTTCACGGCATCCCGATTTTGCTCAAAGACAATATTGATACGGCTGACCGGATGTTGACTACCGCCGGTTCGCTGGCCCTCGTCACCTCCCGTCCCGTTCAGGACGCTACTTCCGCTGCCCAACTGCGCGCTGCCGGCGCTTTGTTCCTGGGCAAGACCAACTTGAGCGAATGGGCCAACTTCCGTTCTTCTAAGTCGATCAGCGGTTGGAGCGGTCGCGGCGGGCAGACCGGCAATGCCTACCGGTCAACCCACAACCCCAGCGGCTCTAGCTCCGGATCCGGTACGGCGGCGGCTGCCAGTCTCGCCGCCGCTACGATTGGCACCGAGACCGACGGCTCGATTATCAGCCCTTCCACGGTCAATGGCATTGTCGGCATCAAACCAACGTTGGGCTTAACCAGCCGCGCCGGCGTGATTCCCATTGCCCATAGCCAGGACACGGTCGGTCCGATGGCGCGCACTGTGGCCGATGCCGCTCTAGTCTTGGGTGTGTTGACCGGGGTTGATGTGCGCGATGGCGCCACCGTTGCCGGCGCCGGCAACTTCCAGCGCGATTATACCCAATTTCTTGACCCCAATGGCCTACGGGGCGCACGGATTGGCGTTGCCCGCGCTGTCTATTCAGGGCATGACGCTGCGGTTGACAAGCTCTTTGAAGAGGCCCTGGTGGCCTTGCGCCAGGCCGGCGCCATTCTCGTTGACCCGGCTGATCTGCCGACCGCCCAAGCAATTAAAGATAGTGATGGCGAGATGAAGGTGTTGCTCTACGAGATCAAATATGACATGGCCGCCTACCTCGCCACCCGTGCACCCAGCTTGCAACACCCCGGCGCCGTTATTCCCCGCACGCTGGCCGATCTGATCGCCTTTAACCAGGCCAACGCTGATCGCGAGATGCCGCTCTTTGGTCAGGAACTCTTTGAGATGGCGGAAGCTCTAGACCTCAGCGCCGCCCAATATCAGGCGATTCTAGCTAACAACCAACGCCTGGCCGGCCCCGAAGGGATTGACGCCGTCATGGCGCAATATAACCTTGCCGCCCTGGTGGCGCCGTCCGGCGGACCGGCCTGGCCAATTGGCCCGAAACCGCTGGATACCTACTTGGGTGCGTGTACAACACCGACTGCGTTGGCCGGTTATCCGCACATTACCGTGCCGATGGGCTATGTCGATGGCTTGCCGGTGGGGTTGAGTTTTCTGGGGCGCGCGTGGAGTGAACCGACGTTGATTCGGGTCGCCTATGCGTATGAGCAGGCGACGCGGGTGCGTAGACCGCCGAGTTTCTAATATTTCCGGCATACCCGTCTTGAACTCTTGTTTTGTGAAATAGCCAGGACTTACGCAAGACGCCGGGCACCCTCTGGGTGCCCGGCAGTAATTCGTCTTGCGTAAGTCCTGATAGCTTTTGATCGGCAGGTACGGCCGGTCATATCACCGCGCCGCTTCTCAATTTGATTTCGGTATAACTATGATGGCTGAATGAGAACTTTAAGTACACCTTTGCGACCAGCATGAGCGAGCGCCGCAATCCCCTCCGCCAGGGAATAACGTGCATGAATCAATGGCCGGGTTTGCACCAACCCGCTGCTCAAGAGCCGAAGCGCCGGCGCAAAGGGGCCACAGCGACTACCGACGAGCGTAATCTCATCAACCACCAGATGGCTTAAATCAAAGTTCGGCAGCGCGGCGGCAAAGGTGCTTTTGAGAACCAGCGTCCCACCGGGGCGCACCAAGCTAACCGCCTGCGCAAAGCCCTGGGGCGACCCGGTCACTTCGACAACCACATCCGCCGGCCGACTGCAGAGATCCGCCATTGTCGCCGGTTCATTTAGTACTGGCTGATAAGCGCCGTGAAATTGGTGGAGCAGCGCCAACTTGGCCGGCGTCCGCCCGATCACGCTCAGGTCACAGCCGGTGAGCGCCAACACTTGCGCCACCAGCAGCCCCAGCCGCCCATCGCCCAGCACATAAACACGGCTGTCCGGCGTGATGGCAACCTGCTCGCGAATCTGCAACGCTGCGGCCAGCGGTTCAACAAAGACCGCTTCTTCATCGGTCAACGCATCCGGCACGGCATGAAGATTGGCCATGGGCAGCGTCAAATAATCAGCAAAGGCGCCGTCGCGCCGGATAATCCCCAGGCTTTGGCGGTGGCGACAATGTTTGCCTAGTCCCCGCCGGCAGAGATCACAGACGCCGCAGCCAATGTTGAGTTCACCGACCACACGCCGCCCAACCCAGGCTTCATTCCCCGGCGCCGACACCACCGCGCCGACAAATTCATGGCCTAGCACGCCCCGGTAGCCGCCTTTGTACCCAGCCACCAGTTGCAGATCCGTGGAACAAACGCCGGCCAGTCGCACGCGAATCAATGCTTCAGCAGCGCCGGGTTGCGGTGTAGGATAGTCAGTTCGTAGTTGGGGACCGTGATCGGTCAAAAGCAATGCGCGCATGAAAGATAATCCTCAATGCAGAAATGACACCTGTTGTTTTCAGGGCAGGGTAGCCTGGCTCACAAGGATGAGGGTCAGAAACAGAAACGGGGAAGCGGCTGCCCACTTCCCCGTTTTTATTAGACCAGTAAACTCAGTAGACCGCAACATACGCGGAAGCGCATAGACAGACTCTGGACTACGCGACTACATGACTGCGGACTACGGAAACTACGCCAGTACGGTCTGTCCATTGCCAACCGGTGGAGTCGTAGGTTCGCTGTGCAATAAAGACTTTTCTTCCCAGGCCACCAACAGCGCCGTAGCATTAAAGACCGAACTGTAGGTGCCGGACACAATACCTAGAATCAGGGTCGCTACAAATTGTTGCAGCGTGGCGCCGCCCAAGGCCAAAATCGCCACCAACGTGAGCAAGCTGGTCATACCCGTGCCCAAAGAGCGTTGCGCGGTTTCCACAATGCTGCGGTTGGCAATGACCGAAAGGCTATCATTGCGGTAGCGTTTATAGTTCTCGCGAATGCGGTCGAAGACCACGATGGTGTCGTTAACGCTATAGCCGATGACCGTCAGAATGGCGGTGAGGAAGAGGGCGTCGATCTCCCAGCCGGCAATTAAATTCATGATGCAGACAAAGGAAATGGTCACCAGCACATCATGAACAATGGCGATCACGGCGCAGACGCCAAAGCGCACGGGGTGCGAAACCTGGCGGAAGGCAAAGGCCATATAGAGCAGAATGAGCACCGAAGAGACCGCCACCGCAATGATCGCCGCTTGACTGACCTCACTGCCAATGGTCGGCCCAATACTCCGGTAGGAGCGTTCTTCAAAGGGGCCGAATTTATCTTGCAATGCAGCTTGTAATGTACTCTTTTGATCAGCGTTGATCGTCTTGAGCTTGATCTGGAGCGTCTCTGCATTCTCGATAGTAAAGACGGTGGTGTCATTATAGCCGGCATCCACAAAAACCTGACGCACCTCCACCGGCTGATGCGCTTCGGTGAAGCGAACTTCCCAGATTGTGCCGCCGGTGTAATCAATGCTCAGCGGCAGCGGGTGGCCGGTGGTGGCAAATGACCAAATCATGTAAAAAATGCCGGGCAGCATGATCAGAATGGAAAAAGCAAAATACCAGCCGCGGCGTTCCATTAATCTAAACATAGTCTAATTCCTTTAGTACCCTAGTAAATTGCGAGATTCCATCAACTTCTGACCGGCGCCCGTCAGGAATGACCGCATAAAGGTGCGGGTAATCAAAATCGCCGAGAACATTGACAAACCGACACCAATCGCCAGCGTAATGGCAAAGCCCTTTACCGCGCTGGCGCCGAAGGTGTTGCCGAACCAGAAGAGAACGGCGCAGGTGATCAACGTGGAAAGGTTGCTGTCCCAAATTGCCGGCCAGGCCCGGTTAAAACCGGCTTCAATCGCCGCCCGTAATGACCGCCCCACCCGCAACTCTTCCTTGAGCCGCTCAAAGATGAGAATATTGGCATCCAGCGACATACCAATCGAGAGAATAAAACCGGCAATGCCCGGCAAGGTCAAAGTGACTGGAATCAGTTTATAGATCGCTAGGTTGAAGATGATGTAGCAGATTAACGCCAGCGCCGCCAAAAAGCCCGGCAGGCGATAGATCACAATCATGAAGACAAAGATCGCGATCAGACCGACGAGGGCCGCGCGGATGCTGCTGTTGACTGAATCCTGCCCCAAACTGGCGCCAATCGTCCGAATATCGGCCACCTGTAGCGGCACCGGCAAAGCACCGTAGCGCATCTGAATCGCGAGGGATTCGGCCTCTTCTTGCGTGAATTGACCGGTGATCTCACCACTGCCGCTAATGGCGCCATTGATGGTCGGTGCTGAAAGCACACGCCCATCTAACACAATCGCCATTGGTTGGCCGATGTGGCTGCTGGTGTACTCCAAGAATTGGTTGCTGCCTTCACTGGTCAAGGTAAAGTTAATGCGCCATTGATTAAATTGATCCGGCGCTGCTATTGCATCCGCCAGTACATTACCCGTCATGACTGTATTAAAAACTTGGTCAGGATAAGGGATCTGTGAAGGATCAATCTCACCGCTTGCCAGCCCGTCTTGGGCTTTGGCAATTGCATCGGGATGATTCGTGGTGTTGATGATCATCCCTGAGGACAATGGGCTACCGCCCGGATCAACAAATTCTAGCTGACCGGTCGAACGGATCGTTTCTACGGCCTGATCCGCATTGTTGATCCCCGGCAATTCGACAATGATCCGATTCGTCCCTTGGGCCTGGACAATCGCTTCGGCAACGCCGAGACCGTTGACGCGATTCTCAACAATCGTCTTAGCCGCATTAATATCGCCCTCGGCCAGCGTCCGCCCTTCCGGTAGGTCCGTTTCTAACAAGACCTGGCTGCCGCCGCGCAGATCCAACCCCAGCCGCAGATCCAAAAATTCGCGCGGCGCATTGGGATCAGTGGATCGCGACCGTTCCAACCATGCCGGATGCTCGACGGGCAACACCACATAGAGGGCCGCCGCCACGAGCAAAATTACAATCACAAGCGAAATCATACTATTGTTGCGCATAAGCTATATCTCTGTACCAGTCAACAGAAGGCTTACCAGTACCGTACCTGCCTGGCTCGCACCAACGCTCCCAAAGCATAATCGCTCCACGGCGGCTGATAAACACAGATTAAATTGGGTCAAACTCTATCATTATAGACAGGGCTTACTCACCTGTCAAACTTTACAGGCGCATTGCGATTCAATCCAACTATGCGTATTGCATTCTGTGTTCATTTACGCTTCGACCGCGCCAACCGCGCCTCCTGCCGTTGTTGGCCTTCGGCAAAGCGGCGTTCTTCTGCCGGGCTTTCGAGCCGTAGACGGGGAACGGGCGTGGGTTTGCGGTCGGCGCCCAAGGCGACGTAGACAAAGTAGGCGCTGTTGGTGTGGACTACTTCGCCGGTAAGGAGATTTTCCGCCTCCACCCGCAACTCGACTTCCATGCTCGTCTTGCCGACCCAGGTAATGCGGCCATGCACCATGAGCAGCCGCCCCAGCAGCACGGGTTGGTGAAAGGTGACGCTATCGACGGTGACGGTCACGGCGGGGTGACGGGCATGGCGCGCCGCAATGATGCCGCCGCATTCATCACATAATTTGAGGACAACACCGCCATGCACATTGCCCAAGCTATTAGAATGCTCCGGTTGCGTGAAGAGGGTCAGGGTCAACGCTGATTCACTAACCGTGCGTGCGATTGGTTCGGATGTAGGTTGCGTCATATTGTGTCTCGATTAAGGGTATGGGTGGTTTCGACAAGCTCAACCACCGTCGGTTGAGCCTGTCGAAACCACCGTCGGTTGAGCTTGTCGAAACCAACTCACAAAACTTTCTGATAAGTTGCCAGCAACTGTTCGGCGCTCCGTTGCCAGGTGAACTGAGCGGCGTGGGCAAGGCCGGCGCTGCGCAATCGTTGGCGGAATCCGGCGTCTTCGGCTAAATGGATGAGGCCGGCGGCAATGCTTTCAACATTAGTGGCTTGTATATAGATTGCGCCTGGGCCGCCAGCTTCCGGTAAGCAGGAATTATCAGCCGTCAACACTGGTGTACCACAGGCAAGCGCTTCAATCACCGGTAGTCCAAATCCTTCGTATAGCGACGGGAAGGCAAAGAATTCAGCCGCGTTATAGAGCGCCGGCAGATCGGCGTCAGCGACATAGCCGGGGAAAAGAACATGGTCGGTTAGCCCCAGTTCTTGGACGCGGGCAAAGATTTCGTCGAAGAGCCACCCCTTGCCGCCGCCAATGACCAGGCGATGGGGCAAGCTGGCTTCCTGGCGCGCCTGGTGAAAGGCTTCGATCAGTCGAGCAAAATTTTTCCGCGGTTGCAGCGTACTCAAGCCGAGGATAAACGGGCGGTCACCGAGGTTATAGCGCTGCCGCACGGCCTGTAACCGGCTTTGGTCAGCAATCGGTTGAAAACGGTCATGATCCACGGCGCCCTGTACCACGGTGATCCGCTCGGCCGCGATCTGCCATTGTTCCTGTAAATCTTTGGCGGTGTTGTGACTATCGGCCAGGAGGTGATCGGCGCGACGGACACTGCGCGGCACGACAACATTGAGATAACGATAAAGACTGGGCATGGCCGCTTCCGGGTAAAAGAGGAAGGCGAGATCATGCACTGTCACCAACTTCCGGCGCGCCCGGCTGGGGGCCAAGACAAAATCGGTGGCATGAAAGAGGTCAAGCGGGCCGCCTGTGAACCATTCCACTGGCGGCAGGGGACTGTTTAGCCGGTGCCAGAGGCGCACCATGTTGCGTTCCGTCAGGGGTGGGGTGTGCAGGGGCA
Organism: Caldilinea sp. CFX5; assembly: GCA_021405325.1. Next base: position 43,031 of record QWII01000040.1, on the reverse strand, counting down.
AAGGCGCGCGTTGCTGTTCGGCTGGCGTCACGCGTCCCACCACAAAGAGGCGTACTTCGTAGTCCGGCTGCAGCGCCAGTAACGCATCGATCTGCCCCCGAATAATCCGCCCGATCCCGGCGCTTTGGCGGATGGCGGGGGTGTAATCAATCGCTATCCGTTTCAAGAGGCTTACTCAGTCCACGATAGGTCCAGAGCCGATTGCCGGCAAAGTTCCAGAAGAGAACAACCCCAATGGCAAAGAGTTTGGCGAAATTGTAGCTGATGGTAAAGCCCAGATGCTCATGGCCGACCAGGTGAATCCAGAAGTCGATGAGCAGGTGATCGACCATCGCCAGAATAAAGGTGTTGATGCCCAAGCCGATAATGCTGATCAGGGCAAACTGGGCAAGCTGACGACCGGCCTGGCGCTCCTTACTTTCGGGAAAAGTCCACCGACGGTTCAGGGTAAAATTTTGCACGACAGCCGCCGCAAAGCTAAAGATATTGGCGACGACCGGTTTAAAACCAAATAATTGCACCAGAACATTGAGAACGGTAAAATCTGTGACGGAGCCGGCGGCGCCCACCACGGCAAATTTGGCAAAACGGCGCACTTCACGATTGCCCCGTGCATACGACAACGCTTGGTTAATAGTCAAACGAGTTCTTCCTTTCCTTGCTAATGAATTCGCATAATTGTAACTGTACCCACTCATTTTTCAAAGATTAGCTAGCGTTGCAGATAAAAATCCTGTTAAGTCCCTTTGGCTTTTTCCCCTGGCGCCGCCCCGCCGAGGAGCGCCAGCCAAAACGCCAGTTGCAGGTAATTGCCCTGCACAAAGAGATTGTCAAAAACATTATGCACCAGGCTATGGCCCACCACGCCTAGGACGCCAATGGTCAACGCGACGGTCCAATCCGCTTGTTGCCCTAAAGCAATACGTCGCTGCCGCCACAACCACCCGATAACCACAAGCCACAAGCATAGATAAGCGGTGAAACCGATCAACCCACTCTCGGCCAGCGTGTTGAGATAGATATTGTGGGCATGGCCCAAGGGTTCATCCCAGCGGGGTAGATTGACCGTTGGGTAGACCGTATTGAAATTGCCGGGGCCAACGCCCAGCCACGGCGCGCTTTCCCACATGCGCAGCGCCGCCACCCAGTGCGCCAGCCGTTCGATGACGGCAAAGTTCTCATCGGTTACGGGCTGACTTAGTACATCAGTCAGGCCGAAATAGGCGGGAAGATCCTGGAAGCGGTCCATCACTGGCGCCGGCGCCCAACTGGGGAGCGCGCTGCCTAACAAGAGGGCGAAAAGCAAGATAAGCCCAGCGCTGACCCCTAGCACCATTGCCCGCCGGCTGCGCAGGGTCAAGACAATCGCCGCGCCGGTCGCCGCGCCCAGCCACCCGCCGCGGCTCCAACTGGCTAGTAAACCCGCTGCGATCACACCGGTGGCGCCTGTGTAGAAGAGCGTCCATACGCTAAGTGTTACATTTTGGATTTTAGATTTTAGCTTTTTGATTCTGGCTTGCCAGAGGCGCTGCCAGTGCCAGAGGGCCAGGCTGGCGGCGACAGGGAGGCAGAGACCCAGGTAGCCGGCGTAGGGATTGGGTTGGTGAAAGCTGCCGCTGGCGCGCATAAAGCGACCAAGAATGATAAACCAATCGGGGCCAATGCGGAAGATAAATTGGTAAAGACCCAACACGGCTTGTCCAATGCCGCCGATTACTAGCGCCACAACCAGCCAATGCCGCTTTGGGGGCGGCAACATCTGGCGCACAAGCAAAATGACCACCGCCACTTCGGCCCATTTTAGCACCTCGGCAACCGCTTCGCCCAAATTTTGCGCCCCAACCAACGCCAACAGCAGCACAGCCACATAGGCGAAAATGGCAACAAGCTCTGGTGAAAGGTCCAGCCGTAAAGTGCGTCGCCGCACGCCATCGACAAACCAGAGCGCCATCCCCGCCGCCACGCCGACATCAGTGGCGCTGAGAGGGCCAAACTTGATTCCGCTGCTCACTGGTAATACTACCGCCATGCCTACCCAAAGCAACCAGGGCCAACGTAGTAACAAAAACGCGCCGGTGGCCGCGCCGATCAGGCCGGCAGCAATGGGGAGTGGCAAGGTTGCTAAGAACCAGGCAATAATGCCTAGCATCAACCAGAAAGGTACGCTACGACGAAAGTGGGCAAACTGCGGTGATAAGAGCGTCATAGCATAGATTATATAACAACGCTGACGATCAATGAAGTTTTTCACTCAGTAATAGCGTAGCGGTAGGCTGTTGCTTGCGTGACTTTAGCGGCCGTCAGGCGTCTTCCAAAATAGAATAATTGTTTTGGTGACGAAGCCCCGTAAGCTACCTATCACAAGCCGATTAGTTGCCATAGCGGCGCCATATCTGTGTAGCGAAACAGCAATACAATACCTGGGCGTTATTTCAGTGCTACTATACTCAACCCACGCTTAGTCATCCATGACTAGCGACTGGGCTACCAGTCACGGCGTGCTTGAGAGCGGGCAGAAGTTTTGTAGTTATAGAAACAGCCCGTAAAACCCAAGGGCTTTAGCCTTGGGATATAGGGAAAGTAACGCGGTGGCGGTGGGAGATATGAGCAGCGCAGTAAGGCACTCAGCCCCCGAAAAGTTCCAAGTCACGTGCTTGGAAGCCCAAGCGCTTTAGCCTTGGGTAGCTCACAAGAGAACGAAGGGAGCGATCATGCCCAAGCGAATAAAAGTCGTCTATCTACTTGTCATCGCTACCGTGCTGGTGGGGCTGCTAGCCACCAACGGTAGCCAAATTGTCATCCATGCCACCTCACTGCAAACGCCGCAGACGCAAACCGAACACACATTTGGCTCGGAGCTGTTGTTGTTTACGGGCACGGCAACGGCTGCGCAGCCCACGTTGCCGCCAGGAATCCAACTGCACGCCCGCTGGCAACGTGGCGTCACGGCGCTTTATATTGCCAGTGGTGAGAGTCGTTTGTTGACCGCCGCCCACCCGGCCGGCAACGCGCACTTTACCTGGGAGATCCTTGATGCCGACACAACAGGGAAAGTCTATTACTTTGTTGATGTGACGGCGCCGGATGCGCCGGCACGCGCCGCCGCGGTGGGACAGGTACTCTATACCGATGACGCCTTGCTTTTGGTAGCAGTGGCGAAGGCCGATGAAGAACAACTGATTACCCGCTTGCCGACTGCTGGTATTCCGCTTGCATTACTGCCTAGTGCGCCGCTTCCTTGGCCGGCGGCCGCCGCTGAACCTTTGTCGGCCAACGCCGTTACCGCCGCTGCCGACCCGTTGATTACCGCTCTCTTGCCCTTGTTGACCGAGGACGATCTGAAAACCTTGATCGGTGAGTTGAGCGGCGAAACGCCCGTTACCGTCGGTAACGACACCATCACCCTCAACACCCGTTACACCTTCGCCACCCGCATTCAGGACGCCGAACGCTATCTGCACCAATACTATACCCAACTGGGCATCGCCGTCAGCTACGCCCCATGGACCTATGGCAGCTACAGCGGGCGCAACGTGATCGCCGAAATCCCCGGCGTCGAACACCCGGAACGCATTTGGCTGGTGGGCGGCCACTTTGACTCGATCTCGGAAAATCCCTACAACCTCGCCCCCGGCGCCGATGACAATGGTAGCGGGACGGCGGCCACGATGTTGATCGCCAAAATCTTCCGCACCTATCAATTTGCCGATACCGTCCGCTTTGTTCACTTCTCCGGCGAGGAACAGGGGCATTGGGGCAGCATCGTCTATGCCCGTGATCAGAAACTCAAGGGCGCGCAGATCATGGGCTATATTGACCTGGATATGATCGGCTGGGACGGCAACGACGACCGGGTGGTGGAGCTCCATGTGGGAACGGGGCCGAAGAGTAACACTCTGGGCACGGCCTTTGCCTCGGTCAATGAGCGCTATGGACAAGGGCTGGTGATTGAACGCAAAACCGACACCGCCAGCCGCTTCTCGGATCATTCGTCGTTCTGGGATCAAGATTATGCCGCCTTTTTGGCGATTGAGAACTTCTTCGACGGCGAATATCCGCGCGACCGCAACCCCAAATATCACAACACGGGCGACAAACTGGCGTTGGTCGATCTAAACTACGTGGCGCGTTATGGTCGTGTCGCATTGGCGACTATGGCTGAGTCCGCCGGCATCCGCCAACCGAACCCCAACGCCACGCCGACCTCTACCGCCACCAGCACCAGCACCCCCCAACCGTCACCCACCGCCACACCGCTGCCGACTGGCTGTGTTGATCTCATTGTCAACGGTGGCTTTGAAGGGACCGGCGGCTGGAGCTTTGGCAGCACGCCGGCGCCGGCCAAGATTGTCAACACGGTTGCGTACACCGGCGCCCGCAGCGTTTTGCAAGGGTTGCCAACCGGCGCCGGCAATGTCACGGCCCACTCATCGGCGTTCCAGACGGTAGCCCTCCCCAATACGGCCCAACAGCTTATCTTGCGCTATTGGGAACAACCCGGCGGCACTAGCGATGGCGCCGACTATCGGGAAACGTTGCTGCTCAATCCCGACTATAGCGCCCTCGCCACCCTGGAACGCACCAGCCAGGCCGTGACCGATGGCGCCTGGCGCGAACGCACCTTCGACCTGACCAGTTATCGCGGCCGGAATGTGGTAATTTACTTGAATGTTTATAATAATGGGACGGGCAGTCAACTGTGGCGCTATGTCGATCAGGTGGCGCTGCTGGCCTGCACCGGTGCGACAGCCACCCCGACGCCAACGGTCACACCAACGCCGACCCTGACCGCCACCGTCGAACCTTCGCCCACTCCGACCTTGCTCCCCACCATCCCGCCGGAGTTGCTGACGGAGCGGCTCTATCTGCCCTTAATCGAACGGAATTAGCCCTATAAATCATTAATGGAGAACGGATAACAATTAATTATTATCCGTTCTCCATTAATGATTCTTAATGATTCTGCTGGCGGAGAGGGAGGGATTTGAACCCCCGAGGGTGTTGCCCTACGCGTGTTCGAGACGCGCGCACTCAGCCGGACTATGCGACCTCTCCAATCAAGTTGTAGACTATATCATAGCACAGCAATGCCCGCTTATGCAATTACACACCAGCCTGAAAGGTGAATTTGACGGGCGGGCATTGCCCGCGCTTTATCGGTAGAGCCAGACGCCATCCTCGGTGGCCGCCAGCAGACCCTGGCAATGGGTGTTCTCATAGAGCAGATCGCGGACGGTATGATTCTCATTCCAGCCGGGGGCAGCAAGCCGTTCCCACGCGCCACCTGTAAGCGCCTTACGCCAGACCCCATTATTCCTAGCGCCGGCATAGAGCGTATTGCCGACCAGTTCCAGACTGTAGAAGGCGATTGTCGGTGGTGAGGGATCAAAAGATGTCCATGGCCCGATCCCGTCGCCAACAAAGACCCCGCCTTCGGTGGCAAGATAGATTTGTGTCGTGGCAAAGGCAAAATCCCAAACATTCAACGCCGCGCCGCTCAAGCCGTTGTTGTTCTGTTCAAACGTGTCAGTATTGCCGATCCGCAATGAATAGACCCCTTGTTTGTCAGTGCCGATCCAGAGTAGATCGGGTGCTTTCACATCCAACTTGACAACATTGATGGCTGCCGGCTGATCCCGTCGCTGTGTCCAATTGCGCCCGCCGTTCGTACTGAGATAGACGCCGTTCGCTTCTGTGCCGACAAAGAAAACATCCGTCACAATGGCAACGGTGCGCGGTTGGGAAACGGGCGGCGTCCCCGCCTGCCAGACGCCACCGCCGTCGTTGGTATAAAAAATGCCGTGATCATAGGAAGTCGTAACGCCGTTTAACCCCTGAAAGACAAGATCAAAGACACTGCCCACGGGAATGGCGCGCACACGTCCTACCGTAACCGTGTTGCCGCAATTCCTGATATTACCGCTGTAAAGCCCACGGGTTTGATCCTGATTATCCCCCCGTGCGCCAACAAGCAGCGTTTCGTCCTGAACCGCAATCCTAGCAACCGTCAGATTATCACCAGTGAGCTGTCGCCAAGTGCGCGGCGCCGTAGGCGTTGCCGTGGGCGTCAAGGTCGGCAGGGAACGCGCAACCGCCGGCAGGTAGAGCTTGCTTGCCGTTGGGTCAACCGGGGGCGCCGGCGTGGTCGGGGTCGGGGTTGTGAGCGTTGGGGGTGGCGTTGTTGGTGTACAGGTCGGCGGCAAGGTCGGGATCGGCAGAAACTGGGCGAGGTCATTGTTGTTCTCGTTGCTCTCTGCCACGGTCCCCGTTGCGTCCACCGTGGCCGTTGTCTTTCCGCCAACGCTGCCGGGCAGCCAAACGGTTGTCTCAGCGCCGGCGGCTAGTCCTTCGCTGATTGTCTTTTGCAGATCGTTGACCGCCACCACAAAAGAGCCGGCGGCCGCATTGCCGATGTTGCTGATCGTCACGCGCACACCCAATTGGGTCGAGTGATAGCTGCAACTGCCACCCGTTTCCAACTCGATCTGCAAGGCAGTCACCACGAGATCGGGTTGTGGCGCCGTCGTTGTATCGGCCGTTGCTGTGCTGGTTGGCGTTGGCGTCAAGGCGCTGTTAACCGTTGCGATGTAGTTCAATTCTGTCTGCCAGAAGGTCGGCAACCGATCCCACGGATTGGGATCGGTATCATCCGTAAAATAGAGATAGCCCACATTACGCGCCCTGGCCAGATCAATGGCTGTTTGTAGCGCGGTGGCATCTGCGACCTGATAGACGGCGACGGCAAAGCGTTCAGCCGGATAGGTGGCGATATAAGGTTCAGGCGTAAAAGCCGACCAGGCCGCGGCTATATCATCCAAAATCATCACGATGTCGGCAGCCGGTTGACTTACATACCCCTCTACCGGGCTTATGCCTGGGTTGATGATCACCAAATCGAGGTTGGGTAAATTTTTAATGTAGGTGTAGAGTTCTTGGTAATAGGCGAGGTCGCTGCTTTGGCTGCTGGCCTGGTCAAGAAAGATGCCATTGATGTTATAGTAGGTATTGTACAAATCAATATCGGCCTTTACCTTGGCCAGGGGGCGGCTGCCATAATTGGTCATCACATAGCCGACCAGCCTAATCCCAGCATTCCGGAGGGTATTCAACCCAACCACGTAATCGGCGTTGGGGGGACCGCCGTCAGGGCCATCGTTGGGGTTGATAATTGCCGTAATGGCGACATTGGTATTCGATGCCGCCAGATCATCCCAGAGGTAGGTCGCATCGTCCCACCAATTGGGATAATTGTAAAAGGGGATCAAAATCTGGATGGTTGACTGGAGCGAGCGCGTGGCAACAAGCGCTCTACCTTGGGCTAAAGTCATCGTTTGGTGCGCCGCAAGGCTTTGCCATGCCCATACGCCCCCTAGCACAATGAGGAAGCCAACCTTAGCGAAAGTGGCTCGACGCGATCGGGGCTCCATATTGCTTCTCCTGATTCAAGTGGACCGTGATCCGAGTAGATCGTTGCGCGTGGGCGCTGCGGTCGTTGGCTCTGGCTTCGTTAGGTGGCGATTTGACCAAGGGTTTGCAGACGGGCCAACCGTTCACTTTCATTAGTCGCCAACCAATGATCCTGTGATAATAGTTGATAGGCTTGGGCAAAGGCCACCGTGGCTTTGGCCGCTTCTTGCCGAATCAGGTAACACTCCCCTAATTCTTCATAGACATAGCCATCGGGTTCGCCCAGTTGTTCGGCGGCGGCCAAGGCTTCTTGGATGGTTAGCGCCTCGTCCACGCGACCGAGCATCCGCAGCGTTTTTGCCACACACCAGCGGGCAATATGAATGGGGCCGGCTTTGCCCTGCGCTTCCCGCGCCGTCAGCGCTTTGGTAAAACAGGCGAGGGCGGCAGTGTAATCGCCTTCCTCAAAATAGCTCCAGCCCAAATTGTTGTTGAGCGCCCCCGCCCACCGCTTCGCCGCCGGATCCGTCGTTCGTTCGGTCAATTCCAGCGCCAGGAAATTCCACCGCCGCTGCTCTGCCGGCGGTTCGATAATGCCCATCATGTGGGCGGCGTCGATGGCATAGTCGTCCTCCCCGGCGGGCTGGGCGACTTCCCAGGCTTCCAGAAAGAATGGGCGGGCTGCATCCACTTTGCCGGAGGAGTTGTAGACACGCCCCCGTTCCAATAGATAACGAATGCGCACGCGGACAGGGCTGGTCGCCAACGCTGTTTCTACGCCGTCCAACGTGGCGTGGGCTTCATCGAACCGGCGTTGCAACCCTTGGGCGCGGGCGATTTGGGTTAACAACTCAGCCTGGCGCGCCGGATCGTCAGCCAACTGAGGTAGCAATTCACGGAAACGTGCTTCGGTAGCCGCAGGTTGGTTGTAGTCCCAGAGATTGTCGAAGTTGTTGTTGGTCATGTCGCACTTGAAATCGTTTGAATTACCGACATTACGGAGCGTTGTCGTGAGTGGGGCAATCGTAATGCCTGTCAGCACGGGAATGGCTGAGGTGCGCGTGAGGATGAGAACCGGCCGACGTTTATCGGGTGACGGAAGATTGCACCAACGAATTTCACCGCGTCGCATCGGCTTCCGACCCAATTACATTCCATTCGTCACCCCATTCCTGCCCCGCTAACCAATCGGTAAATTCTTCATCAGTTTGGGGTTGCCGACGGTAGGCGTCGATCTGGCGCTGTTCCATGACGCGGATACGGAAGCGCTGCACCACTGCTTGCAGTACATTGCGCACGAACGCCGAACGCGTAGTATGCAATTGCGTGACAACTTCATCAACGTCCTCTAATAGAGGCTCATCAAGCGCTACTTGAATGTTTTTCATAGTTTTTGTGTGTTCTGCGCAATCCATTCTGATCGATTGCGCAATGATGGCTTACGACGCCGTTGACAAAATCATGCCTCTGCCACCCATTATACCAGTTTTTGCTGAAAGCGCGCCATTCTACGACCATCGAAAAGAGCGTGCAACGCACGCGCTGGTCGTAAGGGGATCTGTGGTACAATATCGCTATCTTGTCGGGTGGTGGTCGTCCCCATCTCTCGCTAAGGGTGCTGATTGCTGGGAAAACACAACAACGGATTTGGGTAGCAACGGATTTTTGTAGGAGGTGCGGGGGGCTTTGGGCGGAAAATGGGCGTTTGGTGGAAGAGCGCTTTTCTTGCCGCTGTATGCTCCCCCTACTGCCTAAATCGGCTGCTTCCTAAATCCGTTGTTGTGTCTCCTCCTTCACCCGTAAAAAGTGAATGCCCAATGTTCTGAATGTGAAACCCAGCCCCGCGCAGGTAATAGGTGAGGTCGGCGTGTAAGAGGTTTGTCATGAGATAAGTCCGCAATTGGTTATGGTGGTGTCGATTACTGTGTCAATTGCGTAATTTAGGCACGACAAGCGGCAGTTGTCCAGCGGCAAATGATGGATCGCGGGGTAGGCAAAACAACAACGGATTTGGGTAGCAACGGATTTTATGCGGATCATTCGAGGATTGGTCGTGCAAGACGATTGTCACAACACGTCCCATCAAACAACTACAACTCCCCAACCCGACAAAAATCGGTTGCTCCCTCAATCCGTTGTTGTGTTCCGGCGACAACACAACAACGGATTTGGGGAGCAACCGATTTTATACAGATCATGCCAGGGCTGATAGTGCAAGACAATTGTCACAACACAACCCCCACAACCCCTACCGACTCTCCAACCCTACCAAAAATCCGCTGCTCCCTCAATCCGTTGTTGTGTTCCGTGGCGGCGGACGAGACGATCCACCCCTGCAACACGGTCAAAGACCGGGATTGCCAATCAAGTGTTCAAAAAATTTTTGGGCGGATCGCTACGCTTCCCATTGGGAAGCGTAGCGATAAATCGGGGAGAGTATACCAGCAAGTGAAGCCGATTGCCAGAAAAACAGAAGTCAGAAGGCAGAAATCAGCAGCCAGAAACCAGAACCCTTAGCGAGAGATGGGGACGACCACCACCCGACAGCCGAAGGAGTCCCCGACGAGCCTGAAGTGCCAGTCGTAGGCGGCGGACGCTTTTGCATAGTCTTTATCCCGTGCCCAACTGCCCCCCTTGATCCAAGCCTGCTCTTTGTATTGTTCATGGCGATCCGCCGTCCATTCAAAGACATTGCCGGCCATGTCCCAAATGCCATCGGGTGTTCGTCCGGCAGGGTACATATCGACGGGCGTGGTTTGGCCAAGATTGCTCTCTTGGGTGTTGGCGCAAACCGCGTCAAATTCCGCTGATCCCCAAGCATATTCCATTCCATGTTTGCTGCGGGCAGCGGCTTCCCATTCAGCGCGGGTCGGCAGGCGTACAACTTCTTCTTTTCCTTGCTCTTCCCCAATCTTGCCAGCCTTGCGCCACTGCACCGTTAACCAGTTGCAATAACGCCTTGACGGCATCTGTTGCCAGATTGCCGAACAAGTTACCGGTCGCGCCAATCAATAGTTGGGCTTCGGGCGATGTTGCTCCGCCCAACCAGGAAAGGTCCATGGGGTGTACCTCGGTTGAATTGCTAACTCGTTACGACGTTCTACGTCGTAATGCCGGCTTGGCGCTCTGCGCCGGCTGGGGACGCGGAGCGTCCAACCCTCGTTCCCACGCCGAGCGTGGGAACGAGCAAATGGCGCATCATCCCTGATCCCACTTGATCCAGACTTCGCCTTGACCTTCGGGAATGGTGAAGGAGATGTCGCGACTGTCGCGCTCGCCGTTGCCATCGAGGACGTACATGACGTAGTTGCCGGCCACGGTATTGCCGGGGATGCTGTCCAGGCCGATCTTATATTCATAGTTATAAGCTCCTAGTGTTCCCTGGTTGGAGCTTTGGGCGATGCTGCGCACGCCATCGCCAATCGGCAACTTCTGCCCATCCTTGAACATGGCGACAAAGTAGCTGCCCTGGGGCTGACCGCCATCGACCCCGCTGTGGACAAAGATCATTTGGAGCTTGATCTCTGTGCCGCCATTGGGCGCAAATTTGGGACCTTCACGCAGCTTGAATTTACAACCGTCGCCGCCGATGGTGGCGCAGGGATCAGCCGCCGGTGGGGGCGCAGCCACTTGGGGGGCAGGGGTCGCGGTTGGCGGCGCAGCGGCAGCAGGCGCTGGCGTGGCAGTCGGCGCCGCGGCGACGGGCGGGGGCGCAATGTTGGCCGCTACCGGTACAGCGCCGGTATTTTCAACCTGCGCCAGTTCGCCAAAGACCCAGCCCTGCTGCCCATTGACACAGCAGATTTGCCACCAATCGCCGGCCTCATTCTTGGCGATGATCTCAAAGCTTTGGTTGGCTTCGGCGCTACCGACCAGGCCATAAGTTGTGCCGGGACCGCTACGTACATTGATCATCTGCTCTTTCACAGTCAGCTTGGCTTGTGGCGCCGCCGTGGCCGTCGGCTCCGTCACGATCGTGGTGGCGGTGATAGCATTCGTGACCGAGGCGGTCGTCGATCCGGTGATGGCGGCGACCGATGTTGTGATCGGCGCGGCCGGCGCGGGGGTTGGCGTATCGGTTGGCGGGGCCGGCTGTGGCGGGGCTGTCGGCGGCTCGGCGGAGGTTGGGGTAAAAGTAGGCACCAGCGCGCGTGATTCACTGGGGGGCTGGGTCGGCGTCGGCTCCGGGCCGGCCGAGCCAAAGAGAAACCCGCAACCGCTCAAGGTGGTGATAAGCAGCAGGCCGGCGACGGTAGCCAGCCCACGACAATAGCTTCTTTGCAAAAACATGACATTCTCCACAGTGACAACAGATTGGTTTGATCTGCGGCCTATTGTACCAAGCTTTGGCGGCTTTGCCACGTTTGGGGGTAGGTGGTTGGTTCGTTCGGTGGTTGAGCTTGTCGAAACCACCGAACGAAACAGCCATTCATCTACCGAAACCGCGGCGCGACCTGTTCGGCAAAGAGACGCAGACCGGCTTCATCCGGTGCGTCAATGAACCAGAGCAGGAAATGGGTGATGCCGAGATTGAGATAGGCTTGCATCTGTTGCGCCACTTCGTCCGGTGTGCCGATCAGTTGGGTGTCGGTGAATTTGGTAGGTAAAGTTGCGCTGCTGCCGTTGAGATAGGCTTGCAGGGCCGGATCGAGTTCCGGTGGCGGGGCCAGGTCGATCATGGCCTGTAACTGGCGGCGGAGCGCGGCGTGATCAGGCGCAACCAGAATTTGGACTTCCAAGCTTTTTTCGATGTCGGCGGCGGTGCGGCCTTCGGCGCGGCAAGCGGCGTCCAGAGCTTCGATGCGCCGTTCCACTTCTGCCAATCCGACTGGAACCGTATTCCAGCCCTGACCATATTTCGCACAAGCCGCCAGCAGCGACGGGTGGGCCTCGCCAAACCAGACTGGCGGATAGGGCTGTTGCACCGGGCGCGGGGTGCAGGTGGCGTCATGCAACTGGTAGCGCCCATTGTCAAAGTTGATGGGCTTGTCGGCCTGCCAGAGCGCTAGGGTCACTTCCAGCCCGGCCACCACTTCAGCGACGCGGTCTTCCATCGTCTCCGGATAGGGCAGACCGTAGGCCAGATGTTCGGCGCGGCCATAGCCGCCATCGATAAAGTAGATAAAGCGACCATTGGTGATCTGATCAAGGGTGGCGGTCATTTTGGCGCCCATGGCCGGGTGGCGGAAGAAGTGGCCCTGGTGGATCATGCCAAGCTTGGCCCTTTGTGTTGATCCGGCAAGGGCGGCAAGCGTAGTCCAGCCTTCCATGATGGCGTTTTCGTGGCCCAGCATCAAGTGGTCGGCCACCCAGAGCGAATCATAGCCCAAGCGGTCGGCCAGGCGGGCGAGATCGAGAGTGCGGGTGACATCGAGCTTCGCATAGTTCGGGGTGCGAAAGAAACGGCCGCCGGGGTAGGCGAAGATGGGAACACAGTAGCCGAATTGAATCGACGGCATAATGGCGCAACTCCAATCGTGTTTGTGGAATCAGTGAATAATGGTAAGTGCTGCGATTATATCATAGTGTGGGGGCGGCATGGCAAGGTGACTTTCGGCGTATCGGTTGGGAGTGGCAGGCGATGCGTAACGGCACGTAAGTAAAAAGGCAGTTGACAAGCCCATTTTCTGGTGATATGATGGTGACGCGTGTCACTGATACGCGTCACTCCCTTGTTATACAAAGTTTTTAGCCAGTTGCGAGTTTCTCTTGAGTCGTCGTAAGATCACCAGCCATGATGTTGCCGCCCGCGCCGGCGTCTCGCGGACGACGGTCTCGTATGTTTTGAACAATGTCGAGACTGCCAACATCAGTGCGCAAACCCGGTTGCGGGTCTTAGATGCGGCGGCTGCGCTCGGCTATGTTCCCAATGCCGCCGCGCAGATGTTAGCCGGTCATCGTACACAGGTGATTGGGCTGGTTTTTCCGCGCACTCACCCCCATCTGGCCACTCACCTTTTCCTCCTCCAGATCTTGGAGGGTTTGATGGAGGTGGTGCAACAACAAGAGATGCGGCTGTTGATCGATTCGGTGGAAAGCTCGGTCGAAAGCGCTTATCTGGATCTAGCGCGCGCTAAGCGGATCGATGGACTGATTTTAATCGACGCCCTTGCGGATGATCCGGCCTTCCAGCGGTTGGCCCAGGACCGGTTTCCCATTGTTACCTTAGGCTGTATGCATCCGAAGCTCTGTTCGGTTGATGTTGACAATCGGCTAGGGGCGCAGCAGGCGGTTGATCACTTGGTGGCGCAAGGCCATCGGCGAGTTGGCTGTATCACCAATTCACCGATCACCGCCAGTGATCCCAACCCACGCCGACTTGGCTATCTGGACGCCTTAGACAACGCCGGGCTTGACCCGGACGAAGCGCTCATTGTTGAAGGACTTTATAGCCCGGAGAGCGGTTTTGCTGCCATGCAACAGTTGTTGGCGATGCCGCAATCCCCAACGGCTGTTTTTGTCGCCAGCGATGTGGTTGCCTTAGGCGCAATGGCTGCGATCCAGGCGCAGGGGCTGGCCGTCCCCCAAGATGTGGCGGTTGTTGGCTTTGATGATGTGCCGTTAGCCCGCTTTGCCAATCCCACGTTGACAACGGTGCGTATGCCCACCGAAGAGATGGGGCGCCGCGCCGGTCAATTACTCTTTGACCAGATCATGGGGCGCTCCGTCGAACCATGTACGCTGTTGAAGACAGAGCTGATCATCCGCGCCTCGTCCTTAACATCAGGGCGCAGCGCAGTGAACACGGATGCGTGTCCCTTTGCCATTGCTTAATGCCTTATTAATCTTGGAATGGTAGACTGACCCAAGGGTCGAAAACCGCTTGACCCGATGGTGCAATTTTCTCTGCTTCTGCCGTTTTTGTGTTCAGCAAACCACATGACGGCGGATTACTGATACTCATTCATACATTAGGAGGAATTTCATGTCAACAAACAAGACCTTCTCGCGCCGGCGCTTTTTGCAAAGTTCGGCCCTTGTGGCTGCCGGTGGTGTATTGGCGGCTTGCGCTGCGCCCGTGGCCCCGGCGGCTCAACCGGCTGGCGGTGACGCTGCTGCCGCACCTGCTGGTGAATTGATCGAGCTTTCCTACATGACGCCCGACCGCGAGTTGGAGAATCGCACCAAAGAAGTGGTGGTCAATGGCTTTAACGCCCGCATGGAAGAGACCAGCCAACCCTGGCGCGTTGTTGGCGTGGTCGGGCCGGCTACCGATAATGACATCAAGACCAAGCTGACCCTGGACGCCGCCGCCGGCACCCTGCCTGACATCTTCCGGCCGCGCTCCGAGCTACTGGCCGACTTTGTCGCCGCTAACTACCTGGCCGACCTGCGCGACTATGTGGAATCGTGGGCCGATTGGGATAAATTCCCCGAAGTCTTGAAACCCTTTGCCGAAATTGGTGGCAAGCTGATCGGTCTGCCCGGTGGCAGCACCTTCTCCTTCTTCTACCGCAAGGATCTGCTCGAAGGTGCGGGCATCCCCATTGATCAACCGAAAACCTGGGATGAATTCTTGGGCATCTGTGGTCAGATTGCCGAAAAGACTGACGCTGTGGCGACCGGTATTCCCGCGGCGACACCGTGGGGTGGCGGCACCTGGGGCGAAGCGTTCCAGATGATCTGGTTGAGCTTTAACGGCCCGATCTTTGAGGATGGCAAATGGGTGGTGCATAGCCCCAATCTGCTGAAAGCCTTCCAGGTCTATGAGACCCTGGCGACCAACGGCTGGTTGACGGTCGATGAGTTGCTCACGCCCAATCCGTGGGAGCCGATCAAATATGAAGGCTTCCCCAATGGCACGGTGGCGGTGGTGACCGGCGGCGACTGGCAGTGGACCTTTGACTGGGGGCCCGAAGGCGCGACGCCAATTGAAGGGTTGTTTGAAAAGGTTGATCGCTGGGAATTCCCGGCGGAAGATGGCAAACCCTTCACCTTTGTAGACGGCGGCGTTGGCGATGTGATTGCGGCCACCTCTAAGTCAATCGAAGGGGGCGCTGAATTCCTCAAATTTGGCTCTGAACCGGCGATCACCTGCGAAGTCTCCAAGATCCACATTGGCGGCCCGGTTGCTCGCACCGACTTTGCCGAACAATGCCCGGAATACCTGGACATGGTCAATGGCAAGATGGCCCAGGCCACCGAGTTTCTGGCCCGTGGTCGCACCTATCAGTTCAACCAACTCGGCTCCGGCAAGATCGCCGACGGCGTTGGTCGCGCCACCGAAGACATCATCACCGGCACCATGACCGCCGCCGAAGCGATGGACGCCTTTGCTGATGCGATGACCGATGCGTTGGGCGCGGAGAATGTGACGCGCGCGAGTTAGGTAGATAGGTAAACAGGTAGACAGGTACACAGGGAAATAGAACATATCTACCTGTCTACCTGTCTACCTGTCTACCTATCTACCTGTTTACCTGTCTACCTATCTACCTGTCTACCTACACAGGAACAACCATGACCCATACCCAAAACCGCACTCTCCTCCTCTTCCTGACGCCGGCGTTGTTGATGTTGGTGGTCTTTACGTTGCTGCCGTCGCTGTGGGCGGTCTATGTCAGCTTTACCGATCTGGCGTTGGCGGGGCCGAAGGCGTTGGATTATACCTTTGTCGGGTTGAAGAATTACGGCAAGCTGCTGGCGGATCGCAATTTTCATCATTCGATGTGGTTGACGATTGAGTATACGATCTTTACCAACATCGGGCAGTTTACCCTTGGTCTCATTGCTGCGTTGATTTTGAACCGGCGCAAGGTGCGGGGACAGAACTTTCTCCTGGCGGTGATTGTGCTGCCGATGGTGATTCCCGGCATTACGCAGGCGCTGATCTGGTCGTCGATGTTGGGGGCCAAGGAATTTGGCACGCTTAACCGCATGATCGGCGTCTTTGGCTTTGAACCGGTGCTATGGACGCGCACGCTGCCCATGTTGTCGATTGTGCTGGTCAACTTCTGGAACAATTCGGGCTTTGCCATGATCCTCTTTCTGGCCGGCTTGGAGAGCATCCCCAAAGAGGTGCTGGAATCGGCGACGATTGATGGCGCCAATGGCTGGCAGCAGTTGATCCGCATCAAGTTGCCGCTGATTCGCTATGTGATTCTGCTCTGGTTGCTGCTTAACACCATTGGTTGTCTGGGCATGTTTGACCTGGTCTTTGCCCTGACCCGTGGCGGGCCGGGCAATGCGACCGAGTTGTTGGGCATCTATGTCTACAACCAGGGCTTTCAATTCTTTGAACTGGGCTATGGCAGCGCGGCGGCGATGGTTATGTTGCTCATCAGCCTGCTCTTTGCCTGGGTCTATTTACGCTTGATGCGGGTGGAGTTATAGATGTCGATCCGAAGCGAACCAATCGCCCCGGCGCAACCGCAACCGGTGCGCCCGGCGACCAACTATCAATGGCAAAGCCGGTTGGATGGGGCAGGTATCTACCTCTTTTTGCTCATCTTTTCCATCTTTATTCTCATTCCCTTTATCTGGCCCTTTCTGAGCGCCTTTACGCATAAGCCGGAAAATGTTTCCAGCCTCTACCTCTACTGGCCGGTGGCGTTTACTTGGGATCATTTCTGGAATGCGATCGTTGGACGGGGCCAGGCGTTGACCCTGCTGCGCAACAGCATTTTTGCGGTGGGGACAGCAGTAATCCTGTCGCTGGCGATCTGTTCGCTGGGAGGCTACGCCTTGTCGCGAGCGCGTTTTCGCTTCAAGCGGGCGTTGATGTTTGCCATTCTGTTGGTGCAAATCATTCCCGGTACGGCGACCGTGTTGCCGCTTTACCTGATTATGCGGGAATTGAATCTGCTCAACAGCCTATGGGGCGTCATTCTGGGTATGACTGCCGGCGCAATTCCCTTTATGCTCTGGGTGATGAAGGGTTTTATCGACACCGTGCCACTTGAGTTGGAGGAAGCCGCGTTTTTGGATGGCGCAACCCAGTTCCAGGCGTTGGCACAAGTGGTCTTTCCGTTGACCTTGCCGGGGATTGGGGCGGCGTCGATCTTGGCTTTTAATGGCGCGTGGAGTACCTTCTTTCTGCCGCTGATTCTGCTCTCGGATGCGGATAAGTTTGTCATGCCGTTGGGGTTGTTTCGGGCGCTGATCGCGTATACCAACTTGGATTATGGCATGTTGAATGCAATGGCGCTGATCTATATGCTGCCGTCGTTTCTCATCTTTATCTTTGCCCGCCAATATTTGATCAAAGGGACAATGGCCGGGGCAATGGCGGGACAATAACCGCAGGCTGTACCATCTAGGGCGTCAGCGTGAGGTATGGTACAATATCATCGATTGTACTTGGGCGACGCAAAAGGGGCCAGCCGTATGAAACTTCCTTATGGTATTAGCGATTTTTACCAAATCATTACAGAAGGCTATCACTACTTTGACCGTACTGATCGTATTCCTTTGATCGAAGAGGATGGGAAGAACATCCTCTTTTTACGACCGCGTCGCTTTGGCAAGAGCATGTTTGTCTCCATGTTGGAGAATTATTATGACATCGCCAAAGCGGCTGAATTTGGACCGCTCTTTGGTCATTTGGCGATTGGCCGTGATCCAACACCGCTTCATAATCAATACCTTGTTCTGTCGTGGGATTTTTCCTTTGTCAAAACCTACGGTTCGGTTGAGGAGATTGACGATGCACTGCATCAATATCTGAATGAACGCTTTCGCAACTTTGGTTTGCGTTATGCCCATTTGCTCACCACGGAAATTCAGATCCACCCTACCAATGCACTGATCTCCTTCCTTGCCCTTTTGTCGGCTGCGCAATTGTCACGACATAAAGTCTACCTCTTCATTGACGAGTATGATAACTTCGCCAATGAGGTGATGATGGCGACTCATATCGATGGCCGAAAACGGTACGAAGAATTGGTAACAGGCGAGGGCATCTTCAAGACGGTCTTCAAGAATATCAAAGGCGGGATGCGCGGCTTGGGGTTGGATCGAGTCTTTATCACTGGCGTCTCCCCCATTGTCATGAGTGATGTGACGAGTGGACATAACATTGCCAAGAATCTGACCTGGCGGCGACAATTCAACGACCTCTGTGGTTTTACTGCCGCTGAAGTGCGCCCACTGGTTGATCGTATGATTACCGAATGTGGGCTGCCGCCAGACAAAGCCGATGAGGCGATGGAGTTAATGCGTGTTTTCTACAATGGCTCCTGTTTTACCTGGGGTGATGCGCCTTTAATCTACAACCCAACGTTGGTCTTTTATTTTCTCGAAGAATTTCAACTCGAATGCCGCTATCCTGACAAGATGCTGGATAGCAACTTAGCGCCCGACTATGCCAAGCTGGTTTATGTCTCGCGCCATCCCAAAGGCGAGCAAATCCTGCAAACGGCGCTCAACGACCAAAGCGAAGTGAGCGTTGCCGAAATTGGTGATCGTTTTGGCGTGGCGGAAATGTTAGATACCAGCAAACAGCGCGATCTGCTTGCCTCTTTATTATGTTACCTCGGTGTCTTGACCTATGCTGGTCGCACCTCCCAAGGTGAATATCGGTTAGTCATTCCCAACCTGGTTACGCGCCGCCTCTATGCAGAACGGCTGCTGGAAATGTTCTTTCCTGCTGCCGAAACTCGTGATTTGGGTCGCGATGCTGCCAAAGAGTTATACATGCAAGGCGACATACAGCCAGTGTGTGATTTTATCGAGCAAACCTATTTCCGTGTACTTGACAATCGCGATTATCTCCACGCTGATGAGTTGACCGTAAAAATGGCCTTTTTGACGCTCGTCTACAATGATATTTTGTATATTATCGATTCAGAAACCGCGCTCGAACGCACCTATGCTGACTTGACCATGATCATCCGCCCCGAAATGCGCCGTTTTCAACTGCTGGATATTCTGATTGAGTTCAAATATGTGGCGCTCAACAAACTTGACCTGAGTGGTGCGGCAATTAAGCAGAAGACAATGGCCGAACTCAAAGAACTCGTGCCGGTCAAAGAGAAGCTGGCTGAGGCCAAGACCCAATTACTGGATTACCGGCAAAAGCTGACACGTAAGTATGGAGAGCAGTTGCGTTTGCGCAGTTATAGTGTCGTTGCCATTGGTTTTGAACGGGTTGTCTGGGAAGAAATTAACTAAAACCTTTACTGAAAAGAGATTGTGACTATGCCGTTGCCACAATTAGCTGTTCAAGTTTATACCATTCGTGACTTTATCAAAACTGTCCCTGACTTTGCCGCCAGTATGCGCAAGGTGCGCGCCATTGGCTATACCGGTGTCCAGTTGGATCTGGAACATCACCCCGATCTGCCGACCGCCGAGATCAAGCGCATCTGTGACGGCGAAGGGTTGACCATCTGCATCAGCCACTTTGGCTATGAACTCTTTGCAAACGAACTGGATCGCATTGTCGAACGCCAGCAGATTTGGGGGTGCGCCCAGACGGCCATTGTCGCCATGCCCCGGCGTTACCATGAAGTCGGCGCTGATGGTTATCGCCAATTTGTCGCCGAAGCCACCGCCATTGGCGAAACTTTAGCCGCCGCCGGCATCACCCTCAGCTATCACAACCACAGCTACGAATTTGTTCGCTTTGGCGAGCAGACGGGACTGGACCTAATCTTCGCCGCCAGCGATCCTCGCTATCTCCAAGCTGAAATCGACACCTATTGGGTGCAACATGGCGGGGCTGATCCGGCGGATTGGATTCGGCGCATGGCCGGACGGATGCCGGTAGTGCATTACAAAGACATGGCGATCCTGCCCGATGGCACGCAAGCCTTTGCCGAGGTGGGGCAGGGTAATCTTAACTGGCGTTCGATTGTGGATGCGACGCTGGCAACGGCGATTCCCTGGATTGTGGTGGAGCAGGATCGCTGTCGGCGTGATCCCTTTGAAAGTTTAGACCTCAGTTATCAATACACAGATGCTATGGTTGCCTGGGCATCAGCGAAACGACGCTTTGCCGAGCAGCCGCCACAGATGTACACCCTTGAAGAAATCGATGCACTAGTAAAGGCCAATCAGTAATTATGTCACCTTCTACACCAGTCCGCACCGCCATGATCGGCTGCGGGCGCATGGCTTTGGGCCATATCCGCGCCATGTTGGCGCAACAAGCCACCACCCAACTGCGCGTGGTTTGCGAACCATCGCCGGCCGCTTATGAAAAAGCCTGTGAACTCTTTACGGCACAAGGTTTGACACCGCCCCCCAATGAGCCGGACTTGGCACGTCTGCTCGAACGCTACGGCAATGAATTAGACGCCGCCTTTATCATCACTCCCCACGCTTATCACTTTGCGCAGACCAAAGCGTGTATGGAAGCCGGGCTGGATGTGCTGTTGGAAAAACCAATGGTCATCACCGGCGAAGAGGCGGAAGGGTTAATGCAAACACGGGACAAGACCGGGCGGCTGCTGGTCGTCGCCTTTCCCGGCAGTCTCTCGCCCCAGATTCGCACAGCGGTACAATTGTTGCGCAGCGGCGAATTGGGTACAATTTTGAACATTTCCGGCCTATCTTGGGAGAACTGGCGGACGCCCAACATCGGCACCTGGCGGCAACAACCGGCGTTGTCCGGCGGCGGCTTCTTCTTTGACACTGGCGCACACATGCTCAACACTATTACCGACCTGGCCGGCGAACGCTTTACCGAAGTCGCCGCCTGGTTTGACCAGCGCGAGACGCCGGTCGAAATTCTGGGCGTTGTGATTGCCCGGCTACAATCGGGCGCGCTGGTGACGATGAACGCATGCGGCGACACCTGCACCCGTTCCACCGCTGATGTGCGCGTCTTCTGCACCAAAGGGGTCATCTTCACCGACATTTGGGGCAAATTCCTCCAAATTCAACGTCCGCACGATCCACAGCCGGTTCCGGTCGAGTTGCCGCCTTCCTTGGGGGTTTGGCAACAATTCCTGGCTGTGCGCAATGGTGACATTCCCAATCCTTGCCCACCAGAAGTTGGTCTGCGGATGGCTCACCTATGGGATGCCATCCGCGCCTCCGCTGCCCAAAATGGCGCCCGCATCGATTTGATGAACGTTACGAAAATAAAGCGGTACCTGTAGGTCATCGCCGCCGGCGTGACAAGTTCCAAGGATTACCCAAACAATTAGCTAACCTTCATTTAATCCATCCGTGTTTAGCCGGTCACGGAGCGGCTACGCACGGAACAGTTACCAACTACAGATTTTGCAGCAAGGAGAGGAGCCAAGCCATGCGTACCGCGTTGACCGCGACCGAATGGGCGCAATATGACCGTGACGGCTATTTACGTCTGGGCAAGACACTGACCGACGGCGAGTTACGGGCGCTGCAACAGCGCATTGATGACATCATGGTAGGGCGGGCGGATATCAATTATGACCGGATGCTCATGCAACTGGATCGCATCCCCGGCCAGACCGACGCCCCCGGCCCCCAGACCAAAGGTCACAAAGGCGCGACGTTACGCTATCGCAAAATTCAGGATTTGGAATTTGACCCGCTCTTTCTGGCTTACATGCAAAAGCCGCTCTTCCGCCACATCTGCGAACGGGTCTACGGCGCGACGACGACCATCGCCTGTTTCCGCGCCATGTTTATGAACAAACCGGCACGCGAAGGCACCGTCCTCGTCTGGCACCAGGATCGTTGGACCCACCTGGATCGCGACCCGCAGATCACCATCTGGACCGCACTCGACCCCGCCACCCAGGCCAACGGCTGCGTCGAGATCGTCGCCGGCGCGCATCACCGTTTGATTAACCCGGAACATGGCTCCGGCTTTCTCACTGATGACCAGGCTGCCGAACTCTTGCAAAAGAACGAACGGATCTACCTCGAACTCGCCGCCGGTGAAGCCGTCCTGCTCCATAACTACCTGCCCCACGGCTCCGGCGTCAACAGCACTGACATCCCCCGCCGTGCCTTTAGCGTCTGCTACATGGACGCCGCCACCAAGGCGAGCAATGGGGAGCAGTATTCGCGGATCTTTGGGGAAGGGGCGCTTTCAGTAAGACAGTGAGACAGTAAAACAGTGAGACAGTAAGACAGTAAGACAGTGAGACAGTCCCTGCTAGCTCACTGACCTACTGACCTACTGTCTTACTGTCTCACTGACCTACTGACCTACTGACCTATTCTCTCTTTACTGTCGGCAAGTAGAGCTGATTTTTCAGCGTGTTCGGGTCGGGCGTGGCCGGTGGTGGCGTGGCGGTGGGCGTTGGTATTGGGGTGGCGGTGGCGGGGGGCGTTGTCGGGTTGGGATGACCTTCGGGGCCACATTTGATTAATTCGTGTAGACATTGCAAGCGATTGCGTAACGCATCGGCTTCCCAGGCATTGAAGAAATCGGCGTGGGCGGTGTAGCCGGCGCCGGAGGAGAGTTTGAAACCGGGGCCGCCGGTTGTGTTGTAGCGCAGTTTGAATTGCAGAGCCGGCACGGCAACCGGATGGGTGGCGGGACAAACGCCGCCGGCGCTATAAGCCATGTGGCTTTTGTGGTTGGCGCTATCGAGATTTTGCCCATCCCAACAGTCGGGATAGTTGACCAGCAACTCCAACTTGGAACCGGCAGGGCAGGTGATCAGATCGCCCGTGCTGGAATCGGGGGCGCCGAGACAACTCCACTTGATATGTTCAGCTTCCTCCGGCTTGGTAGCTTTCGGGTTGCCGGCAATAATCTTTAACCCGATGGGAAAAGGCTGGAGCGTCGTCGGGGCGTTGATATGGACGAGATAGTAGAAGGTGGCCCGTTCCATCGACACCTCGACCCCTTGTGCATCGTAGAGGGTGGGCGCCCAGTACGAAGAGCGGTCACTCACGGGGTCACAGGTGGTGCCGCCGGCCAGTAAACTTTCGGCGGTGGAATTGGCGTCCGTAGTGATGTTGCCAAAGAAATCATGACTGTGGGAGGCATGGGGTTGGCCGGGAAAAACGATGGGATCTTCATGTAAGCGGTGGCTGAAATCGCAGAAGGCGACAAACTCGCCAATCGGCGGCGCGGCAAGTGCATTCGTTTCGTATCCTACGTTACCGGCTTGCAGCGCCTGGACGGCGCGTGAGTGTGACCCTGGCAGACTGAGGAGAACAACCAGGATGATGACCATTGACAAATTGCTGACTTTCATTGTTTGTTCCTTATAGCAGATCAAGTTGTTTCGTATCAAAGTAGCTGTTGCAATGGGGTAGGCCAAGTCAGGGCTGTAATTGAGTATAGCGTTATTTGGAACAGAATCGTCCTAACAGTTAGCTGTCGGAATTGTTGGCTGGATTATGGGTAGAAGTATGGTGAAGGGGTTAACTAGGCTGCCGGACTTAACCCACGCTCAGTGGCGCTTGTTAGTGCTGGTGGCCTTAGCTGCCGGTTTCGGTTCCTATAGCCTGGCGCTGCTACCGCTGGCTTTAACGCAGATCCAGCGTGGCCTGGCGATTCCAGCCGAGGAGTTAGGGCAGATCAGCGCCATCATCCGCTTGGGCGCCGTGCCGGCCTTTCTCTTCGCCCTCAGCGCCGACCGCTTTGGGCGACGGCGGCTGTTGTTGGCAGCGATTACCGCCTATCTCTTGTTGACCGGCATCACAGCCTTTGCACCGACGCCCTTCTTTTTTATGCTGGCCCAGTTCGGGGTGCGCCTCTTTGCCGCGGTGGCGGGGATTCTGGCCCAGGTGATGATCATCGAAGAATTTCCCGATCGGGCGCGCGGCTGGGGGATTGGCGCTTATAGCGCCCTGGCTTCGGTGGGTGGCGGCAGTGCAGCGCTTCTCTTTGCCTTTGTCGATGTACTCCCGCTGGGCTGGCGTGCGCTTTATCTGCTGGCGTGGCCGGTGCTGTTGTTGGTCGGGCTTTGGCGCGCTTATCTGCCGGAGACAACGCGTTTTCAACAAGCGTTCTCCAACCAAGCCAAGGGTGTGGCGCGCCGCCAGTGGCTCACCCCGCTGGCGCGTCTGGCGCAAAGCTACCCTGGGCGCTTTGTGGCGGTCGGCCTGGTTGTCCTGTTGTTCAATCTGGGCGGGGATGCGGCGCTCTTTTATGACCCCACCTATTTGCAACAGGCGCATGGCTGGCAACCCTGGCAGATTGCCGCGCTCAACCTGGGCGCCGGTTTTATGGCGTTGGTGGGAAGCATAGCGGCCGGGCGGGCTAGCGATCGCGTGGGGCGCAAATGGACAACCGGCGCGTTTCTGTTGGGGATGCCCTTCTTTATCATCGCCTACTACCAGGCGGATAGTTGGCGCTTGCCGCTCTTTTGGAGCGGTCTGCTTTTCACCAGCATCGGCGCATCCGTGACCCTGAGTGCGCTCGGCAGTGAACTCTTCCCTACCGCCTATCGCGCCACCGCCACTGGCGCCCTGGCGCTGATCGCTACTCTTTGCGGCGCCGGCAGTTTGCTGGTGCATGGCCTGCTGGCCCAAGCGGTTGGCTCGCCCTGGCTGGCGGTCACGCTGCTGGCGTTCCTGATCCTACCAGCGCCCCTCTTTCTGTTGACTGTGCCGGAGACGAACGGGCGTTCACTAGAGGAGATTGCGCCATCTTAGGTGCTGGTGATTTGCTGTGGCTCTTCAAAATATAAAATCGGAAATTGGGTAAATAGCGCAAATTTCACGACTTTCGTGTTCCTTCCATCTGTGTTTAGTCTTTAGATAGTTACAAAAAAATCTGCGTACTCTTTGCCGGCTTTGACCGCCGAGAGTACGCAGAAGGCGCCTTACTTACTCTTCTCTTTTTCCTGCTTCTGCTTACGCTTCTCTTTGAGGGTGAGCTTGGGCTTTTTCTTTTGATCCTTACCTTTACCCTTTTCATCCTTGTTCGCCATAATCCGTTTCTCCTAGAATGAATAGATGATGGTACCGCCCAAAAATTATACACCAAAATCAGTATGCTAAAAATTAGCTGCTGGCTGATTTTGGTCTTTTGCCGTATCGCCCCTACTCCGCAAGGCGATCCAGCAGCGCCAACACCTGCAGCTCAATGCGCGCAAGGGCGTCGGCGGCTGTCAACAAATGGAGATCGGCCACCTCCCAGTAATGAACGCGTTCAGCCCAGTTCGGGAGCCGCTCCTCGACATAGCGCTGGTGTTCAGTGCGATCCAGCGCGATCACCAACGTGGCCGCCTGTAGATCGGCTTCGGTCACTTGTTGCGGCAGGCGATGGGTTCCGGTAAACGAAATGCCCCGTTCCTGCAAACCCGCCACCGTATAATGTGAGATTGGCCCCACATTATTCACCCCCAATTCCAGCGCCAACGCCCGCGAATCCGCCACCCAAGTCAGCCCACGTTGCATCGCCTGATGAGTAAACAACAATTCCGCAAACCGGCTCCGGTAATAATTCCCCGTACACAAAAACAAAACCTTCTTCATCACTACCTTCTGTCTTCTCTCTTCTTGTCTCACCCGCGCAGCGTACTCCAGGGTTGTTTCATAATGTCACGTAAACCATCCTCGTCCAAATCGATGCCCAGCCCCGGCGCTTGCGACACCGCGACACAGCCCTCTTCATCCAGAACGAACGGATTTTTCAGATAGCCTTTGCCGATATAGGTTTTGCCATTTTCGCGCCAGTCGTTGACCTCGTTGTGTTCCTGCACCAGGAAGTTGGGGAGCGTGGCGTCCAGCGCAATCGACGCCGCCAGCGCCACCGGACTCAGTGGAGCATGGAGTGCGACCTTCGCATAGGCAGCCTCAGCGATGGCGGCGATCTTCTTGCATTCGGTAATGCCGCCGGCATGGGCCAGGTCGGGTTGCACCACGGCCAGCGACCCTTTGCGCAAGGCATCAAAGAAGATCCACTTGCCCATCCAGCGTTCACCGGCAGCGATGGGAGCGCGGGTGGTCTGCGCAATCTGATCCAGCACATCGACCCGTTCGACCGGCATCGGCTCCTCAATAAAGAGGGGGCGCAGCGGCTCCAGCGCGGCGATCATCTGCATGGCAATGCGTGGGTGGGGGTTGTGAATATCAACCGCCACATCGACGCCAGGGCCGGCGGCCTCTTTGATGGCGGCGAAAATCTCCGCCCATCGATCTACTTTTGTCGTGGCCTCCAACCCTTCGCCAGGACCAAAGTGCGCTTTCAAGGCGCGAAAGCCCCATTCCTGCACCACTACTTTGGCATAGTCAGCCCACGCCTGGGGATCATCGCCCCGCCGTTGGGCTTTGCTCTGCGCGGTGTAGCCGGCGCGATAGGGCTGTCCCGGTTCAACTATATGAGGCAGACCGCTGCCGGTGGCGCGATACATGCGCACGCGATCACGGCAAGCGCCGCCCAACATCTGATGCAATGGCAGCCCCGCCGCCTTGCCGGCAATGTCCCAAAGCGCCATGTCGATGCCGCTGAGCGCGCTCATCGTCACCGGCCCGCCTTTGTAGCCCAGCCCGGCGTTGTACATGGCATCCCAGAGCGCTTCGATCTGCCGCGGATCTTTACCCAACAGCACCGGCTCCAGGCGGTGGACTTCGGCAATCACCGCGTCGGCATGGTTTTCCAAAAAGGGTTCGCCAATGCCGGTGAGACCGACATCGGTGTGAACAAAGAGCCAGACCCAACTGGGCGGCACTTTTTTGATTTCAAAACGTGTAATTTTCATCAGATGACCTATTCCTTTCCTGGCGTTTGGCGGCTGGCTGGCAAATGTGTATACTAGCTGCAAGCTTACCAGGAGCGCGTCGTTTCCGCAAAGCAATCATAGCGAGCAAAGGAGCATTCGCCATGTCAACCCAACTCAAAGCCGGCGTTATTGGTCTTGGCATCTTAGGTCGCCAACATGCCCAGTTTCTCTACAACCATCCCGTCGTCACCCTGATGGCTGTGAGCGACCTGCGCCCGACGGTGGCGGCGCAGGTGGGGGTAGAGTTGGGCGCTGAGGTCTTTACCGATTATGAAGAGATGTTGGCCCGCCATCAATTGGATCTGGTGGTGGTCGCCACCCCGGATCATCTCCACCGGGCGCCGACGATTGCGGCGCTGGAGGTAGGGGTTCCCAACATCATTCAAGAGAAGCCGCTGGCAACGACCATGGTCGATGCCGAAGCAATCTACGATGTGGTAGAGCGCACCGGTGCGCGCCTTTTCATCAACTTTGCCAATCGCGGCTCGACCCTCGACCTGGCGACCCGCTATACGATTCAAAACGGGCTGTTGGGGCGGGTGGTCTATGGCGAAGCGCGGCTGGATGACAACATCACCGTGCCGACCCAGATGTGGGGCGAACGCACCCATGAGTGGGCGTCCGGCTCGTCCACAGCCCATTTCTTACTCAGTCATGTGGTTGACCTGTTGCGCTGGTACTTTGCCCCGGCAGAGGTGAGCGAGGTCTACGCCATCAGCCAACAGGAGGTGTTGGGCTATACGCCCGATCTCTATGATGCCTTTCTGACCTTTACCACCGGGCTGAAGGTGCGTGTGAAAGCCGAGTGGATTCGCCACATGGATGAACTAGTCGAATTTTATCTGTCCTTCTCCGGTGATGAAGGGACGCTAATCTATAACAAGCGCCCCGGCTTTGGCGCGCAGGAAGGATGGCGGGCCAATCTCTCGCGCAAACTCGACCCTGCCGCTTTGCTTGACCATCGCAACGTTTTGCTCGGTCAGGGTATTAATCTGGCTGCGCGCATCCACCAACCCATGCCGACCACCGGTCAACTGTCGGCGGGGGGCGACCAATTGGCGCTGGCATTGGAACGGCTTGGCCCCAGCCACGGCGGCGTCCTCGCCCTCAACGATGCCTTTATTGACAGCATTCTCGAGGAAACCCTGACCCCGGAAGCGTGGCAAGGTCGCGGGCCGCTGCCTAACCATATTGACGGCTTGCGCCAAACCCAGGTTGTGATGGCGATTATCGAAGCGAGTCGCCGCGGGGCGCCGGTGCGTGTCGGTTAACACGCACAAGTCGGCTGGTTTAGGCAAAATAGTTGAGCCAGCACTGTTGGGTATAGAGCTTGCGGAAGCCCATGGCCAGGTAGAACGGTTTATCGGTCGCCACATAGGCCACCGTTGCTCCCAGCTCACCACAGCGGCGGATGCCTTCCAACACTGCCGCTGTGCCCAATCCCATACGCCGGTAGTCGGGGTCGGTCGCCACCGGTTCGACATAGCCGAAGCGGTTGACCGGTTCATACCACAAGCCGCTAAAGGCGACAAAGGCGCCGGTGGGCGCTTCGACCACAATGGTCAACTCCTTGCGAAAGTTGGGGCCGGACTGCATCCGCAGACGACCGGCCGGCCCATCGGCAGGCGGTTCGCCGGGGTGGTTGAAGCCGCGCCAGAGAACCCGATCGACCTTGACTAGATCATTGTCATCGGCCAGACTTTTCAAGCGAAAGCCGGTGGGCAACCGAATCGGCGGGAAGGGATCGGGGATGAAAAATTGCGACATAGGTCGGTGCGAATCAGCCGCCAGGGTATAGCCCCGTGCCTGGGCGAGTTGGGCAAAGGGCGCGTCAAAATCGTTGATAAAGGCTTTGAGATAACGCCGCCCGTCCTCCGTCACGCCGGTCAACTGCTCTTCGGCGTAGAGCAACATCGGCTCTTTCAGATGTGCATAGGCGGGATGCACTTGAAAAAAGGCTTCCCCCAAGCTCAATTCATACATGGTCACGCCGACGATAGCGCCATTGTCTTCCCAGATGCCGATGCCTTGGGCAGCATCGTCATCAAACCAGGGGTGGGTGTAGGCATATTCCCAGACGGGTTGAAACCAGTTGCCGTCGCGATTTTCGGGTTGATAGAGGGTGTATAAGAAAGCGCTAATTGCCGGGAAATCAACGGGGCCGGCGCAATGGCGCATGGTAATGGTCATGGGAAATCCGATCTATGCTAAAAACCCAACACGGCTTGAACATGGGCTGATGAATCTGACGCTACCACAGATAGGAAGAAGCACTGCTTTTCTACCCGTGCTTCTTCCTATCTGTGGGAACTAAAAAGTAACATCCCTATCATGCTTCAAAATTCACGGCGAATGGCGGCTGCCCAGGTGCGCACACGTTCAGCCGCGCCTTGCGGTTGGTCGGGCAGGTAGACATCAGCAATGGTCATCGACCAGTGGCGTAAATGTGGTTGACGTTCGGCGGCTTTTTTCAATACACGCGTCGCCCCTTCGGCAAAGTGTGAAGTTCGTCGTCGCAACTCCGCTACGGGAACGCCCCGATCCAAATGAGCGACAAAGTTGGCCTGTAGACCGGCCAGCGCTTCATCGGTAAATTGCGCGGGATGTTGCAGGTTATAGGCGGCTACGGTCAGGAAATGGACCGCCAGCAAGGCGGGGTCTTGCCATTCCCACGCTAACAATCCGCCTAATCGTTCCCAGCAGGTCAGGCCATCCGCTTGGGCTGCGCCGCACTCTGGGCAGGTTGCGTTGGTTTGTTCTGTTGCTTGCTTCATCATTCCTTGTGATTCAATCAAGAATAGAGCCTATATCACAGCGAATCAAAGGAATAGCGAATCAACCCGATGTGATTCGCTATTCCTTTGATTCGCTCAAAGGTCGATGCTCATCAGATCACTGCCGATGTGGAGTGTGCCCTGGTAGCTTCTGCGCACATCGTCAAGCATCGATTGTAGCAGCGCCGGCGCTTTGGGGCGAATGTGGGTCAGCACCAATTGCTTTACCCGGTTGCGCGCCGCAATCTGCCCAACCGTGCCGGCGGCAGCAATGATATGCGTGGCCGTGCGCACAAAGGCCGGCGTGGTCAGTTCTGCATCGGCCAGGTAGCAACAGTGGATCAGACAGTCTGCTGCCTGTGCCAGTTGATCCAAGCCAGGACAATCGATGGTGTCGCCACTGATGGCGATCACCTTGCCCGCCGCCTCAACCCGATAGCCCAGGCAGGGCCATGCTTCCCGCGTCAAGCCCAGGCTGTGTCCGTGGTCAACCGGCGCCGTCAAGACACGATAGTGGCCAGTATCACAAACCAGCCCCGCGCTGACCTCCTGAACCTGGACGAGTTTGCGAATATCCGTAACGCTAGGATCGAGGGCGAGGGCAAAGGCAATATCCCTGGCGTAGACCTGTGTCAACAACGCCGTCACAATGGCGGCGGTCCCTGGCGGGCCATAGATGGGGAAGGGCGTCGTGCGGCCATTGTGCCAGGCGGTCAACAAAAATTCGCCCAGGTTGCCGATGTGGTCATAGTGGTGGTGGGTGAGGAAGAGCGCATCCACGCTTTGGGGAAGCGTTCCGGCCTGCAAGAGTTGCGTGGTCACGCCGCGACCGGCATCGAAGAGCAGCTTGTGGCCGTCAATCTCGACGAGTAGCGCTGAATGTTGCCGAAGGGGGTCGATGACAGGCGTGCCGGTGCCAAGTAGGGTGATTCGGATCATAACATTGATAGACAGTAGCACAGTGAGACAGTGAGGCAGCAGAAAAGTAGGGAATGACTGACCTACTGTCTTACTGTGTTACTGTCTCACTGTCTCACTAAACTGACATTACGCTTTTTGGTGCCAGGACATCCCTTCGCCGCGCACCAATTTGGCGCGGGTTTCGTAGCGGCCCGGCCATTCGACCGGCAGATCGCCGTTGTCAACCATGAGTTTCAGCGGGTTGACCTTCGTCTTGAGCGGCAGGTAGATGCGTTGCCGTTTGCGCGCTGATTCAAAGAGGGCCATCATAATTTCTTGCACGGCGCGCGCCCGGTCAGCGCCGCTGATGGGGTTGGTTACCCGGCCTTCGACCCAGTCGATGGCTTCCTGACATTGGTGGCTCCAGCAATCATACCAGGGCGCTTCGACCTGTTGCCAGCCGTTGGTGGCGGCGTTGAGGTAGCGCACCGTGCCGATCTCATAGTTGTAGCGGGCCGAGGGGATTTCAGGCGTGTACATGGGCGCATCGGAGGGGATCATATCGTCGGGGTGGTGGGTAGTGTCAAATTCCATGATGCCCTCGGTGCCGATGACACGACAGCCCTGTCCCAACCCGCGCACGAGATTGCCCTGGATCAAAATCGTGGCGCCGTTGTTACAACCTGCAACGCCCAAACAAGCATCTTCCGCCAGCAAGCCGCGCTCAACGACATCGGTAGTGCGTTCGACTGCGCCCATCACCCACTCGACCCGTGGTTCGTCCATCAGGAAAAGGGCCAGCCGGATGTTGTGCGAGTTGGTGTTGAGCAAATTGCCGCCGTCATCCAACTGGACTTGGGTGACTTTGCCGATGGCCCCTTGGCGGATCAACTCGCGCGCCTTCATCCAGGTGGCGTGGTGTGGGCGCTGAAAGGCGATGATCAATTTGACATTGTTGCGGGCGCAAGCGGTCAACATGGCGTCCGCTTCGCCCAGGTCAATCGCCATTGGCTTTTGGCAGATGATCGCCTTGGGGCGACGGGCTGCGGCAGCGATGACCATCTCGGCATGTTGTTGGTGCCAGGAGCAGACATCCACAAAGTCGGGGCGCTCCTTGTCGAGCATTTCACGGTAGTCGGCGTAGCGCTGGTCCTCGCCCACCTTGAAGAAATCGCCAAATTCGCGGCGGGCGTCCGGGTTGGTGTCGGCAATCGCGCCGATGGCGGTCGGTTGGCCGGGAACCCCCAGCCAGCCGCGGGCATGAACACGCGCAATCACACCGCAAGCGATGATCGCAGTACGATACTGGGCCATAATAAACTCCTGATTCTAGTGTGTGCGCCTGGGGTGACAGGCGTAGAGAGAAGGTGATTAGATAACAAAAACTGGTACAAGCTCTTCACGGACAGCCCTTTGCTGACCGCGTAGGCTTTCTTCGATTCGTTTCAAAACATTAGCGGCGTAGTAGCGTGTGCCACATTCTTTGCAAACGCCAGCCGGAACGTCTTCAAAAAGGAAATACTTGCCGTTGACCTGCCGATGAACCGTCACTTGCTTTTCCAAGATTGGCCCGCCACAATACTCACACTCCTCGCCATCCCAAAAGTTAGTCATATTTCTGTGTTCGTCCATTTTATGGTTTGTCCTCATAGACAGTAATTACACGAACCTTGTTGCCTTTGGTAATCCGGCAGACCACGCCGATCACTCGCCCATCTAAAGCGATTCCCACAACTTCAAATTTGTCATCTTTAGGCCAGGTGCGCCGAATTTTGCCATTCAAAATGCTATATTCGACATCATAGATGGTTAGATCATCTTGTATTGCTTCATCATCGGCATGTTCAGTCAGGTAGTAGAGGCCATACCGCACTAGCGCTTGGATTTGTCTGATCTTGCTCAATGCCTGTCTCACATGAGTTGAAAGTCAATTTAGAGAATGACAACTTGTAGTTTATAACCACGAACCATAGTTTACCATGATTTGTTGTGTTCGACAATTCACCCGTTTATGTCTATGCCGGTTGCCCACCAGCGGGTTGCGGCAGCCAGTGCGACCGTCTCGTTCCGCTTGCGTTCGACCCAAGCCGCCAACCAGTGCAACGTTTCGTCGATAGTCTAAGAAACGCTTGCGATGGCGGCCAGCGCGGGTCAATGCCACGGGCGCGCAGCCGCGTTACCCGCACGCGGTCGGCGCAATCCAACACACAAGCGGCAATGCTCGCCAACCGGGGTGCTGAGGGACAAGCCAACAGTTCACCCAACGGCGAATTGGAAGTCAAGAGGAAATCGTTGCCGGCTTGTTGTGCCGACAGTGCGTCGGCCACCCACTGTTCCAACTGGGCGCAACGTTCTTCACCGGTGGTCGCCACCCGCTCGTCGGCGTCATGACAGACTACGCGGGTCAACAAGGTCGGTAAACGCCGGACAAGCGTCGTTTTGCCAGAGGCGGCGCTGCCACTAATTAGAAAAAACATCGGCTCTCCTTGCGGTGACTACGGTCCTGGCGGAAACTGGGCGCTGCCGTCGATGGTGCCATTCTCGCGGTGGGGGATGCCGCTATCGGTCAATACATTGCCATAGGCGTCGGTGACGCGGAATTGGTAGGGGCCTGGCCCCATGCCGGGGTTGGTTTGGACAAAGTAGTTGTAGTCGGTGCGGGGGACGGTGATCCACTGGCTGCCGTTGTGGTACTCAACTTTGGCAATTGGGTTGCGATGGTTGCGAATTTGCACCGCCGTCCACCACTGGTTGCTCCCATCCTTGAAGTGATAGCGGATCGGCCCGGTCAACGCGGGGCTGACCACCTGCCAGGTAATGGTAACGCGCCCCTGGACAGGCTCGGCAATCCGTTGGAACGCTTCCTGGCTCAGATCGAGATGACCGGCTTTACACTCCGGGCAGAGATCGACAATCCGCACCATGACGCTGCCCTTGGGGCCATTGACCTGGACAAAGGAACCACAGACGGCGGCGTTATTGTACTCGTCCGCATTCATCGCCGCGACCATCAAGTCCTCCGGCGACGGGTCAAAGAGACAAGCGCCGGCCCCAGTCGCGCCATAGAAGGTGGCAATGCCTTGATGAACCGGATTGCCGGCGCTGGGGCGCATGATGATGGGCAGCCAGACCGTTGACGCCGGCCCACTTTGCGCACTGGCCGTGCTGGCGAATAACAACGCCAGCACGAGCGCAAAGCCGACGATGAGTTGGCCTTTGGGTAATTGGCAGAACATCACCCTGCTCACTGGACAATGTCAAGCAAGATCGCGGCCTTGGGTTCCGGGTCAGGCAGGATCTGGTGGACGGTGTTGACTTCGTAGAAGCGCCAGCCGCGACTTTTGGCGCGCTGCCAGGAAGTTTCTAGCACTTGATGATAGAAGTCTCCTGGTTGTTTGTCGGCGGTGAAAAGGACATAAGCGCAAGGAACTGTGGGCGCAGCTTTGCTTTGCAAGCCGAGCGGGTCGGTCCAGCACTTCCACGGGTGCGGGGCATTTTTCGACGGAAGATCATTCGGTCCGCGATTCACCGGGAGCAGCCAGCCGTCCCCTTCCGTGCGCGCCCGCTCTGTCATGGTCTGGCGTGCCGCCGGGGCCATGAGATCGAGGCAACATTCATCCGCTGTCGGGACAAGAGCATCAAAGTAAATCAGTTGGCGGATTCGTTCCGGCGCTTGGTCATAGACGCCGGTGATCACCATGCCGGCATAGCTGTGACCGACCAGAATGACATCCTGCAACTCTTCGTAGCGCAAGAGATTCACGACATCGGTCACATGGGTGTCGAGACCGACGGCGCGGGAGAGCAGATGCACCCGTTCGCCCAGGCCGGTGAGCGTGGGCGTGTAGACCTCGTGACCGGCGGCTTTTAACCGTTTGGTGATCTGTTGCCAGACCCAACCGCCGGCTGTTGCGCCGTGGACTAAGACAAAAGTTGCCATACTTAGCGTTTCCCTCGCGTTTTTTGTGGAGCGGCTCACTGCTCTTGCCGGCATACTTGTAAGGCGCGGCAATTGAGCAGAATAATACTTTACTCATCACCATGCAGGTGCTTACGCAACTGAGTCTCGAACTCCTCGAAACTCGCAACTTGTAAACCGTGATCGGTCAAGACATTCAGCGCTTGCATCTCGCTGATTTTTGTCAGTTGTTCCGCCAGCTTCAGTTGTGCTGCTTCATTCAATCCAAAACGATGTTGTAGCAACTTCAACAAAGTCTGTCGTAGCCCTTTCACAAGGCCGGCCGCTTCACCATCCTGATAAGCCTTCTTGCGTTCCTCGCGTAATGTTGCGACTAACATAGTTTGCACCTCTTCTTTCGTCCGGTAGACATAGTCTAACTTTTCGTAGTCATCGGGTGAGACTTTGCCATACAAGGCCAATTGACGAAACCAGTTCAGAAAGAGCGATACCGCTTGTTTATCTGGCTCATGTTCGTAGAGATTCACTAACTCTTGTTCGAGTAGGGTGATGTCATAATGACCTTCCGCCAAAAACAGCGTGGAAACAATGTTACGAATCGTCAACAACTGCTCTTTGCTGTACGCTTTCTCATTGAGCAGCAGACATTGAAAAGCAATGGCATACTCACCCAGTGATGGCTCGGCTGCAATCAAGTCACTGAGTTGCATCGATGCTGTCCATTTACGTTGTCCATTATACAACACAATGGGGAAAATAGGCGGCAACTTCTTGATGCGTTTGTAGTTCGCCGTGTAGTCCATGTAGAAACTGAGGATATAAAACAACACCCGCAGCACCATAAAGCGATCAACTTTGGATTGAAATTCCAGCAGAATGTAAATGTAGATTGTCTTCCGGCGCAATTTGATCTTGTAAATCAGATCACTTTCCGTGGCTTTGTAATGATCGGTGACAAATGATTTGTCGAGCGTCTCGCATTTGGAAAAGTCCAGTTCCTTCACCCATGTCTCAGTGATGAAGGTCTCGATCAATTGCTGAAAGATCGTACGATTGGAAAACAACTTTTTATAGCCTGAATCGTGGATTTTCGGCTGTGTTGGTTTGACTGATTTGCGTTTCATACTGTTAGGAGTTACGCAGTTGGACAAGACCTGTCAGGTTTGCGAAACCTGACAGGTCTCTGGTAGCGCCCGTCAACTGCGTAACTCCTAACTGTGCTAAATCACTCTTCCGTAGGGTTGTGGTAGTCGGCGGCCCAGGAACAGAGAAAGGGCAAATAGTTGACTATGGAGTTCAAGGTATTGGGTCAAGACTTGTTCAACGATCTGTTGGTAAGCTTTTATTCGATCCATTTGACGATCACCTCCTGCTCCGGGTCAAAGATCAGCAATAGGTTCTTCCTTATCTCGCCCGATAAAGTCCTGACCAGCGATCACGGAACCACCGATCACAGACCCGCCGCCAGTGTCAACTATATTAGTTATATTATTGATGATGTAAGCTGTATATGGATAGGCAAATGACTCTTCTAAATTCACTCCAATACTATTGGTATTAGGCTGAAGAATTAAGGCATCTGTTTGGGTTTTTTGCCTGTCTCTGTACATTACACTTCTTACGGAGAATTCTGAAAGTCGT
The DNA here is from genome assembly GCA_021405325.1 of Caldilinea sp. CFX5. Next base: position 6,825 of record QWII01000040.1, on the reverse strand, counting down.
TTTTGTTCACGAATATCCCGAAAAATCTTTTCAATCAATTGAATAACGTCGGTAGGTGATTTGCAAAAATCTCTGACAGGAATAAGAAGCAATCGATCGAGTTCTGTGTTTATAGGTATTTTTCGGCAGACAGCTTCGGATTCGTTAAGCTTTTGAAATTCACGAGGATGTGATGTGGTAATCAAAATTGCTGGTAATAAATCATCAGCAATTTGACCGTTAATATGGCTATAAGAAAGCAACTCACTGTTACTGTGGAAGGATATGACTTCCTTTGTAAAAGCTTCTGGATCAGTGCCTGCAATGACTACGGCGTTATTTTGAGCAGCTAGGCTCGCCATTCTGGCAAAGTTTTGTCTAATGGCGTTGCCTAAAGGTTCCTGCCAGCCAAAATCAAGAACATAAATAAAATAGCTTCGTGCTAGATCAGTTGGAAGCCTTCCAAGGCAATGTACCATTAGTCCCATAAATTTGTTCTTTACATCCTATTCAGGTCATACACAAACGAACACAGTAACAGGCAGTGATTATAAATGACGGACAACCGAAGACTGCACGCTCTGATTGTCTGCTAGCGTTCAGCCATAAAGATGCAAAGCGAAAATTACTTCTTCTCAACATAACTTTTCGCCTTCGCACTCTGTCCACTAAGCGCGTGGGTCGGGCACAGCTTAACCGATCCGATGTCTTGTGGCTACGCGGCGAGCGCTACGGGTGACACAACTAATGGTACAGCGTGCAACGACGCCCTCTCCTGTTCCAGTTGCCACAAGTCATAAGCGGCTTGATGACCTAACCAACTTTCGGGGCTACTTCCCAACGTGATGGACAAGCGCAACGCCAGTTCTGGCGTGACACGTCCTTTGCCGTTGATGATCTTGGACAAGGTTTTGCGACTAACGCCTAACGCATGAGCCGCTTCTGTGATACTTGCACCCATCGGATCGAGCCATAAGCCCTTAATGATTTCGCCAGGGTGAGGCGGGTTGTACATTTTTCTCATCATTATTTGGCCCTCAGTGATAATCTTCGTAATCCACCACTTCAGCATCGCTCTCCACAAAGCGGAAGGTAATGCGCCAGTTGGCTTGTACCGTCACCGCCCAAGTCCCCTGGCGATTGCCTTTCAACTCATGTAACCGCAAGCTGGGAATCTTCATGTCATCCAGTGAGCGTGCTTGATGCAATTGGGCAAGAATCAGCCGCAACCGGTCAGCATGGCGCGGTTGAATGCCGGCTTTGCTGCCCGTCTCGAAAAATTGCTCAAGCCCTTTGTGTGCGAAGCTTTTGATCATGCCCCTATTGTAACCTAGAAGTTCCCACCGTGCAACCCTTTTGGTTACGGTTGCACGCTGACGGACAACCGCAGCGTGCAACCGAGAAGGCGTAAAGCGGACATTACTTCTTCCCCAACACGACTTTGCGCCCCTTATACCGCGCATTCGGCGCTTCGAGGATGAGCCGTTGGGCATCGGTGAGATCGGGGTAATCGTCCGGGTTGTAGTAGCCGGCGGCCCAGGAGAGGGGAAAGGGTGAATATTTGAAGAAGAGCGTGCGCCGTTCGCCTGCGCCGTTCCAGGGCATGGCCCCATGCGTCAGCGCTTCGGTGAAAATGATGGCGGTACCGGCCGGGCCGGTCACGGCGCGCATGAAGTGCCTGAACTCGGCCAGGTCGCGCCATTCGTTCGGGTAGGGCAGGTTGGCCTTGTGGCTGCCGGGGACGCAACCAAAGCCGCCATCCCCCGGATGCACATCGCGTAGATTGTACGCCACCACGGTCAGCCCGTTATACATACGACCATCCCGCCACTGGTAATATTGGCTGGCGTCAAAAGGTGCGCCGCCGCCATGCAGCATCGACCCGATGGGACTCTTGCCGGTGCGAATCAGGTCGGCATAGTCGTGATCGAGCCGGAAGTTTTTGCCAAGAATGGTGTTCAGGTAGGGAACAATGGTGGGCTGGTCGATCAGGTCGAGCAAGGGCCTGCCCCACTCGAAAAGATTTCCCCAGCGGTGGTTGGGCTTATCGGCCGGAATATCGGTGGCGATGCGCTCGTCCCAGAGGGCGTTCAGGGTCACAAGCTGTTCGGTACTGAGCGCGTTGGGTACGGTGATGTACCCTTGCAGGTCAAAAAGATAAGTTTCGTGTGCGTTCATGAGTTGTTTGTACAAATTGTGAATTACGAGTTACGAGTTACGAATTACGATCCTACATTCGTAACTCGTAACTCGTAATTCGTAACCCGTGGCTTATGCTTTGGGGCCAAACTCCGCGAACCACTTTTCCATGTCCGCTTTGGCTTTGGAATAATTGCCGTCGCTCTCAAAGCCGTCCTGGATTTCGGCCCAACCGGCTTCAAACTCGCCCTCATCCTTGGCGGTCAAAAGCTTGGCGATTTCGCCGTTGGAGAACTTGGACCAGAAGTAGTCGCCGACCGAGGTGGTGTTCTCGCCGCCGTCGCCATAACAGGCGCGACCATCGGTGTTGTAGCCCATGTTCGTGTTTTTGCCCAGGACGCGCGGCACAATGTCGAAGATGTTGAGCTTTGGTTCATAGTTGAAGCGCGGGTCAGCTTTGATTGGCGCTGTTACCATCGGCATGCAGAAGAAGACGCGACTGGTAAAGCCGCCATCCAGCGGGTTGAAGATCCCGTAATACTCGGCGTTTTGTGTATCAATGACATTGCCCATGATATTCGTGCGGGTCTCTTCATCCTTCCAGAGCTTCTTGCCGCTCGCATCGGTGGTGTACAAGCCGGCTTCCTTTGGCCCCCAGGTGCTGACATCAATGCCTTCATCCGAGTTGAGCCACTCGATCATGGCGACGATGCGGTCAAGGTCCGGGATCGAATTGTTGAAGGTGGCTGTCCAGAAGCCGGTCTCGAAGAGGTCGAAGAAGCCATATTTCTGATCCTGTTTGGGCCAGGCCACGGGGCGGATCATGGCAGTCGGGTCTTTGGCCATCAACGACTGGCGGGCTGCACCCAGATTGGGGACATATAACCCGGCGGCCACGCGACCGGTACTCCATTTTTCCTGAAGCTGGTCATCTTTCTGGGTGACATAGTCCTTGTCGAGCAGGTCGGTGCGATACCAATCGGCCCACATCTTGTAGTAGGGATGCGCGCCGGGCAAGCCGAGGAAACCGTCCACCTCGCCGGCTTCATTGATGCGCCAGTGGCCGTTGTCCATCATGCTGGAAAGGTGGAAAACCGACCAGTAGATGGAGCTGAGCGGGGTCAGGGGCTTGTCGCCGACCATGATATTTTCGGCCTGGATCTGCTTGAGCAATTCGTCAAACTTCTCCGGCGTATCGATGGCGGGGGTGATGCCCAGTTGGTCAAAGGTCGGCCAGATGCCCTTGTCGGTGGTCTCCTTGGCAATCTCGGCCAGCGGGGTCAGCTTATAGCCTAAGCGGGTGAGAATATCTTCCCGGATCAGCAGCGGCCAGACGTTGAAGCCTTCATAGTAGATGTTGCCCTGTAAGGCCGGGTCGTCGCCATAGATACCGATCTGCGGCAGCGCATACTGGCGACCATCACTCAGCCAGCGGCGGAAGGTTTTCGGCTCCACCCAGCGCATATAGCTTGGCATATCGGCTAGACGATCCGTCATGTCGGCAAAATCGCCGGTTTTGGAGAGGAAGAGCGATTCCTGCCGGCCCGTGACCATAATCTCCGGCAGCGTCCCCGCCGCTTTGTTGAGGGCATAGAACTCCTTGTTACTGGTGCCTGGGGGCGGGAAAAAAGCATCGAACTTGACGTTGAACATCTTCTCCACATACGGGGTCACAATGTCATTGACATTCTTGGACGCTTTCTCCCCATATTGGGAAACCGCCACGCGCAGGGTGAGCAGTTGGTCGGCGGCGGGTTCTTGCGCCGTGTTGCCCTGTGGTGCGCAGGCTGCCAACAACGTCATGGCCGTTAAGCCGGCTGACAACTTGAGCATTTCACGCCTTGATAATTTGACACTCATCCTCATACCCTCCTAAGTTGGAAACGAATTGACGATTGGATAGAGTAATTCTAAACCGAGTGAGTAGCACAACTTGGGGGAAGTAAGACAGTGAGACAGTAGGACAGTGGATCAGTGACTGACCGACTGACTTACTGTCTTACTGATTCACTGTTTGACTATGCCTTGACCGCGCCGATCATAATGCCACGGATAAAATGTTTCTGGAAAAAGGGGTAAATAAAGACAATGGGTAAGGTGGTCACAATCAGGGTCGTCATACGGATCGTCTCCGCCGAGACGGTTCGCTCCTGAATGCGCCCTTGCATCAACATGACCAGATCGGCGGTGTTCTCTTGAATCAAGGACTGCAAGACATTTTGCAGCGGACGCAGTTCAAACTTGGTGACAAAGAGCGCCGCATCAAACCAGGAATTCCACTGCCAGACGCCGTTGAACATGGCGATCACGGCGAAGATCGGCATGGAGAGCGGCAAGATGATCCGCCAGAAAATCGTCAGATCGCTTGCGCCGTCAATGCGGGCTGACTCTTCCAGTTCAGGCGGGATGGTGTCAAAGTAGGTGCGCATCAGCAACATGTTAAAGGCCCAGAAGCCATGCGGGAGGATGTAGACCAACAGGTTGTTGAAGAGGCCAAGCTGGGCAATGGTCACGTAATAGGGCAGCAGACCGCCGGAGAGGTACATCGGAATAATCAAAAAGAGGGCAATGGCGCGATTGCCCGGCAACCCCCGTTTGGAGATGGCATACGAAGCCAGCCCCGTAATCGTGCAAGAGTAGAGGACGCCGCCAACCGTGCGAAAGATGCTGATCAAGGTGGAGCTATAGATAACATCCATCTTGAAGACCGTGATATAGTTGTCCAGGGTAAAGCCCACCGGCCACAGCACCACATTGGTCATGGCGGCCTGGTCGGCTGAACTAAAGGAATAGACCAGACAATACCAGAACGGGTAGACGGTGACAATGGACAGAACGAGCATGATTGCGCCGATGATCAACTGGCCCAGCGAGAAGCGTTTGCGGCCCCAACGTTTTAGGCTACTTGTAGTCATGAAAGATTTCCCCTTAAAAAGCGCCGTAGCCGCGGATACGACGGCTGACCGCATTGGAGCCTAACACCAGGAAGAGGGAGATCAGACTCAATAGTAAACCGGCGGCGGTGGACAGACCATACTTGACCCCCAAGACGCCTTTTGAATAGATGTAGTAATCGAGTGTATCAGCCTGGGAAGCGACGATGGCATTGCGCATGTTATAGATGGCATCGAACGAGATAGCGCTGTTGCTCGAAACCAGTGTCCCGATGGTAAAGATGAGCATCAGCCCAATGATGGGGGCAAGACCGGGTAGGGTGATATAGAGTAGCTGCTGGAAACTGTTCGCCCCGTCCACCATCGCCGCCTCGTACTGGGTCGCATCAATCGAGGCGAGTGCGGCCAGATAGATAATGGTGTTCCAGCCCAACTCTTTCCAGATGCTGGTGATGGTCATAATCCACCAGAAGTAATCCGGCTCGCGCATAAAGGCCACTGGCGTCCCGCCCAGATTTTTGATCAGGATATTGACAATCCCGCTATTGACATCGAGCAATTTATAGACAATGCCGGCGATGACCACCCAGGAGACAAAGTGGGGCAGGTAGCTGATGGTTTGTGTCACCTTTTTGAAGAGGTTGTCGCGCATCCCGAAGATCATAATCGCCAACGCAATGGGGAGCGGGAAGCCAAAGAGGATATAAAGGCCATTGATGGCTAGGGTATTCCAGAGGGCTGACCAAAAATCACTGTCGTCGATGAAGGCTCTAAAATTATCAAGACCAACAAAGGGGCTATCGAACATGCCTTTGACAATGTCGTACTTCTGAAAGGCCATGATCAGACCGATCATCGGTCGGTAATAAAAAATCAACGAGACAATAATTGCCGGCAGCAGAAAAAGATACATGGTACTGTATCGTTGCATACGGCGTAGCAGACTTCGCTTCATACGCCCGTCTCCATTATTCCATTGTAGTTTGGTTTACAATCGTGGCTGTTGAGCAGTATAGCAGTCTCCGCCGCCATTGTCAATCTATTTTGGGAGAGACTTTTGGCCGAAAAGCAGCAAACCAGCGGGCTATGCGCGGTTTGCGCAACGGTGAAGTCTAGGCCAAGAGGGAGTTTTCGTGTAGCCAGTCGAAGATTTGGTGCGCTACCAGGGACGTGCGTGCCTTATCCACATAGCCCAGCCAGGCGATTTCGGCAATCTCCGACGATGGCGTGAGTACGCCATCGTATTCGGCTGTGTAACAGGTCATCCGCACCAATACGCCTGGCGGTTTTCCATGCGCCTGCGCCTCGAATTGGCCTAAAAAGCGCAGCGTTTCCGGGCGCAGATCGACGTTTAGCTCCTCTTTGATCTCGCGGAGCAGGGCGGTTTGGTCGCTCTCACCCGTCTCGCGTTTACCGCCGGGGAAGTAGTAGGTGTCATTACCTTTGGTGCGGGCGCATAAAATCTTCCGGTCGCGCAAATGAATCCAGGCTAGTTTGTCAATCATCGGTAGGGACTTTCTATGAAAACAATCATGGCCGCCATCACCAGAATGGCAATGGCGGCCCAGCCGTGTACATCAAGCTTCATGCCGCCTCAGTGATTGCTGTCACCATTAGTCTACTTTTCGTCGGTTGCCGCTGCCGGAGGGCTTTTCTGCAATGAATCCAAAAAAGCTTTCCGTTTTTCTGGACTCAGTCCCTGTAAGATTTCTTCCGGCGTTAGATCAGCGAGCCGCTCCTCTGGTGTTAGATCGGCAAGTCGCTCCTCTGGTGTTAGATCGGCGAGCCGCTCCTCTGGTGTTAGATCGGCAAG
>QWII01000163.1 GCA_021405325.1 Caldilinea sp. CFX5 | reverse complement strand
TGCGGCTTTAGGTCACCGTTTCACTACCGGCAAGAAAAGCTGCCGTTGCAGCACCCCGCTCTGCTGATCGAGATAGTCAGGAATGCCATCCTGATCACTATCCACCGGTTGCGCCGGATTGCTGCCCACTTCCTCTTTATCGAGTTTCCCATCACCATCCGCATCGGTATCCAAGAAGTTGGGGATATTGTCGCCATCTATGTCGCCAGCTTTCTCCTGATTATCGGGGATGGTGTCGTCGTCACTGTCATCGGCGGGGCCGGCGATACGGACGGTGGCGGCATTGCGTGCCATGTTCGTGGTTGGCGCCGCCACTCCCTGCTCTGTCGCACTGGTGACCGTCCAGGTAGCGACGTTGGTCGTGCTGATTGTCAACGTCTGCGTAAAGGTGACCGAGAACGTCGCTCCTGGCGCTACTTCATGGACATGACTGGTCAGCAATAATCCCAGGTGACTATCCACCAAGGTGTGGGTAGTCAACGGTGCGTCGCCGATGTTACGCAGGGTATAACAGTAGACAATCGTTGTGCCGACCGGTGCATGGATCTCATCAACCGGCGTACAGAGCGGTTTGATGCCCGCAATGCCGACCGTCTTGCTAAAAGTGAAGGGATTAATCAGAACTGTCACCGTGGCGACCGCTGAAGCCCCCAGGTTGTCGGTGGCTTGATAGGCGAAGCTGTCAGTGGCTCCGGCGCTGCCGTCATGGGTGTAGGTGAAGGTGCCATTGGCGTTGATGGTCGCAACGCCGTGGGTTGGCCCGGTTTTGAGCGTTGCTGTCAAGATGATGCTGTCAGGATCGCTGTCGTTGGCTATTAGGCTCTTTGTCCCCGAATCCAAAACAGTGACACTTTGTCCGCGACTGACCGTGGCGCTGTCATTGCCGGCAACGGGCGGATCATTGATCGGTTGGACGGTAATTGCCACTCTGGCGACATTGGATTGGCGGGCGCCATCATTGACGCTGTACGTGAAAAAATCGCTGGCAGCTTCGTCACCATTGTGGGTATAGGTAAAAGAGCCGTCTAGGTTTAAGTTCACTACCCCATGACTGGGCAGCGCCACAATCGTAGCCTGTAAGGGGCCAGCTTCAGTCCGATCATTGGCAAGCACACTACTCATGCCGGTAGTAAGCGTGCTACTTGTTGCGCCTTCCATAATAACAAGCTGATCATCCTGGGCAAAAGGCGGCCAGAGGAAGGGATTCGTCGGTAATTGTATGTTGATGTCTGTTAGCGTTATCTCAGACGTTACGCTGACTGTGGCGGCATTTTCAAGGTAACCGGCATGAGGGTAATATCCTGAGTGATAGATATTACGATAGTCTTGGAAGCCAACCCGGTATAAACCTGATCCTAATCCTGGGCTGGTATAAACGCCATTGAAGTCAGTTTGCGTTGAGCCAGCAGGATACCAATGTGAGTTGTTGGAATCACTATGGAGGTAGAGATAAAAGCCAACGACAATGTCGGCGAGTGGCTCTCCATTCGTATTCGTAACGCGTCCACTTAGTCGGCCAGGACGGCCCAATTGTGCATCAATGTGTAAAGTAGCCTCGCCTTCACGAACAACAATATCAGTTGCGTCGTCAATCATCGATGCATTGTCATAAAACTCCCCAGCAAAGGCCCCTGGCGGGTACATAACGGCGAAACCAATGCGATAGGTGTCCGGTGTAAGCCCACTGAGGCTATAATACCCATTCGGATCGGTATTTGTGTTGGCAACTTGTTGCCATGAAGATTGTTGGTGTGATGGGAATAGGCGCCAAGCACTGACCATAATATTTGGGATTGAAGCGCCGTTGTGATCTGTCACGCGACCATCAACGCGCGCTTTATCAGCCAGCACCGCTGTGATGGTGACGGTCGCCTCTTCGGTGACTGTAATGTCCTTGGCTGTGTTAATGTCAGGAGCGTTGTCGTAAAATTCACCGACATAGCGGTCTGGGTCGCGTCCGTCCTCAAATTGAAGCCGATAGCGCCCAGGTCTTACACCCATGACATAGGCGTCCTGAATTCTGTCGGGATAGATGTAGGTGTTATACCACTCGCCGTTACCCACCGAGGAATAGCGGTAGAGAGTCAAGCTAAGGTCAGAAATGGGCTGATTCTGTTGGTTAGTTACGCGGCTAATTAATGTACTGGGGCGGCTAAGTTGTGCATCAATCCCTGTGGTAGTTATCTCGGCTGTTACTGTCACCATTGTAACATCATCAAGGGGTGAATTATAATCATAATAAACATGATTGTAGTACTCAGCCATATACCGATTTTGCGTATCAAGGAAGCGCAAACGGTAACTATCCGCATCTAAACAACAGAGCGTATATTCACCGTTGGCATTGGACCGGGTAATACGCGCAACTTCCCAGCGATTGACGGGAAGGCTGATGTCGCGCGCCTCAGCCGTGACTTCAACCTGATCGAGTGGTTCACCCTGGCGGTTGATGATTCTACCCGTAATTGCGCCACGCAAAGCAAGTTGCGCGTTAATGTTGGTCGTAGTGGTGTTGAGGGTAACCGTTAGGAGAGAGGCAGCCTTCGGGTCAACCGTATTGTTGTAATATTCTCTGCTGTATTTCCATCCCCCCGGATCACTAAAGCGAACGCGATAGGTCCCTTCCGGTAACCCACCTAAAATGTAATTCCCCCCAATATCTGTTTGGGCAAATACACGGTCGTGCCACACCTCACTAATTACCTCACCAATTTCCTCCATGCTACTTTGTTGCGCGGTCAATTGAATATTCGCGAGAGGGCGATTCTGCACATCGGTGACTTTGCCAGTAATAAAACTAAGGCGATTTAATTGCATGTTGATGTTATCGACAATCTGATCAGTTGCAACCGTAATCACGGTTGCATTTTCCTGCTCCAGGGCATTGTTGAAATATCCTCTACGGTAGATCGATGGCTGGCGAGTATCTTCAAAGACAATCCGATAGCTGCCTGCTGTTAAGCTGCGAATCGCATAATTGCCGTTTGCATCCGTTTCAAAAGCTGCTTGAAAACTATTATTATTATCAAGCGCCAAGACCCGAATGTTGGACAACGCTTTCCCTTGTAAATCTGTCACTTTCCCTTGAATATGGGCGCCGGAGGAAAGTCTGGCGTTGATATTGCTGACGGTGGCGCCGGCGGCTAGTGGAATATCGGTGGCGCTAAATTGGTCGGCGGCGTTGTTATAGAATTCGGCAAAATAGCCTGGCACAGGAAAAACTTCATTAAAACTGATGTGGTAGATGCCGGCGTTGAGGCCGCTGATCGTATAGTTCCCCGTGCTATCGGTTGTTACCTGCCCGGCATAGGTCCATTGGATGATCCCGGTAATATCTTCTTTGTAATAGGCGCGTACTGTTACATTGGACAGCGCCACATTGCCATCCCCGGTAACTTTCCCTCGGATAACGCCGCCGCCTTGCGCATTGGCGACCCAGCCCTTGCCAAACAAAATGATGAGAATGACAACCGCGCTGATACAGCACCCAGTCAATACACGTCGCATCGTGAGCCTCTCTGTCGTACAGAATGTAAAGGTAGAAAGATTGAATTTGTGAAGTGGGCCAACAACCTAGCAAGTAAACAGAAAGATTGGGGACAAGCGCTCTGTTGCTTTCCCAGTTCGAAGCAACTGCAAACCACAGCGGTAGGGTAGCGATGAAGGTTGATGTGACCGGTAGATGTGGACAGTTAACAACTTCTTCTGTAGGATAACGCACCTGCTAACATTTGTCAAATTCTGTCGCTAACTGTAATCTGTATTACAAACTGATGTTACGCATCGGGAGCGCCGCCAGAGATGGCGGCGCTCCCGATGCGTAACATCACTTACAAACTGCCCAATGAATACCTACCGCACTGTGTTTGCGCTTTCTGTTCCGTGCCTCACCCTTCAGTTGGGCGAAATCTGATCCTTCCAAGTATAATAAATTGCAAACAACTGCAATTCTTATAAGCCCTGCCGGCATGGCAAGTGAGGATCGACCCGTGAGTGGAAATCAAGCTATTTTGCAAACCCTGCGCGACGCCGTGGCGGTCTCGCCGGAGAACGCCCCCCTGCGCCAACATCTGGCCGACATGTTGTTGCAGGCCGGTCAACATACAGAGGCCGAAAGCGAATACCGCGTCGCCCTCGATTTGGCCGCACGCCAGGGCGATAAACGCAATGTGATCAAACTGCGCACCGGTCTGGTGCAAGCGCTCACCGGGCAGGGCAAAAGCCGGGAAGCGATGACGCTGCTCACCACCTTGCTCCAAAGCGCCAATCCGGTTCCCGGTGATCTCTACTTGCTTCATGCGCGTCTGTTGTTGCAAACCGGCGAGAAGGCACGGGCGATTGGCGAATATCTACGGGCGCTCGATATTGACGCTGCTCTCGCTGATCCGAAACTGGCGGCGCAACTGGGCTTGCAACCCGATAATGTCGATCCCGACTTTGTCCCCCCGCCGGCGCAACCTGACTCCGCTGCGGTCACGCCGCCACCACCAGCGACGCCGCCACCGGCAGCAGCCCCCAAAGCGCCCGCCGGCAGCATCGCCGATGATGTTGAATCGTGGATGAAGATGACCGCCGACGGCGATGTGGTTGGCCCCCAAGGCGATGGTGACGAGGAGTTGCCCGTCAACATGGAGCGGCCCCAGATCAATTTTAGCCATGTCGGCGGTATGGAAGGGGTGAAAGAGGAGATCAACATCAAGATCATCCAGCCGCTGCTCCACCCGGAGTTGTATAAAGCGTATGGCAAGAGCGCCGGCGGCGGCATCCTGATGTATGGCCCGCCCGGCTGCGGTAAAACCCATCTGGCGCGGGCGACGGCAGGTCAAGTGCGCGCCAAATTTCTTTCGGTGGGCATCCATGATATTTTGGATATGTATTTTGGCAACAGCGAACAGAAGCTCCACCAACTCTTTGAAATGGCGCGGCGCAACCGCCCCTGCGTCCTCTTCTTTGATGAAGTCGATGCCCTGGGCGCCAGCCGCCGTGACATGCGCACCAGCACCGGTCGCCACCTGATCAACCAATTCCTGGCCGAACTCGACGGCGCCAATGCCGCCAACGACGGCATTCTCATCCTGGCCGCCACCAACGCCCCCTGGCACCTGGACGCCGCCTTCCGCCGACCGGGCCGCTTTGACCGCATTGTTTTTGTGCCGCCGCCGGACGCCCCCGCCCGCGCCGAGATCCTGCGCATCCTGCTGCAAGACAAACCAACACAAAACATCGACTACACCAAAATCGGCGAGAAGTTGCAAGAGATGTCCGGCGCTGACATCAAAGCGGTGATCGACGCCGCCGTCGAGAGCAAACTGCGCGAAGCGATGAAGAGCGGCCGCCCCAGCCCAATCACGGCGCAAGATTTGCAACAGGCGGCCAAAACGGTCAAGCCGACAACCAAAGAGTGGTTTCTCACGGCGCGTAACTACGCCCTCTACGCCAACGAAGGCGGCCTCTATGACGAAATCCTCACCTATCTGGGAATCAAAAAACCATGAGCGAACGACCCTTTGGCGGCGGGATGGAGCGGGCGCTCCTGCTCTTGCAACAACGCCGCTTTGACCTGGCCGAGAAAGAGTTGCGCCAGGTGCTGGCAACGACGCCCGATCATTTTCCCGCCCACGCCTGGCTTAGTCTCACCTTGATGGAGATGGGGCGCTATGCCGAGGCCGAAAGCGAAGCCGAACAGGCCATCCACCTGGCGCCCGACCACCCCTACGGCTATTTTGTTTTGAGCCGGGTTTTTCATCAACAGGACAAATTGCGCCAGGCCGAAAAGGCCATCGGCGAGGCGATTCGTCTGAACCCGCAGGAGGCCGATTACTTTGCCGTGCTGGCCGGCATCTTTGCCAGCCAACAGGAGTGGGCCAAAGTGTTACAGGCCGCCGAGCAAGGGCTGGCTCTGGACGCCGAACATGTGGGCGTCGGCAACTTGCGGGCGATGGCGCTCAACAAACTGGGCCGTCGCCAGGAATCAGTCGGCGCGCTCGACGCCGCACTTGTGCGTGACCCGGAGAACGCACTGACCCACGCCAACCAGGGCTGGATCGCCCTGGAACAGCGCGACCATCAAAAGGCGATGACCCACTTCCGCGAGGCGTTGCGGCTCAACCCGGAATTGAACTGGGCGCGGGCGGGCATTCTCGAAGCGTTGAAGGCGCGCAACCCCATCTATCGTTGGTTGCTCCAATACTTTTTCTGGATGTCACGCATGGGGCCGCGGCTGCAATGGATGGTCATCCTGGGCGCCTACTTTGGCTATCAGGTAGTGCGGGGCATTGCCGACAACAACCCGCAACTTTCCCCCTTTCTAACGCCGCTGCTGATTCTCTACGCGCTCTTTGTCTACCTGACCTGGACAGGCAAGACGCTCTTTAATCTGCTCTTACGACTTGACTCTTTTGGCCGGTTGGTCTTGTCGCCCCAGCAGCTACGGGTTTCCAACATGGTAGGCGCTATGTTGCTAATCGCTATTCTCTGTGTCGCCTATGGCTGGACAACCCCATTCTTTCCTGCGTCCGCTACTGGTTATGTCTTGGCGCTCATGGTCATTCCTGTGGCCCATACGCTGGAGCGGGAGCCAGGGCGCAATCGCAAAATTCTACTGGCCTACACAGCCGGGTTAGCGGTGATCGCAATCCTTGGCCTGGGGGCGTTGCTGGTCAATGCACCGGTGGTCATCACCCTGGCGCAACTCTTTTTCTTTGGCATTTTTATCTTTGGCTGGATTGGCAATATGCTACGGTGACATCGATGCCGACGATTCGCATAGACAATCAAGAGCTTTATTATACCCTCCACAAAAGCAGCGGCGGTGACAACCAACGGCCACCACTGCTTTTGGTACATGGCGCCGGCGGCCATCATCTGCACTGGCCGCCCCAGTTACGTCGCTTGCCGGCCACCGCTGTCTATGCCCTCGATTTGCCGGGGCATGGGCAATCGGCCGGCCCTGGGCGCACCACCATTGCCGGCTATGCCCAGGTGATTGGCGCCTTTGCCGACGCCCTGGCGCTGCCGTCCTTCATTCTGGCGGGGCATTCCATGGGCGGCGCCATTGCTTTGGAATTTGCCCTCACGGTTGGTGAACGGTTGACTGGCTTGGTTTTGGTTGGCGCCGGGGCGCGCCTGCGTGTCAACGCCACAATCTTAACCGGCATTCAAAATAACTTCGACGCCACTACGGCGCAGTTGATCGACTGGATGTATACACCGGCGTTCCCTCCAAAGCAACGCGAACAAGCGTTGGCTCAATTACGCACCACTGATCCGCAAACGCTCCATGATGACTTTGCCGCCTGCGACGCCTTTGATGTGCGCGGCGCCGTGGCCTCCCTCACCCTGCCCACGTTGATCATCTGTGGTACAGTAGATCTGATGACCCCCATTAAACTGAGCGAAACGCTCCACCAAGCCATTGCCGGCAGCCAACTGCACCGGATCGAAGGCGCCGGTCACATGGCAATGATCGAGCAGCCGGTAGTGGTGACGGAAGTGATTAACCGTTGGTTGGTTAGTTCGTTGGTTGAGTAGTTGGTTGGTTCGTTGGTTTCGACAAGCTCAACCAACGAACCAACCAACTACTCAACCAACTCAATTTCAAAAACAGCAAAAATTTCACAAACCTATGGCAGAAACATTACGACTATTTGTCAGTGCAACGAAAGATTTAGAGGCGGAACGCGCGATTATCGGGCGGGCGGTGGCCGAGTTGCCGGTGAAGATCGGCATTGAGATTCGGCGCACGCCGGTGGATGGCGCCACCTATGAAACCATGTATGAGTTGATCGGCAACTGTGATCGGGTCTATTTTTTGATGGGCCGCGACATCACCGCCCCCGCCGGCGCCGAGTGGTTGATTGCATGGAAGTTGGAGCGTTCGGTCATGTCGTTACGACTGGCCGGCCTGCCCACCCCGGCCGGGCAGGATTTTATGCGGCTGTTGCCCTCCTCCGGCTGGCAACGCTTTGCCAATGGCGCCGAACTGGCGCGCCTGGTGACGCTCGATCTGGTCGAACTGCTCAATCATCCCAAGAATCGCTACGGCCTGAGCGTCACCGAGTTGGAATTGCTCAATCTCCATGGCCGGCGCATCAAACAGGCGCGCCTCAAAACCCACCGCGAGCCGGGCGGCGCCGAGGGTGGTGGCGTCCTGCTCGATGAAGGCCATCGCGAGCCGATCATGGGGGTCGCCCTCGATGAAAAATAACTTCTTCGCTTCGAGCCGGTCACGGACCGGCGATGTAGTTGCAAGGAAAGGATTCAGAACCAATGGCAATTGCTGATTTGTTGATGAAGCCCATTGTGAATTTGATGGTGGAGCGGCCTGGGCGAAAATTGCCGCTGGCCGCCTGGTCGCAAAAACTAGCCGAAAGTGGCGAGGCGATCAACAAGCGCATCGCCACGGCGCAAACGCCGCAAGGGGCTGCCACCTTACGCCACATCACCGGTATTGAGCGCTGGGGCCAACGACGCTTACAGGTGGCGCTGGGCGAACCTTTCATCCAAGATGAATATGACAATTACCAACCCCCCGCCATTGCCGACCTGGCGACTCTGCGTGAAGAATTCCGCAGCACCCGGCAGGCGACGGTGGCCTTGGCGCAAAAGCTCGCCGCTGCCGGTGTCAGTGATCAGGTGAAGATTCGCCACAATCAATTTGGCCCGATCACCGTGCGTGGTTGGCTCAGTTATCTGACGACCCACGCCAATTTTGAAAGCAAACGGATTCGGTAGATTGTGCGTTGATTGGTTCGTTGTTTTACAGGCCGACGAACCAATCAACGAATCAAATGACAACCCCTTCAGTTCCGGTTGCACCTCAATTATTTAGAAGTAGGGTAATTCCGGCAATAAAGCTAATCAGACACCAAATATAGCTTTCAATGACAAATTTCTTGCGGATACTCTCATCATTCATGATTGCATTCCGTGCCTCTTCTGGTTTCCCGATGAAGTACCACAAGGCAACGATTGACTTTGTATAACCAGTCTTACGCATAAACCCATCTCGACAAGTCTCAGGATTCCTTCGGCATCGCTCAGCCCCGATTAATATCATCACCGCAATGAATAAGGCTACAATTCCCAGTAGCATAATTTTATCTTTTCCTGATTAGGTTATTGCTCAAAGAGCCAAGAAATGTCAGTACGCTGCCTGACCAAACAGGAGACGAGATTGTTATAACCAGTGACATTAAACAACAATCTCATTTGGTCTGCACGTTCGCCATAGGCCAATCCGATGCCGCGTCTAATTTCCTTCATCATCTGCCAGAAACCAGGGTTCGGAACATAAAATCCATTCTCGATTCTTGCGACATCTGCCAATTCGATCAGCTCTAGCCGACATGTTTGAAAGAAACTTGTTTGATGCTCACTCAGATCTAATTTTGTCCCTACTCGTAGTACCTGGGTAAGAATTGTAATCGTGGCAGTTGCATCAAACTCTTCCATTTCTAACACAAGTTTGAGTTGACCATTAAGAAATGAGTACCGTGATAACTCAGAGTCACCACTTTTTGCAATAAGCTCATCGAGGGTTACTTGCAAACTCATCTCACTCACCTCCAAGCGTGTTCTTAAATTGTTCTCAGGGATTACCCTGGTAATCAAAAGTGGTAAGGGCATCCCCTAATCTGTGCTGAACAATTAGAAAACAGATCTTAGATGAACAATTTGCTAAGAACGTTTGTTTTTCAATTGTTCAATCCATTCTTTAGCTTTTCCAGCGCCTATGAGAGCGTCGTGATCATTAAAACAAAGCAAGTAATCAAGAGATGATCTTGTTACATAAAAAATAAAACCTGAACATTCACCCAGAATTTGAGATAATTTCGAGCTGTCATGGAGAAGAACAATCGAATCATCCAAATGAGGTTCAAAAAATAAAAAGATAGGTAGACTATCTGTATAAGTTTCGACTGCTTTCCAACCGTCAGGACTGTATATACCATCATACGCGATTAGTCTTGACCAAAGCGGTGAATTACCTTGTGACGCAAATATCCCTTCTACTTCTAGACGAACTTTCGTTGCTTGTTGAGACGTCAGTATTTCACATGCTACTGTGACCAGTTTGCAGGCATTTATTACCTCTTCAGCCAGATACCCCATTTTGCATTCTTCTTTTGAGATGGTAGCTCTACAAATGATTTTGTAAGCTGTTTAGCAAATTCTCAAAACTATCAGCGACTGAATACACATTGTTATAGGTAGGTGGTGCTCCTTCCTCCCCCTCATCTTCATGATGCCAGAAGTAAATTCTGCCATAGCGATCGCCCTTGACCGCGAGACAAAGCAAGTTTCCGCCTGGGTCAGTAGCAATTGGTAACAAATCCGATGGAACTCGATTACGATATACGAGCTCATTTTCCGTCAGGTCGTAAATGTCATCCTCGGCAATGCAGAAGAACCATTCAAGCAGACCATGCGTATCTGCATAAAATCCCTGAATGGGAAACATGTTGGGTTCAGGACGGCCACCATTGTAGCGCAACAGAAATGAACGATAGGCTATCGGCAAAGAGACACCAATCTGCCTCTCCACTGCCGCAATGGCGTCCTCCGTAAGCAGCGGCATTGTACCAGTAATTTCTAATTCAGCCATAATTCTTACATCTATTCCATATGCCAACTAAACTATTAGGAGTTACGCAGTTGGACAAGACCTGTCAGGTTTGCGAAACCTGACAGGTCTCTGGTCGCGCCCGTCAACTGCGTAACTCCTAACTATTATTTCTTCAATACCGTAAGCTTTTTTTTCGATGATACCAAGTAAAGCCTGTTTAACGAAGCAATTTTGTCTATCGATAATCCAAGTGGTGGCTACCCATCGGGGTGTTCAAGGTGATATAAGAGCTGTTTAATATGTTGTCCGTTATTTCATATTGTGTGTTCATGGAGTAGGCAAAGAAACTATTTTCTCTGCCTACTCCATGAATGACTCTAGTTTACCGACTCACAACTCACCTACTACTACTTACACCCCATCATAGGCGTCGCCAAGTGATGCAAAGTCATTCCTCAACCAATAGGGGTAGCCACCCCTGTTGTTGATCAAACCAACCAGTAGGTCATGGAACGAATTGGCAATGACTGGGCAGTTACCGACAATTCCATGTCGATCAATGAAGCTATCGTAACACTTCCCAAGCCTTTCCTTGGAGCAATCGATTGTGAGGTACTGATTATCAGGATCAACTGTAACCAAATACCAAGCCCCCGTGATATCATATTCTGCTCTTTCGCCAATCAGAACAGGATTGGCGAGTACAAATTCAGCAGGGGATAGAATTCTATATGGATACTCACTCTTTGCGTATAAAAGCGCGCCTCCGCACAATCGATAGAATTCTTGCAGATCTTCAGGAAGAAAATGCTCCTGTTCAATCACAGGTGATCCTGCTGCCGGGTAGATTTCGCAAGAAGGATCTTTTGGAATTAGTTGTAGCAGATCAAACATATTCATGTTGTTATTCCCATTTACCTGTCTTCAGATAGCTATCGAGCGCCCCGTAATATCGCGTTCTAACAGCATCTGGCGTTCCTGCTGCATCAAACATGCGCTCTGACAAGTTGTAAATCTCTTGTCTGGAATGTTTACTCCAGTCTACCTTAACACCAACAGGCTTACCATAATTCTCGGTTAACCACTCACGAAACACTGTTGTAGTTTTTGCATGCGCCTCAACGCTCATCTGCACTGTTGGAGCACCCGATGCACGGGATACATACCCTGGCACGTTGGCAGAGGCCCATGCATCCATAATCCCATGATGGTTGTTGGTGCCAGAAGCTTTATCTCCGTATCGGACAACCGAAGAACTGCAATTATGAACCAACCACTGCTGCTCACCAACAAAGAAGGTATGCGCCACCGCAACAGTGAGATTGTACATCACCTGTGGGCGTTCTTCAACGGTGACAGCTTCCACATCCCCGGCGCTGCCATCCAGCCGGCGCACCAGATCGCCAACGCTGAGATTGCTGGCATCGATCCACTGGCCGTTGACATAGAACGGATGCTCCGGCGTGGTGTAGATGCGTTCGCCCTCAATGACGAGGGTAACGATCTCTTTGTCGAGATGGGCAATCTCATCCGTTACCGGGTAGAGGCCCACTTCGCCTGTCACTTCATTGTAGGCGTAGACAAGCTCGCCTTCGTCCACCTCGGTGATGGGTTGGAGACCAGTTTCGGTCGCCAACCCATCACTACACAACTGAGGTAGAGTACCCTGTGTAGTCTACCTCAGTTGTGCTTCTGCTATTCTTGCCCTGGTGTGAACTTACTTTGGTTGCTTCTGGTTTGATTGTGTCCTCGACTTTTCGGCATGTCTAAGTCGAATTGCGACCCTTGACGCTTGAAAGCCCAGAAGTAAGCCAGCAACGACAAAGATACTCATCGGTTGCCAGAGATTATATGGTACACCAAGCATTACCATGGAGAAGTAGACTAATGCTCCCCCCATGATAATTGAGACAATCATGAATGTTCGATCACCAATGATATCTTGGCGATAGATGTACATGCACGCAAGACATAGACTAATCGAACATGCGATCAGGATGATGAGCATAGGCTATTCTACTTTGCTACTTGGGATTGACCTGGCGTGCGAACAAATGGATCAATGAAAATGTCGTATCCTAACATGACAGCATCATAGGCCACACCAACTCCTGGTGTGGCACTTGCTCCAGCACCAAGAGCTTCCGCAACTGGTTTGACTCCACTGTCTGCTAATGTGACTGACAAATCAAATGTTGTTGAATCCCCTTGAATGAAATTGTAACCTTCATAACCAATGGATACAGCGTTTAACCCGTAGTCTGCATAAGTTAAGTACCCAGCAGCAGGTCCGCAGAAAGGGGCGCCAATCGCCGTCGCAGTGCAAGCCACAGCCCCTGTCTGCGCAATGGATATCCCTAAGGACGCTGCACCCATTGCAATTGCGGGACAATCCCAAAACTCACAAGGCGCCGGCAAATTGACTGGCGGATACTCGGGAGCAGGGTGTAGTTCAGGCGGGGATTGGAGGTAATGCGCCGTACCGTTTTGTTGCAGGTAATTGTTTACCTGTCCCTGTAAGTATTCAGCCGTAAAACCAGGCGTACCCGCAAGGGTGTTGAAATTATCCACAGAACCATAGCGTTCACTCCACCAGTCTGGAGCACCTAACCAATATCCAGTCGCAATCGTATCGGCGAGCTTCCAACACGCTGCATCGTTCTCCATGTCGCGTGAACCATCGTCCAGTGTTGCACAATGTCCAGTTGGGTCGGTAAACTTCATGGGGTTCCCTCGAACATACATATACCTGTTGTAATCAAACAAGTTTGTCGGGTCCGGCACCAGCGGATCGGGCGAGATAAACTGGCCGAGTTCGGGGTCAAAGTAGCGGGCATTGTAATACATCAACCCGCTGCCGTCCAGTTTCTGGTCGGTGAAGCGGTGGTCGGTGGGCAGGGCGCCGCCACGGCGGTAGCGACCATAGCCCCAGTAGCCCTGTTCCGTGACAAAGGTGCCGTTCTGCTGCGTGGCATAGGCCATGCTGCCCACATGGTCGCCATAGAGATAGGTCAACGGGGTGGTGTGACCCTGGCGCATGGCGACCCGTTTGCCGCCGAAGTAGTAATACTTGGTGATGGCCGAGCCGCTCTGTTCGTAGAAGCGGTTGGGGTAGAAGGTGTTCACCCCATTCGTGGTTTTGCGCACGCGGATGCCATCGACATCATAGAGATAGGTCTCATAGAGATAGGGCGTGGCGCGATAGTAGCTATCCAGCCGATTCTCGTGATTCCAGGTGAGTGCGTGACTCTGGCGATTGGTGAGGTTGCCGTTGCTATCGACGGCATAGCTGCCGCCAGTGGGCAAGGCCAGATGGGGCCTGATGCCGGCGACGGTGAACCCGGCACCTTCATAATTGGTCAACCGACCGGCGCTGTCATAACTGTAGGCGCGTCCGCCGGTGTGGGTGGCGCACGTCAGGCTGGCGTTAAAAGGCGTATAGCTGCGGATCAGCCGGTTCTGGGCGTCATAACAGAAGGTAAAGCTACTGGTCGTGCCGTTATTGTACTGCTCGTTCATGCCGCCAATGTTGCCAAAGCTGTCATAGCCAAAGAGGAAGTAAAGGCGATCAGCGGTGACGCCGCTGGTGCCCAGGCGGATCTCCTTTAAGCGTCCGTTGGTGTTGTTGGCGCTGCCCGTCCACGGCCAGTAGGTCTGATTGTAGATCTGGCCGTTGAGTGACGCCCGCCGTTGGGTCAAGCGGCTCGCTTCATCATAGGTCACGCTGTCGATAATGTTGCCGCTCACATTGCTGTGGAGCCAACTTGGCAAGCCCATGCTGTTATACCCGGTTGTGACGACTTCAGCATCGGGGTAGGTGACGGTGGTGGGGCGCAGGTGAGCATCATAGCCATAGCTGGTGACATAATTGGTCGCGCCACTGATGCTGACCCTAGCTACCGTAGGGTTTCATAAAAAGTAGGGAATGAGTCTGATCGAGACAGATTGCCCATTGGTCAAGCATCGTTCGAGCATATCAAAACCGATCCG
>QWII01000039.1 GCA_021405325.1 Caldilinea sp. CFX5 | reverse complement strand
ATAATAAGGCAGCGGCATCTGGCGTTTGCTCACTACCTCAACCAGGCGGTCGGTATCTTCTGGCGTCCAGGCAGCGGCGTTCCACGCGGAGAAATTGAGCGTTTTCCGCCCCTCGATCACATCCCGATAGACCATCATGGAGATCGGCGCAATCTTGGTGTACCAGGGCCAGATCGTCTCGTTGCTGTGACAGTCATAGCAGGCGCGCACAGCCAGAATGCGCGTCTGTTGGCTGTCCCACGGCGGCTCCTGCACCACCGGGGGATTCGTGTGGTCGCGCCCGTAGGGCCAGAATTGCAGACCGATCAAGCCCACGATGATGACAATGATGCCGGCGATCAAGATGCGGCGGTGATAACGCCGCACCTGGCGATCCAGTCGCGCCAGCGCACGTTCACGCCGTTCCGTCTTTGCGCTTTCCGTAGCTTCCGGTGGCGATTGTGTCATAGCGATACCCTATTACAAGAAAGTGATCACAGTGAGACAGTGAGACAGTACAAGCTGCTCTACTGATTTACTGTCCCACTGATTTACTGTCCTACTGTCTAGCGTCGTAGCGTAAAGAGATAGGCGCTAATATCGCGCGCTTCCTGTTCGCTCACCCCCAAATCGGGCATGGCCGTCCCTGGCTCCACGCTTTGCGGAAAGCGAATCCACAAAATCAAATTATCGGCGGTGTTCGCCAGCGACCCGGCGATAAAGTGACGTTCGGCCCAATCATTCAGCGGCGGTCCCGCGGTCGAGTTAGCGGTGGGGATGCCGGGAATGGTATGGCAGGAATCGCAGCCATAGGCGCGAATGGCTTGTTGACGCCGCTCGGCGTCGCCGCCGGTCAACTGCGCGGCGCCTGCCGCCACTGTGCGCGGGCTGGCACAGGCGCTAAGAGACAACAGCAGCAAGCTGAACAACAGCAAAGGCGCTTCTCGGTTCATTGATTTCATACCCAAGTGCATAACTCTAAAACCAGGATCGGCAGCCCCGTCACCAACGTCACCAGCACAAAGAAGCCGCTTAACCACAGACCCGTGCGCACCAGAAAGCGGCGATTACGCTGAGCGTCCTCGCTGCCGGCCTGCCGTCCGCCGCTATAGCCATAGCGGGCCAGCGCCAGCGTGCTCACCACCGCGACAGCGGTCAACCCCACCACTGCGGTCTGGAGCGCATTCAAACCCCACAACTCTCCTTGCAACAGCGCTTCCCGACACGCCGCCTCCACCAGGAGGTAGACCGCCATAAAGTAGAGGGAATAGACTACCGGCCCGGCCAGCAGACCCGTCAGCAAGCGCCATTGGGTGCGCCGGGTATCGTTCTCCGGGGCGTTATAGGGTTCAACAGATTCTATCGTCATGGTTGTTGTTTCACCACCTAACTGTAGTCATGAGTCGTTTAGCCCTGAGTTACGTACAGGCTGTGGACTGCTGTACGATAAGTCTTAATAGATGGGAGCGGCCCAGACATATCACCGCGAATCAGGAGGATTAGCGAATCACGTCAGGAGAAAAAGATTCGCTAATCCTGACGATTCGCGGTGATAGGGGGCAAGCGACCCACCCATCATGACTTCTTTGACAGAACGCTGCGGACTCTGCTAAATCCAATAGGGCGACACATACAGCGTAGCCGCCAACACGAGCCAGAAGACAAAGGCCCCCTGCCACAAAATCACGCCTACCTGAATCGCCACATGTTCACGCGCCGTGTACTGCCCGCGCCAGGCCCAGTAGAGGGTGAAGAGCGTTTGCAACACGGCGCTGAGGACGATCAAGAGCAGAAAAGTGCCCAGCGTATAGTAAAGCGAACCATAGGCGTGGGTGGTCTGGTCAAAGGGTTGCCGCCACAGATCATAGAAGAGCAGCCCGCCGGTCAGCAACCCCAGCACCAGGGCAACCCCCAGGGCGGTGAAAAAGCCGTCCTGGTCATCCTGCCGGATGCGCTGGCGCGCCCGGCGTAGGGCGAAGAGACCACCCCCCAATGCCATCGTACCCAGGGCAGGCAGAAGCAGCCCCGGCAACGGAAAGCCCGGCGGCGGCCAGACCTCGCTCTCCAGCCGCAGGAAAAAGTAACAGAACAAGAAATTGCCCAGCGCAATGGCGACCAGCAAGAGCATCATCCAGGTTGCCATGCGATCCAGGCTGGGGCTGCCATTGGGATAGACCTGAATGTTGTGTTCACGCTCAAAGGCCAACTCGCGCTCGGTGGTGGGGATCGAATCGGGCCAGTGCCAGCCAAAGAGACCGACGATGGTGGCAAAGGCGCCCATAAAGACCAGCACGCGCAGACTGAAAATTTCGGCGGCGAAGATCAGGATCAAGCCCGTCGCCGTCACCAGCGGCCAGATCGAGGGGCCGGAGACGCGGAAGACCTCCACCGGTTTGGCATCGAGCAGGGTGGTGGTGAGGGCCGCGCGCCAGGTGAGCGGCCAGCCTTGCAACCCTTCCAGCAGCCGGTTCACCCGCGCCGGCCCGGCAAAGACATCATCCTGCTCCCAGAGCGGGTGGCGACTTTGCACCACCGGCAACTCGGCATAGCCATAGTTGGCCGGCGGCGACGGCATACTCCACTCCAACGAGTCGGCTTCCCACGGGTTGGCGCTGGCATCCTCCCCCCAACGCAGACTGTAGAGCAGGTTGACCAGAAAGACGGCGACGCCCAAGGCCAGGATAAACGAACCAACCGTGGCAATCAGATTATAAATATCCCAGCCAAAGCCTTCGGGGTAGGTGTAGACGCGCCGCGGCATCCCCAGCAAGCCGAGAATGTGCATGGGGAAGAAGGTGATGTTGAAGCCGATAAAGAGCAGCCAGAAGTTCCACTGCCCCAGCCGCTCGTTCAGCATTTTGCCGTAGAACTTGGGAATCCAGTAGTAGAGCGCGGCAAAGATGGGAAAGGTGACGCCGCCAATCAGCACATAATGGAGATGCGCCACCACAAAGTATGAATCATGCACCTGCCAGTCAAAGGGCATCACCCCCACCATGACGCCGGTAATGCCGCCCAGCACAAAGATGACCAGAAAGCCCATCACAAAGAGCAGTGGCGTCTTCCAGACCGGTCGCCCCGTCCAGATGGTGGCGATCCACGAAAAGATCTGGATGCCGGCGGGGATGGCGATCATGATGCTGGCGGCGGAAAAGAAAAAGCTGGCGCTCTGCGGCAGGCCGACGGTAAACATGTGATGTACCCAGAGCATAAAGCTGATAAAGGCCGTCGCTACCAGCGCGATGACAATGTAGCTGTAGCCCACCAGTTGGCGCCGGGCAAAGACCGGCACGATCATCGAAACCATGCCGGTGGCCGGGATAAATTGGATATAGACCTCCGGGTGGCCGAAGATCCAGAAGAGATGCTGCCAGAGAACCGGGGTGCCGCCGGCGTCGGCGTTAAAGAATTGGGTGCCAAATTTGCGATCCAACTCCAAGAGCAGGCTGACCACCAGCAGGGTGGTAAAGGCAAAGAGAATCGAAAAGGCCGTTACCAGATAGGCCCAGGCCAGAATCGGCATCCGTCCCAGTGTCATCCCCGGCGCGCGCATTCGTAGAATCGCCATCGCAATCTCGACACCGGCGGCGATGGCGGCTACTTCGGCCACCCCCAGGCCCAAGAGCCAGAAATCGAGCGCCAACCCCGGCGAATATTCAGGGCCACTCAAGGGCGCGTAGGCAAACCAGCCGGCATCGGGAACGGCGCGGAAGAGAAAGCTGCTGTAAAAGAGCAGCCCGCCCAACAAAAAGGTGAAAAAGCTAAAGACGCCGAGTCGGGGGAAGGGCATCTCGCGGTTGCCCAGGACAAAGGGCAGCAGAAAGATGGCAAAGCCTTCCAGCATCGGCACGGCGAAGAGATACATCATGGTCGAGCCGTGCATGGTGAAGAGACCGTTAAAGAGTTCGGGGCCGATCAACTCATTTTCCGCCTTGTAGAGTTGCAGCCGCAAGAGCAGCGCGTTAAGACCGCCCAGCAGAAAGAAAATAAAGGCCATGCCCATCACGCGGCCGCCGACGGCGTCGTTCTGCACCGCCCGAAACCAGCCGACAAAACCGGGCGGATCGGCCCATAGGCGTTCCAGCCGTTCGGCTTGCTCCATCTCTGCGGAGATCTCCCGTGGCGGAGCGGGATGGCGGGCCGTGACCGTGTTGGGGGTAGAGGCGGATGTCGTCATAAAATGTCCTAGTAAAATGGTTAGGTGTGCTAGAAACCAGGGTTTTGGCAAAACCCTGGTTTCTTGTATAACCCTCAGCGCAGGCTCAGTAAATAGGCGAGCAGGGCCTGTAACTCCGGTCCCGAATAGTGGGAGGCCGGCATGAGATTGCCCGGTTTGATGTGCTGCGGATCGACAATCCAGCCGGCCAGATGACCGGGGGTGTTGCGCACGGCGCCGGCGGCCAGGGTGCGCCGGCTCGCCAAATGGGTCAGATCCGGCCCCAGCGTACCCACTGCTGTTGTCCCCTGGATGGCATGACAGTAAGCGCAGGTCGAGGCGAGGAAGAGCGCCTGGCCTTGTTGCAACAGCGGATCGGTCGGCGTGGTGGCGGGTTGGCGCTCCCGTTCGAGCCAGCGGGCAAAGTCTTCGGCGCTTTCGGCGACCACGACAAAGTTCATCTTGGCATGTTGCAAACCACAAAACTCGGTGCATTCGCCCCAGTATTCGCCGGCATGGTCAGCTTGCAGCCAGAACTCATTTTCTTGACCGGGGATCATGTCAAGCTTGCCATGCAGAGCCGGCACCCAGAAGCTGTGGATCACGTCGCCCGCTTTCAAGACCATGCGCACCGGCTGACCGAGCGGAATGTGGATCTCGTTGGCGGTGACAATCTGCTGGTTTGGATAATGCACCTCCCACCACCACTGACGCCCAATCACTTCGATGGTGAGATCGGCCACCGGTGCGCGGGCCGAGATCGCCCGCAATGTGGTAATCGTGAAGAACAAGACGACGGCCAGAATCACGGTGGGGAAAACCACCCCCCCCATGATCACCCAGCGTTGGGTGGTCGGCGAAGGTGGTGTACGGCGGCCATCTTCGGCGGCATCAGCGCTGCGTCGACGGAAGCTGGCGTAGAAGAGCAAGCCCATGACCAAGCCAAAGACCGCACTGCCTAGCCCCACCAGCAGCCAGCCCAGTTCGGCAATTTCCGCCGCCGCCGGTCCTTTGGGGGCAAAGACATTCGGCGCGTCGCCACAGCCGCTGAGGAAAAAAGCGACAACGACAGCGGCGATATGCGATGGCAGAGTTTTCATGCATTGATCCTGAACATTGGCCGTTGGTTGCGACTTGATCATCGGGAATGGTAGCCACGATTTTGATCGCAGAAGCGCGCGAAAGGAATAGGCCAGGGTATACTCCTGTTGCACAAGTCGAGTTATACCGGATAACGGACATGAGCGTTGTCGATGGCCTGACGCGCCAACCAGGGATTTATTTCTTTGGAATAGCCTACGGCGATAATGAGATAGATCAGAGAATGCCTCTAGATCGGTGCCGAGTTTGTTAGCGGAGGAGCAGAATAGGTGGCAGCACTTTCCAACAAGCGCAGTTGCACTGCCTCTGTTGGTGACTGTGCAACAAAGCTAAGATACACATCTTCACGACCTAAGGCACAAGCCAACCTGCGGATATTAAGCCTTTTTAACACCTCAACAGTGATAGGTCGCTTATCCTCCCAGAAAATCATTGCGTTGAAAAACTGTGTTGCAAGATCAGAATTTAAGAGATCGGCAAGAAACTCGGCTTCTTCACGAGACTGACAAGCGAGAAAATAGATCGTGTCATCAAAAACAACAGGCTTGTCATCAACCGGGCCGATGGGGACGAAATTGAGTTTCTTATAAAAACCAGAGATGGCTACTTTCCAAGGCGTAAATGTATAATCACCAACCCCAAAAATGGAGAAGTCTGGTCGATTTTTATAAATTGAGCTACTGCGCTTTTCAAATGTGGGATGATTCTGTTGCAGGTACTGCCAGGTTTGCGGAGCAAGTCTCTTAATTTTGCTTGTGTCCTCGCCAATACTAGTTTGTGTGACGATCATACACTTTCGCCGGCCATTGATGCGCCCGTTACCAATATCTGAGCTTTTTAGCATCGGATAAATAAATTTCGATTCTAACTTAACCTGTTGTCCGTCGCCATTGGTAAAACAGTGGTTGTCTTCTTGAACTAGCTCCATTACTTTCGAACAATCATGTTTAATCCCCGACCGCCAGGTGTAATGCTCTTCTATGCCATAGAGATAATGCAAATGTTGATACGCTGTAATATCGGAAACAATAAAGCCATCTTGATAACCAAGGGCGCTCTCTGGCTGTAGTGAAGTAAGAGTAGGAAAGATATGACATTGCCAATCAACAACTTTTCGATCAAAAGTCATAACAAGCAAACAAGCATCGACGGCTGCATCAAAATGGCGTTTTGCATCAATCTTAAAGATTTGTGCTGAAGCAATTTTTACTTTATTTTTCCAGGCATAGGCTAAAATTTTACGGGCAACCGCACTCTTACAAAGCATAGCCAATACACCCACCCGTGCTTGTAACCAACTGATTTGCTGCAACAGCATCCATTCGGAGATGTCAAAGTTGCTCTTGCCCATCACGGCATCAAGGCCATTGTGACCATGAATGTTAGATTTTTCCGGCAAATTTTGACTTTGCAGCGTACTCAGCTCTGCACTTGTGACCCATGGTGGATTACCGATAATCAGCAGTGGCTGTGGTAACTTTGCAATAATTTCTTCCCAATTCATGTCAAAGAAGTTGGCATGAATGATCTCTGTATTGGGATTTAGCTCTTCAAGATCAATTCGCGTGCAAAGCTGCGTCAGGTACTGAGAATTGATATCAACGCCAACCACCTGCTCGGTATAAGGGTAGGCTCTCATTGCACTGACAAGTAGATTACCTATGCCACAAGTAGGTTCAATGATCGAAGCTGGGACAATCGGCATTCTCCTCAGTACCTGGATGATTTCCATTGCCAGTTCGTCAGGCGTTTGGAAATCACCAAACTCCCAAATTGCCTTACTCTTCTTTCCTGGCATGATTCACCTCATCGAATACGATAAATGCCTTCAACTTCGCCGGCTTGTTGGATAACGCGATTATATTGTAACCGCCATTGTAGGGCATTGGAAATAGTCAGATAGCCGAGTTGTGGTGGATGCTGTAGGATTTCTTCAGCGAGATGGCGGGCGGCGATCTCGTCAATCGGCAGATTCCGATCTTGGAGGTAGGCAACCAAATCGTCCGTATTGCCGTCCCTTTCGACAATCTCACGAATCCCACGTGTCATTTGGTAATCAGCCGTGCGCGCTTTGTCGACGAAAATCGTGTGCTTCATGTTCAAACGTCCGGTTTGCTGATTATGCTCGTCAAACTTTTCATAGACGAAAACCAATAGATGATAGCCAAGACCATAGATCTTCTGTCGAGCTGACTTAAATGGCGAGGACGATTGCGGTTGCGTGATACTGGTCACCTTTAAATCAACGCCCAGTCCAGGAAAGTCAATGCCAGATGCAGAGTTGCCTTCTTCATAGGTATATTGGACGCTTAGATACAACTTGAATTTGTGTTCGAGATAGGTGCCGATCCGTTTGCCATCGGTGACGCCATAGAGTGATGGTTCGTCATAGCTATTTTCGGTTTCAGCAAAGGTTGCTGCTTGTTGAGTCAGTATATCGATATCTAGATTAGTTTTCATACTTGTCTTTTCAGTTTTATGCCCTCGCAAACGCCCTTGCGACTTCCAACCACAGCGCCCGTTCCTTGTCCCCCAGCCGTTGGTAGACTGCCCATACTTCTTGCATCTCCGTCTCCACGGCACTCGACGCAACGTTGAACATGTCACCCTCGCCGGTCAAGAGCCAGTTGGCGTTGACGCCGGTGTTTAGCAATAGGATGACAATTCAATTGCCCATATCCAATTCTGCTGCACGCCTTAGCGCTAAAAACAATTCTTTGAGCGGCTGGCTAACGGCGCTATCCGGCTCTATCAAAACTAGCGCTTGATAGGCGTCCAGAAAATCGAGGCGCAAACGGTGAAAGAGGTGCAAGAAATGCCGTAGGAAACCGATACAATCTAAAATGGCAAATTCAATGCCACCTGTTTCGTGATAGAGCGAGGCCGCATACTCGATGACATCTTTATTAATAGTGGCAGTTGTGATAAAGATGTAGTTGTCCACTTTCTTGCCCGAACTACCGATTTTGAAGATAGCATGGTCAATATCATCTCTGGTCACTTCTTTGGCTTTCATTTCGTAGCTGGTGATAACCTTATCGTCATTGATCAGGGTAATTTCAATGTCACCCAAAGCGCCAGTTTGTAGGTCCGCCGCATTGTGAGCGTGGAGAGACTTTGCCACTTCCCCCAGTCGTTGACCAGCAGCTTTATAGGCCGCAGCGACAACCAGAACCGGCAACCGGCTTGACTTGGGACTTTTCAAATGTTGCTCAAGGAGGGTAATAATGTCCTCCGATGAGAGTGGAATGCTACTGTAGGAACTGCTCAGTTCACGCAGTAACTGTTGCATTCGCCCTTCTTGTTCCTGGCGGAGTAGGAGCAGTTGGCGCAGCGTTTCGACCAATAGATCCTCTGCTGTAACGCGCCCGCGATAGACATCATCCAACAGTTGAATCGTATCGGCATACATGCGCCGTGGGCGACCGCTGATGACCAGCGGCGGAGCCAGTGGAACGTTCATTGTCCGAAAGCCTGGGGTGAGAAAGGCTGTGGTTGAATTGACCGGCAAATCATGAGCCGCGGCAAAGGGCCAAACATGGGCTTCATCATATTCCGCTCGCCCGGAAAAAGAGTCTTCCCCACCAATTTCAGTGTACGGCTTGCGTGGATCAACAGCCGGATGATGCAATTTTGCCAGCGTACAAGTCATAATCATCCGCACGCCGGCGCGATTAGTCAGACAGCGGGCAATGTAGATCACACGCTCCAAGCTTGTTTCATCGGTGATGACGGGTTGGGCTAAGGTAGCTCTAGCTCGTCGAAGAGCATTTTCGAGTATTTCTCTGGGGTCTGCCATGCGTTGTTCGCTTTACCGTTTTGGTTCTCTTGCAGAGAATAGTTGATCCATAGGGTTTCAATGCGGTCTTGTTTGCTGTTGTCAGGACGAGTGTTGGTCGAATGGGCCTTTTTGGCCGGTGAATGGATGCAGGCCCAGTCGCCGTAGAGTTCATCCATGAGTTTGCAATGATAGCCCGATAGCGCCACCTTGCCTGCGACTTTGTGTAGAACTTCGGCTAAGGCGCGATGTTCAGCATCGGTCATTTCAAAGGCATAGGCTTTGGTATCCGAACGGGATTCGTGGACATAGGGCGGATCGCAGTAAAAAAGCGTTTCGGGGCTGTCATAGCGTTCGATCACCTCAAGCGCCGGGGCGTTTTCGATCTGAACGCGCAGCAAGCGTTGGGCAATTTCTGCTAACCCTTCCACGCTACCCAGCCAACGGGAAACGGCGCCGGCCATGCCGGCCCGGCTGGTCAACTTGCAATGCGCCCACCGGCCTTCGCTAGCAGTTTGGGCAAGGCCGGTGCGCACCTGGCGGGCACGCACAAAAAAGCGTCTGGCCCGTTCCAAATCGGAAAGTTGTTCGTCGCTCTCGTTGACGGCAATGCGCAATTCTTCTCTGGCAAAGGGCGTGAGACCAATGGCTTCCAGCAATTCCTCTTTCTGATTGCGCAAGACCCGAAAGAAGTTCACTAACTCGCCATCAACATCATTATACGTTTCAACCGGCGACGGCTCGCGATTGACCAACACCGCCGCCGATCCGCCAAAGGGTTCACAGTAGTGGGTGGTGTACGGGAGGAGGGGTAGCAGCCAATCTAAATGGGTATATTTGCCGCCGTACCAACCAAATGCAATCATCTTGGATGTCATGCTGTTCGCCTTTGCCCAGGGCTGAATGGGATCACTCTCGTAGTGTAGCATCAGAACACATGTTTGGAAAATCAGGACTGGACGTAAGCAAGTATGGCCTCATTTAACTTGAACTATCCTCCTGCGAAATTTTATCTGCCACCATTGATTGCCTCTATCTGAGAGAGGCTCCCATCCCTGTTTTACTAACTGCGCAGTAAACTTCTTATGTATGTCACCCCAAAAGCGTACGTCAGGTTCTATTTGGCTTTTATCCCCGAAATCTCGCCCAAATTCTGCCTTGAACTCTTGAGTTTCGTCTGCAATATACGGTCCGCCGGAACCAATTGCCTCTGCACAAAACTTAAAATTTACTTTGGGGCGTGGAAAAAATGAAGACTTTCCCGTTACAGCTTCAATTTGACAGTATTCAAAGCGTACAGTTGTATCTAACGTGTCTGCGGGTTGATAAAAAACAGTTGAGGCTCCACAATGATGACAAAAATTTGCTTTTTCCACTAGCTTTGTGCCGCAGTTCTGACAAAACATAGTATATACCCTCCCTTGACAGCCGTTTATGCCACTGTGTTATTCTTCCCATCCGTAGAATAGAAGCATTATTGAGCAGAAGTAGGTGTGCTGTGGTGTTGCCAAAGATGTGTACTAGACAGCAGAGTATACTACCGCTCCCCTTCAAACACCCTTGCGACTTCCAGCAGTAGCGCTCGTTCCTTGTCACCCAGCCGCTGGTAGACTGCCCATACTTCCTGCATCCCCGTCGCTACAGCACTCGACTCGGCGTTGAACATGTCACCCTGGCCGGTCAAGCGCCAGTTGGCGTTGACGCCGGTGTTCAGCACGAGGTTGGCGATGAAGTCGGCGTCACTGGTTAAGCTCACTGCGCATTCGCTCCACAAACGCAGAATGTTCCGGTGTTGCCAGACCCAGGCACAGCACATCAAGAACACTCCCAAGATCACCCTGCCAAAAGAGTGTTGGCTGGAGGTGTAGTCCTAGAACGACGCGGCTACGCAATACGCCATCGGCACCAAGTTGGATTTGGACAGTTTCACCATCGGCGAAAGAAAACTAACGAACTTCCTATAACACTCGGTGTTCCACAGCGCTGTTTCGGCGATACGCCTAGAACTTTACTGTCCCCACAGGACACGCTCAATTTTGCCGTTGAGCGCATCTACATCAATGATCAAGTCGCCGCCACGTCGGTTGACATAGTCTTTGGAGCCGTAATTCACTCGCCAGAACATTGTCCCGTCTTGCAGATATTGGGTCATGGTAATGAGGCTATTCAAACTATCAACGCCTAATTCATTCGCCTGCTTATTTGCTACCGCCACTACATTGGCGGTCGATACCGCAACGGCATCTTTGTACACGTCGGCGATTAAGGTCAAGGCCATGATTATCCTCCCTCTAGCACTGTCTCTCTGCGTCCAGCTTCAACTACGTACCCATCCGGTCGAATGAGGTAAATTAGTCGGTTTGTAATGATAAATTCACCAACATAGAAGGCTCCTTTTAGATCAGGATCGTGACGGACTGCCCGCTTATCGGTTTCGCTCGGTTCTTGTAAATAATTGCTCGCTGTATTAGGATGGGTATGAAAAGAAGCCAGAATATCACTTTCACCAATTTTGCAACCGGGATGAGGTGGGACACGAATACTGTTTTGCACGCCGGCCACCCAGCGCAAGACAGCGATCTCCCGACCTGCATTGCGTAGGATAAACCCTCCTTCTTCATGCCCACCGGAAAGGCCAGGTTGCGAATCTATCCAAGCTGCTCTCATTGCTGCAATCACAACCTGATTCCTGAGCAGTTGCTCGTATTCCACCATCATTCGGTTAACACCCGATCATGTGTGCAAAGGATGAGCTTGTCTCTGAAAAGACTAAGCGAATTATAGCATACTTCTTCATACAGGTTTTAAAATCAACTATGTTACTGTAGTTTCGCCCCTGCAAACGTTCTCGCTACTTCCAACAACAACGCCCGTTCCTTCTCACCCAGCCGTTGGTAGACTGCCCACATTTCTTGCATCCCCGTCTCGACCGCACTCGACGCGGCGTTGAACACGTCACCCTGGCCGGTCAAGAGCCAGTTGGCGTTGACACCGGTGTTTAGCACTAGGTTGGCAATGAAGTCAGCACCGGGCATCTTGGGGTCATGCTCGCGAACATACTCAGCATAGCTAACTCGTTTGCGACCGCCTAATCGGGCCATTTCTTCCTGCGTGATGCCAAGGGTGTCTTGTAACAACTTCAAGCGTTGTTTGATTTTGTCGCTATCGCATATTGCTACTTGACTTTTTTGACTCTTTTGCATATAATCAATTTGTGTATTGCTGCTTTTGCATACAAATGTTGTTTAAGCTGTTATGAGTGTACCGGTAGAGAGCAGATAAGTCAACCCAGGCAGAGGTACACCTTGCATCTGCAAGTCAACTGACAGCAAAAACTTACGAAAGGAGTGGCAGACTATGGAAACCACCATGAAAGGTCTATACGCGTTACGCAAACTGCGTCAAGAGCTACAAGACGATGCCGGCCTAGAATTTCCCCAAGCCATTCATACGGAGATGCTCGTTTTATACGACATTTGCAAGTGCTTGGAACTCAACCTCTTCCAGTGTAAGGCCGTGCTGGGTGAAATTGGTTGGCGCTATATCAACAGCTATTTGGCAATGCCCATCACAACAAAAGAAAGGCTCATGCAACGATGAAATCCACCAAAAAGCATCCAGAAATTACCAAAGCTGCGTTGGAGCAGATGTATTGCGAACAGGGGTTGCTACGCCGGGAAATTGCTGAATACTTTGGTGTTTCCGTAAAGACGATTGGCAATCGCATCCAAGAGTATGGCCTAATCAAAACAGGGGTTAGCCCTTTAACCGTTACTAAAGATAAACACCTGTCCAGTGGCAGCATCATCTACTGGTCACGACGGGAAGATCCATATGTGCCAGTCAAATGTGGTTCGTGCGGTCGTGAACGGATGGTGATTGCCAATAATACAACACGCCAAACCTTTCATGGCATCTGCCGCCAATGTACGAATGGAGAGAAATGGGAAGATGAGACGTTACCAAATGGGTGTGTGCTTTACTGGTCACGGCGCGATGGTCAACGTATTCCAATCAAGTGTGCGCGCTGTAGCCGTGAATATGTGACCTTTGGATCCAGTATTCGCAATGAAGGCTTTACTGGCATGTGTCAAAGCTGTGTACATACAGGGCCAAACTCCACGACATGGAAGGGTGGACGGGTAATGAAACATGGATACGTCTATGTTAAAGTTTACCCTGATCACCCTCTCTATAGTGAGATGGCAAATAATATGGGGTACATTGCTGAACACCGACTTGTTGTGGCGGAACATCTTGGTCGTGCGTTAAAACGGACAGAGGTGGTTCATCATAAAAATGGCAACAAGACAGATAATTGTATCGATAATCTGGAGCTTTACACTTCGTTTGAAGAACATGGGCAAGCATTACAGGAACGCTCTCCCCATCCTGGTTATGTTCCGGCCAGTAAGCTTGCCCGAATCTTAGAAATGGTCAAACAGGCGCTCCAGGCCGAAGAAGATAATCAGTAAGTGGCAAAGCATTGACCCTGGATTTACCAATCTAGAGCCAATGCTTTGCTAGTCCGTCATGATAGATTGCTTAATCTTCGTCTAGGCTTAAGACAGTCATGAATGCTTCTTGCGGAATTTCCACACTGCCGACCATTTTCATGCGTTTTTTGCCAGCTTTTTGTTTGTTTAAAAGTTTCATTTTCCTCGTAATGTCACCGCCATATAGCTTACTGGTCACGTCTTTTCTGTAAGCTTTGACGGTCGCACGACTGATCACTTTGTTCCCAATCGCTGCCTGAATCGGTACTTCAAACATTTGACGCGGAATAATCTCTTTCATCTTGGTAACAAGGCGTTGCCCTTTGTAGAAAGCAGAGTCGCGATGGACGATCACGCTCAAGGCATCGACCGGCTGTTCGTTGACCAGAATATCCAGCTTCACCATATCCGACTCGCGGTATTCGTCCAGCGTGTAGTCCATGCTGGCGTAGCCGCGGGTGCGGGCTTTGAGGTCGTTGTAGAAATCGACGATGATCTCTGAGAGGGGGATCATGCAGGAGATTTCCAGCCGCTTGCTGTCGAGCCAGTTCTGGTTGCGCAGTTGACCGCGGCGCTTGGTGACCAGATCCATGATGGTGCCGATATACTCCGAGGGGGTAAAGAGGCGCAATTCACACCACGGCTCTTCGATCTTCTCCAGATAATTGGGCTCCGGCAGGTCGGCGGGGCTATCGATGATGATCACGCTGCCGTCGGTCTTGGTGATGCGGTAGGCGACCGAGGGGGCGGTAAAGATGATGTCCATGTCATATTCCCGCTCCAACCGCTCCTGCACAATCTCCATGTGGAACAAGCCCAGGAAGCCCAGGCGGAAGCCAAAGCCAAGCGCTTGACTGGTCTCCGGCTCGTAGACCAGGGCGGCGTCGTTGAGTTGCAGCTTTTCCAGCGCCTCGCGCAGATCGACATAATCATCCGGGTTGGAGGGGTAGAGACCGGCAAAGACCATCGGCTTCATCGGCTGGTAGCCGGGCAGGCGTTCAGTGGCCGGCTGGCGCACCAGCGTCACCGTGTCGCCCACGTCAATATCCTGCACGCTTTTGAAACCGGTGGCAATGTAACCGACCTGACCAGCGTGCAGTTCCGGCACGGCCAACATGCTCGGCGTCAACACGCCCAGTTCCAGCGGCTCCATCGGTTTCTGTGTGGTCATCGCCAACAACTTGTCGCCCGTCTTCATTGCGCCATCGACCACGCGCACATAGGCGATCACGCCGCGATAGGCGTCATACTGGCAATCGAAGACCAGGGCGCGTAGGGGGGCGTCGAGATCGCCGCTGGGGGGCGGCACCTCTTCAACAATCTTTTCCAGCACCTGCTCGACATTGATGCCGGCCTTGGCGCTAATGCGCGGAATATCCTCACCGGGGTAGGCGAGCAGGTCTTCGACCTCTTTGGCAATGTCGTCGGGCATGGCGGCCGGCAGGTCGATCTTGTTGAGGACCGGCACAATGGTCAGCTCCTGTTCCAACGCCGTGAAGAGATGGGCCATCGTCTGCGCCTGGATGCCCTGCGAGGCGTCCACCACCAGGATCGCGCCTTCACACGCTTGCAGAGCGCGGCTGACTTCATAGCTAAAGTCCACATGGCCGGGCGTGTCGATCAGGTTGATCTCGTACTCTTCAACACTACCTCCTGGCCCTTTGTACGCATAGATCATGCGCACGGCGCTGGCCTTGATCGTCACCCCTTTTTCCCGCTCCAAATCCATCGAGTCGAGCAGTTGCTCTTTCATTTCCCGCGCAGTGACGGTGCCGGTCATCTGCAAGAGACGGTCGGCCAGGGTGCTTTTGCCGTGGTCAATATGGGCGATAATCGAAATATTGCGAATATGGTCTAACTTCATAAAGGTTTTTATCTACTATTATTCTGTACGCATTTGAGGGTGGCAGCCAATACCACCCACTGACAATCGCGTCTATTCTACCTCATTCGGGCGAAATCACTCAATAATAAGGGTTCCAGTTGCCATAATTGCTGCCTATCAGTTTAACCACAAAGACGCGAAGACACGAAGTTTTTTCTTCGTGAACTTCGTGGCTTTGGGGTTGGTAAAGGGTTATTGGGTGAGCTTGGGCCGGTGAAAGATGGTGGATTTGCATGATTGCTACTTGTTTTGGGGGTGAAGGCGGCGCTATATAGGGGCTGAACAGTGGTCTTGGTGCAATGAGTGAACAGGTATGCTCTTTAATTCCGTAGAATTTCTGATCTTTTTCCCCATTGTCGTCACCGCCTACTTTCTCTGCCCGCAGCGCTACCGCTGGATGTTGCTCTTGGCCGCCAGCTATCTCTTCTATGCCGCCTGGCGCATGGAATATGCCCTGCTCCTGTTGCTCTCGACCGTGGTGGATTACACAGCAGCGCGCCTGATGGGTGGGCAGACGGAGCGGGCCGGCCGCGGGAAATACCTGGCATTGAGCTTGGTGGTCAATCTGGGCTTGCTCTTTACCTTTAAATACTTCAACTTTTTCAATGAGTCGGTGCGGGGTCTCTTTAGCCTCTTTGATGTCGAGTACCGCTTTGTCAGTCTGGATGTGTTGCTGCCGGTGGGAATTTCGTTTTACACCTTTCAGTCGTTGAGCTATGTCATTGATGTCTACCGGGGCAAGCTGAAGCCGGAGCCACACTTTGGCATTTTTGCGCTCTATGTTTCGTTCTTCCCGCAACTGGTGGCCGGCCCCATTGAGCGGGCAACGCGTATGTTGCCTCAATTTCATCGCCGCCACTTCTTTAACGAAGCGCGGGTCAATAGTGGGCTGCGCCTGATGCTTTGGGGATTGTTCAAAAAGGTGGTCATCGCCGACCGGCTGGCGGTCTATGTCAACCAGGTCTACAACCAACCGGGCGACTATACCGGTTGGCCGCTACTGCTGGCGACCTACTTCTTTGCCTTCCAGATCTACTGCGACTTCTCCGGCTATTCCGACATTGCCATTGGCGCCGCCCGTGTCATGGGCTTTGACCTGATGGAAAACTTCCGCCAGCCCTATGTCGCTCGGTCAGTGGCCGGCTTCTGGCGACGCTGGCATATTTCCCTTTCTACCTGGTTTCGCGATTATCTCTACATCCCGCTGGGGGGCAACCGTGTGGTCCAGTGGCGCTGGTATATGAATCTTGCCCTTGTTTTCCTGGTGAGCGGCTTGTGGCACGGCGCCCACTGGACCTTTGTCATTTGGGGTGCGTTACATGCCTTCTATGTTCTTATGGAGCTTTGGCTGAGCGGCGTCGGCGTCTGGGGCGCCCGTCGCCTGGGGCGGTCCAACGGGCCATTCTTACCCGACTGGCTCAAGATTGTGATTACCTTTCACCTTGTGTTGTTTAGCTGGATCTTCTTCCGTGCCAATAGCCTGGATGATGCCCTCTTGATCATCCAACGCATCCCCCAGCTTGGGCCGACAGCCTTTATCGAAGCGATCTTCGCCCCCTGGCAAGCCGCCGGCGTTGCCGACGTTCGGTTGGAAATGGCGCTCGCGGTGGGGTTGATCGTGGTTCTGGAGATCATTCAATGGTACGAGCGCTATATTGCCAACATGGAACGCACCTTTACCAGTAACCCCGGCTGGTTGCGCTGGCTGGCCTACGTGGCAATGGCGATTGCCATTGCCAATCTCGGCGCGGCGATTGAGACGCCTTTTATTTATTTCCAGTTTTAAATGGCGGAGCAGTGGAGAGATTGAGAGATAAAGAGATTGAGAGATAAAGAGATTCAGAGATTGTCAGTAGACCGCAACACTGCCTGACCCGACTCTAGACTTTGGACTGGCGACTGCGGACGACTGATTGTTAATTGTCCACAACACCGTTGAATCTCTCAATCTCTTACTGCTCCGCCGTAATCTGGGCGCAATTATTCTGCGGCGCCTGTCCATTGGCAATGCCGCGCATCCACGCCATCGTCGCCTTGAAACTGACCTGACGCGTGTTGGCATGTTGCACCGCCGGCAAGGTGACGTAAGTTACTGGTTGCCCCTGTTCACAAAGTAACGCGGCAAATTGTTGTTGTGAGGTCGGCGTGACAATATAATCTGCCGTACCCTGGAAAAAGGCCACCGGCACGTCAAAGCCACCAAAGACGCCGGCATAGTTGGCAGCTAACACGGCTTTGAAGAGTGGATAGCTATCGCCCAGCGTCCCATTGAAGAGCGCAGCGCGAAATTCGGGGCGGTACATAGCTTGCGGGTCGTTACTGTAGTAGACAAAAATATTATCCACACACTTGGTCAGCACATCCTGGTCAAAGTTGGTGAGCCACTGGTCGAGAAAGAGATCCGCCGGCTCGATCACCTCGGCGCCAAAGAAGTAGCGATAGGCATAGATCAGATACGGCGTGAAGATCGGACTTTCACGCATGAGTGTTTCGACATTGGTCGTGGCGCCGTGGCTGATGACGCCACGCAAGGGCAGTTCCGGCGCATAGTCGGCGGCAAAGTCTTTGGCGGCAAAGGCGGTGTGACCGCCATTCGAGTAGCCGGCAAAGAAGAGCGCCTGTTGCGGACGTGCACGCACTGTGGCGGGTGGTTTCGCCAAAAAATTGTAGACGGCGCGCGCCGAATCGAGCAACGTATACGCCTCCAACTCGCCAACGAAATATTCATGGGGACGATCCGGGTCATCATAACTCATGCCGTCGGGCAGCACCGTGATAAAACCCTGGCCGGCGTAACTCAGGCTATGGGTGCGATAGCCACCCCAGGCGCGACCGGTGGGGTACTCTTGCGAGGGCGCACAGCCATCGCCCAGACCGGTGGTGCCGGGCGCATAGGCCAGCACCGGAAAGGCGGTTTCATCGGTGACACGAGGGATAAAGAAGTCGGCCTGCAAGTCAATGGGCGCGCCGGTTTCATCGCGGCTCTGCACGGTGAGCCGGTAAACATCAACCGCATACTGCGCATTGACCAGATTGCTGGCCGGGTAGAAGCCGCTGCTCAAGCGGTTGATCTCGGCTGTGGTGACCGTTTCCAGCAACTGAGCCGCCAGGATCGCCCCCGGCTGCGTGAGATTGGCCGTAGCTGTGATCGTTGCCGTCGTGCTGACCGGCGTGGTTGGCGTGGCGACTGTCGTTGACGCGGGGACAGGCGTTCTGGTCGCTGTGGGCGGTGGTTGTGTTGCGGCGGTTGTGCGCGTCGCCGTTGGTGGAGCAACTGTGGCAGCCGCCGTTCGGGTCGCCGTCGGCACCAAGACGGGCGTCGCCGCAACCGGCGCAACAACCATGCTACTATTACAGGCGCTCACCAAGAGCAACCAGCAGAGCGTCACCACCAGGAAGGGCGCTACTTTTCTAAACATAAGGATTCCTCGTCATAAAATCCGTTACTACCTAAATCCGTTGTTGTGGTCACCGTTTGTTGTGGTCACTGTTGCGCCGCCTCCGTCGCCCGCATTACCGCCGTCGCCAACAGCGGATTTGCAATGGGTGTTGGTGTGACGACGGGGGGCGCCGTGGGGGTGGCGCTACTTTCGCCACCGGCAGCTTGCGTTGCCCGTGCAATTGTCGTTGCCAACAAAGGATTGGCGGGCGACGCACCGGGCGCAGCGGGCGTGGCAGCAAGCGTTGGCGTCACCGGCAGCAGCGACGGTGTTGGGGTGGGTTGCACTGCCGCCGGGTCAATCCGAGCTGCCAACTGTTCGGCAATGGACTGTTTACCGGGCTGGCGCAGGTGCTCGGTGTCAGTAAAAAAGTAGGCGGCCAGGTCAAAGGAAAGATCGAGCAACTCAATCCCTTGCCCCGCCAATTGCTCCTGCACGACATTCACATTGGCGGCGAATTGCTGCCGAAACGCCTCGCCAACATAGACATCCCCCAACTCCACATTGACCGGCGTGACATAGAAAAGCACCGGCACCCCCACCCGTTGCAGCCGCTGGGCAATGTCGATCATAGCCCTGATTTTGCGATGATTGGGGCTGACCTCGGCCATGTAATAGTAGGTCAGCAGCCGTTGATAATCGCCGTCGGCGGGGAGTTCCTGATAGTAGACAAATTGCTCACCGCCCCCTTCCGCCAACGGCGCCACGCTATCTTCATCCTCAAAATCTTGCACCTGGCCGATCTTGGTCGTACCGGCATAGACCGGGCTACGCAAAAAGTCATCCTGCGTAATCATCGGCTCATAGCCGCCAAAGAGACTCAACGGGCGACCAAAGGCGCGCGCCAGTGGCAAGCCAAGCGCCAACACCCGTTTTTCCTGTGTAAATTGATAGCCCGGCCGCTGATCCCACTCCGGCGAAAAGGAGCGCATGTTGATCGGGATGATGACCAGCGCCGGTCGATAGCCCTGGCGCAGCATAAAGTTGATGTAGCTACGGTAAACATCCATGCCGTAAGCCGCATGGGAGAGTTCGCCAATCCGGCGATCGGGCAGCAATTCCTGGAGCATGGCGGCGGTGGTCTGGCTGCCTTCGGGGTGCCAGAGGGTGCTGTCACCGAAGTAAAGAATCTCAACACCCTGGTCGAGCAGCGCCTGAAAGTGCAAAATCGGTTCGGGGATCGGCGCCGGGTAGAAATAGCCGACAAGCCCTTGCCCAGCCAGGAGGAGCAGTAGCAACAGCAGAAACTTGACCAGGAAACGGCGCATTGCTACCCCCCATCCGGGTCCAGGTTGACCGGACAATCCGACCGGGGCGTGCCGCCATTCAAAATTTCCTGCATCCAGCGGAGCGTGTCGGCAAAGGCGTGTTGACGGGTGGCAAAGTGGTTGACCTCCGGGTAGAGGAAATAGGTCACCCGCTTGCCCAGCGCACAAATTTGCGCCATAAAAGCTTCGTTAGTCTGTGTGGTGACAATCGGATCAATGGCGCCATGCAATAGCACCGCCGGCGTCTGCGGGTTGATGGCGCTGCCGGCGTAGTTGAGGTCCAACACCTGTTTGAAAGCGGCAAAGCCGCCAGCTAGTTGATCGCTATAGAGCGCATTGAGAAACTCCGGGCGGTAGAGACGATCCGGTTCGACCGGGTAATATTGATAGACCTCATCGACACACTTGCTTGTCACGTCCTGGGCAAAGGTGGATAGCCACTGGGGCAGAAAGACACTTTCCGGGGCGATCACGTATGGCCCGTAATAGCTGCTATAGGCATAGACAATATAAGGCGCCAACGGTGGCCGCTCGCGCAGCAACGCTTCCACGCTGGGCGCGGTGGCATGGCCGATCACCCCTTTGATCGTTAATTCGGGCGCATACCAGGGGGCAAATTGATCGGCGGCAAAGGCGCCATGACCGCCTTGCGAATAGCCGCCGAAAAAGACCGCATCCAGCGGTTGCGCGAGAATATCCGGGGCAGAGGAAGCAAAGAAGTTATAAACCGCCCGCGCCGCATCGAGCAGCAGATACCCTTCCAGCCGCGCCACAAAGTAAGGGTGGGTGCGCGCTGCATCATCATAGCCCTGCCAGAGGGGCAGAATGGCAATCAACCCTTGCGCCGCATAGGAAAGCATGTGGGTGCGATAGTTGCCCCAGTTGCGGCCATGCGTCCACTCATCGAGCGGGGCGCAGTTGGCGCCGATGCCGGTGGTGCCGGCGCCATAGACCAATACCGGAAAGGCCGCCCAAGCGCTTAAGCGCGGGAAAAAAAGTTCAGCGCGCACAATGACCGGTTGGTCGTTTTCATCCACCGTTTGAAAGGTGAGCTGATAGCGATCAATGTCATAGCGGGCGGGAATCAGATTGTTGGCCGGGTAAAACTTCGCGCTCAGTTCATCGATCTGCGCCGCCGTCACCGTATCCAGGTATTGCGCATTGGTCAGCACCCCCCCACGCGGCGCCAGGACAGGAGCCGACAGTGGCGCCGGCATTGACGGCGCTGGCGTCGCTGTGGGTGAGAGCAAAGGTGCGCCCGACGCCGGTGTGGTGGCCACCGGTGGCAGCGGCGTGGCGGTAAAGGTGGGTTGCAGCCCACGCACCAAAGAAGTGGCGGTCGGCGTCGCGCCGGCCACGGTCGCGACCGCTGCCGGTGCAGCCCGGCGAAAAAAGCTACAAGCAGTCAGGAGGAGCAAGAAAACGCTCAGGAAGAGTAGGAATTGGACTTGTTTCATTACGCAGACAGATCAGCCAAGCATCGACCCATGCATGCGCATCAACGGGAGCGCCGATCCGCGTGCATGGGCAGTATAGCAAGGAATTCTGGATCTGTGCGTAAGCGTGCTTGTTTTTACCCCCGTTTGATCCGTTCGGCAAACCAATCGACTGTCGTCGCCATGCCTTGGTCGAGGGCGACTTTGGGTTCCCACCCTAGCAGCCGTTTGGCTTTTGCAATGTTAGGCTGGCGCTGCTTTGGATCATCCTTGGGTAATGGTTTAAATTGAATACCAGCTTTGTTACCCGTGAAGGCGTTGATCTTCTCGGCAAATTCCAAAATGGTTGTTTCGATCGGGTTGCCGATGTTGACCGGCTCCACTTCATTGCTGAGAAGCAGGCGATAGATGCCGTCCACCAGATCGCTGACAAAGCAGAAGCTGCGGGTCTGGCTGCCGTCGCCGTAGACGGTCAACGGTTCGCCACGCAGGGCTTGACCAATAAAGTTCGGGACAACTCGCCCATCATTCAGCCGCATGCGCGGGCCATAGGTGTTGAAGATCCGGACAATGCGCGTATCAACATTGTGGCTGCGATGATAAGCCATGACCATCGCTTCGGCAAAACGTTTGGCTTCATCATAGACGCCGCGGGGGCCGATAGGGTTGACGTGGCCCCAGTAATCCTCCGTTTGCGGGTGAACTTGCGGATCGCCATAGACTTCGCTGGTGCTGGCCAGCAGCAGGCGCGCCCCTTTTGCCATTGCCAGCCCTAACGCGTTGTGGGTGCCGAGGCTGCCGACCTTGAGCGTTTGAATGGGTAACTCCAGGTAGTCAACTGGACTGGCGGGGCTGGCAAAGTGTAAAATGGCGTCTAGATCACCTTTGATGTAGATATAATTTGTTACATTGTGTTCAATAAAGAGAAAGCGCTTATGGCCGGCCAGGTGCGCGATGTTATCGGTATTGCCGGTCAACAAGTTGTCCATGGCAATCACTTCATGGCCCTCGGCCAACAAGCGATCGCAGAGGTGGCTACCCAAAAAACCGGCGCCGCCGGTGACTAAAATACGCATAAATCAGATCCTTTCCCCGGAATAATTCCAAGCTGCTATGTAAGACAATGTGTACAAGATGAGCATACTATACC
The DNA here is from genome assembly GCA_021405325.1 of Caldilinea sp. CFX5. The sequence goes on along the minus strand of QWII01000039.1, from coordinate 78,449 downwards.
ATCTTTTCATGTGCGATACACCGCTAATACTATGTATATTTGTTACAAAAAGTTTTCAAAATAAGTTGAGATTCCTTTATGTATCCTGTCCTACCCTTTGGTCCTGTCACTATTCCCACCGGCCCGTTGGTGGCCCTGGTCGCGGTGACGATTGGCCTGGAAGTGGCCGGTCGTTTCGGGCGCCGGTTACACCTTGCCATTGATGATGTTTGGAACACCGGTCTCTTAGCCACACTGGCGACGGTGATTGTAGCGCGTCTCTGGAATGTAATCCAGTTTTGGGGCGCCTATAGCGCGGAACCGTGGCTCATGTTGAGTTTACGCCCTAGCGGCTTTGTTTGGAATGCCGGGTTGGTGGCCGGGATTATCGTGGCCTATCTCTATCTTTTGCGCCGCGCCTTGCCTCCGCTGCCCATCACTGTCGCTCTAGCGAGCGGCGTTTTGACCGCCATCGCAATCTTTACGGCCGGCGCTTTTTTAACCGGCAACCTGGTAGGTCTGCCCAGCACAGTGCCGTGGGCGCTCCCCTATTATGGCGTCTTGCGCCATCCGGTGGCGCTCTACTATGGCATTGGCTTTGCGCTGTTGGTAGTGGCCGGTTGGTTGCTCATGCGACGGATCAACGCCGGACAGTTGCTACTGCTCTGGCTGCTGGGCAGTGGCTTGCTTCTGCTCTGGCTGGCAGCCTATGAGGAAGGGAGTCGCACTTTCTTGAGTTTCCGCGTAAATCAGTTATTGGGCCTGGGCGTGGCGTTGGCAGCCTGCTTGGGCCTGGCGCGCACCTGGGTAAAAGCGCCGCCGCCAACAACAAACACAGAAGCAGAAGAACTTACGCCCAACCAGGCAGGTCTATAGCTACGCTCCTGTCTTACATAATATTCGTAATGCGAATAAATACAAGCAAATCTGGAAAAGCGCGAAGGATTACGCTCAAAATTCCGATAAATAACAGTAGGGTAAACAAACAATGATTGTTGTTAGCCGGTACACCGCGTCCCCCGATTTCATATTTTGAGTAACTATCAAGCCCGCTCCTCGCCAGTCCGTGACTGGCGAGGAGCTTAAGTAGTTGCTATTCTGACATCATATCGGCATCTTCAAGCAGGCGACCATGAAAGATTATCGACGAATTCTTGAGGTATCAGCAGACGCCACGCCGGAGCAGATCAAAGCGCAATATAAGCGTCTTGTCCGCATCTACCACCCCGATCGCTTTACCAGCGAAGAAGATAAACAGTATGTCGAAACAAAACTCAAGGAAGTCACCGAAGCCTACCATGAGTTGTTAAAAGCGCCTATCCAGGTGAGCGAATCCCCCATCTCCTTCTCCTTCGACCCAGCGGCGACTGCTGTTCCCGGCGCAACAGCAATTTTGCCCCAACCGGTGGCGGCGCCAACGACTTTGCATTTTGGTCTGCTGCCACCGGGCGCCCAGCGCACCTTGATCTTTTATGTGGAGAACGACGGTGGGCCGGCGAACAGTCTCCAGATCAACTATAGCGACCCCAATAGCTGGTTTAAGGTGACCAAAGGGCGGCGGCTCCATACCTACAAGCCCTTCCCCATGGAGTTTTCGGTGTTGGCCGACACCAGTAAGCTGGAGGTCGGCAAAAGTTATAAAGGTTGGATCGAAATTCGCATGGATAGCGCCATGACGCGCGTGGCTCTTTCCACCCAAGTGGGGACCAATCGCGCGCTGGCCTTGACGCCACGCCGCGCGCTGATTGTGGCGATGGTCTGTCTGCTGCTCTTGCTGGGCGCATTACGCCTGGTCGGGCAACCGCTTTCCGGCTTTATACCAGGGACGCAGGTCGATACGCTGAATGCAACAACCATCACAGCAACAAGTGGTAAACCGGCGGTCGTCGCCGTGATCTCAACTACTGTGCTGCCGGCGGCAGAGATTAGAGCCATCACCGTGATTTCAACCCCGCAGCGCACTGCCGTTACAACCACCTTGTCGGCAACCATGACCACGATTACACCAACTGTGCTGCCGGTTACAGCAAAGAGCGCCGTTGGGCAGAAGGTAACGGTTTCGGCCACGCTACCCCTGACCAATTCAACAGCGGTGGCGACACCAATGGCCCGCGTTTTGCCGCCGCCAGTTGAAGTATTAAGCCATACTACGGCCGCAACTCAAAGCAATCTGATCACAGGCACGATAATCACGGCGACGGTGGCGGCGACCCCAACGCGCACCATGCGCCAGGAAACAACCGCCACCCGTTCGGCTACCCCATCCCCCAACCGAACGCCGTCCCTAACGCCAACGGCAACAGGGACAGCCACCGCGACCGTCACCCCGACGCCGACTGCACCGGCCCAAGCACCGCGCGTACCACCGACAAAGTCAAGCGCCAGCCGCTTGGCAACAGCCACGGTGGCCGCCCGTTCCGCCATTACCAGTGCGCCGCCGGCGAGTGGTGCGCTGGGGGCAACGGTGACCCTGACGGCAACCGGACAACCAACGATGACAGGAACCCTCACCCCAACGGTTACGGCGCGCCCTTCGGCAACCAATCCGGCGCCGGCGACCTGGACGCCAACGGCCACGCCAACGAATACCCGCCGTTCCACGGCCACTTCAACGGTGACGCCCACGGTGACCTCAACCATGACGCCAACAGTGACCGCCACAGCTAGTGCGACGCTAACGCCGGAGCCGACCAACACCCCCACCGCCACAGCGACGGCAACCAATCCGCCAACCGCAACCGTAACAAAGACCCCCCTGCCAACCAACACGGCGACGGCGACCGCCACACCAACGCAGACGGCCACCAACACAGCAACCGTCACCAGCACCCCCACGGCGACGGCAACGAATACACATACCCCAACCAATACAGCGACGGCAACCGCCACCGGCACAGCAACACCGCCCCCCCAGCCGACGGCAACCGCGACTAGGACAGCCACCCATACGGCAACGGTGACACCCACCGCGACCCTCACCCCGACGCCGACCCCGACGGCTATGCCAACAGCCACCAACACCGCAACGGCCACCAACACCGCAACGGTGACGCCAACGCCAACCACAACGCCAACAGCAACAGAGCTGGCGACTAACACCCCCACCATCACCAATACGCCAACCAATACGCCAACGAGTACAGCAACCAGTACACCTGCACCGACTGCTACCGCGACGAACAGTCCCACGGCGACGGCAACCGCCACCCAGACGGCGACCGACACGCCCACCGTCACGAATACCCCAACCAACACGGCAACTAACACGCCAACCAATACGCCAACCAACACAGCGACCGTGACGGCAACCGTGACGGCAACGCCAAGCCATACGGCCACACCGACCCTGACGGCGACCAATACCCTGACGCCTACGCAGACGGCGACGGCCACCGCCACCCCCAGCGCCACGGCGACAGCCACGTTGACGCCTACGATGACAGCCACGGCGACCAAAACGGCCACACGGCGGCCACCGCCAACGCCAACGCCCACTCCTGTCACCTTTGCCACGGTCACGCCAACCTTGACTTGGACAGCAACGGCGAGTCCGCTGCCGGCCGGGGCGACCGGGGCCGGGACGCCCACGCTCACCCCGACACCAGCGCCGACCTTGGTAGTCACTGTGCCGACGACCCACCAGGCAAATGCGCGCGCGGATGTTTCGGTTCAAGCGCCGCTTGTCGCCGTGCTGCCGATGGGGAGTCAATGGCGCGCCATCGGACGAACGATCGATAACACCTGGCTGCTCATCCAACTGGATCAAAACCGCACCGCTTGGGTCTTTACCGAAGTACTCATTGTCGATTTGGATCTGGTGCCAACGTTGCCAATGGTGGTGCCCCCCTCTTATCAGAATCGGTAACGGCCAAGCCCCTTTGGGCGTTACCGACAGCGCTGCTGACTATGGCCGGGCAAGCGGATATGCGAATTGACCGCAAAAAGATTCGCCCTCTCTTGTCCGGCGGTGTTATGATGCAAGCGTAAGATTCAGAATCCACCTTGAAAAGTATGGGCTGCTATGACTTTGCTTGCTGTTGTGATTTTTTTGTTGACCTATGCCGGCGTGGCGATTGGCGATGTCCCCCGCTTACGCCTTGACCGCACCGGCATTGCCCTGCTGGGTGCGATTGCAATGGCGGTGGCCGGGGTGGTGCCGCTGGATCAACTGGGCGCGGCGGTCGATCTGCCGACGTTGCTCCTGCTCTATGCGCTCATGGTCGTATCGGCGCAGTTGCAACTGGCCGGCTTTTATACCTGGACGGCCCTCCGCATTACAACCCTCGTGCAACGGCCCCAACTCTTTCTCTTGCTGATGATGCTGACCAGCGCCGCCCTATCGGCGGTCCTGGCAAATGACATTGTCTGCCTGGCCTTTACGCCAGTGTTGACGGTTGCGTTACTCAGCGCGCAGATGAATCCTTTACCCTTTCTGTTGGGGTTGGCCCTGTCGAGTAATATCGGCTCAGCGGCCACGATCATCGGTAACCCGCAGAATATGTTGATCGGCCAGGCCGGGCGCCTACACTTCGGTGAATTTTTACTCTGGTGCGCCCCACCGGCGCTGCTTTCGTTGGGGGTGGCGTACCTGGTCTTGGCCTGGCTTTACCGCGAACGCTTCACGCAACCAGGTGTTGTCGTCGGCCCGCTGGCGCACGACTGGCCGGAATTCAACCGCTGGCAGAGCGCCAAAGGGTTGTTGTTGACCGTTGGGCTGATCATCCTTTTCTTTACGCCGATTCCGCGCGAACTGTCAGCCATCACGGTCGCGGGCATCCTGCTCTGTAGTCGCGAACTGCACTCACGCGACAAATTGGAGTTGGTAGACTGGCACCTGATCACCCTCTTTTGCGGCCTCTTTGTGGTGATTCATGGCATCTCGGTGGTCAACGTGCCGGCCTATTTGATTACCACGATGGAGCGCTATGGCGTCGCCCTGGATAATCTCTATATCCTCAGCGGCGTCTCGACCGTGTTGAGCAATCTCGTCAGCAATGTACCGGCGACCATGTTGCTGATCCAATTCCTCGACCGCGCCAACCCGATCCCCTGGTATGCCCTGGCCGTCTCCAGCACCTTTGCCGGCAACCTGATCGTCATCGGCAGCATTGCCAATCTCATTGTCATCGAGCAGGCCAAACGCTACCACGTCGAAATCACCTTTGGCGAACATGCCCGTATCGGCATCCCCGTCACGCTGTTATCACTGGCCGTGTTGGTGGGGTGGATTTATGTTACATCCTTGTGAGGAGACAGGAGACACGAGACAGGAGACACGAGACAAAGATCGTCAATTCCCTCTATCTTCTTGTCTCCTTGTCTCGTGTCTCCTGTCTCCTAAAACTTGACGCCCGTCCTACTTTCGATTACGATGCAGACGATTATCTGCTATTTACCCACACGCAAGGAGAAAATCACCGTGAAAACAATTCATTCGCACTTTGTGCGAAAACTGTATGCGTTCCTCTCTGTCCTGGTCATCGCCATGTTGGTGGTGGCTTGTGCGGCGCCGGCGACCACAGGCAGTGAAAGCACCAGCAGCGAAGCTGCTCCCGCCGAAAGCAGCGACAGCGGCGAGGTGAGCCGTGAAGAGACGCTCATCTTCGGCTCCGACATTACGGACATTCTGACCCTTGACCCCGCCGTTGCTTACGAATTTAGCGGCATCCAGGCCGAAGGCAGCGTCTATGAAACGTTGGTGAGCTTTGTGGCCGGCCAGACGGGCGTGCAACCGGCGCTGGCCGAATCCTGGGAAGTGACCGAAGAGGGCGATATGTGGGCGCTTACCTTTAAGCTGAACCCCAACGCCAAGTTCGCCAGCGGCAACCCGGTGACGGCGGATGATGTCGTCTACTCCTGGGGCCGCGCTATCGATCTCAACAAGTCGCCGGCCTTCTTGCTCATTGATATCGGCCAGGTCAAGAAAGAAAATCTAAGCGCGGTGGACGCGCAGACTTTCCAGGTCAAGATTCCGAAAAGCATCAGCCCGCAGGTCTTCCTCTCGGTTATCACCTTCACGGTGGCTGCCGTGGTGGAAAAGGCGGTCGTTGAAGCGAATGCCGGTGATGACATGGGGTCAACCTGGCTCAATGACAACTCCGCCGGCAGCGGTCCTTATGTTCTCAATAAATGGGAGCGCAACGTACAGGTGGTGTTAGACGCCAATCCCAATTACTGGGGCGAAGCGCCCAAGATGAAGCGCGTCATCATGACCCACATCGGCGAAGCCGCCAACCGCCAGGCCGCCATTGAAACCGGCGATGCCGACATTGTGCAAGACCTTAGCCCGGAACAGAAGACGGCGCTGGAGGGCAATGCTGATGTGCAGATCGTCACGGCCGACAACACGCAGTTAGTCTACATTGGCATGAATGCGCAGGTCGCCCCCTTTGATAACCCTGATGTGCGCGAGGCCGTGCGCTATGCCATCAACTACGACGAGGTCATTGCCCTCACCGGTGGCGACGCCAAGTTGGTGCAGGAAGTGATTCCCGCCGGCTTCCTCGGCCACACCGGCCAGATCCCTTTTAAGCAGGATATTGCAAAGGCCAAGGAACTGCTGGCCCAAGCCGGCGTACCGGAAGGCACCGAGATTACAGCCTTAGTCCCCTCCAACTTCCCGGCCGGCCCCATCGACTTCCCGACCCTGGCCGCCAAGATTCAGAGCGACCTGGCGCAGATTGGTTTGACCTTGAATCTGCAACAGTTGCAGGTCTCCGAGCTGCTCAACATCTATCGCAGCGAAGATTCGGCGGCCAAGCAGATGGTCTTCATCCTCTGGGGGCCGGACTATCCCGATCCCGATGGCAACATGACGCCCTTCACCAACTATGCCGCCAAGTCGATTGCCTGGCGCAACGGCTGGGACAACCCGGAAATCGCCGAGATGGTCGCCCAAGCGGCCATTGCCCCCACAGCGGAAGAGCGCGTGCAGATGTATGCCGACATCACCGAACGGGTCTTCCACGAAGGGCCATATGTGATTCTTTATCAGCCGCTACGCACTTACGCGGTTCGCAGCAACATTGACGGCTTCACCTTCGATCCCTCGGATACGCCGAATGTGAACTTTGCAACCATCGGCAAAAAATAATCAATAATTAATGGCGAATGGAAAATGGTTAATTGTTCTGTCTGGCACAGATCATTAATTCTTCTCCATTCGCCATTTTCCATTAACCATTCTTATGCTCCGTTTCATTCTCCGTCGTCTACTCGGCCTGCTCTTTGTCTTGGTTGGCGTTTCGCTTTTTACCTTTGCCATTGCGCAGGTAGTGCCGGTTGACCCGGCGGCGGCGGCATTGGGGGCGAAAGCGCGCGAAGATCAAATTGCGGCCTATCGTCAGGAACTGGGTCTGGACCGACCGGTCTGGGAACAGTATGTGCGCTATGTCACTCGCCTGGTGCAAGGCGATCTGGGCGAGTCGATCCGCACCCGGCGACCGGTGGCTGACGATCTGCGCGACTTTTTCCCGGCCACCCTGGAACTCTCGCTGGCAGCGTTGGTGGTTTCACTGGTATTGGGCATTCCGCTGGGGATTATTGCCGCCCTGCGGCGCAACAACTGGGTGGATGCGCTGGCGCGGCTGATTGCGCTGATCGGCGGGTCGATGCCGATCTTTTATGTCGGGTTGCTGGGGCTGGGGCTTTTCTATCGTCAACTGCGCTGGCTCCCCGGCCAGGGACGACTCGACTCGACCATGAACCCACCCGATCTGATTACCGGCCTTTTTACCGTGGATGCCCTCTTGACGCGCAACTGGTCGGTCTTTCAAAATGCCACCTGGCACTTGATTCTGCCGGCGCTCACCCTGGGCTACTTTTCTACCGCTGTCTTACTGCGTATCACTCGTTCCGCCATGTTGGAAGCGCTGTCGCAAGATTATGTGCGCACAGCCCGCTCCAAAGGGTTGCGCGAACGGCTGATTGTGTTGCGCCATGTCTTCAAAAACGCCCTGCCCCCCGTGCTGACCACCATCGGCCTAACCTTTGGCAGCCTCTTGAGTGGCGCCGTCCTCACTGAAACCGTCTTTGGCTGGCCTGGCCTGGGGCGCTACGCCACGACCTCCGTCAGCAACCTGGATCTACCGGCGGTGATGGGCGTCACCTTGCTCGCCGCCGTCATCTACCCTGCTGTCAATACACTCGTAGACATTGGCTACAGCCTGGTCGATCCGCGCGTTCGAGTAGACTAACCAACCATGCGACCAAACGACCATGCGACCAAACGACCATGCGACCAAACGACCATGCGACTACGCGACCAAGTGACTAAACGACTATGCTCTTTTCCGACCTCTTCCGCCGTTTACGTAAAGAACCAACCGCCTTTGTGGGTCTGCTATTGGTGCTGTTCTTCTTTGCCGTAGCGCTGCTGGCCCCCCTCATCAGCCCCTTTGACCCCAATGCGCAGGATATTATCGGCGCGAAGCTGGCCCCACCGTCACCTGAACATTGGCTGGGTGCGGATATTTTGGGGCGGGACATGCTCAGTCGCATGATCTATGGCGCGCGCATTTCGGTCTTTGTCGGGCTGGCGGTGGTGGCGGTGGCGGGGAGCTTTGGCACAATCGTTGGTCTCTTTGCCGGCTACCGGCGTGGCTGGGCCGATGAGGTGGTGATGCGCGTCACCGACATCTTCTTTGCCTTTCCGCCGCTGATTCTGGCGATGGCGATTGCCGGCGCCCTCGGCCCCAGTTTGACCAATGCGTTGATTGCCGTGGTAGTGGTGCTGTGGCCGGTCTATGCTCGGCTGGTGCGCGGCCAGGTGTTGGGGCTACGGGAGCGGGAATTTATACAGGCGGCGCAGACGGTCGGTGTGCAGAACCGGCGGTTGCTCTTGCGCCATCTGCTGCCGAATGTACTGGCCCCCTTGCTGGTGCAGGCCAGCTTTGACATGGGATCAGCCATCTTGATCATCGCCGGCCTCTCCTTTATCGGCTTTGGCGCCCAGCCGCCCACCCCTGAATGGGGGGTGATGATCAGCGATGGGCGCAACTATATCACGACCCAGTGGTGGCTCACAGGGGTGCCGGCGGCGGGGATTTTGTTGCTGGTGGCGGCGTTTAATCTAGTGGGCGATGGGTTGCGTGATATTTTGGATCCGCGGTTGCGACGGTAAAGGACTAAAGTTTGAAATGAGGTAGATGGATGGCGTTCAAACTGATCCAGACAGAAGAAGATTATGAAGAAGCGTTGGCTGAACTCGCCATGTTGATGAATGAAGGCGAGGATACGCCGAGTTTGGACAAATTAGAAATGTTGTCACGCGTAATCGGAGCCTACGAAGCGGAACATTACCCAGCCGAGAAACTGCACCCCGTCGAAGCAATGCAATACTACATTGAAAGCCGTGGCATCAATTGGTAAAAGCTGCGTCACTAGAAAAAGGTCATCCAACTAAATACACCGTTAGCGAATTTGAACAGATAGTTGCTCGCACAACGTATGGCGACCGCCTGTTAGAATTGATTCATGGCGAAATTGTAGAGAAGTCCGCAACGGAGGAGCATGGTGTTATTGATCCGTTTACTGATTAAGCCGGTAGTTCCAACTTCTCGTCCATCACCTGTTTTGCGCGCTCGGCACGAAACGCTTGCAATGCCGCCTGTAACGCCGGACGGGTCGTCCCCAACATTGCCACCGCCAACAGCGCCGCATTGATTGCTCCCGCCTTCCCAATCGCCATCGTTGCCACCGGCACACCCGCCGGCATCTGCACAATTGACAAAAGCGAATCCAAGCCATTGAGCGCCCGGCTTTGGATCGGCACACCGATCACCGGCAACAGGGTGTGACCGGCCACCATGCCGGGCAGATGGGCCGCCCCGCCCGCGCCGGCAATGATCAAGGCCAAGCCCCGGTCAGCGGCAGTATGGGCATACTCCACCATCCAATCCGGCGTGCGGTGGGCTGAAACGACGCGACATTCGTGCGCCACGCCAAAGTCGCGTAGGGTGATGGCAGTGTGTTGTATGGTCTCCCAGTCGGACTTGCTGCCCATGATGACGCCAACCAAAGGTGTGATTATTTCAGACATATTTTCTCTTCCAAACATTTATGTACGATCGGCGGGACGTTGTCTGTTGAGGCGAATTTGCCCTGGTTGTACAACAACAAAACTGCCGCGCAACTTTGTCCCTTGCTCTTGCACCAACTGGACAATTGTACTGCCTAACCCAGTGCGAGCATTGTTCGGATAGCGAATAAAGATGACACCGGCTGAATCAACATGGCTGACATAAACCAGCCAGCCGAAATCTTTATCTTCGGTGAGAAAAATGCGCTGCTCACTGACTGCAAATTCAATCAACTTCCGATCATCGCTGCGCTGCATCATTTCACTAATTGCAAGTACATCATAGCCGGCCGCACGCAGCGCGCGTACAACCGCGAAATCACAACATTCATCGGCTAGAAAGCGTAGAGGGAATTGGTTGGTCATGCTGGTTGCAAAATGATCGTTTCATGGGCAATGGTCGCAGCAGCATAGGCGAGGGCCGCTTGGATGTCTTTCTCGGTAAGTCGCGGGTACGCATCGAGTAGCTCTATCATTGTTGCACCTTCGCTGAGCTTGCGTACAATGAGTTCAACAGTGATTCGTGTTCCACGAATTACTGGTTTCCCCAACATTATGTTCGGGTTGATTTCAATCCGTTCATTCATAATAAAACTCCTTTCATCGTCACCGTTGACTGGAATTATAATGCAGATGGTAATGAATTACAATCCGATAGCATCTCTGCATGTTGTGTGCCTAACCCCCGCAACTGCTAGACAAATCCGCCGGAGCCGGTTATACTTGTACCCATCTCAGGCTTTACCAAGCTAGCCAACGACCTTCCCTGTTTATACCAAGCTCTGTGTAGGAGAAGAGAATGCGTAAGTATTACGATATTAATTTGAAAGATCGTTCGATCCAATCCCATGAATTGCATGGTGAAGAGATTATCAAAGCCGGTCGCTACCTGATCGCCAAGATCCTCTTAGCGCAGGAAGCCGCCCAGGTTGACCCGCTCTCACCGGCCAATCCGTTGATTTTTTCTGCCGGCCCCTTTGCCGGCAGCAGCTTTTCCAACGCCAACCGCACCAGCGTCGGCTGCAAAAGCCCGCTGACCGGCGGTATCAAGGAAGCGAACGGCGGCGGCACCTTTAGCTATGGCTTGGGCCAGCTCTACATCGCCGGCTTCACCTTGCATGACGCATCTGATGAGTGGGTAGTGATTCATTTCCATAAGGATGGGCAAATCACCTTTGACGACGCCACCCCTTACCTGGGGCGGGGCAACTATGCCGCGGCGGAAGCGCTCCACGCCAAATATGGCAAAAAAGTATCGCTGGCGCTCTGTGGCCCTGTGGGCGAATATGAGGGGTTGCTGGCCGGTATTGCCTTTAGCGATTCAGACAATCGCCCGTCCCGTTTGGCGGCGCGCGGCGGTGTAGGCGCGGTGATGGGCAGCAAGAAGGTCAAGGCCATTGTGGTCGATCTGGATCGCAGCCCCAACTTCCATGATGTCAAAAAGGTGCGCGAGAGCGTACGCGACTATGCCAAACTCTTGCAAGCCGATTCAGTTGTCACCCAGTTTTATCAAGCTGTCGGCACCATGGGCATGGCCGACTATCAGAATGTGGTGGGTGGGTTGCCGGTGCGCAATTTCAGCAGCGGACAATTTGCCAATGTGGCCGCCGGTGAACAGTTCAAAATGGGCGGCGACTACATCGGTGAGTTGAACAAGTCGCGCGGCGGCGAGCAGACTCATGCCTGTATGCCCGGCTGTGTCATTCAATGCAGCAACGTCTATCACGACGCTGAAGGCAAGGAAGTGGTCTCGCCGGTGGAGTATGAAACGCTGGGCCTGCTCGGCACCAACTGCGGCATCGGCGACCCGGATCAACTGGCGGCGCTCAACCAGATTGCCAACGACCTGGGCGTCGATACGATTGAGGCAGGCGCGATGATCGCTGTGCTGATGGAAGCCGGTCTCGCTAAGTTTGGCGATGTCAATTTCATGATCGAAGTGCTGAAAGAGATTCGCCTGGGCACGGAACAGGGCAAGATCTGGGCGCAAGGCACCGCCCGCGTCGGCGAACATTACAATGTCCGCCGCGTGCCGGTCATCAAGAAGCAGGCGATCAGCGCCTACGACCCGCGCGTGATCGAAGGCACCGGCATCACCATGATGGCGACGGCGCAGGGCGCCGATCATACCGCCGGCAACCTGGCCCGGCTCAAGTCGCGTGAGATGAGTTTGGAGCAGTTGCTGGAAGCCAGCCTCAAGGTGCAGACCCAGTGCGCCACCAGCGACTCGATTGGTCTCTGTATCTTTGGTCGCACCGTGACCGATGCCCAATATCCCTTCCTGGCCGAAGCCGCCAATGCCGCCCACGGCACCAACATTACGGCTGATTTCTTCCCACAACTGGGATGCGAAGTGTTGAAACTGGAGTGGGAATTTAACCAGAAAGCCGGCTTTGGCGCGGCCGATGATGAGTTGCCCGCATTCTTCTACAGCGAACCGCTGCCACCGGCCAATCAAGCAGCGCGTTTCCATGGCCAGGATGTGTACGGGATGTACAACCGCCTGCCGTAACCTGTTTCGCTCAACTATGGGAAGTGTGATAAGAAACCGGGTTTTTGGCAAAAACCCGGTTTCTAGTCGGCGCTATTATCAGTTCGTTCTTCCCCCAATTCGTTGTTGTTACCGATGCTCTGTCACCCCTACCTGTGCGCACATCCTCAACACCGGGCAGGTTGAACACTTGGGCCGCTGCCCCGTGCAAACATGCTTGCCGAACGGCACTAACAAGCGATTGATCTCCACCCAGTAGGCCAGCGGCAACTGTTTTTCCAACAGCGCCAGTGTAGCTTCGGGCGTGCGCGCCGTCACATAGCCCCAGCGATTGGTCACGCGATGGACATGGACATCCACACTGATCTTGGCCTGACCACAAGCAATCCCCAGCGTCAAGTTGGCACACTTGGGGCCGACCCCTTGAAACGATGTTAACACCTCAAAATCACAAGGCAGCACGCCATTGTATTCATTCAAAATGCGGTTGGCAATCGCCACCATTTGCGGCGCTTTGGCCTCGTGAAAAGTGCTTTGGGCAATGGCCTGATCGATTGCATCCACGTTCACCTTTGCCAGTTCTGCCGGTGTGCGGGCTAGGGCGAAGAGACGCCGTGAACAGGGAATAGTCACTTCATCATAAGTACGAATCGAGATAATACAGGCCATCAGTTGTTCAAAGGGGGAGCCAAAGCCCTCATCGGCCAGTTGAAAGAGCGCCGCCGGGGGAAACGGGCGTACATGCTCACGAATCGCCGCCATAACAACATCAATAGCAAAGGGTTCTTTCTGTTCTTCTGTTTTCATGCGCACCCTCCCCGTTGTGTAACAGATCACAATCACAAATTCGTTACACCAACTTGCGAAAAATGTGACCTTGCTTGCCGTTCAGCCCGTCAATTTTGCCATAATCGACGTGGGCGGTTTATAAAGCCCACCGCCCATACACTTACTCTACTGAAGAAAGGAAACGCATGTATGCAACATCGCCAACATAATTCGCGTCTTTTGGGGATCGCCCCTGTCATCACATTCCTGCTTCTGTTGACCGCTTTCCTCCCTTATCCACTCCGGGCCGCCATTGAGTTGCCAACCCAACCCTATCTCCCCTTGACGATGGCGCTTGACGCCGCCAGTGCTGCCCTGGCGCAATGTGAAGCGGACGGCTATCGCGTCAGCGTTGCGGTGGTGGATCGCTCCGGCGAGTTAAAAGTGTTGCTCAAAGGCGATGGCGCCGGGCCGCATACGGTGAACAGCAGCCGGGGCAAAGCCTTCACCGCCGCCAGCCTGGGACGCGCTACCGGGGAACTAGCGACGATGATTGCGGAAAATCCTGCCGTTGCCGGGCTGCGCAACATGGACGAACGCATGCTGATTCTGGCCGGTGGCTTGCCGATTGTGGTGAATGAAGTGGTGGTCGGCGGCATTGGCGTTGGCGGCGCGCCGGGGGGCAATCTGGATGAAGCGTGCGCCCAGGCCGGGATCGACCAGATGCTGGCCCAAGCGGAAAATGACGACACTTCCGGTGCAGCAACAACCTCGACCGAGCCAGCCAGTGGTGCGATGATAGCCCCGGAAACCCTCTGTCAATTTGCCGGCACGGGCGCAACCATCGCCATCGAAGGCCAGCGCGTAAACTTCACCTGTGAAACCGAAGACAGTCAAACTGTAGTCCTGCTGGGCGAAGTCACCGCCGGGGCCGAGGGGTGGCTGAAGGTGATAACAGGATGACCAAAGTTAATTTCTTACCGATACGCCGACAAGCGCACATGGTTATGTTGCGGATTGCCCTTCCGGTGTCGCCTTGCGCGGTTTCACCACAGCATTTTCCGTCGGCTCCACTCCTTGACCATACCGGCCGGCATAGACCTGGGTAAATTCAGCCCCAAAGAAGAGAATCTGCGCCGAGTAGTAGACCCAGAGCAAGAAGACGACCACGGAACCGGCCACCCCATACGCTGACCCTTGATTGCCCAGGTAGAGACTTAGGGCAAATTGACCGATGGTAAAGAGAATCGCCGTGATCAAACCGCCGATCCAGACATCTTTCCAGGCGATCTTGATATCGGGCAACACCTTGAAGATCAGCCCAAAGAGTAAACTGGTGACAGCCAGCGCGACCAGGAAATTGAGCAGTTGCCAGAGCCAGGGGATGCCCGGCAGCAGTTGACTAAAGGAACTGGCAACGGCCGACAGGATTGAACTCAGGAGCAACGACAACAGCAGCAAAAAGCCAATTCCCAGCACCATGCCAAAGGAGAGCAAGCGATCCTGCACAATTCCCATCACCCCGCGTCCCGGCTTCGGTTCAACATTCCAAATGGCATTAAGGCTGTTCTGTAACTGGGTGAAGACATTCGTCGAACCCCAGAGCAAAACGCCCAAACTGAGCAGACTGGCAATGCTGCTGACAGCCGGTCGAGCCGTGCTGGCAATCGCGGTTTGGGCGAATTGCGCGGCTTGCTCACCCATTAGGTCCTCCAATTGGCTTTGCAACTGCCCCTGCGCCGCTTGTTCACCCAGAAACAGGCCGACAATCGCAATCACCAGCACCAGCAACGGCGCAATCGAAATCGTTGTGTAAAAGGCTAACGCCGCCGCCAACTGATTGGCCTCGTCGTTGCTCCACTGGGTGTAGGTCGCCTTGAGCAGATTCCAAATTTCGCGTAAGTTCACAATACCATCCTCTTTGCTGTTGTTTTATGCGTCTAGCGACTGATCATATATGCTTCGCTTTCCACAGCCAGAGACAAAGATACAGTAGAGAGGTAGAAGATAGGTACAGTAGCGGCACGGATTGGCCCACGACAGAGCGGTGATCCGCGCAAGCGGAATCCGCGCCGCTACCCGATTTATGCCACAGTTCTACCCGCCACCTATATCGAGATGGACTTTGCTCTCTTGTACGCCGACTATACTGCTCACTAGTGCGCGATTTTTGCGGATTTCTGGCAGTTCAACACCCACAAGGAGACAACGGTATGACCAACACCATCGACAAGCAGACGCTTATCGCTCATCTCAACGAAGACCTGTCCGGCGAACTGGCCGCTATCATTCAATACATCACCTACGCCGCCAAAGTGACCGGCCCCTACCGCCCGCAACTGGCTGCCTTTTTCCTCCAGGAAGTGCCGGACGAACAGCGCCACGCCCAACTATTGGCCGACAGAATTGTCGCCCTCGGCGGCGAACCGACCGTTATACCGCGCCAGGTGATGCCCGCCGACAGCAATCACGCCATGTTGCAAGCCGTCCTCGAAGCCGAGCGCCGCGCCGTCGCCGACTACACCCAACGCGCCCGTGAAGCCGAAGCCTTTGGTGACAAAGGGCTGGCCGTCCACCTGGAGGATATCATCGCCGATGAAAGCGACCACGCGCAGGAGACGATGCGTATTCTGCGCGACTGGGCGTAAGGTAGATAGGTAAACAGGTAGACAGGGAAATAGGTCCTGTCTACCTGTTTACCTGTTTACCTGTCTACCTGTCTACCTGTCTACCTGTCTACCTGTCTACCTACCTGTACCCCCATTTATGCCCCCTCTTGTACCTTTTCATATAGGTTTTCATCCAATTACACCTCTATAGTAAAGGTACACCTCTATAGTAAAGACAGAGTACAGTAAAGACAGAGTACAGTAAAGACAGAGTGCTTACTCAGGCGTGCAAGTTTTCAACGCCAACATTCACCAATCAGGATAAAGGGGCTAACGACATGGAACACGAAGAATTTACGACAACGAAATCAAATGTGAGTGTGCAGAAGCAAGGGGACGCCACTACACAGTATGCCTCTGAGCAAAACCGTTCTTCACGCTCACAAGTAACCCAGACCAAAGAAGCGGTAAAAAGCGCCGCTTCGGATGCGGCGGCGAATGTCAAGCAGCAAGCGCGACAGACGGCCGATAGCGCACGCCAGGCCGTCAGCGAAATTGCGACGGACGCCAAAGAGACGGCCAAGCAGACCGCCAACGAAATGTTGAGCGATGCACGCACACGGGCGAACTCCTTGGTTGATGAGCGAAAGAACATGGCCGCCGACCGGCTCCATAGCTTTGCCGACGCCTTGCGCCAAACGGGGAGTACGCTTCATGACCGCCAGGAGGACGCCGTTGCCGATTACGCCAACGCGGCCGCCGACCAAATCGAAAAGTTCTCCGGCTACTTACGCCGCCAGGACATCGGCAATGTCTTGCAGGAGATCCAGGGCTTTGCCCGCCGCCAGCCGGAGGTCTTTGTCGCCGGTGCGCTGGCCGCCGGCTTCCTGCTTGGCCGGCTCTTCAAAAGCTCCAACAACAGTGCCAGTCAATCGCAATGGAACCAGGGCTATGGGCAGGGCTACGGGCAGAGCTACGGCCAGTCAGCGGGTAGGTACGGTTCGCAGCAATACAACCAATATGGCAGCTCCGGCTATAGCGGTTCCGGCTATGGCAGTCAATATGGCGCCACCGAATACCAGCGCCAGTATGGCTCCGCCGACTATAGCGGCCAAACAGGGTCGTTGGGGATGAACAGGCAATCGGACATGACCAGGACTGCCGGTCAATATGGCGCCTCCGGCTATCAAGGCCAGGAAGGGCTGTCACCGGAGCAATACGAACGGCAGGGTCAGACCGACTGGGCCAATTCGGCCGGTACACCAGGCCAGATGCCCAGCGCCACCGGAACGTTGAGCGCCGCCGGTGAGCAAACGGACGATGCCAGCGGTCATATCAGCAACGCTCTGGAGCAGAGCCGTGAATCCGAACGCACCGGCAACAGTAAAGAGCACGCCAGCCAAAATAAGTCGGCCCAGTTATCTGCCGGTCCATCAACGTCCGACCAGTCACGCACCGGGCAATCGCCAACGAATCAACAGAACGCTGAGCAGAACAAGGGCAATTCCGGACAGGGCCAGCCATCGTCATCCCAGTCATCGTCCACACGTCCGGCCAACACAGGGCGTAAGGAGGAGTAATTATGCAACGCGATGAAGATGTAACTCTGCCGGTTTCCCACGCCGAGCCGGCCGTCTATACAACCAGTGACAGCAGCAGTAGCGCCAGCGAACCGTCAATCGGCGACCTCTTCACCGGGTTGACCGAAGACATGACCAAGTTGCTGCGTCAGGAGATCGAACTGGCGCGCGTTGAAACTACGCAGAAGATCAATCGCGCCATGCGCAGCGTCATCACGCTGGCTGCCGGCGGCTTTGTGGCCTATGCGGGCCTCATTCTGCTCTTAATCGCCGTCGCCATCGGTTTGAGCAACTGGATGCCCCTCTGGCTCTCCACCCTGATTGTCAGCGTGGTGGCCCTAGTGGTCGGCGCCATTCTCATCGGTAGCGGTCGCAATTCCCTTAGCAATCTGACGGTGGTGCCTGAAAACACTGTCGAATCCATCAAAGAAGATGCCCGTTGGGCGAAGGAGCAAGTCTCATGACAACCGATTATAACGAGTCCCCGGAAGCGATCAAGACCGATATTGAGCGCACCCGCCAAGAAATGAGCGACAAGATCGAACAGATCCAGGCGCGACTCAATCCGAGCAATATCAAGACACAAGCGCAGGAAACGGTGCGCGAACTTGTGCGCGACAGCACCGATTCGCTCACCACCTACTTCAATGAAAACTCGAAAGAGATTGGCGTCGGCGTCATCCACGTCATCAAAAGCAACCCCATTCCGGCGGCCTTGATTGGTCTAGGCGTCGGCTGGCTCTTGGTAGAAAATTACATGGGTTCGCAGAGCCGCCATCAGCATGACAACCGTTACTATAACGACCAATATGGCAGCCAGTATGGCAGTCAATACAGTGGACAGTATGACAGTGGTCAGTATGGCAGTGGGCAGTACGCCGGTGAGCAGTACGGCAGTCAATATGGTAGCGCAGGCAGCAGCGGTCTCTATACCGGACGCGAGATGACCCCCTCCTTTGTCGGCCAATACCAGGGCTATGGCTCTGAGGGACAAGGTTCTAGCAGCCAATACCAAGGCGCCGGCGCTCAATATGGGATGGGCAGCCAATACGCTTCCAGCGCCCAATCTGGTTCCGGCCAATCTGGTTCCAGTCAGGGCAGCAGCGGTTACAGCAGTTATGGATCCGGTAGCACGAGTGAACAAGAGTCGAGCCTGCGCGAGAAGATCGGTGAGAAGGCCGAACAACTGCGGGACACCGCGCAGAAGGTGGGCGAACAGGTCAGCGAGAAGGTGGGCGAGTGGACTGATCGCGCCCGTTCGCAATTTGGTGGCTCCGGGCAACAAACGGGCTACTACAGCGGTTCCGGGCAGCAAGCCGGCTACTATAGTGGTAGCGGTCAGAGTCAGGGCTACATGTCCAGCATGAGCAGTCAAGCTTCGCACATGGGGGAACAAGCCCAAGCCTATATGCAGCAAACGGGCCAACAACTGCAACGCACGCTGGAAGACAATCCACTAGTCTTTGGCGGCGTCGCCCTGGCCGTTGGCGCCTTGATCGGGATGGCTTTGCCGGTCACACGACGTGAGCAACAGTACCTGGCGCCCTTGAGCAATCAAGTCATGCAATCGGCCCAGGAAGTTGCCAACGACGTGGTCGAGCGGGTTCAGCAGGTGGCGGAAGAAGTACGCCCCCAACTGGAACAGACCGCCCAAAAAGTCGTCGCCGACCTCAAGCAAACCGGTCGCGAGGCATTAGAAGATGTCAAACAAACTGGTCGCACAGCGCTTCAGGAAACCAAAGAAGCCGGCAAAGAAGTAGCCGACAAGGCCGAACAGAAGATGCAGCAGACCGAAGAGAAGGCGAAGTGGGAAACCAACAAGGCAAGTTAACCGCCGGCAAATGGTCGAGGCAGTTTCTTGAAAAACAAGTTGAAGACTCGTCTGTCATTCTGAAAGAATCTCAGGGCTATATAAGTTGAGATTCTTTCAGAATGACAGACGAGCTTTGTGTGAGCTGGGGAAACTCCTTGGATGATGGCATGAAGGCTACAAATCGTCCCTATGCCGCCGCCCGGCTCTTCCGCGTCAACTCCGCCATCAATACATCAATCTCCGTCTCCGGATCGGCGCCGGTCTTCATGGCGTAGTCGGCTTCCAACAGGCGATCCATAATGGCGATCAACTCGGCTAACGAGTAGTTATTCGCTTGCATCATCGCCTTTTTCACCGAGTAGGGCTTTTCATCAACCATCTGCGCCACGTCATATTCACTGCCGCCGCCCCGCCGCATCGCCGCCTTCACCTTGAGCATCACCCGGTATTGCCGGGCAATCATCGTCAACAGGTAAAAAGCGTTGGCATCTCCTTTGCGCAGCTCGTAGAGCGACTGCATGGCGCGGCGGCCATTGCGCTGACTCAGGGCGTCGGTTAGATCCCAAATCAATGCCTCGCTGGCGTCGCTCACCAACAGCTTGACATCCTCAGCCGTGATGTGGCGCTTCCCGGCGTAAGTCGCCAGTTTCTCCAACTCATTGTCCAATTGACGCAAATTTGGCCCGACAAAATCGGCTAGGGTCTGCACGGCCTTGCCGTCAATGGCAATATTGTGGGAACGGGCATACGATTGGAGCCAACCGGGCAAGTTGCGCGCATCGGGCGTACCCAGCTCTTCCAGCGTCACCTCTTTGCGCTTGCTGACCGCTTCCAACCCCTCGATCTTGCGCGTCGGCGCCTTATCCGTGGCCGGCAAGGTAAAGCCCTTCCAGAGCGCCCGCCGCTTATCCACGCCATTATCAATCAAGAGCAGATCACAACTATCCGGTATCTGCACCAGATCGGCCAGAAAGCGCGCCGCCTCTTGGTGCGCCGCACTATCCGCCCCCTTGCTCGCCGCCATGCGTTTATCCAGATGATCCAGGTAGCCATAGACTAATAGCAACCGCCGCTCCGCCAGGAAGGGCATCATACTCGCCTGCCCGACAATCTCGGCGCCGTTCACCTGCTCCCCGCGCAACGTCGCCGTATTGAGATCCGCCATCTCGGCATCCCCCAACGCCCGCTTCATCTGTGAAATGCGCTGCGCACTCAGATATTCATCGCAGTTCAAATGGAGATAGACCATAAACCTGTTGCGTGTTGCGTGCTACGTGATAACGCGATACCGCTGTTTTCTGACTTCTTGTCTTCCGCTCTTCTTGTCTTCTGTCTACTCAAACAGCACGCGATGCGCCCGTAGTCCGCCGATCGATATCGGCTGGATCGCCGCCACCCAGCGGTCGGCGACTTCGGTGGTGGTGGTGTAGCCTTGCAGATAGAGGCCGATAGTTTTGGCAAAGAGGACAACCGGCAGCACGGCAATCAAGGTGGTGACAAAGCGCTCCAACGCCTGCCGCTTGCTCCCCGTGATGGTGGCGACTAGTGCCACCAAGACCGCATTGGTCACCAAATTGGTGCCGCAATTGGGATGAAGCGCCAGGCTATGTTCCCCCGCTTGCAGCCGCATCAGCGCGTCGCCCACTCCCCGCCGGATACTCTGTTCGTCCAGTTCACCAAGAATGGTAAAGCCCAGCGGGTCGCTATAGCCGGTCAGGCGTTTACCCGGATGGCGCGCCGTCAACATGTGCAGCGTCGCATGTTCAATCGCATGATGCTGCCGGGTGCGGTGCAGCAATTCGGTAAAAGTTGCAATCATGATGGTTTCCTACGTTCGATTGGGGTAGACAGGTAGACAGGTAAACAGGTGAATACGATCTATCTACCTGTCTACCTGTCTACCTGTTTACCTGTCTACCAATTTCTTCGCTTCCGCCACCACCGCTTCCGCCGTCAGGCCAAATTCCTGGTAGATTCGCTGGTAGGGGGCGCTGGCGCCAAAGTGGTCGATGCCGATGATGGCGCCCTTGCGCGGGTCATTGCCGACCCAGCGCTCCCAGCCAAAGGGAACGGCAGCTTCGATGGCGACTTTGGGGGTGGCCGGCGGCAGGACGCGGTTGCGATATTCTTCGCTCTGGACGGCAAAGAGGTTCCAGGCCGGCAGACTGGCAACCTGGACACGCACCCCTTCCGCCGCCAACTGTTGGGCCGCAGTGTGGGCAATCGCCACTTCGCTACCAGTGGCGACCAGGACAAGCTGTGGCGCTTCGTTGCTACTGGCATAGAAGGTGTAGCCACCGCGCAACACCCCTTCCGCCGAACCCATGCCGGCGGCGCTACGATCCGCAATGGGCAAGTTTTGGCGGGTCAGGACGAGGGCGGTGGGGCCGGTGCGGTTTTCAATCGCCACGCGCCATGCCTGCACCGCTTCGTTGGCGTCGGCGGGACGAATGACGGTCATATTGGGCATCGCCCGCAGCGCCGCCAGGTGTTCGACCGGCTGGTGGGTGGGGCCATCTTCGCCAACGCCGACGCTGTCGTGGGTCAGGATGTAGATGACCGGCAACTTGCTCAACGCCGCCAGGCGCATACTGGCGCGCATGTAGTCGGTGAAGACAAAGAAGGTGGCGCCAAAGGGGATAACGCCGCCATGCAGCGCCATGCCGTTGAGAATACCGGCCATGCCATGTTCGCGCACGCCAAAGTTGATGTTACGTCCCTGGAAGCTCTCGGCCTTGAGGTCGCCGCCATTCTTGATCGTGTTTTTGTTGCTGGCCGCCAGATCCGCACTGCCGCCAATGAGGTTGGGCAGCACTGGAGCCAGAGCGTTGATCACATCGCCGCTGGTGTTGCGCGTGGCAGTCGCGGAACCCGCGGTAAAGGTCGGCAGCGCGGCTTGCCAGCCCGCCGGCAATTCACCGCTGATCATCTGTTCCCATTCGGCGGCTTCCTGCGGATAGGCTTGGCGATAGGCCGCCAGCCGTTCGGCATGAGCGGCTTCCAACGTTTTGCCCCGTGCAACGAATTCTTCTTTCAGCGCTTGCACCGCTTCCGGCACATAGAAGCGCGACCCTTCGGGGAAGCCCAGTTTGGCGCGCGTCTTGGCGAGTTCTTCTTCGCCAAAGGCGTCGCTGTGGGCTTTGGGCGTGCCACCCAGTTTGGGGCTGCCGTAACCGATGATCGTCTTGCAGCCGATGATGCTGGGGCGCGGGTCGGCGTGGGCCGCTTCAATGGCCGCGGCAACGGCGGCGCCATCCATGCCATCAATGGACTGGACATGCCAGCCATAGGCTTCAAAACGCTGCGCCCAATTCTCGGTGTAGGCCAAATCGGTATAACCATCAATGGTGACGCGATTGTCGTCGTAGAGGTAGATGAGCTTGCCTAGACGCAAGTGGCCGGCCAGGCTGGCCGCTTCACTGGCGACGCCTTCCATCAAATCGCCATCGCTGACAATGGCGTAGGTGTAATGATCCACCACGGTGCAATCGGGGCGGTTAAAGCGTTCGGCCAGCCAGCGTTCCACCAGCGCCATACCGACGCCGTTGGCAAAACCCTGGCCCAACGGCCCGGTCGTCGTCTCGACCCCTGGTGTGTGACCGGCTTCCGGGTGGCCGGGGGTTTTGCTGCCCCACTGGCGGAAATTCTTCAACTCGGCCAGCGGCAGGTCGTAGCCGGTGAGGTGGAGCAGGGCATAGAGCAACATAGAGCCGTGACCGGCGCTGAGGACAAAGCGGTCGCGGTCAAACCAACTGGGGTTCTGCGGGTGGTAGCGCAGATAGCGGCTCCAGAGCGTGACAGCGGCCTGCGCCATGCCCATCGGCATCCCGGCATGACCCGATTTGGCTTCCTGGACGGCATCAGCCGCCAACATACGAATGGTATTGACGAATTGTTCTTCCACAGTGGCGTCAAAATGCAACGGTGCAGCGGATGGTGTCATAAAGTGAATTCCTTTGTTAAGAAATTGTCAGCAAGGTCAGCAACAAAAATCACTAGCCTTGCGTATTCGGATTGGCTTTTGATCTTTACAAGATTATACGCACTATTTTTTAGCAGAGATTATACAGGTTGCGCCGATTGAAATTTGGCTTCTGAATTGGCGCAATCTGTATAATCTCTGATCGTAACTGCTCAGGTGCGTGGCACTGGTCAGGAGTAGATTGTTCATCCTACGATTGTTTGACCAGTGCCGCGCACCTGAGGCTGAGTAGTTACCTCTGATCAAGCTAAAAATTTGAACCAGCAATGCTATCATTGTCGCCGGTTCAGCGTCACTTGTCAACTTATCCCAGGTTATAGAAGTCCGCTTTTTGCACATCTGCCGCTTTGTGGTTTAATAGGCCGGTTGATGTGGTGGTTTGGTGGTTTGGTGGTTGGCATGTTGGCGCGTTAGTTGAGCCTGTCGAAACCAACGCACCAACCAACTTGCTCAGGATAAAAAGGTAGAGGGTATGATGGTGAATGGTGAGTCTAACGGGCGCACAGCGCTATGGCAGGACAAAGCGTTGCAAAAGCAGGTGTTGGGTGGGCTTGGGTTGTTAACCGGTTTGGGCGCCGGGCTGGCAGGGTATGCCATTTTACAAGAGCCGTTCAATGTCGTGCTGGAACGCTTGACGGTGCGCATCCCCAACGCCAAGGGACGCTTACCCAGCCATGGCCTGCGGATTCTCCATCTCTCCGACACCCACTTTCAGGGCATTGACTGGCGCGAACAGGCCAAGATCGAGAGCATTCGCCGCCTTACCACCAATCTGGCGTATGATCTGCTCATTCACACCGGCGATTTCTGGCACAATGAAACAGGACTAGAGAACATCACCCTGCTGCTCGATAGTGTACCGGTCCCCCGCCTCGGCAGCTATGGCGTCTTTGGCAATCATGATTATGTTTGCTACAGCCACAATGATATGGTCAGCCTCAACTGGCGGCGCTATCAAGCGCGCCGCCACGCTAATGGGAAAAATGGTCATTATGTTACCGGGTTGATGTCGGTCTACGACAAGATGCTCGATCTGTATCGCTTTGCCGAATATTTTATGAATATGCCCTTTGAACTCCAACGGGTGCATTACAATGATGTGGCAAAACTGAAACAGGCGCTGGCCGAACGCAATCTGCACATTCTCCATAATGAGGCGTTCCATCTGCGCCACAAACCAGGACAGAGCGATGGGATCGATCTCTACCTGGCCGGCGTTGATGATGTGAACGAAGGCACGCCGGATATACAGGCAGCCCTGGCTAAGGTAAACGCGGATGAACCCACCATCCTGCTCAGCCACAACCCGGACATTTTGGAAGAGGCGGACTCACGGCGCGCCCACTTAATTCTGGCCGGTCATACGCATGGCGGCCAGATTGTGCTGCCCTGGCTGGGCGCCGTCCACACGCATTCGGAGCATCTCCACCGCCGCCAGGCCGCCGGCTACCTCTGGCGCGACCAGACGCAGGTCTACATCTCGCGCGGGATCGGTGAAGGTATCCCCGTGCGGTTTGGCTCCCGTCCACAGATCGCGTTAATTACCGTCGTCGCGAAATAACCAATAATCAGTAGTCCGCAGTCCTATGGTCGCGTAGTCCAGAGTCCACCCATAGCTATTTCGATTACGTTGCGGTGTACTGATTAATGTACAAGCGGATCGAGTTCGTCCCAATTCTGCCAGAGATCGACCACTTTGCCGTTGCGGATGCGATAGATAAAGAGACCGTTGGCTTCGGTGGGCTGGTTATAGAGGCGCACTTGAGCAGTCCAGCGGGTGACGACTTTATCATGGCTGCTGATCAGATCATCAATGGCAAAGCGGGGGTTGGCGGAGAATTGACGTAGACGAGCGGCGGAGCGCTTTAACTGGCGGCGTAACTGAGGCGTCGCCAACACTTCATCGACCACACGGTCATCGCCGCCATTGTGGAATTCATCAAACAAACGCCGGACGATTGCTTCATTTTGGGCTGGGGTTTCGGTTGCTGTGTACATGGTGACAGGTTTCCTTCTGCATTGATTTTGCTCATCATTGCGCTCGTGATATAGCCACGGGAGAGAATTGGCGCTGCTTGCTCAACTTGTTTGCACCTGTTGATAGGATAAACGACAACGGCGCTCATTTTCCAGGTCAAAAGTAGCTCATTTTTTAGTCAAAAATACATATTGTGATCAGATTGATGGTGTGAAATTTGCATTTTGTCGGTTGGTAAAAGTGGCGGTATGACTGCAAAGATGCTAAAATAATTTTTGCAAAAATTTTAATAAAATTCACGATGTGATTAGCGGTCCTATGCCCAAACAAGTCACCCTTGCCGATATTGCCGAACAGAGCCAGGTTTCCCTCTCGACGGTTTCGCTTGTCCTGCGCAACCGCCCCGGCATTACCGAAGAGACGCGCCAGCGGGTGTTGACCGTTGCTCAGGAGCTTGGCTATCGCATCAAAGGGCAGACCAACGGGCGCACGACCACTCTGCAACCGAACGGTGGACTGGTCAAACGGATTGGCCTGGTTGTCAAAACCGAACTGAATCTGCCGCCGCAAACCAATCTCTTTTATGCGCAAGTGTTGGCCGGCATTGCCGAAGCTTGTCGCCAAAAGCAGATCAACCTGCTTTATTCCCTCCTTCCCGTCGATGAACACAGCCACCCGACCGATTTACCCCAACTGCTCGATGAAGATCCGGTCGACGGCATTCTGTTGGTCGGCGCTTATGTCCCCCTCCCCTTTGACCAATTCTTTGCCGAACGCACCCTGCCGGTTGTCCTGGTGGATGCTTACGCCGCCAGCGGACAGTATGACGCCGTCGTTTCCGACAATCGACGGGGGGCCTATGAAGCGGTTGACTATTTGCTGCAACGAGGCCATCATCATATTGCCATTGTCGGCAGCCAGCCCAACGCCTATCCCAGCATTTGTGAACGGCGAGAGGGTTATGAGCAGGCATTGCGTGATTGTGGGATCAGCGAACGCTATGTTACCGATTCCAGCCTCAATGCCGAGGAGACCATCCAGGCCGTCACGGCTTTGTTGACGGCACAGCCGCAGATTACCGCCTTGTTCGGTTGTAATGACTCTGTGGCAATTGCCGCAATGCGCGCCGCCCAAATGATGGGCCGTCGCTTGCCGGAGCAACTAGCCGTGATTGGTTATGATGACGTAGAAATGGCCCAACATGTAACGCCGGCTTTAACAACCTTGCATGTTGATAAGATTGGCATGGGGCGGTTGGCGGTTCAACTGTTGCTCAATCGCGTAGACTACCCGGAATCGAACTATGTGACACTTACCTTACGTCCGCGTCTGGTCGAGCGGCGCTCTGTGCTTGGTCGTTAGTGTCCAGCCTTACTGCCCGTTGCTGTTGATCGGCGTTTTTTCACTATTGACAAACAAGAATAGTTTTATTATAATTTAATAAAATTTTTGCCTACCCTGTTTCCGTTTGGACATCAATCTTACCTATCTATCGAGAGCAAACCTGCGACCCGCCGGAAGGACGTGACCATGCGTAGGGGATTCTTTCAGTTGTTGCTTGCGTTTTTGTTGCTGTTGGCCGTGCCGGTTTGGTTACTGGCCCAGACAACAGTAACGGTGTTGGATGACTTTGAAGCCAAAACAACCAGTTGGCAGCCGGGCAAGGCGCCCACCTATCAGGATAGTAGTGCGCAAGACGTGGCCTTGACAACCGAACACGCCACCGGTAAACAAGCATTGGCGCTACACTTCACTAAAACAGAAAAACCCAAAGCGATCTTCTTGGTGGAACGCCCCATCGATCTAAGCCAGGCGCCGATCTTGGAATTCGACTTGTTCAACTCTGGCGCGGCGGCAGAGGTGGCGATTGCCCTCAGCACTGGTTCCAGTTGGGAGTGGCACGAATCAGCCAGCGCACCGCTCAAGCAAGGCGGCCAAACCATCGCCTTTGATTTGACCAGCCAGCAATTTAAAACGGCTGGTAGCAACTGGACTTTTACTGTTGCCGTGGCCAAACCAGCCGAAACGCAACGACTGGCCGTGATCATCATGCCAGCCAGCGGTGGCGCTGTTTATTTGGATAACCTGCGTCTGACCACCACGATGACCACCGGCGCCGTTACACCCAAAGCCGTTGTCATCCCGACGCCGACCGCAACACCAATTCGCACCACCAAGACCGCCACCACCATTGCTATCGCCCCACCGACGACGCCGGCCCGGCAATATCACGCCCTGACGCTACCGTTGACGACGAATGGCGCGGTTGCCAACCCCTTTGACCCGGCGCCGATGGATCTGCGGGTGCGCTTCACCTCGCCAACTGGGAAAATTTTCCTAATTCCAGCCTTTTGGTATCAAGCCTTTACACCCGAATTGCAACCGGACGGCGCACCCGGTTGGCAGGTGCGCTTTACCCCAATCGAGGCTGGTTCCTGGCAAGCGCAAGCCGAACTAACCCAACCAAAATTGACCAGTAAAGCGCTAACCTTTACCGTGGCGGCAAATACCAAGGCTCGTGGCTTTGTACGCGTCCACCCGGAAAACCCACACTATTTTGCCTTTGACAACGGCGACCTCTACTTCCCGATTGGCTTGAACATTGCCTGGTCAACCGGCGATGTTTTGAAAGATTATGAACGCTGGTTTGATCGCTTGAGCGCCAATGGCGGCAATGTCGCCCGTATCTGGATGGCTTCCTGGTCATTTGCGTTGGAGTGGAAGGACACCGGGTTAGGCGACTATAGCAACCGCATGAAACAAGCGTGGTTGCTCGATCAGGTTTTTAAGCTGGCGGAAGAGCGGGGCATCTACATCATGCTCACGCTGCTCAATCATGGCGCCTTTAACACCTCAGTCAACCCGGAGTGGGCAGACAATCCGTATAATATTGCCAACGGCGGGATGCTCAAAAAGCCGGACGAATTTGTCACCAATGCCGAAGCTAAAGAATTGTTTAAGCGTCGCTTGCGCTATATTGCGGCCCGTTGGGGTAGCGCCCCTCACCTCTTTGCCTGGGAGTGGTGGAACGAGATCAACTGGACGCCCATTACCGACGCCCAGTTGCAACCCTGGATTGCTGAGATGACAGAAACGCTGACTACCTATGATCCGTATGGTCATCTCTTCACCCACAGTTACGCTTCTGGCAGCGGCTCCACGATCTGGCAGATGCCGGAACTGAGCTTTGCCCAACAGCATGATTACAGCGGCAGCGATCCGATCACCGTCTTTGCCGGCGCTTATCAAGGCTTTGACAAAAATGCCGGTGACAAACCGCGGCTGGTGGGGGAGCTTGGCTATACCGCCGGTGGCGAAAATTGGGAGCTTGACCCGGAAGCGATTCATTTGCATAACGGGCTGTGGGCGGCGCCTTTCACCGGTTACGCCGGTGGCGCCATGTATTGGTGGTGGGATAATTACATCGACCCCAACAACCTCTGGCCGCAATTCAAACGGCTGCATGACTTTTTCGAGGATGAGGATCTAACACGCTTGACACCGACGCCGGTGACGGTGTCGGCCAAAGAGGCGACGGCCTTAGCGCTGCAAGGGGAAGACCGCGCCTTGTTGTGGGTGCGAAGCAACGGCTACACCGTGCAAGCCGTTCAGGAAGCCTATGACCAGGCGTTACGCGCCGCGCTCAAAGCCAAACGCA
This sequence comes from Caldilinea sp. CFX5, assembly GCA_021405325.1. The sequence goes on along the minus strand of QWII01000039.1, from coordinate 49,513 downwards.
AGTTTACCGATTGGCACTATGAGCCACCGGTGTTGAGCGCGATGAATGTCACGCTTACCGGCTTGCAAGATGGCGTTTACACCGTCCGTTGGTATTCGCCGACAGAGCAAACTTGGGGCGATGAAGAGCAGATCCAGGTGAAGAACGGGACAGTGACGCTGACAATCCCCAGTCTGCAACGGGATCGAGCCGCCAAAGTGGTGCGCACGCCCTAATGTAACTGTACAATTCATTCCATTTTTGCAAACGGCAAAGATGCGGTATGATGAGTAGTGGAAGCGATTCATCAAATCCTGTGCCAATTTGCCTCACCGCCTTTGCCGTGAACCGAGCAGTTGGTCAAACCCCTGGTAACTATGCACATGTACAGGCTGGTCAGCGGAACCGTTGTTCTCAACCGTTCCGGACCGACGCGGTACATCTGCTGCTGCGTTATGCCAATCCCCCCAATAAAAATGTGGCAATATCCATTTTTTTGTCATTGTAGAATTGAAGGAGATGATCTATGAAGGCTGTGACTGCAAAAATGCTTTCCCGCCGCACCTTTCTAACGGCCCTGGGCGCCACAGTGTCGGCGCGGCCCTGGCCGCCTGTGTGCCGGCTCAACCGGGCGCCGCCCCCGCCAGCAGTGGTGGCGATACGGCTGCCGCGCCCGCTGGTGAAAAGGTGCAAGTGCGCGCCCACATGGTGGAAAAGCAAGACGTTTCCGCCTGGATTCAGATGGGTTTGGATCAGGACATTGACGGCTTTGTTTCCAGCAACGGCGACATTGAAGTGGTGCTGGAAACCATCCCCGGCTGGACGGCGGAATATATTCCGAAAATCCTCTCGCTGGCCGCCGCCGGTGATTTGGGCGACCTTGTCTGGTATCCGCCCCGCCATCGCTCGCACATTGCCTGGGGCGTGAGCTACAACGTCGTGACCGACCTGAAGCCATTGGCCGAAGGCGCCGGTTATGACCTGGGCGCCAACTTCTTTGAAGGCGCCAACAATGCCAACAGCGCCGAAGGCAAGCAATACTGGATGTCCTACATCTCCGAGCCGATTGTGCCGGTCATCGCCTACAACAAGACCAAGGCTGTCGAAATGGGCATTGGTGAGCCGACCGACGACTGGACCTTTGACGAACTGGCCGAATGGGCCAAGCAAGGTACCAACGAAGAGACCTTCGGCTACTATGCCGCCGACCGCGCCTACTTGGGCTTTAGCGGCGGTCCGTACCTGCGCCAACATGGCATCGAACAGGTCAACGAAGATGGCACCAAAGCAACCTTTGCCGACAACAAGGACGCCTTTGTTAAGGCCCTGGCTTACGACAACGACCTGACCAACACCTGGAAGGTTTCGCCTTCACCCGCCGCCGGCGCCATCAACGCCGCCGAACTCTTTGGCGGCCAGAAGGTCTTGGCCGTGGACATTTGGCCCTTCCGCATCCAGATCTATCCCGACACCTTCAAGGATTTTGAGATCGGTTTTGTGCTGACGCCGGTGGTTAACAAGGGTGATGCCCGTCGCACGATGTTGAACGAACATGTCTTCGGTATTACCACCTCCAGCCAGGCCCCAGACGCCGCCTTCAAGTTCCTCACCTGGATCGCCGGCAAGGAGATGAATGTGCAGGCGCTGATCCAAGGGCAAAAAGGCCCCATCGCCCGCGCCGACTTCTGGGCCGATGATCGCATCTACGAGACGGAACCGACCTACGCCAAGCTGCGCCCGCTCATGGAGAGCATCGAGGCTGACTTCCTGGTCGCCAACTTCCGTGGTGAAGAGTATGACAACGCCCTCCACGCCGTCTACACGGCCATGATCGCCGGCGAAAAGACGCCCGATCAGGCCGCCGACGAGATCCAGGCCGCCTGTCAGGCTGTGCTGGACAAGGAACCGGCGTAAGTTCAGTGAAACAGTAAAACAGTGAGACAGTAAGACAGTAGGCCAGTGAGATAGTTTGTAGTATCTGACCGATCTACTGACTTACTGACTTACTGTCCTACTGACTTACTGTTTTACTGTTTCACTTTTGCACGTTTCACTCACCATGACTACTCAATCAACCACTCTACCCCAACTCAAAGCGCCGCCTACCCGGCGACGCGCTTCGGCGGCGCAGCGGCGGGAAGCCATTGAGGGGATTCTCTATCTCTCGCCCTGGATCATTGGCTTTTTGCTCTTTATCGCCTATCCGCTGCTCCGCTCCATGTATTTGAGCTTTACCAAATACAATGTGCTGCGCCCGGCGCAATTTATTGGCTTTAATAATTATGTTGCCGCCCTGACGGAAGATCCGCAATTTATCCCGTCGATCTGGCGCACCTTTTATTATGCCGGGCTGAGCGTACCGCTGGCGCTGATCGGCTCGCTGGTGGTGGCGATTCTGCTCAACCAAAAGCTGGTGGCGACGACGGTCTGGCGCACCATGTACTTTTTGCCCACCCTCACTCCGCTGATTGCGGCGACCCTGCTCTGGCGCTGGATGTTGAACCCGGAAGTGGGGTTGATCAACTACCTGCTGGGGCAAATCGGCATTGAAGGGCCGGGTTGGCTGGGTAGCACCCGCTGGGCCGTGCCGTCGCTGGTGCTGATGGGGTTGTGGGCCAGCGTTGGTGGGTCGCGCATGATCATCTTTCTGGCTGGTTTGCAGGACGTGCCAAAGGAATTGCTGGAATCGGCGGAGATTGACGGCGCGGGCACTTGGGCGCGCTTCTGGCATGTCACCTTGCCCATGATCTCACCGACAATCTTTTTTAACCTGGTGTTGGGCATTATCTTTGCCTTGCGTACCTTTGAAGCCGCCTTTATTTCTACCAACGGCGGACCGGCGTGGGCCACCTGGTTTATCTCGCTCCATATCTACCAGAGCGCCTTTGTCAGCTTTGATATGGGCTATGCCTCGGCCTTATCGTGGATCTTCTTCTTGATCGTACTGCTCTTGACGTTGGTCCAGTTCTGGTTCTCCGGGCGCTGGGTCTTCTACGCCGGGGAACGCCGCTGATCGGCTTGAATAATTGTTACATCTAGAGGATTTTGCTTATGGCGCAGCAAGTGAAAGAAATGCCAGTTACTGCCCGTTCGATCTCTACACCCAGTGCAAAAAATTATCAACTGGGGCGGCTTACCCAACGAACGCTGCTCTATCTGGTCGTTGCGATTGGTGCGACAGCCTCCATGCTTCCCTTCTACTGGACGGTGATCAGTTCCGGCAAGGATATTAGCGAATTCTACCGCTATCCACCCACCTGGTGGCCGGAAGCGATGAAGTTTGCCGAAAACTACTATGAGGTGTGGACCATTGTGCCGATGGGGCTGTGGTTTGTCAACACCTTTATTGTCACCTTCCTGGCGCTGGTGGGGACAGTGTTGTCGGCCACGCTGGTGGCTTATGGCTTTGCCCGTTTTCGCTTTCCCGGTCGCGAACTTTTCTTCTATATCACCCTGGCAACCATGATGTTGCCGACCGAAGTGACCTTGATCCCGACTTATTTGATGTTCAAAAACTTCGGCTGGATCGACACCTGGTATCCGCTCTGGGTGCCGGCCTGGTTTGGCGGCGGCGCATTTAATATTTTTCTCATGCGCCAGTTTTTTATGACCATTCCCTTTGATCTGGACGAAGCCGCCCGGTTGGATGGGGCCAACAGTTGGCGCACGCTCTGGCAGATTCTGATGCCGCTCTGTCGCCCCGCCATTGCTACGATGGCGACGTTGGGCTTTATCGGCAACTGGAATAACTTCCTGGGACCACTCATCTTTTTGAACACGGAATCGAAATATACAGTGGCGGTCGGGCTGCGCTATTTCCAGAGTTCGGTGGCGCAAGGGTTGGCCGTGGCGAAGCCGCAGGATCACCTGTTGATGGGGGCGGCGATTATGGTGGCGCTGCCTTGTTTGATTCTCTTCTTCTTGGGACAGAAATATTTTGTGCAAGGGATTGTGACGACGGGGATTAAGGGGTAAATGGAGGGATCGGTAAACCAGTAGACCAGCTTGAAAGACTGGTCTACCGTCAGCCGTCGCTCCGCGACTACAATTGAGTCGCGGAGCGACGGCTCACGGTAGACGAGGGTTTGAACCCTCGATCTCGATTCATCCCTCGATTCATCCCTCGATCCATTCCTCGATCCACCCCACATCCACGACATACCCGCATTTGTCTAGGAATCAGCCACTACGCGCACCTCTGCGGGCCGATTGACCATTGTTGATTTTGTTGTCGTTGCTTTGGTTAGACGAGCACGTTCAGGCACTACGGCTTTGGGACGCAGTTTGCTAATCCACTGGCGAACCACCGGCAACCGCAAGACCAACAAAACTCCCAGAATCCCACCATAAATCAGCGGTTTGGTAATGTCGATCTTTACCAGCCAGAGATAATGCAACACCGCAAAGATCCCCGCCGCATAGACCAACTGGTGTAATCGCTTCCAATTGCGCCCCAGCCGTTTCATCCAGCCCCTGGTAGAGGTGATCGCCAGCGGCAACAGAATCAAAAAGGCGGCAAAGCCGACAATCATGTAGCGTTTTTGCAAGAGCGCATCATCTAGGAACGCGCGCAGGCTAAAGCCGTAATCCATGCCAATGAAGTTGAGCAGGTGCAGCGCCGCATAGAGAAAGGCATAGAGACCCAACGGTTTGCGTGCCGGCAGCACAAAGCGCCATCCTAAGAGCGTGTTAACCGGCGTACAGGCCAGCGACAGCACCAGCATCAAAATCGCTGCTGATCCTGTGCGTGAAGTCGTTTCGGCAATGGGGTCAACCCAGCGGCCTGCCCAAAGGCCCCAAGCCAACTGCGCCAGTGGTATCAGCCCGCCAATGGTGGCGATTAGCCAAAACCAATGTTTCTGAATATACTGCTGCGCTGTCTTCATTAGCTTCATTAGAAATTCTCCTGCAAATCCATGCCTTCGTAGAGCGCAGCCACTTCATCGGCATAGCCATTAAACTTCAGCGTGTCGCGCCGGCCACTTTCGCCAATCCGCCGCTCGGTGGCCTGTGACCAACGGGGATGATTGACTTCCGGGTTGACATTGGCATAGAAACCATACTCGTTGGGCGCGGCCTTCATCCAGGTCGAAACTGGCATGGTGTCGGTCAACTCCACCTTGACAATGCCTTTGCCACTCTTAAAGCCATATTTCCACGGCACCACCAACCGGATGGGCGCGCCATTGGCCGGCACTAGCGGTTTGCCATACATGCCGGTGGCAAAGATCGCCAGCGGATTCATCGCCTCGTCCAGCCGCAAACCTTCAACATAAGGCCAGTCAATAAAGCTACCCCCTTGTTGGCCGGGCATCTCCTCCGGACGTAAAACCGACGTGAACTTGACAAACTTGGCCTCCGGCTTTGGCTCCACCAGCTTAATCAGTTCCCCCACCGGGAAACCAACCCACGGAATGACCATCGACCACGCCTCCACACAGCGCAGCCGGTAGATGCGTTCTTCCTGGGTGAACTTGGCTAAAATATCTTCATAGCTAATCGTCTGCGGCTTGTTGACCAACCCGGCGATCTCAACATTCCAGGGCAAAACCGTAAAATCTTTGGAGAGCGGGGCAACTTCTTCTTTCTCCAACGAAAATTCGTAATAGTTGTTGTAATTGGTGATCTGGTAATAGTCATTGAGCTTGTCGCCCAACTCATCAGCCGGTTGGCTGGCATAAGGCTCCGGGTGGCCTAGTGCATTCGGCAGTTCCTTCACCACCTCTGCCGGGGCGGCTTTGCCCGCCGGCGACGCTTCACCGGATGCCGCCGCTGGCCCCGGCATACCACCACAGGCCGCCAGCGCCAACGTCCCGACCGCTAATGAACCGGCGCCCACCATAAACTTGCGCCGCGACCGAAACAGATGTTCCGGTGTAATCTCTGAACGTGAAATCTCGACCATGATTTTATCTCCTCAAGGGTAGTGGGTTGGACAACTCGTTGGTTGAGCTTGTCGAAACCAACGAGTTGTCCAACCCTTTCTCGCCATCATTTTCTACACATACTCTACCAGCCTGGGGTAAATTTTGCATTAACACAATATTACAAGACAATTACGTGTAACGGTAGTGGATTACCACCAATTACGAAAGCGATTCAGTTGAGTAAATCTACCTATGCCCATTAATCTTCATCCGGCGACGGTTCATTTTCCGATTGCATTTTTGCTATTGGCGAGCGCCGCCGGTTTATTGTACATCTACTGGCGACCGCTGGAAGTGCTACGTACCTTGACCTGGTGGCCCATGCTGCTGGGCTGGCTGGGGGCGCTGGTGGCGATCCTGACCGGTCTCCTGGCGCAGAGTGGTTTGCCGCCTGATGCACCCTATCGTGCGATTCTGAACTGGCACATCACCACCGGCTTGGCGCTTTGGGTGTTGTATGGCTTGCTGCTCTATTGGCAGTGGTTGTTACAGAAAAAACCGCCGCGTCGCCTCAAAGCCAAGGAGCAACCAGTCGCCCCGCCACCCGATCTGTTGCAGCAGCCGGCGTTACGCTGGCGTGTAACCTTCTTATTGCTGATCGGTATCGGCTTGATCCTGGCCAGCGGCTGGAATGGCGGCAAGTTGGTCTACGCTTGGGGCGTTAATGTGTTACAATAGAGTGACTAAGAGATTGTGAGATTGAGAGATTAAGAGATTACCCTGTGCTAATCTCTTAATCTCTCAATCTCTTCGCCATCCTACCTACGATTGATTTATGACCGATGTCGTAACGCATCAAATCCAAATTTACACTCTCGGGACCTTGCGCGTCGTGCGTGATGGCTATACCGTCGCCGAGAGCGATTGGCAGACCCGGCAAGCGCGTCAGTTATTAAAAATTCTGATCACGGAACGACCGCGCCCCGTCTCTACGGACCGTTTGATCGACCTGCTCTGGCCCGAAAGCGCTTCGCAAGCGGCAGCGACGACATTGCGCAGCGCCATCAACGCCTTGCGCAATGTGCTGGAACCGGAACGGCCCAACCGCGCCCCCGCCCGCTATATCATCACCCAAAATCCTGGTTATGCCTTTCACGGTCAAAACGAGATCTGGCTGGATGTGGAAGCCTTTGAAGATGCCTTAGCGCTGGCCGAAAAAAGCAGCGCGCCAGCCGACAAAATGCGCCACCTGCAAAACGCCATTGCCCTCTACGCCGATGACTATCTGATGAGCGACCCCTATGGCGACTGGGCGCGCAATGAACGGGAACGGTTGCGTGAGCGCTATCTAGCGGCCCTCCTCCATTTAGCCGCGCTACAGGCGGAACAGGGGGATTACACGGCGGCGATAGCGACGACGCGCCAGGTGCTAACGCGTGACCCTGTGCGCGAGAGCGCCTATCAAGCCCTCATGCGCTACCAGGCCGAAGCCGGTGACAGCGCCTCGGCGTTGCTCACCTATGAGCGCTGTCGCACCTTGTTGGCCGAAGAACTGGGCGCTGATCCCAGCCCGCTCACCCAAGCCTGGCATCAACGGATTCTCAATGGCGAGGTAGGGCCGAATCAGGCTGACCTATCAGCGCCGGCCACTTCATTCACCGGTCGCGCCCAAAGCATTACTGTTGCCAAAGGTGAATTAAGTGATCTACCCCAACAGGTGCTATTGCCGGTGTTGGATGAACAGACAGGCGCTGTCTTCGTGGGGCGCACGGAGGAGACGGCCCAGGTGACGGACCGGCTGCGCACAGCCCTCCAAGGAAGCGGCGGCCTGCTGGTGCTGGATGGCGAGGCCGGCGTCGGCAAGACGCGGCTGGCCTATCATAGTTTGCAATGGGCGGCGCAGGAAGAGGCTACCATTCTTAGCGCCACTTGTCAACCGTTGGAACAGCAATTGCCCTTTGCGCCCCTGGCTGATGCCCTGGGGCGCTACTTGCAAACCTTGCCCGATGATCTCCTGCGCCAGTTGCCCGCCGCCAGTCTATCACATCTGGCCCAGTTGCTGCCAGCCGTGCAAGATCGCTTCCCGGAACTGGCCGCTCCCTATTATGCCGGAGCCGTCCAGGAGCCGACCACCCAAACCGATGATAACCGCCAACGGGTGATCGACAGCCTGATCGCCCTGCTGGCTGTGCTGGCCAAAGCGCGTCCACTGGTACTCTTCCTGGATGATCTGCAATGGGCTGATAGTGATACGTTGGCCGTCCTCAGTCGCCTGGCGCCGCGCCTGGCGCAATGGCCGCTCTTTGTGCTGTTGGCCTATCGCACCGATGACCTGGCCGAAAATGAGGAATTGAACACGCTCCTGCATACTTTGCGGCGCACCCACCCGCAGGTTAGCCTGACCGTCTCCCGACTGGGGCAAGCCGATGTCGAGCGTTACATTCATCAGATGACCGGTCAGGATGCTGCCGTCAGTGAGCAATTGGCGGCGGCGCTCTACCAGACCACCCAAGGCAATGCCCTCTTTGTCACCGAAGCGCTGCGCGACCTGCAAGAGCGTCATCTGACCGGCGCGGCCCAGGACAAGGGGTGGACGGCGTTGCTGCGCCAGTGGTCAACCGAACAACCAGCTGCGGTCACGCTACGGCGCAATCCGCGTGTGCAAGAGATCATTCTGGAACGCATTCATCGTCTGCCCACCAGCGCCCGCGATCTACTTCATTTAGCCGCAGTGATTGGGCGCGATTTCAGTCTGGATCTGCTGGAACAGACGGCGCCGCAAGACCCGATGGCCGGCCTGGAAATGTTGCTCCAGCGCCGCTTCCTGATCGAGCGACCGGGAGATCGACTTGATTTTAGCCATCAATTGGTGCGCCAGGTGGCCTACGACGCCATGTTTGTCTTGCAGCGGCGGCGGTTGCATCTGCGCGTGGCGGATGCGCTGGCTGCTTCGCCTCGCGCGGCCGAGATTCCGGGGGAAATTGCCTTTCACTATCGCCAGGCCGGCGCCAGCGCCAGTCTGCCGTTGGCGCAATTTGGTGTGTTGACAGGAGAACGGTTGCTGCGTACCTACGGTTTTCGTCAGGCGATTGAAGCTTTTGATGAAGCACTCACCATTCTAGAAACGACCCCAACCGCAACGCCGGATTGGGTGTGCCGTGCGCTGGAAGGGCGGGGACTGGCCTACGAAGCGCTCTTTGACCCGGTGGGTGTGACCGAAAGTTACCGCCGTCTGCAACAGTGGGCGCGCACACAAGGTAATCAACAACTCCTGCTCACCGCCCACAGCCGCCTGACCACCATGCTTAGTCTCCTGGGACAGCAGCGTGAAAGCAATGAATTGTTGCGTGAACTGCTCGACGCGCTGGCCGGCAGCAATATTGCCCGTTCGGTGGTAATGGTTGATCTCTTTCAGCGCCGCCAGCGGATCTACACGCCCGACAACGCCAATGTCAGCGGTGGTTGGGTCGCGTTTCAGCCGCCACCACCGCCGGTGGTCGATGCGCCGGCGGAGATTTTGCAAAGTTTGCCGCCGGTTCATGCCACGTTGCCTCTCTTTTTCTATGGTTGGATTTTGCGCATTCAGGGGCAACTGCCGGCAGCCGAACAGAATCTACAACAGGTGATCGAACTTGCCAATAGCACCGGTCAACCGACCATTGCCGGCATGGCCTATCATCAACTGGCGCTAGTGGCGCTGATGCGGGGCGACCTGCCCGCCAGCTACACCTTGAACGACGAGAGCCTGCGCATTAACCAGGCGCTCCAGGGCGCCGCCGAAGTGACCAGCATGTGGCCGCGCATCTCCAGTGCCTTTGCCGCCCTGCAACAGAACCACCTGGCCGAAGCCGAACGTCGCTTCCGGCGCGTGGCCGATTTTCTGGGCGATCAGGATCTCTATCGCAGCTATCGCAACAGCGCCCAGATTGGGTTGGGGCTGGTGGCACTGGCGCAGGGCGATCTGGCGACGGCGCAACGGGAACTGGAACACGCTCTGGCTGATCCGGTCAATCTCTACCCCTATATCTATGTACAAGGCCTGCTGGGGCTGGCCGCCATCGCTCGCCAACAGGGGCAACTTGTCCAGTGTTGTCAACTCTTACAGCGGACGCTTGCCTATGCTGGTGAACGTAGTCTGGTCGAAGAGTATGGTGATACACTGCTCGCCGTCGCCCAGAGCCAAGTGGCGGACGCGCCGGTGCAATCCCTGGGCCGTGCGCTGCTGGCTTATGCAGAGCCGCTGCAATTGACGGCTGTGGTTGAGAAGGTACTGGCGATTGCGGGTTGAAATGGGGACAACGCCGCTGACCCAGACCATCAAACAAGAAGCGCACCGCCTCGGCTTTGATCTTTGCCGGGTGCTGCCGGTGCAGCCTGCGCCCCATGCCGACTTTTTCGACCATTGGGTGGCGGCTGGTCGCGCTGGGGAAATGACCTACCTGGAGCGCAACAGCGATAAGCGGCGCGCTCCGCAACGGCTGGTCGAAGCAGGGATACCCGCGCCGCAATCGATGATTGTGTTGGGCGTCAATTACTATCAATTTGCCCTGCCGCCTGTCCTTCGTGACGACCCCAGCCGTGGTCTCATTGCCTCCTATGCCTGGGGCGACGACTACCACGAAATCATTCGCCCGCTGCTCTATGAACTGGATGCGTTTATTCGCGCTAACACCGGTCGCACGACGCCGGGCAAAGCGCTGGTCGATACCGGCCCTGTCCTGGAACGGGATTGGGCGCACCAGGCCGGCCTCGGTTTCATCGGTAAAAACACCTGTCTCATTAACCCTGAACTGGGTAGCTGGCTTCTGCTCGCCACTCTGCTCATCCCCGAACCCCTCACCTATGACCCGCCGCCCGTCCCATCCACGCCCGAACCACTTCCCGACCTAATCCTGCATGGCGCACCACCCGACCAGCACTACGGTTCCTGGGAAATCTCTCTGCTTGCCGATACGCAACACGCAACATGCGGAACGTGTGGCCGGTGTACGCGCTGCCTCACTGCCTGCCCAACGAATGCTTTTGTCGGCCCGTATCACCTGGATCCGCAGCGCTGCATCTCCTACTGGACGATTGAAGGCAAAGCGCCCATTCCCCGTGAATTGCGGCCCTACTTTGGCAACCGTATCTTTGGTTGTGACATTTGCCAGGAGGTTTGCCCGTGGAATCAACGGTTGGCGGCACAGACGCCGTTGTTGGCTGGCTTGCGCGCCCAACATGACCGGGTTGCGCCGCCATTGCTGGAAGGGTTCGACCCTGCTACGCCCTACTGGCTCGACCAAGATGCCTTTAGCCGGCGCTTCCAACGGTCGCCGATCAAACGGGCCAAACGGGTTGGGATGTTGCGCAATGTTTGTGTTGCCCTCGGTAACTGGGGCGCGCCGGAAACGGTTACTGCGCTTACACTGGCGCTGCAAGCCCCGGAACCGATTGTGCGGGGACACGCCGCCTGGGCGCTGGGTGAGGTGTGGCGTCGGCATGGCATAGCTACTGTGCCGCAACTTTTACAGACGACGCTTAAAACGGAAAACAATTCATTGGTTCTTGGCGAAATTCAGGCTGCTTTGCAGCAAAATTGACAGGCGATGGCGGCTCGGCTATGATCAAGCCCATAGGTGTCGTTCAACCAGATCAATCGAAACCATCTTGAAAGTTGTGTTGCTATGCCCCAACCCCGTATGGACTATGACAGTCCGTGGAAAGATGTGATCGAACACTATTTTATCGAGTTTATGGCCTTTTTCTTTCCGCAGATCTACGCCGATCTGGACTGGACACGGCCACACGAGTTTCTCGACAAAGAGCTGCAGAAGATTGTGCGCAAAGCCAAAACCAGCCGCGGCTATGTCGATAAGCTGGTTCGTGTCTGGCGCAAAGATGGCACGGATCTCTGGCTGCTGATCCACATCGAAGTACAGAGCCAGGTGGACGAAGAGTTCCCGGTACGGATGTACATTTACAATTATCGCATCTTTGATCTACACAAGCACATGGTGATTGGCCTTGCGATCTTGGCTGATACGGATACTTTGTGGCGGCCGGATTCCTTTGGCTACAGCTATGGTGGCTTTTCGCTCAATATGACCTTCCCGGCCATCAAGTTGTTGGATTACAAAGAGAAGTGGTCTGAACTGGAAACCAGCGACAATCCTTTTGCCGTCGTGGTCATGGCCCACTTGAAAGCTGTGGAGACGCGACGTTATCCCAAGAGTCGTTTGCGCTGGAAGATCGAAATTGTCAAAGGCTTGTATGCACGCGGATGGACGCGGGCGAAAGTTTGGGAGTTGTTCCGCTTTTTGGATTGGATACTCGTATTACCGGAACGGTATGAGCAACAGTTTGAAAAGGCAGTAAAAGAAATTGAGGAGGCAGAAAAAATGCGGTATGTAACCTCTATCGAACGAAGCGCCGCCAAAAGGGGCATGGAAAAGGGTATGGAAAAGGGTATGGAAAAGGGTATGGAAAAGGGCATGGAAAAGGGCATGGAAAAGGGCATGGAAAAGGGTATGGAAAAGGGTATGGAAAAGGGCATCGAGACGCTACGGGAATCCATTCTGGAAATCCTCAGCCTCCGCTTTCAATCCATTCCTGCCGAATTACCAGCCCAGCTTGCCGCCTTGACCGCCCTTGAGCGCTTGAAAGTGCTGTTGCGCCATGCTGCCGTGGCCGGTTCTATGGAAGAGTTTGAACACCTGATGGAAACCAGCGCCTAGATCGCTGCAACCGATACCAACTTCCTGCGTATTGTTGAACAATAGCATCAATTTCACAGGAGGGTTGTATGGATATTGGCAAAGCATTAACATTTATCACCGAAGACGAGCACTGGATCGAAAAGCTGGCGATTGGCGTCGGCATTGTGCTGATCAGCAGTTTTCTAGCGCCGCTGTTGATCGGGCTGCTTGGTTTCTTCATTGTGGCCGGCTACGCCATCCGGCTGCTGCAAAATGTGCGCGACGGTCAGCCACGACCGCTGCCGGAATGGAATCAATGGAGTGAAGATTTTGTGCGTGGTCTCAAAATCGCCATCGTCACGCTGATCTGGGCGTTGCCGATCTTTGTTGTGGTGGTGCCAATGGGGGTGGGCGCAGCGTTGGCCGATAGCGGGCGTGACGCGGCGGAAATCTTTGGAGGACTGATTCTCTTTGGCAGCCTCTCGCTGACAGTACTCTACGGTCTGGTGGTGGCTTTCTTGACGCCTGGCTTCACCATCGCCTTTGCCCGTGACGAAGAGATTCGCAGCGGGTTGCAACTGACCGAAATCTGGCAGTGGACACAGCAACATCTGGGCCAGGTTCTCCTAATTGGGATCGTCTACCTGGCGGCCAGTTTTGCCCTGGGTATCGTCGCCATGATGGCCGGCTTGCTGCTTTGCGGCATCGGCCTGATTGTTACCATGCCCCTCAGCACCCTGGTGATCATGCTCTTCCAGCACCACCTCTATGGTCAACTGGCGCGGGATAGTTCACAGCCAGTGACGTCAGCCACCGCCGCAGCGTAATGATGTAATTCATGCTGCGTGATTCGTGTTGTGAGTCACGCAGCACTTTCATCTACCCCTTGTTGCTGCTTACTACCTCAAATTACCACTCTTTACAGGCCACAACCGAACTCTTTCTGTGTAGTTTGCCTATTCATAACGGTATAGTATAATTTGCAACAATTGCGATGAATTTTCTGTTACCCTTCGACTCATTTGGAAACAAATAACTGACTGGGTAGACCGAACTTGGCAAAAAGCGTGGAGACACGAAAGGTTGTTATATCGGCAATGAGCGGGCCGGTGACGGTGACAACCTGGATGCCATACGCTTGATAGATGACCGTACCGTCTGGTTGTTGATCGCCGATGCGGTATAGTCCGAAGGCAGGCTGACCGTTGGCGCGTGTCGGTTCCAACCGCCAACGGCCTTGGGCCGGCCCTCGAAAGACGGTTTTAGCCACCAGGCCGGCAATTGTTTGGCGACCCTGATACCAGGCCGGGATCGGCGGCATGGAAAAGGTGGCATCTTCCTTGAGCAAGGCCACCAAACCGGCAATGTCGGCCTCTTCCCAGGCAGTTGTATAGCGCTGTAGTAAGGTCTGCGTCACCGCGTCGGATTGGGCCAACCTCGTTTCAGCCAAAGCGGCAAAGGCATCGGTTTGCTGGGTCAGGGTCTGACGAGCGCGAAAGAGCAGGCTCTTTACGGCTGATACGCTCAGGTCAAGCAATTGAGCCACTTCACTGGCTTGCCACTCCAACACATCGCGCAGGAGCAACACGGCGCGTTGGCGGGGCGGCAGTTGTTGTAAGAGTACCAGGAAGGCAAGGTCAACGCGTTCGCGAGCCGCAAAGCGTGCTTCCGGCATCATCTCTGCCGGAGCGAGCAGGGCATCGGGGAAAGGCTCCAGCCAGATCGGTTCATTGACATCCGGCGGGATCGGATCGTCGAGGTCGGCAGCCGCCTGGTGCGCGACCGGCAACGTGCGCCGTTGCCGTTGCGCCAGTGTATCCAGACAGAGGTTGGTGGCAATCTTGTAAAGCCACGCCCGCACCGGGGCGCGACCGGCATAGGTTTCTCGACGCTGCCAGGCGCGCAGTAGACTCTCTTGCACCAGATCCTCCGCATCTTGGATTGAGCCAAGCATCCGGTAACAGTGGGCTAACAAAGCGCGTCGATATGGCTCAGCGATGGCGCTAAATTCTTGGGGCGTCAAGTCATGCAAGCGGATTGGCCCCAATGGGCTGGCTGCGGGGTTGCGCGGTCGAGTCATACGTATCTTCTCCCTGATGGTTGGCAAATTGAACGCTCTGCGCGCCCTTTGCTTCATAGCAGCAGTCTTATTTTGTAGTGTACTATAATTGTTTCAATTTCGATTGCAAAGCGAACGGGAGACTCAAGAATGACGAGCCAACAAAACGATCCAGGCGCCGGTATTGGGACAAAAGAGCAGCCCTGGCAGCTCACAACCGCCAATGGCGGCGCTGAATACACCATGTACCGTGATGAAAACGCCAATCCGCCGGCGCTGGTCTGTCAGGTTGGCAAGACTGAGTTGCGCTATCATCTGCGTTGTCTGGAGGATTTGCACGCCATGCTCAAGGCCCACGGTGACTGGATGGATTTAGGCGGGGCTGATGAGCAGAAGCCGGCGCCATCAGGGACCGTCGAAGCCTGGGCGCGGTCAGCCGATAACCCGGTTGGCGGTTGGTATGGCTTGAAGAAAGGGTTACGTGGGCGTTTTGGCGTCTATGTCCCACCCTTGATGGAACGATTAGGGTTAGCTGAACTGGAACACAAACCGAAGAACAACCGGATGCGGGCGATTTAGTGTGTAGGTGATTGGGTGATGCGGTGAGTGAGCTTGTCGAACTCACCGCATCACCCAATCACCTGCTTATTTCTTCCTTCATTGTCAATCACAAACCAAGGAAAAGAACGATTATGGCAGAAACGATTCCTACCACCGGCCGCGCCAGCAAGAGTAAAAGCGCCTTTCGCCTGGAATATGCCGTGGGCGCCAATATCAAGGCTGCGCCCAGTCGGATTTGGGCGCTGTTGACCAATGCCAAAGCCTTTCCAACGTGGAACTCGACCGTGCAAAGCATCGAAGGCGAGATTGCCGCCGATCAGCCGATCAAGCTCTTTGTCAAAATTGCCCCGGGGCGCGCCTTCAAACTCACGGTCAGCGAATTTGTCCCCGACAAGCGCATGGTCTGGAGCGACGGCAACTTTATGTTCCGCGGCGTGCGCACCTACACCCTGACTTCCAAAGGCGACGGCTCCACCGACTTCACCATGTCCGAAGTTTTTACCGGTGCAATGTTGCCCATGATCGCCGGTTCGCTACCCGATTTCGCCCCTGAATTTGAGAAATACGCGGCTGATTTGAAACGCGCCGCTGAACAGGGAAGCTGAGGCAAGGGCGGCAGGGAACACAACAACGGATTTAGGAAGGAATGGTTTTTTGCCCCGGCGGAAATCCGTTCCTTCCTAAATCCGTTGTTGTGTCTCTATGATCCAAATTTCGGAAATTTCATGGCCGGCGCCCAAGCCGCCTAACCCTGGCTCGCGCTGTAACGATAGGGTCAATGCGCCGTGACTGGTGGCAGTACGGGGAATGGCAAAGGTCTGGGGCTGTGGCGGGAAGGGTTTTAGTTGGAAGGGGTGGATTTCGACTTCGTCGCCGGTTTGTTTGTCAACAGCGCTCAGGCGGACTTTGATGTTTTCTTCCGTGTCGGAGTAGACCACCTGCACTTGATAGCCTGCGTCGGGATCGAGCCGGGGGAAATGGAGCCGGAAGGGGAAATCAGCCAGACAACCGGTGTAGGCCCGCCAGGCGCGCCGGAAGGGGCGCGCATCTTTCCAATAGGGGAAGCGCCGATGGGGCGAGCGGTAGAAACCAGGGTCGTCGGCATACGGTAAGCGATCCAGCAGATAGGGGCAATCATACGCATTGCTCAGATCGATGTAATAGCCGCCGGGGCCAGGATCGGTCCAGGTGACGATGCGGTGAATGGCCGCCAGACGGGCGCTTTCGTCGAGCAAGGTGCGAATTTGTTGAAATTGGGCCAGCAGCCAGGGGCGATCATTGAGCGGGTAATCTACGCCGTCCAAGCTGGCGCCACGCACTTCGGACTGGGCGTCGTAGAGCACGACACTCAATTGCATGTGGACACTTTGAAAGAGCGCCTCAGCCAACTGAAATAAGCGTGTTCGCCAGCCGCCGGCGATGGGTTGGATGACGAACTGGTTGAGCAGCGTTTCCGCCCGTTCCAGCGCATGGAATGCCCCCAAGGTTGGCGCCTGCCGTAGAACATCAAGCGCCTGTTCTTCTAAGCCACGTTCATAGAGCAGCCGGCTGCGGACATAGCCATCGTAATAGGCGCGGAAGAGCACCATCTGGAAACGCCAGTTTTTGCGCAGTGCTGGTGACGCCGCTCGTTCCAGCGCCTGGAATTGTTGTAAGGTGGTGTGGACCCCGCTGTTGACGGCTAGGGGGCCAACCCAGTTCTGCTCCAACGCCAATAAGCCCTCGGTAAAATCATGCTCGTGTTGCGCGCCGATGAAGAAGCGGCTGTACTGGCGCAAAATCTCCACTACGTCCGTCTGGGGATCCCAGCCTAGCCCGCTCCAAATAAATTTGTTGACATCATCATTGCAGCCTTCGGAATAGGTGAGAAAGCCGATCACGGCGTCGCCCATCTGGTCGAAGATGATCTTCTCCTGGCGTGGTCGCGGGTTGATGGTCTCGCGCCCTTCGGTCAAGGCAAAGGCAATGTCCCACTCCGGCACCGGGTATTGACAGTCGAGACTGTGGGTGATGTCAGGGTAATGGCGCACAGGGTATTGGGCGGGGATCAGTCGGCGAAATTCGCGTAGCGTCATGTGGCACCACGGGCCGTAGACCACGCCAGAGAGCCAGGCCGGCGTCCCGGTTTGTAGAATGGTGATAAATTCGTCCAACCACTCCTGGCTAAAACCCTGGGCTGAAATCCACATCTGTGCATTGGGGTGGTATTGCTTGAGCAACGTCGTTTGTTGCGCCAACATGGGCAGGAGGTAACGGGGCCGTGTATTGCCCGGATCGCCGCCGGGGACAAGAATGGCGTCGATCCGTGGCAACCGCCGGTAAATTTCGCCCCACTCATTCAGCGCAAACTCGATCATTTCGGGCCGGGAGTAATCTTCATCCAGCGCCGGATACCAGATCCAGACGGCCAGTCCATACTCATCGGCGATGCGTGACATGCCGACCATCATCTCCAGCGGCGGCAAGGGAAAATGAACGCTCTCCAACCGGTCATCAGAGCGGGGCGGGATCAGCTCGATGGCATTTGTACCAAAGATTGCCAGTTCGCGCAGGTATTGATCCCACTGCGGTAGATCCCAGCCATCATAGGCATTGGTTTTGTCGCGATAGCCAAGTTGATGACCCCGCAAGGCATAGTGCGGCGCCGTTGCGCGGTTGAGCGCTTGTGGCAGGGTGACAGCGCCTGCTTTCATCTGTAAATGGCGTAAAAGATAGCCAACCCCAAACAACAGACCACGCGCATCATTGCCTACAATCTGAACTTGCGCCACACTAGCCTCAACCTGCGTGCTGATTTGGAAACCATCCGCCGGCAGGGTGGCTTCAGGATCTGCCAGCAGCAGGGCGATCACAGGCGTTGCGTCAGTCGCAGCGGTATAGCGTACCGACCAGCGTAACCGTGTACGTTTTTCCACCTCTTCCACCAAAACCGTCGCCGCCTTTTGCATCAACGCCCCACTCTGTAGCGGCATCTGGATAACGGCCTGACGCAGGTCAAGCGCCTGCATTGGTTGATTTGTGTTGGCGTCCATTGATCGCTCCTGTTGCGTTAAAGTTGACTGGCCTGCATCCGCACCCGGCCGTTGGTGACCTGTAAGACAGCATGATAGACCAGCGGTAACACAGTAAAGGTGACAACACGCAAAGACGGCAAGTGGACAGGCGTAGACATAGTGGCAGCACTCCTTGTAAGTAGCAATTGGGGTGACGAGTGGGAAACGGTGTTGGCGCTCACTTTAGCACACAGATGGGCGTGATGCAAGGGTGCGCCCCTACGGTGATTGTGGGCTGCCCCGTTGCTGCGCCTCAAGTTGTCGGGCCGTTTGCACTGTCAGCTGGGTAATCTCCTCCTGCCGACCGGCGGTGGGAAAGCGAAAAGCAGGGCCGAAAACGTTCACAGCGGCAATTACCTGGCCGGCGGCGTTACGCACCGGTGCGGCCAGCGCCGTCAACCCTTCCTCAAACTCCTCCATTACCCAGGCATAGCCCTGTTCCCGCACCTGCATCAGGACCAGCCGTAACCGGGCCGGGTCACAAATGGTTTTGCTGGTGTAGGGCAGCAACGACTGGGTCAAATAGCGGTCGAGCGCTTCGTCCGTGCGTTCTGCCAGAAAAACACGTCCCGTCGATTGGACATACATGGGAATGCGAACCCCCGTCCAGTCGCGCACCTGAATGGCCTGTTGGCTGGTGATCTGGCTGACCACATAAGCGTTGTCGCCTTCCGGCAGGGTCAGCGCCACGGTTTCACCAATGGCCTCTTGTAAGCGTTGCAGATAGGGCTGGGCCATAGCCGCTAGACTCTCGATGCGTGGCACATTGGCGACCAGAGCGACGAGCGCGGGGCCAATCTTGAAGCCGCGCCCGGTTGCCTCTTTGCCCGGCAGGCGTGTCACCAGCGCCAGTTGTTCCAGCGTGGCGCAGATGCGCGAGACGGTGCTTTTGGGCAAGCCCGTCTGCTGGGCAATCTGGGTGACGCCAGCCCCTTCCGTAGTTGCGCCAATGACTTGCAACACAGCAAAGACGCGCTCCACGAGTTGGAGACTTGACAAACTCTCGTTCTTATTAGATACTATTTGTGCCATAGAATAAACCTGTTCCATTTAGTGGAACAAAGTATAATGGCGCTTCATCCTACTGTCAAATACCAACCAGGCGCTTATGAAAATTACAGATGTCAAAACCTTTGTCGTCGGCAACCCGCCGCCTCACTTTGGTGGCCGGTATTGGATCTTTCTCAAGCTGATCACCGATAGCAATGTCGTCGGCTATGGCGAAGTCTACTCGGTGCCTTTTCACCCCCATGTGGTCGCCAAGATGATCGAAGACCTTTGCGTCCGCAAGGTCATCGGTCACGACCCCTTCAAGATCGAGCAACTCTGGCGCAACATCTACGGTAGCGGCTACACCCAACGCCCCGACACCTCGATCCTGGGCATTCTCAGCGGGATCGAAATGGCCTGTTGGGACATTGTGGGCAAGGAACTCAACAAGCCGGTCTACGAGTTGCTGGGCGGCCAGGTGCATGAAAAGCTGCGTTCCTACACCTATATCTACACCGAACCCGATGACAAGACCGATGTCTACCACGACGCCGAACTCTCGGCGGAACGGGCAGCCAAGTATGTGCAACAGGGCTTTACCGCCATTAAGTTCGACCCCGTCGGCCCCTACTCCACCTTTGACCCGCGCCAACTGTCGCTGGAAGCGTTGGATTTGAGCGAGAAGTTTGTCCGCTTGATCCGCGAGGCGGTGGGCAGCAAATGCGATCTGCTCTTTGGCACCCACGGTCAACTGACCCCCGCCGGCGCGATCCGTCTCGCCAAGCGGCTGGAACCCTACGACCCACTCTGGTTTGAGGAGCCGACGCCCCCCGAAATGCCGGAGCAGATGGCCGTCGTCGCCCAGCAGACCACCATCCCCATTGCCACTGGCGAGCGGTTGACCACCAAGTATGAATTTGCCCGAGTGTTGGAGTGCAAAGCGGCGTCGATCCTGCAAATGGCGTTGGGTCGGGTTGGTGGCATCCTCGAAGCCAAGAAGATCGCCAGCATGGCCGAGGCGCACTATGCCCAGATCGCACCCCATCTCTATTGTGGGCCAATTTCCGGGGCGGCGGATATTCAGGTCAGCACCTGTAGCCCCAACTTCTTGATTCAGGAATCGATCCTCACTTGGGGCGGCTTCTACACCGAAATCCTCAAGGAGCCGATCCAGTGGCAGGATGGCTATATCATCCCTTCGAAGAAACCGGGGCTAGGCGTGGAACTGAACGAGGCCGTGGCGGAGCAGCACCCCTATACCGGCAACAAACTGCATTTAGAGATGACCGACTTTCCGGTCGTCTTTGAGATATTTTAAAAGTAACTACTAACCCCTCCCTACCCCTCCCCAGCTTGGGGAGGGAACCGTGGTGCGCTCGACTGTTCCTCCCCTAGCCTGGGGGAGGGTAGGAGAGGGTAGCTTGGTAGTTTTCACCGACGAAGAAAGCACACCTATGACCCAACACTTCGGTTTTATCGGCCTGGGCAACTTGGGCTACCACTTGGCGAACAGCCTCTTGCGCGCCGGTTTTGCGCTAACGGTGTATGATCTCAACAAAGATGCCGCCGCCGGTCTACTCGCCGCCGGCGCGACCTGGGCCGATTCACCGCAGGCCGTAGCGGAACGGGTGGAGAGCGTCTTCACCTGTTTGCCTTCCTCAAAAGCAGTAAGCACGGTGGTGAGCGGCGACCTGGGAATTCTCACCGGTCTGCGGTCAGGCGGCACCTGGATCGACATGAGCACCAACGACCGCAACGAGACGCTCCGCCTGGGCGCACTGGCGGCGGCGAAAGGTGTCAACGCACTGGAATCACCCGTCACCGGTGGCGTCCACAAGGCGGCTGCCGGCAACATTACCGTCCTGGTCGGCGGCGATGAGGCGGTCTATCAAGCGCATCTGCCGGCCTTGCAAGCGATGGGCAGCCCGGTGCTGTACATGGGCCAACTCGGCAACGCCGCCATCATCAAAGTGATCACCAACATGCTGGCCTTTATCCATCTGGTGGCTGCCGGCGAGGCGTTGATGTTGGCAAAACGGGGCGGCCTCGATCTCGCCCAATCCTTTGAAGCGATTAAGGCCAGTTCGGGCAACAGCTTTGTCCATGAGACCGAGAGTCAGGTGATCCTCAACGGCAGCTACAACATCAACTTTACCATGGACCTGGCCTGCAAAGACCTCAACTTCGCCATGCAACTGGGCCGCGACTTTGGCGTCCCCCTCGACCTGGCCGGCCTGACCGAGCAGACCTTTATCCGCGCTCGTTCGCAGTATGGCGGCAGCGCCTGGTCGTCACAGGTGGTCAAGTTGCTGGAAGACGCGCTAGGCACCGATTTGCGCGCGCCGGGCTTTCCGGCCGTATTAGAATGATGACAAGGTGACAGGGTGACAAGGTGACTGGGTGAAGAGGCGACAGCATGACATAGTCGCTCACTACTTCACCTTGTCACCCTGTCAAGTACAGGGGAGAAACAATGACTATCGTAAGCACAGAAACGCAGGGCCGCATTGATCTCGCCGCGGCCTTTCGCTGGGCGGTGCGGTTGAATATGCACGAGGCGACGGCGAATCATTTTAGTTTGGCGGTGTCGGCGGATGGCAAGCAGTTTTTGCTGAACCCACGCGGGCGGCACTTTTCACGGGTGCGGGCCAATGAGTTGTTGCTGTTAGATGCTGACAATCCGCAGGCGATCCAGGGCGAGAACGCGCCGGATCCGACGGCCTGGTATCTTCATGCCCATTTGCACCAACATCTGCCCCAGGCGCGCTGTATTTTACATACGCACATGCCCTACACCACCACACTGGCCTGTTTGCAGGATTTTGAGTTTTTGATGCTCGACCAGAACGCCTGCCGCTTCTATGGACGCATTGCCTATGACCGCGACTATAACGGCATGGCGCTCGATGATAGGGAAGGCGAACGGGTGGCCCATCTGCTGGGCGACAACAAGAGCGTCCTCTTTATGGGCAACCACGGCGTGATTGTGGTCGGCCCGTCAGTGGCGGAGGCGTTTGATGAACTCTACTATCTGGAACGAGCGGCGCAGGTGCAGGTGATGGCGCTCTCGACCCGCCAGTCATTGGCGTTGATTCCTGATGCCGTGGCAGCGGTGGCCTGTGAGCAGTGGTTGGAATATCCGCAATTTTCCGAACTGCATTTTGCCGCGCTGAAAGAGATTTTGGACGAGGAAGAGCCGACGTATAAGCTGTGAGCGGTAGATAGGTAGACAGGTAGATAGGTAAACAGGAAGGGTATGTGGAAGCGATGATTGAAAAAGTAACGGCTGGGGAGCGGACGGTAGAAGTTGCGTGGAGTGATGGGCGATGGAGCACATTTCATTATTTCTGGTTGCGTGATAATTGTCCGCAGTTGCGCCACAAAACGACCAACCATCGGGTGGTGGAGAGTTCGTCGATTCCGCGCGATGTGCGACCGGATGTGGCCGAGGTCAATGGGGCGGGGGAGTTGCGGATTGTTTGGCAGCACGATGGACATGAGAGCCGCTTTGCGCCGACGTGGTTGCGCAAATACGATTATACCAACGGGGCGCAACGGACGCGCTGGCAACCGACCTTGTGGGACGCCAGTCTCGGCGACTGCCTGCCGACAGCCAGCTACCCTGAATTGCTCCAGGATGAGGCTGTGAAACGCACCTATTTGCAGGGCTTTCGCGATCATGGATTGGGAATTTTGCACGATGTGCCGACGACGCCGGGAACCGTACTAGAGGTGGCGAAACAGTTTGGCGAAGTGCGCTCGACCAGTTGGGGGACAGTCTTTGACGTGAAGACGATTGAAAACGCCAACTCGGTCGCTTATACCAACCTGCCGCTAGTGACGCACACCGATGAAGCCTATCGCGACCCCACGCCGACCATTCAGTTGCAACACTTTCTGGTTGCTGACGCCAAAGGTGGCGCTTCGACCTTGGTCGACGGCTTTAAGATCGCTGCCGATTTACGCGCCCACGCGCCGGAGAAGTTCAAGCTGCTGAGCAGCATACCGCTCCATTTTCACTTCCGCGACGCCACTGCCGAACTGGAAAACGAAGGGCCGGTCATTGAACTGAATGTGCTGGGTGAGGTCAACGGTATCCGCTATTCCAACCATTCCGTCCAGCCCTTTCTCCTCCCGGCAGAGCAGATGGACGCCTACTACGACGCCTATCTCACCTTTGCCGCCATGCGCGAGAGCGACCAATACCAACTGCGCATCCACATGCAAGCCGGTGAACTTTATATGGTCGATAACCGGCGCGTCTTGCATGGCCGCACCGGCTTTTCCAGCAGCGGCGCGCGCCATCTGCAAAGCTGTTACATTGAACGCGATGAGTTGATCAGCCGGTTGAATGTCTTGAACCGTTGACCGGAAACCTCTTCAACCTGTCCCATGTGTATCAAGTGAAGACACTACAACGGATAAAGGCGGGAACGGATGGACTGGTTGCCGAGCGAAAACCGATGAAAGGCAGGGGCATTATGCAAAATGTTCCTTCGATTATTCGGAAGCGTCTGCAAGAGTAGACATATCCGTTCCCGCCTTCATCCGCTGTTGTGTTCAGGTTACGGCCGACGCCGGCTCGCTCTTCCAGTCGCCAATCACCCGCTTTTCTTTATCAAAGGCAATGCCGACCAGGATGATCTTTTTGCCGCTGGCCTGGTAGGGTTGGTCATAATGGCGCTTCTTGATCTGGTCGAGGGCGACTTGGGCGGTGCTCATCTTGAATTCGAGAATGTAGATTTTGTCGGGTAATTCGAGCAGCGCATCAATCCGCCCCTGGCTGGTCAGCGGTTCGGCCAGGATGGCAAAGCCGAGCAGCTTCAAAAAGAGGTAGAGAATCGAGTGATAATAAGCTTCGTCCGGCAAGAAGAGGGTGTAGGGGATGCCGGCAAAGGCGGCGTTGAGAATGGTGATAAAGCGGGGCAGATCCGCCCGGTTGAGCGCTTCCTCCAGGTCAACCAGCCACGCACCGCCAACCAGCGGCGTCGGGGTTCTAAGATAATCCGCCAGCAGATATTTCTGGAACGCTTGCGCCACTTCGTAGTTGGGGTAGCCCAGGTCATAGCGCTGTCCTTGCAGGGAGGGGTGAACCTGTTTGATGGTAAGATAGCCGGTTTGGAAGAGCAAAGAAATTAGATTGATATTGTTGACATCAGCACTTTCAAGCACCGTGTTATCACCGCGCAAACGCTCTAACAGGTAGGCCGGCAGTTGGTTCTGGCGGAAGAGCTTGAGCAGGAAACTGGGCGTTGCCGTCGAAAACCAGTGATTGTCAAAGGTCTGTTGCTCCAAAAAGACCAGCGTCGAAAAAGGCACGTACAACGTCTGCTTGCCATCCCAGGAATAGCCATTATACCAACGCCGGGTGGCGGCCAGAATCTCGGCCCGGCTGACGGCAAATTGTTCGGCCAGGGCATCAAGGCGGTCGCTAAAATAGTGTTCCAGTTCGGCCTGGGTATAACCGACCAACGTGGCAAAGCGGCGATCCAGAGTGATGTCTAGCAGATTGTTCAACGCCGAGAAGAGCGAAATCTTGCCATATTTCGAGACGCCAGTGATCAACGACCACTGGATGTGGCTGGCGGCGGTCGCTTTGAGGACTGCATAGAAATCCCTGAGTACCTTGACGTGTTCAGCGACCTTTTCTTCATTTTCCAGCAGATCTGTGATGGGTTTATCGTATTCATCAATCAAGAGGATCAATTTTTGCTGTTCAGAAAGACGCACAATTAACTCTTGAAACTTGCGCTTATAACCGGTTTCTGACAGTTGCAAACCGTGTTCAGCGGCAAGACTATCCATGTGTTCATCTAGTGCATCAGACAAGCTCTTTTCTTGATAGCTCAGATCATTAAAGTTGATGAGCAGCACCGGGCGCGGCTGCCAGTCGATCTTGTCTTCGATCCACAAGCCCTGAAAGAGCTGTTTATGCCCCAAAAACAGATGTTGCAGCGTTGTGATCAACACCGACTTGCCAAAGCGGCGCGGGCGCGAGAGAAAGACAAAGGTACCCGTGTTGATCAAGGTATAGATCTGCTCGGTCTTGTCCACATAGACAAAGTTCTGTTCGCGGATCCGATCAAAATGTTGGATGCCAATCGGTAGTTTTTGCATAAATGTACTTTTCACCTCAAAATCATGGCTGCCGCCGTGCCTGCATGACCATTATAGCATAACAAAGCGGCAATTCACCTATTGTACCCTTGAACACTTGGTCCGCGACCAATTTCCGTGTATGATAGGTGTCCTATGGATACCATCATCAGCTCGCTTGAGCCTTCCACTGATCTCCCGGCCGACCATCGCAGCGGCTTTGTTGCCGTCATTGGGCGGCCTAACGTCGGCAAGTCAACCTTATTGAACCGGCTGCTGGGGCAAAAACTGGCGATCACCAGCCCCAAGCCGCAGACCACCCGTGAACAGTTGCTGGGCATTCTCACCGAAGAGCGCGCCCAGATTATGTTTTTAGATACACCCGGCATTCATAAACCCAAACACAAACTGGGCGAGTACATGGTCGCGGTGGCGGCAGAGACAATTCGCAACGCCGATCTGGTGCTATGGTTGGTGGACATCAACGTCCCCCCCACCGAAGAAGACCGGGCCATTGCCGGGTTGTTGCAAGAGTTGCACAGCCACGAACCGTTGCCGCCCCTGTTGTTGGGGTTAAACCAATATGACCGCTGGTCAGGCGATGCGACAGCGACTGCCGCACGCATCGACGCCTATCGGCAACTCCTCACCTGGTATCAACCGCCCGCTGCCCCCGATCAACCAATCAGCGCGCTCACTTTCAGCGCACAAACCGGCGCCGGCATTGATGAATTGTTGGCAACGCTGCGTGAACAACTCCCGCTGGGGCCGCGCTACTACCCTGAAGATCAAGTCACTGACATGCAGACCCGCTTTATCGTGGCCGAACTGATCCGCGAACAAGCGCTCCACCTGCTCGACCAGGAGGTGCCGCACGGCATCGCCGTTGAGGTCGATGAATTTAGCGAACGCAACGAAAAGATGACCTACATCTCCGCCGTCATTTACGTCGAGCGTCAGAGCCAGAAACCGATTGTCCTGGGCGAAGGCGGTCGCATGATCAAAGCCATCGGCCAGGCCGCCCGTCCCGCCATCGAAGAGCTGGTCGGCACCCGCGTCTACCTGGAACTCTGGGTCAAAGTTTGGGAAAAGTGGCGCACACGGGCCGGTATGTTACGGCAATTGGGCTACGCGATGGAGAAATGAAGTCGTGCTGCGTGTTGCGTGTTGCGTGAACCGGTTATCGATCGATTGAGCAGATTGCAATCAAATTTTTATGGAAGTTACGCTAATCTGTGATATGATCAACAAAGCATTACACTGTTTGGTGGAAGATCAAGGGTACCCAGTGCTTCGGTTTGTGTGCTGACGATCACGCAACACGCAACACGCAACACGCAACACACCAATAATTATCGTTATTTTTAGCATGAGTATTGACAAAAACCGACCATGAATCCCCATGCCCTGCGCGTTCTCGAATTTGATAAGATTCTCAAGCGGCTGGCCGAGCATTGCGCCTTTAGTGGTGGCGCCGACCTGGCCTATGCCCTGCTGCCCAGCGACGATTTGGTGACAGTGCGCATGTCTCTCGCGCAGACCGCCGAGGCGCACAAGCTCTTGGAGCAAAAGAGCGACATCGGCTTTGGCGGCGTCAAGGATTTGAGCTTGCAACTGGACAAAGCCGAACGAGGCGCCTTGATCTTTGCCCCGGAGTTTGTCGAGATCAGGCACACCTTGCAACGCGCCCGCCACCTGCGCAATACCTTGATGCGGCTGGAGAGCAACTTTCCCCTGTTGGCCGAGATGGCGCAGAATATTGAGCCATGCGACAACGTGGTGGCCGAGATCAGCCGCTGCATCAACGAGCGCGGGGAAGTGGTCGATGGCGCCAGCGACGCCCTGGCCCGCATCCGCAGCGAATTGCGCATCGCCCAGGATCGCCTGCTGACGACGTTGGATCGCCTGGTGCAGACCAGCGAAGTCAAACCGTATCTGCAAGAGGCGCTGGTCACCCAGCGCCAGGGACGTTATGTCATTCCCGTACGCGCCGAATACAAGGGCAACATTGACGGCATCGTCCACGACCAATCGGCCAGCGGCGCTACTTTGTTTATTGAGCCGCTCCGGGTGGTGCAGCAGAACAACGCCGTGCGCGAACTCGAATTGCAGGAAGAAAAAGAGGTGCGCCGCATCCTCACCGAGCTGACCGAACTGGTGGCCGACGAGGTGGTCTATATCCGGCGCAACGGCCAGATTCTGGCCGAACTCGACTTTACCTTTGCCAAAGCCAAATATGGCTATGCGTTGGAAGCGTCGGCGCCTGAAGTGGTGCCCTTCCGCCAGATCAAGCCCAAGCTACACTCCAAAAATGCAACCAATGGTGATGGTACGGTTAACGACGCGACGGACGAATCGTTGCACCCCGGCTCGGTCATCGACCTGCACCGGGCGCGCCATCCACTGCTTAACCAACAGACCGTCGTGCCGATTGATGTCTACCTGGATGATGAGACCTACATCATCGTCATCACCGGGCCGAATACGGGCGGCAAGACGGTGACGTTGAAGACCGTCGGCTTGCTGGTGTTGATGGCGCAGGCCGGCTTGATGATTCCGGTGGAGCCGGGCAGCAAGCTTTCGGTCTTTGAAGGGGTCTACGCTGACATTGGCGACGAACAGAGCATCGAACAGAGCCTCAGCACCTTTAGCAGCCACATGACCAACATCATCCGAATTTTAGAGGAAGCCGACCCATCGAGCCTGGTGCTCTTTGACGAGTTAGGCGCCGGCACCGACCCGGACGAAGGCTCGGCGCTGGCGATGGCGCTGCTCGACAATCTGCGCGACCGCAGCATCACCGCCTTTGCCACCACCCACTATAGCGACCTGAAGCTCTACGCCCATAGCACGCCGGGGGTGCGCAACGCCTCGGTCGAGTTTGATGTGGAAACGCTCAGTCCCACCTATGAACTGAGCATTGGTCTGCCGGGCCGCTCCAACGCCTTGACCATTGCCCGTCGCCTGGGTCTCAACCCGGTGATTGTGGAAAAGGCCGAGAGCATTGTCCGCCCCGACACGTTGGAAGCCGACTCACTGCTCGATGAGATTCGCCGGGCCAAGCGCGAATCGCTGGCGGCGGAGGGACGCGCTAAGGATCGCGAACGGCAAGCGCAGCTACTGGAACGCGACCTGCGCTATCAACTCGCCAAGATCGAAGAAGCACGCCGCGCCGTCATCGCCGAGACGCGCCAGATCATGACGACCGAGTTAGAGCAAGTGCGGGGCGAGATCGAACAACTGCGTCGCCAGATGGCCCGTGGCGCTGTCCCCGGCGCCGGCACCCATGACGAATTCCTGGCCCGCGCCGCCAAAGAACTGGCCCGGCGCAACCCGTCGGATCAGGAGATCAATCGCGATGTGATCATCCCCGGCGAAGGGCAGGATCGCCTGACCGGCCCGATTGAAGTCGGGGATCGGGTGTGGGTTGCCAGCCTACAAGCCAGCGGCGAAGTGCGCGCCATCAACGAACGTATGGGTGACGCCGATGTGCAACTGGGCAACTTCCGACTCAAGCTGCCGCTCAAACGGTTGGAACTGCGCCAGAAAGCCGCCCCTGCCACTACGGTTGAAGCCGCCGGCGTCCGCTTTCAAGGCCAGGTGGAAGGTTATTTGAACAATGCCTATATGGCGCGCTTGCCCTGGGTGCGCATCATCCACGGCAAAGGCACCGGCGCCATGCGCGATGCTGTCCGCAACATCCTGCGCCACCACCCGCTCGTCCGCGACTCCCGCTCCGGCGACCAAGGCGAAGGCGGCGATGGGGTGACGGTGGTGCGTTTGATCAATTCTTAATTTTAACAGCACTGGCGTTGATTGGTTCGTGCGGTGGTTTCGACAAGCTCAACCACCGCACGAACCAATCAACGCCAGCGCCAAAATCCAAAATGGAAACCTTATGGGGGAAAGCTTAGTCTGTAGCGTGGGCGTCACCGCTTATAATGAAGAGGAAAACATTGCCCACTTATTGGAAGCGTTGCTCGACCAACATCTCCACCGGGTCGAGATCGCTGAGATCATTGTCGTCGCCAGCGCCTGCACCGACCAGACGGTGCCGATTGTACGCCAGTTTGCCGAACGCGACGCGCGTATCAAATTGATTGAGCAGGAGCGCCGCGAAGGCAAGACCAGCGCCGTCAACCTCTTCCTGGCCGAAGCGCAGAGCGAAATTTGTGTCTTGGAGAGCGGCGACACCATCCCCCATGAGTATGCGATAGAACATCTGGTGCGCATGTTTGACGACCCGCAGGTGGGCATGGTCGGGGCGCAGAAGATGGCAGTGAATACGCCGGAACATATTGTCGGCTTGTTGAGCCACCTCCGCCTGCGCATGGAACATGAACTCTGCCTTGAAATTCCCCGCCTGGGTGAGATGATCGCCTTCCGCAAAGTCTTTGATCGCATTCCCCCCGACGTGGCAATGGATGAAGCCTTTGTCGAAGCGCTGGTGATCAAGCTGGGGTTGTCGGTCAAATATGCCCCCGACGCTGTAGTCTATAACGTCGGTCCGACAACGATCACTGATTTTGTGCGCCAGCGACGGCGTAACCATGCCGGGCATCTCTATCTGAAGCACAAATATGGTTACAAAGTGAGCAGTATCCAAAACAGCCGTGTCATGCGCATTGCCTTCAAAGAACTGTGGGGCGTCTTGCGCTTGATCTGGGTGCTCTTCCTCCTGGCCGTGTTAGAGGGGTGGAGCCGAGTCTTGGGCTGGTATGATTTTGCGGTGAAGCGCGATCGTCATGTGGTCTGGAACATGGCCTGGACGCAAAAACAAGATGTGCAGACGATCCGCCGCAATGGCGCCGGCTCCCAGGCGAGTGAGTATGTTGTAGGGAAATAGATGCGGAATCGAATTACTACGGTTATCAAGCTGGCGCTCAGCCTGGGCTTGCTTTACTATCTTTTTGTCAAACTGGACGATCCGGCCACCTCATGGCGCATGATCGTGGAGGCCGACAAGCGTCTGTTGCTCCTGGGGCTGCTCTGTTACGCGTCGGCGGTTGCCATCAGCGGCATCAAATGGGGCATTCTCTTACGCGCCGCCGGCCTACCGGTGGCGACGCCGAGGCTCCTACAATATCAATGGATCGCGGAATTTTTTAATAATTTCTTGCCGGCCCAAGTCGGCGGCGATATTATGCGCGGCTATGCGCTGGCCAATGACACCCGGCGCACGGCTGATGCGGCGGCGAGTGTATTGATCGACCGCTTTATCGGCCTCATGGTCTTTATGTTGGCGGCGGCGGTGGCGGCGGTCAGCATGTTGCTCCTCGGTCGCCCCAATGGTCAAGCATTTGAGGCGGAGAGCTTACTCTTCTTGCGCGTGGCGGCGCTGGGCAGCAGCGGCGTGACCTTGCTCCTGCTGGTGATGATCACCGCGCTCTTGAGCCATACACTCAAGCAGTGGTTTGAGCGACTTCTGGCGCGGCTGCCCCTCGCTGCGCGCACGCTGCCGATCTGGCAGAAGCTGGCGGTTGCCTTTCATGTCTACCGGGCGCACCCCGGCGCCCTGCTCTGGACAGCGTTGGGCAGCGCGCTGATCGTGATTCTGACCAGTATTAACATCTGGTTGATTGCCCGCGCCGTTACGCCACAGGCGATCTCGCTGTGGGAAGTATTGGCGATCAACCCGATTATTGTCTTTGCGCTGGTGGTCTTGCCGCTGGCGCCGGGGGGGCTGGGGGTGCGTCAACTCACCTTTGCCGGCCTTTTTCAGTTGATGGGCGCCGGCTTTGCCCTGGGGAAAACGGTGGGCCTGATTCAACAATTGATCGGTTATGCCGTTAGTCTACCTGGCGGCCTTTTGTGGTTGACCTATAAGCGGCAGACCGCCCCCTTGTCGGCAGCCGTGCCGCCGGAAACGCCAACGGTGCAGCAGACGCCGTAGCAGGGCATGGTTCAAAAAATAGGATAAAGGTTGGATGCGCACTCATCGTTTGGCCTGTGCTTTGCTCTACTGCGCTTGTGGTAGGCTATGGACGACCGACGGTGAGTTTTTCTTTGGTGGATAATCACCGTTCGGTCCGGCTACGAGCGGAGCAAGAGCGAAGTGGCTACGCTGCATGCTTAAAATTTAGAGAAAGCAAACATTGTTCAGTATACTTTCTAAAGTGATAAGAGCATTACAAGGAACGGAAAAAGACTGTGCATAAGCGAGGACAACTGGATAGCGTTTTTCTAAGCGAGAGCCAGGCAAAGCAACTCTACCAGCAGGGTGACGCCGCCCATGATTTTGATCATGTACAGCGGGTGGCTCATTTGGCGGTGCAGATTGCGCGTGCAGAAGGAGCTGATGAAGAAGTTGTGCTATTGGCGGCTCTGCTCCATGATGTGCCGGCTGCTCTTCATGCCACCGTTCTTCATTCTACCGCGCGGGCTGCCCATCATCTGGCCGCTGCCGATTTTGCCCGGCAATACTTAACGCAACGCGGCATGGCGTCAAAACGTATAGAAAATGTCGTTCATTGTATAGCGGCTCATCGTTTTCGCGACCAATCGTTGCAGCCCCAAACGCTGGAAGCCCAGTGCCTGTATGATGCCGACAAACTGGACAGCATCGGCGCTATCGGCGTGGCGCGCGCCTTTGCCTTTGCCGGCGCGCACGGCAACCGCCTATGGACAGCGCCATCTTCGGCGGCGCCGCCGGCAACAGCCAAACCGGGCGGTTCTGATTACACCCCCGTTCACGAATTTGTCTATAAATTACAACGACTGCTGGCAACCTTACACACCCCCACCGCCAGACAGATCGGTGAGCAACGTCATGCCTTTATGGTCACATTTTATGAACAATTAGATGCCGAAATGCGTCAAACGTTTGACACATAAATGCAGCATTTAGTATATCTTTACCCAACGGAGTTTTTATGAATAGATTACAAGGCTTGCGTATCTGGCGGCGAGCAATACGTGGGCCGGATAACAGCCGCCAACCGTCATCAGCACACAGGGCAGCGTCCTGGTGGCGTACATCCATGTGGGTGCTGTTGGTCACCGTCGCCGGGTTGGCTTGGGGCTTGCGGACTGCCTTGCCCAGCCAGGCCCAAGCCGAGCCGACGGCTGACCACTTGATCTGGCAATTGCCCGGCGGCCTGGAACCCTACCGGAATGTTCCTTTTGCCCCTGGTGAATTACTGGTCGGCTTTCATGGCGAAGGGGGGATGCGTTCAGTCACAACCGACCTCGCCACCTTGGGCGCCGAAGCCGTAGAACGATTAGACTTGCGCGGGCTGGATGGCGCCACTGGCGATAACGGGATCAATGGCTATCTGCTGGCGGTGCCGGAAGGGCAGGAATGGGCAGTGATGGAGCAACTGCTTCAGGCGCCCGACGTCGCTTTTGTGACCCCCAACTGGCTGGTCTTTGCCGCCACCCCTAGAACAGAAGAGACGAGCGCAGAAAGTGCGGATGTTGCCATTGCCGAACCCGAACAGCCCTTTCCGATCAATGACCCTCGTTATGAAGCCGATCAGTGGTATCTACAACGGATCAACGCCAGCCGCGCTTGGTCGTTGGCCTATGATGCCGAAGGCTTTGCCGGCAACCTAGACACCGTGCAGGTCGCCATTGTGGACAGTGGCATTGATGTCAACCACCCCGAATTTCGCGGACGGCTGATGACCGGTTATAACTATCTGGCCCCCGGCGCACCGCCGGTCGATGATTATGGGCATGGCACCCATGTCGCCGGCCTGCTGGGCGCGGTGGCCAATAATGCCGGCGGCATTGCCGGGGTGGCGCCCAAAGTGCGCATTGACGCGCGCAAAGTGTTGAACAGTCAGGGCAGCGGCACCATCAGCAATGTTTCTAAAGCGATTCGGGAAGCGGCCGACAGTGGCGCCACTATTATCAATCTCAGCCTGGAATCTTCGGCGCCCAATCCAACGATGGAAGCCGCCGTCAAATATGCTTACAGCAAAGGGGCGCTGCTGGTGGCCGCCGCCGGGAACTTCTACCCCTCGCCCGTCAGTTGGCCGGCGGCTTATAATGAAGTGATTGCCGTCGCCGCCACCAACTATAATGACAAACATGCCACCTATAGCAACGCCGGCAGCCAAGTCGAACTGGCGGCGCCGGGCGGCGAACGCGTGTTGTCGATCCTCAGCACCTGGCCGGGCGGCGTCAAATGTCGCGACAAAGCGGCGGTGATCGCCCAGAGTGACTATTGCACGTCCGAAGGCACTAGCATGGCGGCGGCGATTGTCAGTGGCGCGGCGGCGTTGATCAAAAGCGTGCGACCCGATTACACCGCGGAACAGATTCGCCAGTTGTTGCGCAATACAACGACCCCCTTGAGCGAAAGCGCGACGTTGGTGGGCAGTGGTCGTTTGGATATTCACACGGCCTTGCGCACCGTGCTGCCCGGTCGCCTGGAACTCTCGACCAAAAGCTTTTTCAAGCGCACCACACCGGCGACGGCGCCCTATAATGCCAGCTTGCGGCTGGACAATCCCAGCTTACAACCGCTGCAGTGGCGGGCCACCTTGCTCAACAGCCAGGAATGGGTGCGCATTAACAACACAACACCGGCGACCAACACCACAATGCTATCCGGGAGCGCCATCTATGGGCAACCGAGTTATGTCTCGCTGACCATCACGCCGACCCACCTGATCACCGGGAGTTATGTAGCGACTTTGCGCATCGATCAGCTCAATGCCGGCAATGTACAGGCGTCCAACTTTGCCAGGGGACGCCGAAATTGGTTACTTCAACAGAATTTCAATGGGAGATGCCCGCCACGGCACAAGATCGCATAACCCACGGTATGGCGGACAGTGCCAATATTGCGATCACCTTACCCTTTACTTTCACCCTGCGCAACCGCGCCTATACAACGGCTCGTATCTCCTCCGAAGGTTTTGTCAGTTTCCCCGATAATGTTGTGAGTGAGTCTTTGCCGAACCGTTGTATGCCCAACCTGGCGCAGCCGGCGCAAGCGATCTACGGCTGGTGGGCCGATCTCAACCCCGGTGGCAGTGGCGCGCGCGTCTCGACCTTCCAGCCGGCAGCGGATCGCTTTGTGGTTGAGTTTGATAATGTTCCGACGGCGGGGGTGGTGCCTGAGTACCGCGTCTCTTTCCAGATCGTTCTCTACCGTAATGGCGACATTTATTTAAATTACCTGGATACACCGATGGAACCCAAACAGCCGCCGGTGGTGACGATTGGGGTGGAAGCACGCGATGGTCTTTTCTACAATCAGGTTACGTGCAATACCGGCGCCACCCAGATCGGTTATCTGCCGGCGCCCCGTCAATCACTGGCCTTTAATGCACAGGAGGATCTCTATTAATGAGCGCAGAAGAACATCGACACAAAGCCGAGAGTCAGGGCAGCGTCCCCATTGCCATTGTCACCGTCAGCGATACGCGCACGCCGGCAACTGACACCAGCGGCCAGATCATTCGCACGCTGGCCGAAGCCGCCGGTCATCGCGTGGTGGGTCATCGCATTGTCAAGGATGAGCCGGTACAGGTGGAGGAAGCCTTAGAGGAATTTGCCAAGAGCGAAGCGCGACTGATCATCTTCAACGGCGGCACCGGCATCAGCCAACGCGACCGCACCTATGATGTCATCAGCCGCAAGCTGGAAAAGACGCTGCCCGGTTTTGGCGAAATCTTTCGCATGTTGAGCTATGACCAGGTGGGCGCCGCCGCCATGCTCAGCCGCGCCACCGCCGGCGTTTATCGCAACAAAGTGATCTTCAGCACCCCCGGCTCGCCGGACGCGGTGCGCCTGGCCGTCGAAAAACTGATTTTACCGGAGATTCAACATTTGGCGTGGGAGTTGATTCGGTGAGGTGGATATTGGGTGATTGGGTGATGCGGTGATTTCGACAAGCTCAATCACCGCATCACCCAATCACCCAATGATCAACCGCCGCTCAACGACGGGATAAAATGAATTTCGCTGGGCTTGGTGAGCCGTTGGCGCAGGCCGCGCCGGGTCACTTCGTTGTCGATGAAGACAGCAATATAAGGGCGAATGCGCCCATCCTGACAGAGACGCGCTGCCATACCGGGGAAGCGCGCTTCTAATTGGGCGACCACTTCGCCCACCGTCTCCCCGTCCACGGTGACAACTTCGGCGCCGTCGGTCAGGTCGCGATGGAGGGATGGGATCCAGACTTGGTGTTGCATAGTAGGTAGACAGGTAGACAGGTAGACAGGTAAACAGGTAGACAGGTAAACAGGTAGACAGGTAGATACGTCTTATTTCCTATGTACGTGTGTACCTGTCTACCTGTTTACCTATCTACCTGTCTACCTTTACCGGGCGACTGATTCCAGTTCAATGCTATCCGCGGCATCGAGGACGGCGCGGATGATCTTGTCATAGCCGGTGCAGCGGCAGAGATTGCCGGAGAGCCATAGGCGCACTTCTTCTTCGGTCGGGTCGGGGTTTTTGTCCAGCAGCGCCTTGGCCGAGACCAGGAAGCCAGGGGTGCAGATACCGCATTGGAGCGCAGCATGTTCCAGGAACTTCTGTTGCAGCGGGTGCAATTTGCCGCTGGTCGCCAGTCCCTCTACACTGGTGATGGTGGCGCCGTTGGCTTCGACGGCCAGCACCAGACAGGAGTTGACCAACACGCCATTCATAATCACATTACAAGCGCCACAGTTGCCGTTGTTGCAACCTTCCTTGGCGCCGGTTAACATCAACGTATCGCGCAGCACTTCCAGCAAGCTCTGGCGCGGTTCACACAAAAAGGTTTGCGGTTGCCCATTCAGGGTCGTTTCGACAATCACCTTGCTTGACATTGTGCTATTTCTCCATTCAAATCGCTTTGGGCGGGCTGCCGCGCTTGCTCAAAATCGACCAAGCCCGTTCGCCAATGGCGACGACCGCCGGTTTTCGTCTAATCATGGGGTTCACCACCCCCACCTAACCTCCCCGTTCGCGCCTAGAAGGCAACCGGCTCACGTCGAAGCCTGATAAGGGGAGGAACAGTTCCCTCCCCTTATCAGGGGAGGGTTAGGGAGGGGTTTAGCTCGCTTTGGCGCGCTCAATGGCCTTTTGCAACGCACGGCGGGTCAAAACGGCCGACAAGTGCTTGCGATATTCAGCCGTGCCGCGCATATCGGTAATCGGCGTGGCAGCGGCTTGGGCAATGCGGGCTGCTTCGGCAATCGCTTCGTCGCTAATGGTCTTACCGGCCAGCGAATCACCGGCGGCGGCGACAAAGAGCGGCTTCGGGGCGACCGCGCCGAGCGCAATGCGGGCGCTGACAATCTTGGTGCGGCTCGCATCCAGTTGGACAGACGCGCCGGCGCCAACCACGGCAATATCCATTTCATTGCGGGGAATAAAGCGTAAATAAGCAGCGCCAAAACCAGGCTTGGGCGCCGGAATTTGGAGCGAGACGAGAAATTCGCCGGCTTGCAACGCGTTGCGGCCAGGGGCGACACAGAAATCTTCGACCGGCAATTGGCGGCGCCCATTGGGGCCGGCAATATTGCAGAGCGCCGAATGGACGATGAGCGCCGGAATCGAATCAGCCGCCGGCGAGGCGTTGCACAGGTTGCCGCCCATGCTGGCGCGCCCCTGAATCTGCACGCCGCCGATGAGGCTGGCGGAATCGATCAGGCCCGGATAGGCTTTGCTCAGCGCTTTGTCATCATACATGCGGTGACAAGCGACGGCGGAACCGAGCGTCAACCCCTGGGCGTCATAGCTCATGGCCGTGGTCTCCGGCAAGCGCTTGACATCGATCACCACATCGGCTTTGCGCCGCCCTTCGCGCAGGGCGACCAAGAGATCAGTTCCTCCGCTCATGACACGGGCCATGTCCCCTTTTTCAGCCAAAAGTTTGACAACTTCATCGACACTTTGGGCAGCGACATAACTAAAGGCTTGCAAGGCTACACCTCCTATATTGGGCCGGTATCGCACAACTTGTGTAATTTCGCCAGCAGCTACTGGGCGATGACACAATCGTTGGCATACCGCCTACCTTGGTTGGTTGAGTACGAGAATTATACCTTATAAGTGTACAGCAAATAACAGCAAACGTCAAAAGCGTTTTTCGATGCGCTTACGCTCATCCCGGCGCGCAAGCATTCTGTCCTCCCGTCCGCCCAACTTCAGTCTGTTCTTAGCCGGTCCGTGACCGGCTAAGCGCATGACGACCGCCACTTATCATATGACCACAAACAGTTATAGGCTGCTTTCATGGTCTCGCTAATCCAATGATCGTGAGGTAAAGATGCGTAACAAATTGCTTTGGGGTCTCATGACCCTGCTTTCGCTAATTTTTCGCTTGGCTCATCTACGGAAAATGTGAACACCTGTCAGGTTTTGGAAACCTGACAGGTGTGGCGGGTCGAAACCTCACACTTTCTGTAGATGAGCGTTTCGCTTTTCCCCTGTGCTTTGGTCGGCGTGCGCTTGTTGATCGGTCAACGGCAGGCGATTTTGGCGCTCAACCAGCGGCTCCAGTCACAAGCTGCACTGGCCGCAAAGATGACGCAGTTGCGCGAACGCAATCGGCTGGCGGAAACGTTGCACGACACGATTGGTCATACGCTAACCTCCGCCATTGTCTCGTTGGAAGGGGTGGCCCTGCTCCAGTCAACGCGCCCGGCGGAAGCCATGACGCTGCTCGACGCGGTGCGCGAGCAACTGCAAGACCGGCGCTGATTGCCGGTCTCAAAGCGCTCTTGAGCACCCACGCCGACTTTGCCGTGGTCGCCACTGCCGGTTCCGGGGAAGAGGCGCTGGCACAGTTGACCGCCTTGCACACGGCCCCTTCCCCAACCTTTCCCCATGTGCTGTTGATGGATATTCGGATGCCCGGCATGGGGGGCGTGACCGCGACGCAGCAGATCAAGGCGCGCTTCCCCGAACTGACGGTGTTAATCCTCACCACCTTTGACGATGACGACTTTATCATCGACGCGCTCCATTACGGCGCAGCGGGTTATCTGCTCAAAGACATTGGCGGCAAGCGGCTGATCGAGTCGATCTATGAAGCGCTGTCGGGGAATCTGCTTCTGACCGGGCGGGTGGCGCACAAACTGGCGCGCAACATCCGTCAACACCAGCCGCCGGCAACGGAGCAGGCGGCGCTACGCAAAGAGCTAGCGTTATCAGAGCGGGAAGTGGAGATCGCGCGGCGGCTGGTCTTGGGTCTCAACGCCAGGGAGATCGCTGATAAGACCTTTTTGTCGTTGGGGACGGTCAAGAACTACACAAGTAGCATCTACAGCAAGATTGGCATCAATGACCGGAGCAAGGCGATGATTGCGTTGCGGGAGTTGTTGCCACTATGATTGTCTGATTATGCCGCAGCTTTCGTCGCCCGCCGTTTACGACGTTTGGGTGATTGTACATTCGGTAAATTTTGTAGCGCAGCCGCCAAGGCGCGCAACGTCTCATTAACCGCTTCTGAGGTAGGAAAAACTGCTGCTACATCCGGATCCAACACCACCATCAAGTTATCTTGGGTTAGCTGTTCCGCAAAACGATTCGGTTTGGCTTTGCTGTAATCAAAATCGTAATGGGCTTGCAGCTCATCCTGTTCGCTGGTTATGTTCTTACCGTCTGGCTTGTTCATAATCTCTTCGCTCTTTGGCGTTCGCTTTGCGGGCGCTAATAATCCGAATCATACCACTGCGTTCAGTAAAGGAAACAATCAATAACCGGTTCCGCTGGGAAAAACCAATGATGAGTTCACGATACTCTTTGTCGGAATGCTTATCGTCATCAAAAATATAAGCAAAGGGATCACGAAAGACAGTCGCTGCTTCTTCAAAGGTCACGTCTTCGTGCTCTTTACGATTGCGCGTGGCCTTCTGTCGATCCCAGGTAAATCGAATGCTCATCTTGGCGTATTATATACCATGTTAATGTAATCAATAAATACTCACTGCCGCACAAAAATCGTTTGACGCACATCATAAACCGGAGTATGATAGCACCATTGTGCATTTTTTGAAGAGTACCGTCAAGATCAAACATAAAGCAAGTTTCACGTTACCACGATCACGCGAGCTTACCATGAAAATCACCAAAGTCGAGACCATCCACGTCCACCGCTTCATGTATGTCAAAGTCGAGACCGACGAAGGCATCACCGGCATCGGCGAACTCCACCCGGCCAGCGGCACCGGCGGCACGCCTTATCTGCCCATGGCCGGGGTACAATATTGCGCTGAATATCTGATCGGCCAGAACCCGTTGTGGATTGAGCGCCATTGGCAGCATCTCTTCCGGCGCTGTCTCTTTCGCGGCGGGGCCGATGTGATGGCGGCGATTGGCGCGCTGGACATGGCGCTCTGGGACATTAAGGGCAAGAGCCTGGGCCAGCCGGTCTATGAACTGCTGGGCGGGCCGACGCGCGAGAAGATTCGCCTCTATACCCATCTTCAGGGCAACACGCCCCAAGCCTTAGCTGACGAAGCCAGAGCCTGCGTTGAAGCAGGCTTTACCGCCGTGCGCCTCTACCCCTTTGGTGACTTTGGCGCCGGTGACTTGAATTCTGGTCGCGGCCTGGAAAACATGAACTATACCGCCATGATCCGCAACGCCGAAGCGCGGGTTGCCGCCGTGCGTGACGCCGTCGGGCCGGATGTCGATGTGATGATCGATGTGGTCAATCGTCTCACCCCGGCAGAAGCGCTTGCCGTGGGGCGGGCGCTAGCCCCTTACCAACTCTACTTCTTTGAAGACCCGATTGAGCCGGAAAACATGGACGCCTGGGGTTATGTCGCCGCCAACCTGCCCATGCCGGTGGCGATGGGCGAGCGCCTCTACACGATCTATCAATTTCACGACCTGCTGAAGCACAAGGGCGCCGCCTTTGTCCGCCCCGACCCGTCGCTGGCCGGCGGTCTCACCAACCTCAAAAAGATCGCCGCCCTGGCCGAAGCCAACTATGTGAGCGTTGTCCCCCACAACCCGCTGAGTTGCGTGCTGACCGCCGCCTGTGTCCACCTCGACGCCGCCATTCACAACTTCGCCGTCCAGGAGTATCCCGGTGACGAATATGCCAGCCCCAAACGCGATCTGGTCAAAGCGCCGCTCCGTCGCGAAGGGGGTTATCTCCTGTTGCCCACTACCCCCGGCTTGGGCATCGAATTGAATGAAGAAGCCTTCAAACACTACCCACCCCAGCCCTACGTCCGTCCACCGTTGATTGCACCGGATGGTGGGTTGCGTGATTATTAAGGCGACACTGGCGCTACTACCGAATATCGTCATCTCGATCAGGGGCGCGCCAATAATCTCCGTCACATCCTCGACACCCCGCCGCCCGATGAAGAGATCCTCAAAGCGCAAGAGGCACGGGCGCGGGCGATCATTGACCCTTTGGAAATAATGTTGCAGAAGGATTGAGCGTGTTGCGTGAACCGCGATGCGAGCTTCTGTGTTATTTGCGAAACCTTCCATTGGCGATCCAAGGTTTTGTTGCGCCAGCGCGTCGTGGTGTTGTGGCGAGTGGGCTTGCGCCGCTATTCGGCGATTGGAGGGTAACATGCGTATTATGACTCGCTGCTCGGCGTGGGGACGGGGATTGTCGGGCTGTGGGTGCTCTTTGCCCAGGTGGAAAGCGTGGAGGGGTGGACCTTTGCCATGACGTTGGCGCTGCTGGGCGTCTACCTGACCCTGGAAGCGGTGCGCCATCTCTTTATCGAGCCGAGTCTGGATGCGCTGGCCGGCATGGGCGGTGCGATCAGGGAAGGGCGCTTTGATTTTATGCTCTTGCGCCCGGTCAACACCCAGTTTCTGGTCAGCATTCACCGCTGGCGGCTGCTGGCCGGCTTTGATCTGCTGGTGGCGTTGGCCGTGTTGACAACCGCCATTCGCCAGTTGGAGCAAAGTCTGGCCTGGTCACAGGTCGCCGCCTTTCTGCTGGCGCTGCTGGTCAGCGTGACGATGCTCTATAGTCTGCTGCTGGGGTTGACGGGGCTGCTGCTCACCTGGGTGCTGCCGGTGGGCTTGATGACGACGCTGCCGGCGCAGGCGCTCACCAGCAGTGTCACC
Source organism: Caldilinea sp. CFX5 (assembly GCA_021405325.1). Next base: position 8,241 of record QWII01000039.1, on the reverse strand, counting down.
TGGCCCTTCTTTGCCGGCGGGGTAGTGTTGGCGCTGGCGCTCTTTGTCGGCGCGTCGGGGTTGTTTCATCTGGGGTTGCGGCGCTATGCCAGCGCGTCGAGTTAATGGTCAGTTCTACATAGCCGTGCAACGAGTTAGGGCAAAACTAGTTACACGTTGTGTGGTCGTGGGGTTGCGTGGTCTGGATGACACTACCACGCAACCACGCAACGCTTTTCACCTCCAATATATATAACCACAAATTTCAATTTCGTAATCAATTGGTCAAAAAATTCCTATTGACGTAAGCTTACAATCGTGCTATGCTATTACCATACATCATCTAGCAAAGTGTATGCCTTCTCAGAAACCGGTTGCGGCGAGTTCTTAGGCCAACGCGGTGGTATCAGCGATTTTGCCTATATGCGCGGAAGCGTCGTATAGTTGCTTAGGACGCAAGGGGGTAAGACACCAGATACACAGGGCGCAAGAGTGCTTACTTGGCAGCAGTAGAAGCGTATTATAATAAAAATTTCCCGTTAACTTAATTTAGGAAATAAATATTGTAAAATCGTGGTCAAGCAGAACGAGTGGTCTAAATGACGGATGACAGGGTCAAGTGCGCTGGTGCAAACTGGCGGCATGATGCTCTTTGCCGTTTGGCCCGCACGACGGGAAGGGATGCGTTTAGCTCATCGCTATTTTCCAGCTATGCGCATCTTATTTTGCCTTTTAAAAGGTTTGGTTGCGCTTCCTAGTTTTGGACAAAATCGGCTTACAACCGGATCGCAGGTAAGCAGAAGCAGCCGTTTTTTCCATAGACCGCTTTCCTTGAACTTTCGCTGGAACAGACGACGCCCACCATCAACGGGGAATGTGTGTTCTTGTGCTTGGGGTGTCGCCGTTCAGCTACATGTTGGGCGGCTCTTTATATTGGAAACAGATAGATCTTATTTTGTTCCAGGGGATGGAAGATATGACACCAGATAAGAGTGAGACTGAACATCTAAAAAAATTATTACAAATCCATTCTCATAACCTTCATCGCTATGAAGAAACGGCTGCAAAATATGGTATGGACTGCCCTCCACATATTATTCTTGCTATAGGTGAAACTAAAGAAAATCTTGAACAAACAAAGCAACGTTTAGTTGATTTAGGTGAACAACAAAGTGTAGATGCAGTTGAGAAATTTGTAATGCGACACAATTTACCTCCGAGACGCGAATTTATTGGTCGTATCAAAAAGTTGGAAGAGGTTTTGAGTTCATTACAAGGACGAATGCCAATAATTGCAATAACTGGTATTGGAGGAATAGGTAAAACAGCTATAGCGCTTGAAGCATCTTATGACATTTTTAATAAAGGTATCTTTGAAGGAATTGTTTGGATGTCAGCAAAAGATAACCTTTTGACATTTGACAATTTGCTTAATCTAATTGCTAGAACTTTTGGCCAACTAGATCTTCTTAAATTGGCAGTAGAAGAAAAACGTAAAAATTTACTGTCTTTCTTACGAACAGGTAAATTTCTGTTGGTACTTGATAATTTTGAAACTATAGCGAATGATGAAGAACTTGGACATTTCCTCGAAATGATTCCTGAACCTAGTAAAGTTTTAATAACTTGCCGGCACAGAGTCAATCTAGAATCGCAAACGATATTAATTTATGGCTTGAGCGAGGATGATTCGATTGGATTAATCCACTATGAAGGAAAACGTCAAGGTTCAAATATATTAACGCGCGTAAGTCGTTCACTTTTGCTTCAGCTACATGATGTGACAGGAGGGGTTCCATTAGCACTTCGATGGGCCATTAGTCGAATCGTTCAATATGGGCAATCATTGGAGAGAATCATTCAAGCTCTTACAAGCGCGAGTGGAAACATTTTTGAAGCTATATTTGAAGAGATGTGGCAGTCAATGGCATATGATTCGCAGAATGTTCTGCTTGCTATGCCAATCTTTGCTTCTCTGGCTCCTTGGCCTGCTTTAGAGATTGTGAGTGGTGTGTCTGGAGAACGATATCTTAATGGGTTATTTGAAATAAATGCTTCTTGTCTGCTGGAAAGTAATGATGAAATACAGGAAAACAAACGTCGGTTCGGTATTCACCCGTTAACACGTGCTTTTGTAGAAGCAAAGTTATTACAAAGGGCAGAGTGGAAACATGAGGCTCAATTAAGATGGGCAGAATACTATTCAAATATTGCAAAAAGCCATGGAGGGGTAAGAAATTGGGCGGGCTTTCTAGTACTGGAAGATGAATTCGTTGAATTGTGGGCGGTTGCTATTTGGTGTTATCAAAATACGATAGGACTATTTGATAGCCGCTCAAGCACTAAAAATATTGATGCTCAGGTATTAGTTTTAATGCAATATCTAATTACCATTGGCAGAAATATTTCAAGTTTTTTGTGGGAGTATGGATATTGGAACGAACGTGTTCAACTTTGTCAATGGGTTTTTGAAGTTGGTTTGAGGGTTAATGATAATCAAGCGGCTATTTACTGTGCAAATGATATTGGTTGGACATTATTTAATCAGGGGGATATTTTTAATGCTGAACAGTGGATTCGACGCTCGTTAAAAATTTCAGAAGAACTCGGTGTGCCAGATAAAAACCTTTTCATGAATACTCGTAATTATCTTGGTTTAATAGCAGAAGCACAGGGTAATTATGATGAGGCAGAGAAAGCCTATTTTGATATATTAAATTTCTGGAAGGAAACCACTAGTAAGGAGCCTTATGGACATTTGACTACAGCGCAATTGGATTTAGGGCGTCTATACTTCACTCAAGGTAAGTATGATATTGCTCGTGATTGGTTGAGGAATTCATTATTGACCGCTGAAAAGGTAGTGAATTATAATAATCTTCATAAGATTCTCTCATTTTTAGGTCACATATCTCTGGCCGAAGGTAATATTGGTGAAGCAAAGGTTTACTACCAGCGTGGTTTGGCGGAGTTGCAAAGAATTCCACAGCCTAGTGGAGCAGCTGCCTGTAAATTGGGGTTGGCACGCATAGCAGAGCAAGAAGGTGATATCTTGTCTGCAGAAGAATTTGGCAAACAATCATTGGAGATTTTTAAGCAATTACATATGAAGAATCAGATATTACAAGTCGAAAATTGGCTATCACAATTGCGATAAAAACTATGTCTTTGGTCTACAAGTTTATATGAGGAGATGCTCTGTTGCGATCATACTGTTACAAAACGACATGCATGAGCACCCAAAAAAGATTAGTCGCTACGTTCGCTTCTTTGTCGCATTGGCATACCATATACTCAATCGGACGGTGCAACGGCTGACCCTGCGGCGCTTGGAACGCCTGCTGATTCAGCTGCTGAAATACTTGAATGTCAAAGAAACGGTCTTGACCGGTGACTTGACGGGTTATACCGTAAGCAACGCGAGTGCCTATTATCGAACGCGCAATGGCAAGCGCTATCGCGGTTGGGTTAAAAGCTCGTACACGGTCGGCACGCAATCGCAATTTATTGTCGTGGCGCGGAGTCGTTGGCATTATTGCGCCAACGACGCTTCGATGTTACGTCCATTGCGGGATGGCACCCGTGGCTATCGACGGCGCGGGTGGATGTTTTTGAGCGATACGGGTTTTGATGGTCAGCGTGTGACCGCCCGATATTTAACTTACGCCACTAACATCTATCATCCGTCATTGAATGATGATAGCAATAGAGCAATGAGGAGATATAATCTATGCGTGAAGTAAAGGTTTATTGGAGAGCTTACCAAGATAAGGCTATTGGTTGGATACCTGAATATAAACGATTTGTGTTATCTAGCAAATATCTTGCAAGGACAAGTTGTTTATCAAGAGAATCAATTGACAGTACAAGCGGTGTAACTGAGATTTACATTTCATCACCAGTAAACATCTGTTGGAGTTTAGTAAATTACTGCAATTTGAATTGTGCATATTGTCTGGACAATAAGGGAACAAATGAAATTAACAGTAAGAAGCGCAGATCAATACTTCAAAAAATAATAGATAGCGGTGTATTTTCCGTGGATTTTTCTGGTGGCGAACCACTTATATTAAATGATGTCTTTGAGTTGATGTTTTTGGCAAAGCAAAGCGGTATACATGTGACAATTACTACGAATGGTGTTTATCTGAATCCGACGCGAATTAATATCCTGAGTGAATCGGTTGATTTAGTAACAATTAGCCTAGATGGTGCCAAACCTGAAACTCATGATAGGTTGCGCAATCACATTGGGCTTTTCGATAAATGTATTGAGGCGATTAATTCGATGAGCAAAAAATTCATCCCGGTACGTGTTAATATGACTGTAATTCCTCATAATCTTCTAGAGATTGGTGAGTTGGCTGGTTTGTGTAAACAGTTGGGCGTGCAAGAGCTTTCTCTTCGCCAGTTTTTGCCCATTGGACATGGTGCGAATTCAGCAGCGGAATATTTTATACCTACTAAAATTTTTACAGACGTTGTGACTAAAATAAAGATGGCTTATGAAAGTAATTCATTTAAAGTTTCAATGAAATCAATCCGCGACCATCAGGGGCATATTGTTGTCCGATCTAGTGGTGACGTGTATTTAAAAAAAATTTTTGGTGAAAATGATGATTCGGTGGAGAACATCTGTCTTGGTAATCTTGTGATCAATGACCCGGCTACTGTGTTTTCACATTTGCCCGAGGAGTCAAAAAAAAATTGGGCGGGAATCTTAAAAGGTACTAATTGATAATTATGAATACTGAGGACGCCTATCCTTTAATTGTAGGAATAACCGGACTGCCTGGAAGCGGAAAAACCTCCTTTTCGGAAATGTTGTGTGATCTAATTATTTCTAGAGGGGGAACTTGCAACACATATTTGATTTCTAACATGATTCGAGATGAAATCAATATGAGAAAAATGTCTATTAGTCGAAGCAACATGTATTTGGTGGGATTAGAAATACGACAGCAAGAGGGTGAAGGTGCATGGGCTGAACGATTAATTAGGAGATATATTACTTCTGATCACTCAAGTATGGTAATCGTAGATGGAATAAGAACTCTGGGGGAGTTAAATACTTTTCGCAATCAACTGAATTCTAGATTTATTCTTATTTCGGTGGATGCGCCTTCTCCAACATTGATAAGGCGCATTGAGGCGCGAGCGCGATATGATGACGGTGAGATGCAAAAAAATGTACTTGCAATGATTGAACAAGAGAAAAACATGGGCGTAAACGAGTGTATGAGATTAGCGGATTATTGTATTCAAAATCAGGGAGGCGCTCAAGAGCTTTACGAGCAAGTGTTATCTATTCTGGAGATTGTGACGCTTGATAAGCATCTCCCTTTTTGATTTCAATTGAGCATTGAGCTTATATGAATAGGATTAAAAATGAATTTAACCTACCTCTCATATATTAGTATTACTCACAAATTCCTCGAAGAATTATCAAGAAACGAATTGCCGATTCAAAGTGTTTATTTGATGCGGAGTTTTGCACGCAGTGATGTTGAAGTAGGAATCAGTGATATTGATTTAACGATAATTCTTCATGAAATGGATGATATCTCGTCCAAAGATATAGCGTTGAGGGTAGGTCAAATTTATCAAGATAGATGTTCAGAGAAACCCGAATGGGCAAAAATTTTATCTGTTCCTAAAATTGCAACATTTTCAGACTGGTATACTACTGAGTTGCTAGAGCCTTCAGAGTATGGGATTCGTGATTGTTATGAAGGAAAACTCCTGCAAGGAGAAGATCTTTTTGCTTCCTCAGTCATTCCATTATGTGATCTAAAAGCGGATATTCTAGATTGTTTGGTTACCGAGACTGTAATTGCTTTTTTGGAAATCTCTTATATTTTATTTGCTGATCAAATTCATATCAGAAAAGATAATTCTTATTGGTGGCGGAAAAGTACTGTAAACGTCCTGCGATATTTTTTGTGGCTTGTTCTAGATATTCGTTTAAGCAGTTATGAAGATGTGCTAGCAGTTTCTCGATATATATTTCAAGACAATTTCCCGTTTTTAACTAATCTTCGGTCAAATTTTAAAATTGATGCATCAACTTTTCAATCATCATTTGTTTTTTTGTCAACACTTTTTCAATTTGCAATCCATTATAAAGAATTTGGAATGGTAACCCCTGAAGTTTTAAAAAAGTTAAAACCAATAAATAGTTGCGCTGACTTTTTTGATTACAAGGTTGTTGATTTTAAAGATTGGTATTGGAAACCATGGCTGAAGTCAGGAATGGATCGTTTATTCATTATAGTGAATGAACAGCAAATCATGAATACGCATTTCCAATCTTTTTTCGGACGAATCAAGCAAGAATATGTTTTTACTTTAGCAGAAAGAGGGGAAACGTTATTACCAATTGTAATTAGTAAATCAGTGTTTGAGTATTGGGCAAATAATGTATGTCCTGTTTTAGCACAGCAACTTCTCTACGAGAAAAAAAATAAAGATCTATTACTCCAACCTAATGTTTATAAGCAGCGCTTATGGGGGAAAAAGACTTTGGCATATTTTTTTTATAATTGGTTGAACAGTTATGTTGAAAATTTAGCTAAATCAGGTGCGGAGCTAAAAAATCTCAATGGTAAAGTGGAACGGGCGATGTTAGCCGCGTTAATACTGAAAAAAGATTACGTGGAAACACAAAGATCACAAATCTGTAAAACCTTTACGATGAATTTTAACGATTTCCCTTCATCCACAATAGCTAATTTTATTAGCGATGGAATACATCATTTTCCATTGTTGGTAAGATCTATGCGTGGTTATCTTTACAATGATCAAAAAAGACCCGATATTCTTTACAAAGAATAATGGCTTTTTAAAGCTTGGAACAAAAAATAGGAGAATAGAATGAGCGACGATTATCAACATTGTGAAAATTTGCGTTCTACTTTTCAAAGGAGACTTCAAATATTGGAGTTGCAGAATGCCAATTTTGGTATCTCTACCCCTCCTCATATATTGATGGAGATGGATGATATTCGAAGACAAATTAGTTCAATAGAAATACGACTTACCCAACTAACAGAGGTGGCAAAACAATATCCGCCGCAAGATGAAATTGTTATATTGTTTTTGGCAGCAGATCCCACAAATGCCTCTCGTTTGCGGTTAGGTGCAGAATTTAGCGAGATTGATGAACAACTTAAATTGGCTAAATATCAAAATAAATTCAAATTGGAATTACCTGAATTCTCCCTACGATCAAAGAATATTAGTCGTGCATTGTTAAACTTACGACCGCAAATAGTTCATTTTTCTGGCCATGGTACAGCTGAAGGAGCGTTGTGTTTTGAGGATGAAATTGGACAGTCTCATCTTGTTCGTCCAGATATGCTGGCATCGTTGTTTGAGCAATTCGCTGATCAAGTAAATTGTGTAGTGTTAAATGCTTGCTATTCTTGGGGGCAGGCAAATGCTATTGCGGCGCATATTGAATACGTAGTTGGTATGAATCAAGCAATTGGTGATCAAGCTGCTATTGCCTTTTCTATTGGTTTTTATCAAGCATTAGGAGCCGGCTGTACTATAGAAGAAGCATACAAACTAGGATGTGTGCAGATCAAGATGCAAGATATTTCAGAATCTCTTACGCCAGTTCTTGTTAAGAAAGCAACAATCCAACCATAATTATAAGCCGTCGCCCAATATGCACATGTAGTGGATTGGCAGTGCGTGACTACCGGGCTGGGCCTGCCCATGTGTGGCAGGCGGATGATCACCTGCTCTTTTGTCAAGCCTAACGGTTCGACAGTCGCTGCCAATACAGCTTGAAAAAATGAGGTCTTTTCTTCACAGCTTAGGAGAGCAAAGCTAGTCAGGTTTTGAGAAGCCTGACTAGCTAGTAAATACTGTGCCAATGTGTCACTTCCGGTAAGATGAAAACTGTGATATGATCTGTTCCTATGGACTTCGAACTGTTGAGTGAGATCACGCAAATTGAACCGATTGCCCGTGGCGCCGGCGTAGATATTCATAACTATCTCAATCATAAGTATGCTGGCGGGCAACGAATACGTTGGCGTAAGTTGAAAGGAATCGCTTGGATCGAGTGGTTAACGCCTGAACAATACGGCCAAATCGAAAGAGCCGAGCTACATTGGTTTGAAGGACATGGCATTGGACGCGTAGAGCTAAAGTGTGAGCTACCCAACGCTAAAGCTGTTGGGCTTCCAAGTCATCGACTTGGAACTTTTCGGGGGCCGAGCGTCTTACTGCACTACTCGTATCTCCCACCGC
>QWII01000162.1 GCA_021405325.1 Caldilinea sp. CFX5 | reverse complement strand
CGGATCGGTTTTGATATGCTCGAACGATGCTTGACCAATGGGCAATCTGTCTCGATCAGACTCATTCCCTACTTTTTATGAAACCCTACGGTAGCTAGTTTTCAGACAAGTAAATGCACAGACCTTATACATTGCAAGCATCAAACCGCTTGTGTAAGAATGATGAAACCGAGTAAAGTGGCTGACCAGGGGAAGTTAATAAACAGCCTTATTACCAACTTTGTACCCACCGGCAACCTCCGGCGCGATGTCGCAGCCTTTCTGGCGCTACACAGTTGCGCCGACACCGCCGGCCACGTCGCCCAGGTCGCCGCCGAAGCGAAGCGATTGGCGCAACGCTTTGGTGCGTCGGTCGACGCGGCAGAGGTAGCCGGCTTGCTCCACGACATCAGCGCCCCCATCCCCAACCAAGAACGGCTTGCGGCTGCCCACGCCTTTGGCCTCGACGTGTTGCCGGAAGAAGCGACTTTCCCCATGATCATCCACCAAAAGCTATCGGTGGTGCTGGCCCGTGACATTTTTGGCGTGACCGCACCGGAACCCCTGAGCGCCATCGGTTGTCACACCACGCTCAAAGCGGATGCTTCTCTGCTTGACAAAGTAGTTTTCGTGGCCGATAAGGTCAAATGGGATGGCGTCGGGGAGCCGCCGTACTTGGCTGCATTGCAACAGGCGCTAGCGCGTTCGCTCGATCACGCCGCCTTTTGCTACCTCGATTATCTCTGGCAGCGGCGGGCGACGTTGCGGGTGGTGCATCCGTGGTTGGTGGCAGCGCACCAGCAGTTGCAGGATCTGGTTTAGCCAGCGCCACAAGGTTGACGGCGTTCTATGCGGTGGCCGACTCATGTTAGCCCTTTGATATAGTATGTTATACTGTACCTCAGAAAGCTCGATGTCAAGCGGAGGTGAGTTGATGACGCCACTGGAAGCTGTACAAACGGTACAATTTGTCACAGTTAAGCAAAAGCGCTTCGCCGTGATTGAAGCGGAAGAGTGGGAAGCATTGATCGAATGGTTAGAAACGCTTGAGGATTTGCAAGTCTTCAGAGACGCCTCCCGTCAACTAGAAGCTGCTGGCGGGGATCGCGACCTGGCCGGCTGGTTACGTTGGGAAGATGTACGGGATGAAATTGAGTGACAACTTATACCGTTTACGTCTTCCCGCAGGCTTTACGCGAAATCAAGAACCTTCCTGGTCATATTCATCTTACCGCTCCTCCACCACCTGCCCATAATCCAACCGAATCACCCGATCCGCCGCTTCGTAGTAGGCATGATCATGGCTGGTGACAATCACCAATTTGCCGCGCGCCTTTAGCTCCGGCAAGATCTGACGATAGAACACCTCACGAAATTCCGGGTCTTGGCCGGACGCCCACTCATCAAAAATGTAAATCGGTCGATTTTCAAAGTAGGCGGTCAGCAGCGCCAGCCGTTTGCGTTGGCCGTGGGAAAGCTCGGTGGTCGAGAAGACGCCGTCGCGGATAAAGAGCTTGTGTTGTAGATCGAATTTGTTCAGATAGTACTGGGCATGTTGATCCAGCACATCCAACCCCAGCAATTGGTCAAAAAGATAAAAGTCGGCAAAGACCACGGCAAAGAGTTGTTGGTACTGCTCCACCATCTGTGGCGTGACGGTTTGCCCATCCCACATGATGCTGCCGCCTTGCGGCGGATAGAGACCGGTGAGCAGTTTGATCAACGTGGTCTTGCCGCTGCCGTTGTCACCGGTGAGGAAGATGATCTCCCCCGATTGCATCGCCAGGTCGATGGGGCCGAGGGTAAAGTTGCGATCCCCGGCGCGACTCTGATAGCGGTAACTGACATCGCGCAACTCGATTTGGAGCGGGTTGGTGAAGGTGGGTGTTAATGGGGGTGCGGTCAACCGTTTGAGCGACTCGCCTTTGGTGGTCAAAGTAAAGCCCAACGCCTCGATCTGTCGACAGGCCACATCCGCGGTGTGCCACTGCGTTGTATTGGTCAGGAGCAAGGTGAGCGCACTCTTCATGTAAAGGATAATCAGGGCGTAGGTGGCAATCACCGCGTTGTCAGCCGGTCGCCACGCTGCCAGCGCCAGGACGCCCAGAATAAAGACAAAGTAGATCGACTGGCTCCACGCCCCGGCCAGCGAACGCCAGTTATAGGAGCGCGTATTCTGGCGTTGACTGACCGCTGTCGCCGGTTGCAGCAACTCGGTCAGAAAGGCATAGCGGCGGTTGGTGTGCAGTTTTAACTCTTTGATGCCTTCGACTAGGGCACGGTAGTGGCGTAGCGCCTGATTTTGCTCTTTCTGCGCCGCTTTGGCGACGGTGGTCGCCCGCCGCTGGAGCAGGGCATAGCCACCGATGGTGGGGATTGCTAGTAGGGCTAAATAACCCAGCATGGCCGGGGCCAGCCAACCGAGGTAGAGCAGTGTGCCGGCGAGGGTGCTCAACGACAGCACAATCTGGGGCAGTTGCTGCAAGGCCAGGCCAATTTGTTGCGTATCTTCGGTAAAGAGCGCCTGCAAGCGCGCCGCCCCCAACGCTTCCAGTTGTGGGTAGGGTTTGGCCAGCAGTTGTTGGGCCAGGGCAATCCGCAACTGGTAACTGGCATCGCCTAACGCACCGGTCATCAACCACTTACTGGCGAGATCGGCCAGAATCGCCAGCAGCGTCACCATGCCGAAAAGGCCCAGCAGTTGGAGGTCGAAGGGGCTGGGGGTGGTGATCTGGCGGCTTAACAAAGTCACCAGGGTTGCCATACTAAGGCCGCTAATCATACTCACCAGGATCGCCAAGAACAACCTGGCGCTAAAGGCGCGCAGAATCAAGGTCAAAAGCTTCATGAACAACTGCCCTTCACGGAAGAACGCACCTGCCAGGAAGGCGGTAGGCCGGCAACTGCGGTTGTGGTCAATGGATCAATGTGATACATAGCGCCTACTATACCACTGATCAGAGCCGCTATCAACTAGGTAAACATTGCAATTTGCTAGCGATACTTAACAAGGGCTGGAAAGGTACTCTGCCGGAAAATCTTTGCCGGTTTGCCGAGAATGTAACGTCTCCTCCTGGCTTGTCGGACAACCGTGCTATACTGGCGCTATCTGCTTCTCGTTGCGGAAGCGCTGAATCAACCGCAGAGGCGCAGCGGTCGCAAAGATGATCAGTGTGAAATCTTTGTGTTCATCAAGAAAAAGGAGTATCTTTGTGAATCAACTTCGTGAACATCGTACAACAGCGGGTGGCTGGTCAGCTAATCCACAGCGCTCATCGGCAGGGTGGTCTGGCATGCGGAATTTCTTCCAGCGCCAACCAGAGTGGGTTCTGGCCGGCGCCATGGTCGGCGGTGCGCTGCTGGCTTATCTGGCGACCAAAGGCCGTCACTCTTCTGGACAAAAGCCGCCATTCGACCAGGGCTATGCCGCGTATCGTGAGCGAATGACGGAAAACGAACCGTTATGGCGCACGCCCTCGGCCAGAATGGGCGCAACCGAAGACCAGATGGAAGATTTAGCTACCCCCTCGACACGCGCCTTGGATGCCGGCACCACCGGCGCGACCGGCGCAGCCTATGAACTAGACCCCACCAGCATCACCGGCGGTTAAGCAAATTGAGATAGGCTATCAAAGGGTAGATGCATGACCAGTCACGGAGTGACGACTGAGGGTAGACGAGGGTTTCAACCCTCGAACCCGAACCCGGCATTTGAAGACCGGCCTTAAAAGACCGGTCTACCTTCAGTCGCCACCCTGTGGCTACATGGCTATTGGCATGGGCTAGTCGCCAATCCAGCCCCGTTGTTCAACCGGGATCGATTGCAATAGCTCGGAGAGTTGCGGGTCGAGCTTGTTGGCAAATTCTGCCACCGTCTGGCCGCCATCCAACAGCACATCCATCTCTGCGGTGATCAGCTTGTCCATCTCCGGCCACTTGGTGGTGACATCCTGGTGCTTGTAATGGCCGTTGTTGAGCATGTCGAGAACCAGGCTCTGGTCGATATGTTCCAACCCCTTGGCCGGCGGGTGAATGAAGCTATCGAGCGCGGCCACGGCCTTGAGGGTGGGGGTGCCTAAGCCCAGTTGATTGCACATAATCTCTTGCCCGGCAGGGCCGGCAGCAAAGAGGGCGAATTGGAAGGCGGCGTCATTCTGCTTGGTCTGGCCGCCGACGGCAAAGCAATCTTGTGGGGTGCGGGTAAAGGCCCCCGATGGCCCGGCGGGCATGGCGGCAATGTCAAAGTGCAGATCCGGCACATCTTTGATATACCACATCCACGGATTCCAGATCGCCCGCATCGCCAGGCGACCGCTGCCAAAGAGCGTGTCCACCCCTTCCGTCTGCTCGGCGGGCGTCGGTTCAACCTTGTGCTTGTTGATCAGATCGGTGCGGAACTGGAAGGCGGCCAGCGTCTCTTCCATCGTGATGCGCGATTCGGTGCGATCTTCGTTGGTGATCATGCCGCCATATGACCAGACAAGCGGATAGGCATAGACCCACCAGCGCGAGGTCTGGTAGCCAAAGACCCGTGACGCCCCTTCACCCTCCGCCAGTTGCAAGGCGATTTCCACCAGCTTGTCATAGGTCCATTCCGGGTCATCCCACTGCTTGGGCGGGTAGGCGATGCCCTTTTTGTCAAAGAGATCCTTGTTATAGTAGAGAATCACATCCTGGCTGTCGAGCGACAACGAGTACATCTTGCCGTTGAAGTGCTGCTTCTCCCAGTCGCCGGGGAAGTAATCCTCTTCCTTGATCGTCTCCTGCGCGTCGAAGAGTTCGGTAATGTCCAGAATCATGTTGCGCGAGACCATGTCGATCAACTGCTTGCTCTCCATGTTAAAGACATCGGGCAGGTCGCCGGCGGTGGCGAGCAGGCGTAACTTGTCGTGGAAATCCTGACCGGGCCAGGTCATCTTTTCGACGGTAATGTCAGAATGTTCGGCTTTGAACTTGTCGATGATCTGGTCGTCGCCGGCATTCATCGGCGGCTCCGGGTATTGGGTGGCGAATTGGAGGGTGATGCCCTCTGCGGTCGCACCTTCACCGCCACTCTGCGCCCCACCACCGGGCGTCGGCACTGCACAAGCCGCTAACATCCCGATGGTGACCAACGTACTACTTGCTCTCAGAAACTGACGACGGGACAACAATTGATGAGTCATTGTTCTGCTCCTTTACGCAAGTAACACAAGAGAAGTGATTACGGGACAACCGGAGGTGGGGGGCTGACAAGGCAAGCTTGCGGGAAGATGGTTGGCAAGCCCCTACGTTCCGGTTGACCCGTTACTACGACAGTGAAGCGCAATCAGTGGCACGCACAGGAGGGGGTAACGGAGTGCAATCAGCGACCGCCAAAGCCGGTGGTGACAATGCCCTCGACAAAATAGCGCTGGGCCAGAAAAAAGACGATCAGCACCGGGGCCATCATCGTTGCCGCCGCCGCCATCATGAGATTCCATTCGGTGCCACGCAGCCCCTGAAAGGCGCGCAGGCCAACAGCCAGCGTCATCTTTTCTAGCGAATTCAGATAGATGAGCGGCCCCAGAAATGAATTCCAACTGCTCAGAAAAGTGAAGATCGCCACCGTAGTCAGCACCGGCTTGGCCAGTGGCAAGATCACCCGCAGGTAGATTTGGCGGGTGCCGGCCCCATCAATGCGCGCCGCTTCATCCAACTCATAGGGAATGGTCATAAAGAACTGGCGGAAGAGAAAGATGTTAAAGGCCCCACCGCCCAGAAAGCTCGGCACAATCAGCGGCAGAAAGGTGTCGATCCAGCCAAAGACTCGAAAGAGCAGGTAAGAGGGAATGGTCGTCACAATTTCGGGCAACATCAGCGTCGCCAGCACCAGGACAAAGAGCTTGTCGCGCCCCGGAAAGCGCATCCGCGCAAAGCCAAAGCCGGCCAACGACGCCGAAAAGAGCGTGCCGATCATGCTGGCGACGGTGATAATCGTCGTGTTGAGCAGAAAGCGGGGAAAGGGCAGCCCTGAATCGAAAAAGGCTTTATAGTAGTTCCCCCAGACCGCCGGTCGCGGAATCCAGACGGGCGGAAAGGTAAATTCGGTGCCGCGAATTTTGAGCGACGTGCTGATCAGCCAGACAAAGGGGATCAGCATCACCGCGCTGCCGGCAATGAGGATCACCTGCATGGCGGTGAGGTAGAGCAGATGCCGCGTCTGCGCCGACTGTTGCAAACCCAGGTGCGCCGACGGCTGGATGGTGGGCAATGGCTTGGTGAGGCGTTCCGCTTCGCTCATTTTGGCCCCCCAGTTTCGTAATAGACCCAGCGATTGGCCATCTTAAATTGCACCAGCGTCAGCAGGAGAACCAGCACAAAAAGCACCCAGGCCAGCGCCGAGGCATAGCCCATCTTGGCAAATTTCCACCCCTGGTTGTAGATATACAAGACATAGAAGAGAGTGGCATTGTTGGGGCCGCCATTGGTGGCGATATAGGCCGTGGTGAAGACTTGAAAGGAGCCGATGATGCCGATGATCAGGTTAAAGAAGAGCACCGGCGTCAGCATCGGCAAGGTAATGCGCCAGAACTGCGTCCAGAGATTGGCCCCGTCAATGGCCGCTGCTTCGTAGAGCACCGGGTCAACCCCTTGCAGCCCGGCCAGAAAGACAATCATCGCGCTGCCCAGCCCCCAGAGCGCCATCAGCACAAAGCTGGGTTTGGCCAGGGTTTCATCAAAGAGCCACTTCTGTGGCGGCAGCCCCACCAGATCGAGCAGGGCGTTGGCCAGGCCATAGTTGGGGTTAAAGATCCACATCCAGAGAAAGGCCGTCGCCACCGCCGGCATGATCGACGGGATGTAGAAGATGACGCGATAGGTGCGGATGCCCAGCACCTTCACATTCAAAAGCAACGCCGCCACCAGCGCCGTGACCAGATGCAGCGGCACATAAAGCAGGGTATAGACCACCGTGTTCCAGAGGCTCTTGCTAAAGAGCGGATCGTGCAGCGCCTTGGTAAAATTGGCCGGCCCGATAAAGTGGATCGGGCGCAAGATCTCATAGTCGGTCAACGACAGCCAGACCGAAGCCAACATCGGCCCCGCCGCAAAGAGCAGAAAGCCCAGCAACCAGGGCGTGATGCAGAGAAACCCAGCAATGGCCTCGCGCCGCCGCGCCGTGGACCGCCGCGGACGCACAACGCCTTTACGCGCAGAAACAGCTTGTGCATTCATAAGATTTCGCTTTCACGACAACCGAACGACAAGCGGGGTAGGTACACTTTGATCGTAGCAGAGAACCACGGTGCTGTCAATGCACAAAAAAGCGAGGCAGGAATGCTAAATAGAACGCGGATTTAGCGGATTTAGCGAATGAACGCGGATTTTTCACCTGGATTGACCCACTGCAATCCGCTGCATCCGCCGGGAACCCGCTGGGTGCCGCGTTCTATCTAGCCCACCCCTGCCGTCAGGCCGGTTCGACAAGCTGTAAGAAGTGAACCCGGCCCAGCCCATCCCCCACCACAATCGTGCCATCTGCCGCCTCGACACATGATAAAATGGCCGCATCGGCGGTAAATTGGGCAACTCTTGCGCCACGTTCATAATTCCAAACCGTGAGTTGACTCCCACTACGTGTCAATAAACAACCAGGTATTCTTGATAAAATCATAGCCCGAACATAGGAAAGATGGCCTTCAAGGGAGTAGAGGAGTACGCCTCGTTCCAGATCCCACACCTTCACCGTATAATCGCTGCTACTTCTGTGGTCGCTGCCGCAAGAGGAGAGGAGGCGACCATCGGGTGTCAGCAACAGATTATCTACGCTAGCGGTATGGCCTTCGAGGGAGTGGAGGAGTGCGCCTCGCTCTAGATCCCACACCTTCACTGTATGATCATCGATGTTGAACCTGCAAGAGGAAAGGAGGTGACCATCGGGTGTCAGCAATAGATTACCTACGCCATCGGTATGACCTTCGAGCGAGTGGAGAAGCACGTCTCGCTCCAGATCCCACACCTTCACCGTATAATCTCTGTAGCCGATGCTGCAAGAGGTGATGAGACAGCCATCAGGCGTTAACACCAGATTCGATACGCCAGCCGTATGGCCTTTGAGGGTGTGGAGCAGCACCCCGCGTTCCAGATCCCACACCTTCACCGTATGATCTCTGTAGCCGATGCTACAAGAGGTGATGAGACGGCTATCGGGTGTCAGCAATAGATTATCTACCTCATAGGCATGGCCTTCGAGGGAGTGGAGGAGTACGCCTCGCTCTAGATCCCACACCTTCACCGTCTGATCGCTGTCGTCCCCGCAAGTAGAGAGGAGGTGACCATCGGGTGTCAACAACAGATTATCTACGCCAGCCGTATGACCTTCGAGCGAGTGGAGGAGTACGCCTCGTTTCAAATCCCACACCTTCACCGTATAATCGCTGCTACTTGGGTTGTCGCTGCCGCAAGAGGAGACGAGGCGACTATCGGGCGTCAGCACCAGATTCGATACGCCATTGGTATGACCTTCGAGCGAATGGAGGAGTACGCCTCGTTTCAAATCCCACACTTTCACCGCATGATCATCATTATCCTTGATGTAGTTGCCGCAAGATGAGAGGAGGCGACCATCGGGTGTCAACAATAGATTCGATATGCCATCGGTATGACCTTCGAGGGAGTGGAGAAGTACCCCCCGTTCCAGATCCCACACCTTCACCGTATGATCGTTGAAGCTGTCGCTGCCGCAAGAGGAGAGGAGGCGACCATCGGGTGTCAACAATAGATTCGATACGCCATCGGTATGACCTTCGAGCGAGTGGAGGAGTGCGCCTCGTTCCAGATCCCACACCTTCACCGTATGATCGTTGAAGTTGTCGCTGCCGCCAGAGGAGAGGAGGCGGCCATCGGGTGTCAGCAATAGATTCGTTACGCCATCGGTATGACCTTCGAGCGAATTGAGGAGTACACCGCGTTTCAGATCCCACACCTTCACCGTATGATCTCTGTAGCCGATGCTGCAAGAGGTGATGAGACGGCCATCGGGTGTCAGCAATAGATTATCTACCTTATAGACATGGCCTTCAAGGGAGTGGAGGAGTACGCCTCGCTCTAGATCCCACACCTTCACCGTATAGTCCCTGCTCATATAGCTGTAGCTGTAGCAAGTAGAGAGGAGGTGACCATCGGGTGTCAGCAACAGATTATCTACGCCAGCCGTATGACCTTCGAGCGAATGGAGGAGTACGCCTCGTTTCAAATCCCACACCTTCACTGTATGATCATTACGATCATTGCCGTAGCCGCTGCAAGAGGAGAGGAGGCGACCATCGGGTGTCAGCAACAGATTCGATATGCCAGCGGTATGACCTTCGAGGGAGTGGAGCAGCATCCCTTGGTCCCAATTCCATACCTTTACTGTATGATCCCTACTGGCGGAGATGAGGCGACCATCGGGCGTCAACAACAGATTCGATACGCCATCTGTATGGCCTTCGAGGGAGTGGAGCAACACGCCTTGTTCCAGATCCCACACCTTCACCGTGTGATCTCTGCTGTCCCAGTTGCTACGGCAAGAGGTAATGAGGTGGCCATCGGGTGTCAACAACAGATTATCGACGCCATCTGTATGGCCTTCGAGGGAGTGAAGCAGCACGCCTCGTTCCAACTCCCACACCTTCACTGTACAATCGTCACTGCTGCTGCAAGAGGTAATGAGGTGGCCATCGGGTGTCAACAACAGATTATCGACACCAGCGGTATGGCCTTGGAGGGAGTGGAGCAGCATGCCTTGTTCCAACTCCCACATCTTCACCGTGTGATCCCTGCTGCTACGGCAAGAGGTGATGAGGCGACCATCCGGCGTCAGTAACAGATTCGATACGCCAGCTGTATGGCCGCTTAATGTATAGATCAGATTGCCACCTGGTGATATCAGTTTCGGCACTTTTGGTCGTAACCAGGCCGTACGTTGTTGACTTGCTATTTCTTCAACAAAGGGCCGCCACCACTCGTCTAAACTGCTCAACCGGCCATAAAGTTGGCTGACCAATTGATCTTTGTCGCGGGCCAGCACGCTCACGGACATCTGCAAGGCGTGGCGCAGCAGACTGAGCGGGGCCTGGCGGTGCTGGTCGCGGCGGTAAGTAAAATCGTCAATCAGGCTGACAATATCGGTGGCCTGTAACTTGGCATCGAGCCAGGGGTAGGTGAAGAGTAAGGTTTCCAGCGTGTCTTGCTGCTGCGCCTGCGCCAAATGCCAGAGCAACTGCTGGTAGAGATAGCCATCAGCCGGCAAGCGCCACCACGCGCCGTCGCATTGCGTCCGGTAGCTGGCGAGCAAGGCGTTGTGCCAGGCCAGCACTTCTGCGGGGGCGGCGCTGTTCACCAGGCAGTGGCGGGTGACATCATGGAGCAGGATCGTTGCCGCCTGCGGGTCAAAGCGCAGAATCAGCGCCAGATCGGCCAGGCGTCGGCACAAGCGTTCGGTTGCGCCGGTGGACAAGTTCCCCGTCTGTTGCCAAAGCAACGCCACGGTGCTGAGCGGAATGGGCGTATCTTCCGGGAAAATGGCTAACTCGCGGAAACGCGCCCCTTCATCGACAAGTGTGCGCCCATAGGGGGCGGCGGGCTGTAAGCGGCGTAGACTGAGGCCGATGGTGGCCGCCACGGCTTGACTCCGTTCGGCGGCATCATGCACATCAAAGGCCGTCAGGCCAAATTCATCTAATTCCGCCCCGATCTTGGCAAGAGCGGTGGCCGGCGCCAGGCCATATTGGGTGATGTCGTCATAAAGGCGACGGTTCACCAACTTCAACAAGAGCGGCCATTCGCCTAAGCGCCGCGCTAAGGGGGCCAGCGCCTGGGGATCGACCGTGAGTAGCCCCGCGCCCAGCAGGGCGGTCGCCTCGTTGACCGACATGGCATCCAAGGCGACCACCTCCGCGCCTTTGGGAATCACACTGGCCATGCGGGTGGTGACGAGCCGGGCGCACCGTTCGCTAGCCTCCAAAAAGGGTTGTAAATGGGCGGCATTCCAGAGATCATCAATGACCAGTAAGCAGCGCCGGTCGGCCAGGATCTGGCGCAGTTGGCGGACGGCGTCCTGCTGATCGACAACCTGCGCTTCCTGGCGGGTCAGCGCCTGATAGAGCTTGCGCAGGCCGGGGAGGATGTTGGCCGGGTCATCGCCCACGGTGGTCCACAAGATGCCATCCGGGAAGGCGGCGCGGATGCGCGGGTCGTGACAAAGGGCTTGGGCCAGGGTGGTCTTGCCAAAGCCGCCCGCCCCCCGAATCGTGGCGGTAATGGCCACGGTTTTTTCGCGCCCCGCCAGCAGATAGGCGACAAGCTGGTTGAACTCCGCCGACCGTTGCACATGATCGCTCGGCAGCGCGGCAACCATGAAGGGCGGTTCGGGGGGCGCGCCGGGGCGGCGTTCGGCGTGGCCGACGATGACTTGATTGTTGTCGCCGGTGATCAACACGCTGCCGCTCACATCGCCGTCGATCCGAATGCTGTGCTGATGCTGGTCGCGCCCGACAAAATCGCCCTGCGCAAGCGTAACATCCCGGCCAATGGTCGCGCCGCCATTGGTTGCAAGCGGTTGGTTAGGCGGCTCAGGTAACTCGTCCGGTTGGTGAATAGGGGTATTGTTTGACATCGGTAACTCTGATTCGGCTGGAGCCGGGAATAAGGTAGCTTCAAGAAAATAAGTATCCCGTAAGGGAAAGTCTGTGTGTGGCAAGCCAAGACACAACAGCGGATGAAGGCGGGAACGGATGTTTTTTCTACCGCAAGCGTTTCGGGATAACAAAGAGAACAGCTTACATGATCTCCTTGCCATTTAGCGGTTTTTGTTCGGCCACTCCACTATCCGTTCCCGCCTTCATCCGCTGTTGTGTTGTGCGCCCGCACAGCGAACAAGCACTGTTTGGCTGCCCGGATGACCATAGTGCAAGGTATTTTACCATAAAGGGCGCAAATCGTCTACAACGTTTCCAACGGCACAGCCTTCCCCCCTTGGGCGCGACTCCGTTCCGCCGCTTCCAAAAAGGCAATGATTTCATAAGTCTCTGTTGCCGGCAATGGCGACACGCCGGACTGAAAGAAGGGCAGGACTTGTTGTAACAGCAAGTAATAGGACGGCGGGGCGGCGTGCGCAACACTGGCTTTCACCGTCTTGTCGGTATGCACCACACAGCCAAATTGACCCGCGCCCACCCGTGTGCCGCGCAAGACGCCAATGCGGCCATCATGCCAGTCGCTAATCACCACATCTTGATCGGCGCGTGCCAGACATTGCACCTGTTGGCAACCCGTTCCCATCAGCAACGTCAAGATTTCCGCGCTGTGAATGCCATACCAGAAGAGGCCGGGGAAATCGTCCAGCAGCACCGCCGGGCCAAACGCCTCCGCGGCGGCCACGGTTTCGCCAGCGCTGACCAGATCGGCAATCCCGGCGGCATAGCGCAACGACGAGCAAGAAAGGATCGGCGTCCGCGTGGTTTCCGCTTTGTGCAGAATGGCGCGGGCGTCAGCGGTCGAGGTTGCCAGCGGTTTGTCGATGAAAACCGGCTTGCCGACGGCCAGTTGGGCGAATTGTTCGGCATGTTGGCGGCCATCGACGCTCTCCAACAAGATCGCATCCACGGCGTCGGCGAGGGTCGCCAGGTCGTCATACAACGTCGCGCCATAGCCTTTGTGCAAGGTCTCGGTAAAGCCCGCAACGCGCTCGCGACTCTTAGCAAATTGCGCCGAGCCGCCCGGATATACGCCGACAATGCGGGTGCCGGGCAGATGATATTCATAGGCTTCGTCATGCAAAATCTTGGCGAACGCCTCACAGTGCGAGGTGTCCAACCCCACCATCCCGATTTTGAGTTCTCTGTTCATTGTGCCTCCATCTTTTGACTATGATCGGCAACTTGTTGAATCTGGAGTGTCATCCGCGTTGCCGCTAGAATGCTTTGCGTTGTCAATTCGCCTTCGGTGGTAGCGCCGGCAATGTCGTGCAAAAAGGCGGTCAAGTAGCCGGCCGGCTTACCCGGCAGTAATGGCTCCTGGCGCGGTGCGGTTTCGCCGTTACGCGCTACCAAGATATGATCGAGGGTAGCCGAAGTCTCCAAAACTCCCTGGCGGCCCCAGAAGGTCATGCGCCAATAGTGGGGCAGGGTGTAGCCCATGCTGTCGGGCATAAAATAGGAGACGTCGCCGAGGACGCCGCAGCCGTTGTTCATTGTCAGCATCATCTGGCCGGCATCGTGAAAGTGGGGATAGGCGGCGGCAAAGGCATTCCAGGTGCGGGCAGCGTTGATCTGCCCAAAATCCAGACCCGTGAGCCAGGGCAGCGCATCGATGGCATGGATGGCAATGTCGTTGAGCGTACCGCCATGTTGCCCTGGTTCAAAATACCAGGCCGGTCGCCTGCCCAGCATAAGCGGATGTTGGCCGCCAAAGCTAATGGCATGAATCTCGCCGATGAGACCGCTGCGGATCAGGGTGCGCAGCCCAATCAGTTGGGGCAGATCGCGCATATCCAACATACAGCCCAACTTGAGGCCGCGCGCCTGGATCAGTTGCTCAATCGCCGCTAACTCAGCGAGGGTGATACAGACCGGTTTATCGACCAGGACATGTTTGCCCTGGGCCAGCAGTTGTAGAATCAACGGCCCGTGCCGGGCATAGGTATCGCCCACGGCTACAGCGTCGCACGCAACCGTGGCCAACATTGTCTCTACTCGGTCATGGGTAATGGGAATGGGACGAGCCGCCAGGGCTTGGCGCGTGGCGGCGTCTTCCTCACAGGCGGCGACAATCTCGATCCCCGACATTGCCTCGGCATGTTGGTACATGGCGATCATGTGGGCGTGGCGAAAACCAACAAAGGCCAGCTTCATCGTAGGGTTGATCCTTTCTGGAACCGCAACATTTTTGTCAGTGCAAAAGCAGGGCTTGGGACAGTATACCGCAGATAAGATCGGCGCAAAAGTCGGCAAAAAATGGTCAGGTGTCCCCCCTCCTCAACGGCGTCAATGGCCCTGCAAAACAACTGTTGCTTGTAGAAGGAATGTGGTAGAATATTGAAAAAGCCAATCCCAACGCACCATAGGCAACCAGGCAACCAAGGAAGCAGACCCGATGGCAAAGCTCACAGGTCGGATCATCGATAAACAGACCGGCGCGGCAATGGCGGCGCGGGTACAGGTTCTTTCCGCTGGCGGCACCTTTTTACATCCCACCGATGCGATTCTCAAAGTCGGCACCGGTCTGCCCTTCTTTTACAGCGAGGGCCATTTTACGGTTGACGCCCCCCGTGGCCTGACGCAGATTCTCGTCGAACGGGGGACGGAATATCGACCGGCGCAACTCACCCTCGATCTTGCCCACCGGGGTGTCACGGCCATTGATATTGCCCTGGAACGCTGGACAACGCTGGGCGACCAGGGCTGGCACCCCGGCAACACCCACATTCACTATGACCAGAACGAAAAGCGGCCCGATGAACGCGCGGACGACGGCGGTCTTATCGGTGCGCCGCATCTGGCCTTTCGCCATCGCGCTCTCGACTAGAGTCTCAAGCGCTGCGCGCGCCTTCTCGACGACGTGCGTGCGATAATATTCCGCGATCTCGGGGAAGCGCCCCGAAATGCCGATCACTAGGCGAGGTACCGCGATGATGCGCGGG
>QWII01000213.1 GCA_021405325.1 Caldilinea sp. CFX5 | reverse complement strand
GGTAATCGTAGGTGCGGTTTGTAACCGCACGGTTCCCAGGGAGCAAGTGCGGTTACAAACCGCACCTACGATTACCGGTTTATTTACCTAATGTTCATAGGCAAGGCTGGCCATGCGTCTTGCGCTTCTCCCTTGTGATATACGCCGCTTGTCTACTTGACTGTGCCAATCGGCCCAAGGTGCGGTACAATAGATGCCATTAGCAGTAACCTTATCGAAACGCATTCACGCTTGGCCGTGTGGAGAGTGGGGTATGCGTTTACCCACGCGCTCCGCTGGTCGGCACCAGGAAAGAGAACAGATAGTTATGGCAAAGCAGTATCGAGTCGCCATGATTGGCGCAGGCAAGATTGTTCAGGTTGGACACATTCCCAATTTTCAAACCATCCCTAACGTCACCGTCGAAGCGCTCTGTGATGTCAACGCAGAGCGGGTGAAGGCAATTGCAGCAGAGAAAAACATTCCCCAAACCTTTACCGATTATCAAACCATGTTGGCCCAGGTGAAGCCGGACATCACCGTCATCGCCACCCCCAACGTTTTTCACAAGCCGATGGCACTGGCAGCGCTAAAGGCCGGCTCGCATGTGCTGTGCGAAAAGCCGCTGGCGCTGACCTACGCCGACGCCAAGGAGATGATGGATCTGGCCGCGGCCAAAGGGCTGACGCTCACCGTCGGTTCGCACTACCGCTGGTCCGACGCCGTGCGCGCCACCAAAGCCCACGCCGACGCCGGCTTCTTTGGCGAGATCTACGCTGTGCGCACCGTCTGGCATCGCCGCGCCGGCATTCCCGGCTATGGCAGTTGGTTTACGCGCAAAGAGCTGGCCGGCGGCGGCTCGCTGCTCGACATCGGCATCCACGCCCTGGATCGCGCCCTCTTTGTGATGGGCTACCCCAAGCCGGTGACGGTAAGCGGCGTCACCTTTGCCAAGTTGGGCACGCAGGGCGTCGGCTTGGGCGGCTGGGGGGCGGACATTCAAAAACCGACCAGCAGCGCACAGTTTGATGTCGATGACCTCTCGTGGGCCTTGGTACGCTTTGACAATGGCGCGGTTGTCCAGCTTCAGGTCTCGTGGGCAGTCAACAACAAAGACCAATTCTTCACCGAAATCTATGGCACCCAGGGCGGCGCGCTCGTCGGCGACCAGGATAAGCTGGAACTCTACACCACGGTCAACGGTCAGCAAGCGGATATCCAGGTCACCGTGCCGCGCAGTGGGGTTGGATCATATAAACATCTGGCGAACAATCTGGTGCGCCACCTCGACGGCGATCCCACGGCGGAAATCATCACGCCCGACCAGGCGTTGACCAGCGTCAAGATCATCGAAGGCGTGCTACGATCCGCCACTGAAGGCCGGGAAGTTGTTTTGGCCTGACCATCATCAAGTCCGCTTGACTGGCGATTGGGTCGCCGGTCACGGACTGGCTACGAGCGGGAATTCAGTTGTTACAACAAAGCAAAGGGAAGAGGAAGAAGCAATGAAACTAAAAGCAACCCACCACATCGGCGTGCGCACCCAAAATCTGGCGGCGATGGAAAAATTCTATTCAGAAACGCTGGGCTTTCCCGTCACCCGCCGCTGGGATGATGTGCAGATCATCTTTGTGGACATCGGCAGCACCACCATCGAGTTGATTGGTCGCCCGGAAGCGCCGGCGCCCGACACCCCCGCCGGCGCCATCGACCACATTGCGCTTCATGTTGAGAACCTCGACGAAGCGTACAAGGAGTTAGTGGAAAAAGGCATCAAGATCAAGCTGGAACCGCGCAACTTCAAGGATGTGCGCATCTGCTTCTTCTATGACCCCGACGGCAATTCGTTGGAACTGGTTGAAGAGTTGTCTGCGTAATTTTAGATTTGCGATTTTGGAGTTTAGATTGTTTGTCTCCCAATAGCAGTAAATCTAATAGGACTTACGCAGGGGCCGGCCAGACCTCCGGGAAGGGGGCAACTGTTGGCTTGTAATATAGAGCAGTTCCTGCCCCCTTCCCGGAGGTCTGGCCTGTTTACCCTTGTACTCGGTGCGTAAGTCCTATCTAAAATCGCAAATCTAAAATCCAAAATCAATGCTTTATACCTACCCTATCACCATCCACCACCTCTATATTTCACCCGGCCACAACTACTTTGGTCACAAAGGGGAGACGCCGGGGCTGCATCCGACCCACGATGTGGCGACTGTCGAGGTCAAAGCTGGCGCGGGGCTGGTGGGCGACCGCTTCTTTGGGCGCGGGGCCGACTTTGACGGCCATGTCACCTTCTTTGCCTGGGAAGTGTATCAATGGTTGCTTACTGAGCTTGGCTTGCCGATTGCCACGCCGGCGGCTTTTCGCCGGAATGTCCTGCTCGAAGGGGCGCCCTTGAATCAATTGATCGGACAGACCTTTGCCATTGACGGGGTGCAATTCCGCGGCACAAAGCATTGTGCGCCCTGTCGTTGGATGGATTTGGGCGTTGCCCCCGGCGCACTGGCAGCCCTCAAAGGGCGAGGTGGGTTACGCGCACAAGCGTTAAGCGACGGCTGGTTACACAAGGGCGCCGCCACTTTGACCACACCCCGCCCGCTTGACCTCACCACCATTACCGAACCCCTGGCGCGCCCCAAGTTACCCTGATATTGACGCGCCCCCATTGATTTGCTACAATCAACTGTCACAATGGACGAATTGGTAGTAAAGACTTATGAACATTAGGTAAATAAACCGGTAATCGTAGGTGCGGTTTGTAACCGCACTTGCTCCCTGGGAACCGTGCGGTTACAAACCGC
>QWII01000038.1 GCA_021405325.1 Caldilinea sp. CFX5 | reverse complement strand
CTCAGTCAGCGTGTGGGAGAACCACAGGGAGATCAACGGTCGCACCATTCAGGTGCGAAACGTTGCCCTCACCAAGCGGTACCGCGACAGGACGGGCGAGTTGCGCACATCCGTCAATTACATAATGGAGAGCGAACTCGCCAAGGTCATCGTGATCCTGCACGAAGCCTTGGGCCAGATGTCCGGCGGCGACTCGAAACCGGAAAAGGAGGAGGCCCCATGAGGCCCCTCCTTTTCCACTTCTTTTTTTGATGGCCGGAGACCAAGCGAAGCGGCCCTTTGGTTTTGGCTTTTCACAAGTGAAAGCCAAAATCAAGGAGGTGAAGAAGATGAGTGCGCATTTTACGGGGAGGTGTGTTTGCGGGAATTGGCTGGAACCAGCCTGGGAATACATGCACTTTCACCCAGCGTTGGACTCCTCAATCCTCGAAAAGTTCGGCGTTTGGGAGGCCGACGGGGAAATCATCGCCCTCTGTCACGGTGAGTGGCGGCTGGGCGAGGCGTTTTTTGAGTTCCACCCTGCCTACCGTCATCTACGCGAGGAACTTTTGAATTACGCTGAAGCAGAATTGGCCGGCGTTGGCGGCGACAATGGTCGTCGATTCCTGAACGCCTACATCAACGACAACGACCCGGCCTTCCAGTCACTGGTAAAGGCACGCGGCTACGAAGTCCAGACCGCTAGTGTGCGGCCCCTATACCGCTTCGATATTCCCCACCCCTTCCCTGCCATCACCCTGCCGGCAGGGTTTCGCTTGACGAGCCTGGCCGAAGATTGTGACTGGGCTAAAGTCCACAGCGTCTTATGGCGGGGTTTTGACCACGGGGATGACGTGCCGATGAACGCGGTGGAATATGAAAGCCGCCGGCAAATGTTCGATACGCCCAGCGCGCGGCGCGAACTTAAAATTGCTGTCGCCGCCCCCACCGGGGAATTTGTCTCTTTCTGTGGCCTCTTCTACGAACCGACCAATCACTTTGGGTATGTAGAACCAGTCGCCACTGATCCGCGTTATCGCCGCTTGGGGTTGGGAAAAGCGGCGGTGTTGGAAGGCATCCGCCGCTGTGGATTGCTGGGCGCGCACATGGCCTATGTCGGCTCCAACCAGCCATTTTACCAAGCCATTGGCTTCAAAAAGGTCTACAATAGCGACTGCTGGTTAAAACAGTGGCAATAACAGCGTCCGCTGAACTGATCCCCTGGCTCGCATTCACCGGACACAAAAGGGGAAAGGTTATGGAACTTGGCAATTTTATCAGACGCAATGTGCTTTCCGTTTATTTTGTCTTGGCGTTTGCCATTACGTGGGGGGGTATTCTGCTCATCGTTGGCGTCGATGGTTTGCAACCGGCATCGTCGCGCACCATGCAAAGCGTTCTCCTGCTCTTTCTTGCCATGTTGATTGGCCCCAGTCTCACCGGCGTTGGGCTGACTGTGCTGCTTGACGGGAAAGAGGGCTGGGGGGCATTGTTGGCACGCTGGCGTCACTGGCCGGCTCAACCCCAGTGGTATGCTGTGGCGCTCCTGACCACTACGCTGTTGCTGCTGGTTATCGGCGGCTTGCTCTCATTCGTGTCACCGGTCTTTGTGCCGAGTTTGATCGCCAGCCATGACAAGCTGACCGTCCTCACATTTGCATTGGTGATTGGTGTGCTGGCAGGCTTCTTTGAAGAGATTGGCTGGAGCGGCTTCGCTACGCCACGGCTGCTCAAGCAGCACAATGTATTGACAACCGGCCTGCTCCTCGGCGCGCTCTGGGGTACATGGCACCTGCTGGCTGATTATTGGGGCAATGCCGGCGTCTTTGGCACGCTCTACCCAATGCGCGGCCTTTTGTGGGTCGTGACCTTAACCGCGTACCGCATCCTGATGGTTTGGGTCTACAGCAAAACCAGCAGCCTTGGCTTGATGCAACTCATGCATGCTGGTTTCACTGGCGGTCAAGCCCTGTGGGAACCACCGCTCCCACCTACCGATTACCTGCTTTGGTACGGTCTGTTCTCGGCAGCCTTATGGCTCCTGGTTATCCTTTTGATCCGTTTTCAATTCGCTCGGCAACCCAGAAAACAACCCGATGAGCGTTTACGTTTGCCAAAACCGGTTCACTAAAGTTCAAGAAAAGGCAGAAGATTTTGCGCGAAGATGTGCTGGTAGGTGTGAATCATCTTGCTGACAGGTCAGAGCCATCTTTTCGGAGGAAACCACCATGATGAAACAAGCCACTTATGCTGAAATGATAGCGCCGGTAGACAAGAGCAGCCTTCGCCTTGGCTTCTGGATCGCCCTCCTGACGGCGGTTGCTGCCGCTGCGGCCCTGGGACTTGGCGCCACAACGCCGCCGCGTTCAGGGCCATTCTGTTCGTTGGACTGGGCCGGGGTCTGTGTCACCTATCCCTATACCGCTGTGGCGGCCTACGTTCCCCGCGACTATTACTGGATGTATCCGGCCTTTCTGTTGGGGCCGCTCTTTGTGTTGCTCGTCGTTTGCATCCACCAGCAAACCGTGACAGAAAAGAAAATTTTTAGCCAGATCGCCTTGCTCTTTGCCGCAATGGGGGCGACGCTGCTGGCGACCAACTACTTTATTCAACTGGCGGTGATCCAACCCAGCCTGCTCAAAGGCGAAACGGCAGGGTTGACGCTCTTTTCGCAATATAACCCGCATAGCATTTTCATTGCACTGGAAGATCTGGGCAATCTGCTGTTGGGTTTTGCTTTTCTCTTTGTCGCCCCTGTGTTCAACCAACCGGGAAAGGCGGCGCGGTTCCTACACCGCTTCTTTACGGTGATGGGCGCGCTGGCGGTTGGTGGCTTCATCCTGTACGCATTGTACTACGGACAGGAGTTAGAGTACCGCTATGAAGTGTTCAGCATCATGATCGATTGGGTTGGCTTGATTGTTGCCGGCCTGCTGTTGAGCATCTTCTTTGCGCAACCTGGAAGGTAGGCGTTACTCATGAAAAATAAAAGTGTAAACGTTACCCCGTTGATGCGCTTGTTTTTGGGCTGTACGGCCTTGTTTATCAGCGTATTCCTCCTGTTTACAACTGCTGTGCGCGCCGTGGCGCAGGCGGAAGCCACCCCGCCGGTCGGCGCACAGCCGGTGGCGATCTACTTCTTTTGGGGCGATGGTTGTCCCCATTGCGCCAAAGCCGAACCGTTCCTGGCAATATTGACGCAGCAGTACCCCACGGTCGAAGTACGGGCTTACGAGGTCTGGTATAATGTCGAGAACCAGCAATTGTTTGCGCAGATGGCCGCCGCCTATGGCTTTGAACCTTCCGGCGTCCCCACCATTTTTATCGGGGAGCGCTATTGGGAAGGCTATGCGGAGCCGCTGGCGGCGGAAATTGAAGCGGCGGTTGCCACTTGTGTGCAGCAAGGCTGTCGTGACGCCGGATTGGGCATCATTCCTGGTATTGTCCCGCCCGTCGCCCCACCCTTGCCGACAGCAGCGGTCGCCAGTGCAACAACCACGGAAGCAGCGCCACAGGTGAAAAGTGATCTGCTGACCATCCCGTGGATCGGCCCGATCGATCTGGCGGCGCAATCATTGGCGGTCAGCACGGCGTTGATTGCGTTGGTCGATGGCTTCAACCCCTGTTCGCTGTGGGTGCTGTCGGTCTTGCTGGCCTTGACCCTCAACACCGGCTCGCGGCGCAAGCTCTTTTGGGTCGGGTTGACCTTTGTCACGGTGACGGCGCTGGTCTATATGGCTTTCATCACCGGTCTCTTTACCATGTTTAGCGTGCTGCCCTTTGTCGGCTGGGTGCGGGGCATTGTGGCGCTGGCGGCGCTGGCCTTTGCCGCGGTGAATATTAAGGATTATTTCTGGTACAAAAGCGGGATCTCCTTCACCATTGCCGATGAACAGAAACCGGGGATCTACCGCGGCATTCGGGGCGTCCTCACCGCGGGCGAATCAACCTGGCGGCTCATCGCTGCAACGGTGGTGCTGGCCGCGGGCGTCTCACTGGTCGAATTTTCTTGTACGGCAGGCTTTCCGGTCTTGTGGACCAACCTGCTTGTCACCCAGGAAGCCACCGCGCTGACCTTCGGGTTGCTGCTCTTGCTCTACATGCTGATCTACCAGATCGATGAACTGGGGATTTTCCTGGTGGCGGTCTTTACGCTCAAGGCCAGTCGGCTCGGCGAAAGCCAGGGGCGCATCCTCAAGTTGGTGGGCGGGCTGCTGATGTTGACGCTGGCGCTGGTGATGCTGGTCAACCCGGCTTGGATGAACCAGATCAGTTCGTCGTTGTTGGTCTTTGCCGTTGCCTTTGGCGCCGCCGCGCTTGTACTGTTGGTGCATCGTAAAGTGCTGCCCTATTTTGGCATCCACATCGGCAGCGAACTAGCGCCGACAGTCGCGACTCATGGTCGCCAGCACAAGCGGCGGCATCGGTAGGTTTACCCATCTAGCGCTGTAACTACCAAGCCACCCCCTCCTAACCTCCCGTTCGGCTGAGCTCACGTCAAAGCCCAGTTTGGGGGAGGAACCGTCGTGCGCTCAACAGTTCCCTCCCTTCTCAGGGGAGGGGTTAGTCGTTTTACCTAGCGCTTAAGAAAGAGGCTGCAATGAACGCAACAAACGCCAAGCTTTACCCCTGGCTGCTGCTTTTTGGGCGCACGTTCCTGGCGCTGGGCATCCAGGCGCTCTTTGCGTTCGGCTTCTACCTTGGTGGGGCGCCGCAAGCGTGGGAAGTTGGTGCGGCCTGGTGGCCGTTGGGCGTGACACTGGTCAACCTGATCTGTCTGGCGGCAATGGTGCTGTTGGTGCGTAACGAAGGCGGGAATTACTGGACGATCTTTCGCATCCAACGAGGGCCGATGAAAAGCGATCTGATGGCGCTGGCCGTGATCCTGCTCATTACCGGCCCGGTGAGTTATCTGCCCAATATTCTGCTGGGCAATGCCCTCTTTGGGGATGTCCAACAGACGCTCACCTTATTGGTGCGCCCCCTGCCCATGTGGGCTGCCGTTGTCGGCGTTCTCTTCTTTCCCATCACGCAAGGCTTGGTGGAATTGCCGCTCTATTTTCGTTATGTCCTGCCGCGGCTGCAACGGCAAGGCGTATATGCCGGATTGGCGGTTGCCCTGTCGGCGCTTATGCTGGGCCTGCAACATGCGACGATGCCTTTCCTGTTCGATAGCCGTTTTATTCTTTGGCGCGGTCTCATGTTTCTGCCCTTTGCCTTTCTGGTAGCCATTGTTTTGGCCTGGCGTCCGCGGCTGTTGCCCTATCTTGCCATCGTTCATGTGCTACTGGACCTGGCCTTTGCCGCGATGTTGCTTGGTGTTGCGATCTAGTAAGGAGGTAAGTAGAGCCATTCGTTCACGCTTTTCCAAGAAAAGAGGCAGAAGAGGAGGAGGTTATGCTAAAAACGATCAAGCGCCTGGCGGCCATATTCATCACGCTCACTACGCTAGGGGTGGCGACCCTCTATCTGTACACATTGCCTGGGTTGCGCCGGCTGCCCAAAGCGAAAGAGCGCACCCTCAACGGCGTCACGACTATTGACGATGCGGTGCGCTATTTGCGCAGCACCGGCAAAACCCGTTGGGCGTTAGTGGCGGCGGCGCAGAAGCTGGTCAACGCCAAGATGGAATATTCCCGGCGCAATGGTTGGGATACGCCGGCGCGCGCCTTTCGCCGTGGCATGGGCTACTGCCAACAACAGGCGACTGCGCTGCTGCTGATTCTGCAAAGACTGGGGATCGAGGCGCAGCCCGTGCAGGCGCTGCGTTGCCAGTTCCCGCCAGCACTCATCCACGGGTATCGGGACCCCGGCGGGGTTTCGGGACATATGTGGTTGGTCGTTACGCTTGATGGCGAAGAACGCGATGTCTGCCCTGGTGATCCGACCAATGCGCCGGGGAAGGTGCATTTTACCGTGCTATCGCGCCGAACGCGCTACGACCTTCCCTGGTGCTTTTTAGGTCATATTGGATCGATCATTCTCAACGTGCAACGTGACAATGCTGCCTTACGACAGCTTGCCACGCAGGAGGGACAGAACTAGTACAGAGCGGCCTAAGTAAGCCAGTAGGTCAGTAGGACAGTAAGTCAGTCACTGTCTCACTGTCTCACTGGCAACTATGGGTTTATTTACGCCGTCGTGGACTAGTGACGGCGCCCGTTTTCCCTGCGTCTTTGCGCACGGCGAGTGTTCAATTTGATTGGAGATCAAAGCGATGAACACAGCATTGACCCAAAGCAAACGACAAGATGGCGGCAGGCTGAGGCTTTCGTTGCCGTCGATCTGGCGAAAGGCGAGGCGACTTAGGCTATTCACAGGTTTGACCCTTGGCGCGGGCCTGCTTCTGCTGCTGGCTTTGCTGCTGGCCTGGAGTCCCGGTAAGCCGACACCGTTTCTCGATAAAAAGGGCCAGCCCCTGACAGGGAGCATTGCCGAGAAGCTCTTTGTGGAGATCAATGGCACAAAACAGGGGATGATCATCAAAGGGCGGAACTTAGCCAATCCCGTGTTGCTCTATCTGCATGGCGGGATGCCGGATTACTTCCTGACGCAGCGCTACCCGACCGGTCTGGAAGATCTCTTCACCATCGTTTGGTGGGAACAGCGCGGGGCAGGTCTCTCCTACAGCAGTGACCTTGCACTGGGGTCGATCACAACCGAACAGGTGATCACCGACACGTTGGCCGTCACAAATTATCTGTGCAAGCGGTTTGGCAAAGAAAAGATCTATCTGATGGGACATTCGGGGGGAACGTTTATTGGCCTGCAAGCTGCCGCCCGCGCTCCAGAGTTATACTATGCCTATATTGGCATGGCGCAGATGACGAATCAACTCAAATCGGAAAAGCTGGCCTATGAGTATATGTTGGCTCAATTCAAAGCAATCGGCAATACCCAGATGGTGCAGAGACTTGCGGCCGCGCCGGTGACTATGACGCCACCGTTGCCCGCGGCCTATTTGGCCCTCCGTGACGAGGCCATGCACAGCCTTGGCATTGGCACCATGCACGAGATGAAATCGGTAATCACCGGTCTGCTGATCCCATCCTTGCAATTTCGCGAATACACGTTGGGCGAAAAGATCAACCTGTGGCGCGCCAAAGCGCGTTCTGGCGTCAGCACGCTGTTGGATGAAATGGTCACCACCGATCTGACCCAGCAGGTGACAACCCTGGATCTGCCGGTTTACTTCTTGCACGGTATCTATGACTATACCGTCTCCTACAGCGAGGCCAAAGCCTATTTCGCCCAGGTAAAGGCGCCGGTCAAAGGCTTTTATACCTTTGCGCATTCCGCCCACAGCCCGATCTTTGAAGAGCCTGGCAAAATGCACGAGATTCTACAGGAGGACGTACTGGTAGGCGCAAATACGCTTGCTGACGCAACGGATTGATGACAACCGCCTTTACCGCGGGGTTCCAGTCACGCCAGCCCTGGCCTGGACTATCCATCAGGCCAGGAAAAAAGCTCGCTGTCTGACGGGTGTCGACAGCGAGCTTTTGTTATAGGCTATAGCTTGATGAACTGCGCACTGCATTGATCACTTCCCCGACTCCGATCCTTGTGCTGCGGTCAATTGCATGATCTTGTTACCCGTTTTTTTGTCAGGCAACCATCTTCTACGTTAGACTATGAGTGCTGGCCTACTCTTTGCAGCGCTTTTCACATCCAAATTGCTGTCTAGCGAGATCATACTTATTTTCAAATTTTCAAAGGAGAAAATGCAATGTTTAATCAATCCATCAGTCGTCGTCGATTTTTGACGGTGAGCGCTAGTGTGGGTACAACCGCCTTATTGGCGGCCTGTGCGCCGGCCTCGCCGGCAGCGCCGGCCGAATCGGCGGCGCCGGCGGCCCCAGCCGCCAAACCCGATCTGCCCTTTGAAATCGCCGATGAGGCCATCAACCCATTGGGGATGCCGGAAGCGGTGCAGGGCGAAGGGGTCTTCTTCTCCGGCGGTTTCGGCCATGACTACATTCAATATGCCGCCGATCTCTTTGCCAAAGTCCATCCCGGCAGCAACATGAGCGTGGAGCCGATTCAAGGCGTCGGTGAAAAGTTGCGCCCACGCTTTGTCGGCGGCAACCCGCCCGATGTGATCGACAACAGCGGCGCCGGCGCGTTGGACTTTGGTGCCTTGGTCTCGGAAGAGCAGTTGATGGAACTCAGCCCATTGCTGGATGCGCCTTCGTTGGACACGCCGGGCAAAACCGTGCGCGACACCCTCTTCCCCGGCTCGCAGGACGGCGGCATGATCGATGGCAAGCTCTATTCGCTGAATATTGCCTATTCGGTTGCCGGTATTTGGTACAGCAGCACGCTCTTTGCGGAAAAGGGCTGGACCTATCCCAAGACCTGGCCCGAAATGTTGTCCCTGTGCGAAACGATCAAATCCGCCGGCATCGCGCCGTGGACCTACCAGGGCAAGTACCCGGGCTACATGATCTTCGGCCTGCTGCAAGGCTTGATCGCGAAGAAGGGCGGCATCCAGCCGATGATCGATATCGATAACCTGGTGGACGGCGCCTGGTCGAACAAAGCGGTGGTCGATTCGATCAACGAGATGTACCAACTGGCCGAGAACGACTACATCATGGAAGGCACCGAGGGGCTGAATCACACTGAGTCGCAGGCGGAGTGGCTCAAGGGCAAGGCCGCCTTCATTCCCTGTGGCATCTGGCTGGAGAACGAGATGAAAGGCTCGATCCCCGACAACTTCAATATGGTCATCGACCAGTCGCCGGGCGAGGGCAATGCCTGCCTGGCCGAAGGTGGCGAGCCGTTTATCGTGCCTTCCAAGGCCAAGAACCCCATCGCCGGCATGGAATATCTGCGCTGTTTGATCTCGAAGGATAGCGCCAAATATTTCGCTGTCAATGTCAGCGCCATGATGCCGGTGATCGGCGGCACCGAAGGCGTGACCATCAGCACCGGTATGCAATCAGCGGTGGCGATGGCCGAAGCGTGCGCCGGCAATGTCTTCCCCTTTATGCGCTATGGCGGCTGGTACAGTGACCTGGGCAAGGAAGTCGATGCCAAGATGGGCGACCTCCTGACCAAGCGCATCAGCCCGACGGAATTTATTGAAGCCGCCCAGGCCATGGCCGACAAGGTGAAGGCCGATCCGGATGTGACCAAGTTTACGCGTCAGTCGTAATGGGCAGGAGTGGCGGGTGATGAGTGGCGAGTGAAGCATGTCTACCCGCTACTCGCCACTCATCACCCGCCACTCCTGGGGCAAAGGGGCCGCAACCGTATGTATAAGAATAAATATCACGTCATCATCCCATTTCTGGCGCCGGCGGTGATCCTCTACCTGGTCTTTGTGATCTACCCCTATGGGCGTTCCATGTATAACTCGCTGACCAGTTGGAAAGGGGTGAGCGCCAACCAGAAGTTTGTCGGGTTGCAGAACTACGAGCGCATGATCAACGATGAGTTTTTCTGGAATGCGCTCTGGCATAATCTGCAATACCTGCTCTTTTTGCCCCTCATTATCATTAGCTTGAGCCTGTTTCTGGCCTTTATGATCAGCCAGGGCATCCGCTTTGGTAAATTCTTCCGGGTCACCTTTTTCTTCCCCCAGGTCATCTCGGTGATCTCGATTGGCGTGCTGTGGAGCTATATTTATCACCCGACGATTGGCATTCTCACCTCGCTCTTGCAGATGCTGCGCCTGGAGTGGTTCTTCCAACTCTTCGGCTATGAGGGCATTCCCGTGTGGATGGGCGACCCCAGCACCGTGCGCCCTGCGATTGCTACGGTGGTGGTTTGGCAGGCGGCAGGCTTTTATATGGTGCTCTTCCTGGCCGCGATGGAGGCGATTCCGCAGACCTTCTACGAAGCGGCCATCATCGACGGCGCCAGCCGTTGGCACCAATTCCGGCACATCACCTTGCCCTTGCTCTGGGACACCATGCAGACGGCGATGATCTTTGCCGGCTTGGGCGCCTTTGATATGTTTGCCATTACCCGGGTGATGGTGGTCAGCGGCTCCTCCACTGGGCGCCCCGCCGATGTGCTGGCGACTTACCTATATGAGCAAGCCTTTGAAGCCAGCCGCTTTGGCTATGCCACCGCCATCGCCGTCGCCCTCTTTTTATTGGTGTTGACCCTCTCGGTCTTGACCATGCGGGTGACGCAGCGGGATAGTGTGGAGTATTAGGATGACAAGGTGACAAGGTGAAGGGGTGACAAGGTGAAAGACACGACTATGTCACCCTGTCACCCTGTCACCCTGTCACCCTGTCACCCTGTCACCCTGTCACCCTGTCATGTATTTCAAAACGAGGTCTGCTATGGTACGCACAGAGGCGTCTAAACTACCGGCCACAGTGAAAGTCTCTAATCCTGTTCAACTCTCCCGCCTGGTCACGAATGGGCTGATCTACCTCTTTCTCGGTTTTTGGTCGTTGTTGGTGATCTTCCCCATGGGGTGGGTGATCGCCAGTTCGCTGAAAACCGACCAGGAGATCTTTATGAGTCCCTGGCAGATGCCGGCCCAACCGATGTTGGAGAACTTTGCCCGCGCCTGGGGCAAGGCCAATATTGGTCTCTACTTTGCCAACAGCCTGCTGGTCATTCTGCCGTCGATCTTCTTCACCTTGCTCTTCTCGGCCATGGCCGGTTATGTGCTGGCGCGCTACACCTTTCCCGGCAACCGGGTAATCTTCTATGGTTTCTTGGGCGGAATGCTCTTCCCGGTGATGTTGGCCCTGGTGCCGCTCTTCTTTCTGTTACAGTCGTTTACCATTATCGACACTCGCTTTGGCCTGGTGCTGGTCTATATTGCCTATTCGCTGCCCTTCACCGTCTTCTTTATGACCGGCTTCTTGAAGACCTTGCCGACCGAGATTTTAGAAGCCGCCACCATCGACGGCGCCAACCACCTCCAACTGTTCTTCCTGATCGTCATCCCCCTGGCGCAAAATGGGTTGGTCAGCATGGGCATCTTCAACTTTTTGGGCATGTGGAACCAGTACATCCTGCCCTTGGTCTTGCTCACCTCCAGCGGCAAATATATGCTCTCGCAAGGCTTGGCCTTCCTCGCCCATCAACAACGCTACCAAAGCGACTGGAGCGGTCTCTTCGCCGCCATTGTCATTGTCATGCTCCCCACCCTCATCGTCTATGTCATCTTCCAAAACCAGATTCAACGGGGGTTGACGGTGGGTGGGTTGAAGGGGTGATAGTCCGCAGTCATGCAGTCGCGTAGTCCAGCATGAGCCTATGCGTTTCTCGTGTTTTGCAGTCAACTGCTAGTCGATAGCGCAGAACTATCCACTAAATCCACCCAACCGCCCCGGCTACCCATAAGCCGGAACTATCCACCGGACTAGGAAAAAAGCTCTCTGTGTGACGGGTGTCAGCAGAGAGTTTTTGTTATAGGCTATGGGTTGATCATCAGGCGATACCCGATCAAGCAGCTAAAGGATCGATGCGCTATGCAACCCAAACGTCCTAGTGTAGAAGCCGAGCGGTTGGTCAAAAAGTATGGCGATAAGCTCGCCGTCAATGAAGTCAGCTTTACGATTGAGACCGGGGAAATCTTTGGGTTACTCGGCCCCAACGGCGCCGGCAAAAGTACGTTGATCGCCATGTTGACCGGCCTCTTCCCGCCCACCGCGGGCACGGTGCGCATTGCCGGTCTGGACATGGTGAAAGCGAGCCGCCAGGTCAAACAGCTCATCGGCGTGACGCCCCAAGAACTGGCGCTCTATCCCACCTTGAGTGCGCGCGAAAATTTAGCCTTCTTTGGCGAGATGTTTGGGCTGGGGGGCAAAGCGCTGCACCAGCGCGTCGATGAGGTGCTGGACTATGTCGCCATGCGCGAGCGGGCCGATGACCGCGTTGAAACCTTTTCCGGCGGCATGAAACGGCGCATCAATCTGGCGGTGGGATTGATCAATCGCCCGCAGATCCTCTTTTTAGATGAACCGACCGTCGGGGTCGATCCCCAAAGCCGCAACCACATCTTTGAAAGCGTCGAGCGCCTCAACTTTGAGCGCGGCATGACCATTCTCTATACAACCCATTACATGGAAGAGGCGCAGCGACTCTGTCGCCGGGTGGCGATCATTGATCGGGGTGCGATCATCGCCCTGGACACCCCGGCGCGCCTGATCGAGTTGATCGGCGGCGGGATTATTCAGGTTGGTTTACCCACACCGGACGACCCGCTGCGCGCCGCCGTGGCGACGCTGCCGGCCATCAAGTCCGCCACCTTTATCACCCAAACCGTGGACACGGGCAGTGGCGGCGATGGCACACCGGTGAAACATCTTCTCAAAATCGAAGCGGAACACCCCAATGCGGCGCTGTTACAGGTGTTGCAACTTTTCAATGAACACCAGGTCGTGGTGCAGTCGCTTGAGACCCTGGCGCCCAATTTGGAGACGGTCTTCTTGCACTTGACCGGCAAGAGTTTGCGCAATTAAGGGTCGATCCTGAAACTGCG
Source organism: Caldilinea sp. CFX5 (assembly GCA_021405325.1). Next base: position 69,771 of record QWII01000038.1, on the reverse strand, counting down.
ACGGGAGAAGTAAGGCTTATGCAAGTGCTGGTGATCATCAAAAAAGATCTACGGCTGTTGTTGCGCAACCGGGGCGCTGCCATTCCGCTCTTCCTCATGCCGCTCGCCTTTATCATTCCGATCTGCCTGGCCTTTGGCGCCGACGGCTACAACCGGGATGCCGATTTCAAGCGTCCCTTGCCCGTTGCCAACTATGACCTGGCGGACGGGCAACCATTCACGCGGACCCAGGGATTGTTGGACGCCCTGGCCGACAGTTTCGCCATCGAGACGCTCTATACGCCGGAACGGGTGGCGGGGCTGGGCTTGACCGATGATCCCATCTGTGCGCAACCAACCCCCGCCTGTGAGGAAACGTTGGCGCGCTTGATGATTGAACGGCGCTACCGCACGGCGGCGCTGATCATCCCTAATGGCCTGGCGGCGGCGATTGCGGCTGGCGCCCCCACCACCGTGACGCTCCTCTATAACCCGGCTGGCGATGCAGCCGAGCGCCAAATCTATGAAGCAGTTGTCCAAGGGGCGACGAGTAAGCTTTCCATCGAAAATCAGGTGCTGCAAGGCTTCCGGCAATTTCAAGATTTGCTGGCGTTGGCGCCGAGTGCGGTAAAAGCCGATATTGAGGGGCAAGCGGCTGACAAAGCGGCCACACCGCAACCGGCGCTGACGGTGGCCTCTCAGCAACCGAGCGCCTTTACGCTGCGCGCAACCCCGAACACCTTGCAACAGACCATCCCCGGCTATACGGTGATGTTTGTCTTTTTCCTGGTCGGTTATGTGGCCGGCGCCCTGCGGGAAGAAAAGAATAGCGGCACCTTTCGGCGCCTTCTCTATTTCCCGGCCGCGCGCTTCACGTTGCTGGCCGGCAAGTTAGGCGCCGCCATCATCATTGGCCTGCTACAAATTGCCGTCATGTTTGGCGTCGGTCATTGGGGCTTTGGCTTGCAGATGGGGCGCGATCCCCTGGCCCTGCTGCTCTTGACGTTAGCGGTGGTGACAACAGCCGTCTGCCTTGGGCTGGCGGCGCTGACCTTTCACCTGGATCGGATGATCAACCTGCCCTTGATCGTGGCGGCGCTCTTGGCCGGCTGCGCCTTTCCCGTTGATTGGTTGCCGCCCTTGATCAGGACGATCAATGTAGTGGCGCCGCAAACGTGGGCCATGCGCGGCTATCAGGATTTGCTCACGCGTGGACAGGGCTTGACGGCGGTGCTGCCGTCGATTGGGGTTCTCTTGCTCTTTGCGGCGATCAGTTTCGTAGCCGCCATTCGTCGTTTTGATTTTGAGACGGAAAGGTAAGGGGCGCTGGTTGGCGCGATTAGGCACGTAAAGGATGGGTTATGGTCAAACAAATTTGGGCGTTGACCCGCAAAGATTTGAAGTTGTGGTTGCAAGAACCGGCGCAGTGGCTCGGCGTGTTGTTGACCCCTATCCTTTTTATTGCCATTCTGGGGCAGGTCTTTGGCAGCAGCGGCACGCCCACCATGACGATCCTGGCTGTCAATGAAGATACCGGGCGGGCCGGCAAGCAGGTGATCGAATTGCTGGATCGGGAGAAGACGCTGGTGCTGGAGCCGGTGGCAAGCCGGGCGGAAGCGGATCAACGGGTAGGGCGGGGCGAACGCATGGCGGCGCTGGTCATTCCCGCCGGTTTTAGCGCGGCACTCCTGACCGATGCCGGCGGGCAATTGTTGATCATCGTCGATCCGGCGCGGCAACAACAGGCGGGACTGGTTGTCGGCCAGGTGCGGGCGGCGACGGCGTCCCTCCTGATCGATGCCGAGGTGACGCGTGGGGTGAGTAATGCCTTTGCCCGCGGCATGGCGCTGCTTGATGTGACGGGTGATCGGATCATCACGACGACCCTGGATGTCAACGACCTGCAAAAGTTTGTCACCGCCGCACTCAAAGGGGTGGTCGCCAGCCAGGTGCAGGATGCGATGGATGCGCCGCTGGTTGCGGTCGAACGAGCAGCGATCAATGTCACCGACCCGTCGCTCGTGCCGCCTTCGCTCTTTGACCATCTGACGCCGGGCTATGCGCTCTTTTTCGCCTTTTTCCTCATGGGCGATATGGCCGAGGTCATTTGGAAGGAGCGCCTGAGCGGCGCCTTTCGCCGTTTGCTCACAACCCCGGCGCCACGCTGGGTGCTGGTGCTGGGGAAGGTGTTGCCCTACCTGGTCATTGTCGTGGTGCAGATGTTGGCGGTCTTTGGGATCAGCACCTTACTCTTTGACTTTGACTTGGGCGAATCCTTCGTCGCGCTGGGCTTGATGGTCGGCACAATCGCCACAACACTGGTGGGCATGGGTATCATGCTCGCCACGTTGATTCGGAGCGAAGCGCAATTGGGGTCGCTGCCCAATCTGATTAACCTGAGCTTTGCCGTGATCAGCGGCGCTATGTTCCCCTCGATCCGCATCGCCGGTCTTGAACAGTTGACCCCCCACTACTGGGCCATCGCCGGCTTACAGGATATTTTTGCGCGCAATCGCGGTGTGGCGGCCATCTTACCGGAGGTAGGCGTGTTGTTGACGATGGCTGTCATCTTTTTTGCCGTCGGCATCTGGCGCTTCAAGTTTGAATAGGTAGAAAGGTAAAACGTATGAACCGCTTCTTATCCTTTATACTTCGCTTGATTGGTGGACTACTGCTGGTCGCGGTGCTGGTGGTGGTGCTCTTTGCGCAGACGCTCCGCGCCATCCCCACCTGGGGCGCGACACCGGCGGAAGTTACGCGTGTGCTGCCTGGTGATGAGTTGACCGTCAACCCCACCCTTCTTTGGACCAACGCCATTACGATTAACGCCCCACCGGCGAAGGTTTGGCCGTGGATCGCCCAATTGGGCGACACGCGCGGCGGTTTTTACAGCTACACCTTTATCGAAAACCAGATCGGGGCCTTGACCGGCGCCAAAGATTACAATGTTGTCTATGTCAACGCCAGCGCCATCCACCCGGAATGGCAGCAACCGCAGGTGGGTGAACCGATTATCCAGGATTCTTTGAAAATTCGGGAAGTGGCGCCGGGACAATATCTGTTGGCTGATTCGATTACGCCTGTCCCGTTTCTGTGGGTGTGGGGCTGGTTTCTGGAACCGGTCAACGACGGGACGCAGACGCGCTTGTTGGTGCGCTTTGCCATTGAAGTGCCGGCCACTGAACCCGCCAATCCCGTCATGGGTTTCATGATGAATGTCGGCGGCTTTGTCATGCAGCAGAACATGTTGCAAGGCATCAAATTGCGCGCTGAAGGACAAAGTGAACCAGGTTGGTTGGAGTTGGTTGAAATCGTCCTCTGGGTAACGGCAATGCTTTGCGGCTTGGTAGCGGCAATGCTTTACCTTTTCCAACGCGCCTGGCTGCGATCGCTGGTGGTGGCGACGGTGGCCGTCGTGGTTCTCTTTTTGTTGACCTTTGTCCAGCCGCCGCTCTGGGTGCGCTTGGTGCTGGATCTCGCGCTGGTTGCCGGTGTGGTGCAGTCCATTGACAGAGCCACGAAGCGAGCGCCGGGCGCCTATCCCGTGACCAACGCCGCCCAAGCGTCGACAAAAGCGTGAAAGCATCATGAAATACCATAGCGTCACTGTCACCAGAAGAGGGCCGCCATCCGTCCTCCAGGTGGTTGAACATGAGCTGCGTGAACCTGCCGCCCCCAGCGAAGTGCGTATCAAGGTTCTCGCTACCCCAGTGTGCGGCCCGGATGTGCAAAACCGGTATGGGCAAACGCCCATTGCCCTGCGTATCCCCTATACACCCGGTTATGCCATCATCGGCGCGGTGGACGCGGTTGGCGTGGGCGTCTCCCAAGTTGCGGTCGGCGACCGCGTGGCGGCGTTGACGGTGACGGGCGGCTATGCCGAGTACATTTATTTGCATGAGGAACAACTGGCGCCCGTGCCAATGAGCGTAGACCCAGCCGCCGCCGCCACCATTGTGCTGAATTATCTGGTCGCCTATCAAATTCTCCATCGGGCCGCCAAGGTCAAGGCTGGCGATAAGGTGCTGATCATCGGCGCCAGCGGCGGGGTGGGGACAGCGTTCTTACAGCTTGGGCAACGCGCCGGCCTGATGATGTATGGTCTTGCGTCGGCGCGCAAAGCGCCTATCGTCACAGCCTATGGCGCCACGCCGATTGATTACCAGCGCCAGGATTTTGTTGAAGTGATCCGCCAGGCCGAACCGGCGGGTCTGCAAGCCGTCTTTGACGGCATGGGCGGCGACTATGTGGACCGTGGCTTTTCGGTCTTAGCGCCGGGCGGTACGCTGGTTGTCTATGGCAATCCACTGCGCTTTGCCGGTGTATTGCGGCTCCTGGGCAAGCTGATCGTGTTGAACCTGTCGCCTAATGGCAAAAGGGTCAAACTCTATGGCACGACCGCCTCTCGCTTTAACCGCCAGCGGCTGTTGGCCGACTGGGCGACGCTTTTCCAGTGGTTAGCCGAAGGCGCGATCAACCCCGTGATCATGCAGAAATTTCCCATTTTGGCAGCAGCCAAAGCGAATGAACTGCTGGAAAGTGGTGCGGTCGTCGGCAATCTTGTTTTGGTTGCACCGGAATTGTTATAAGGAGGATCAGCATGAAAGCATTGATCATGATTGGCTCACAAAACTCTATGACCCGGCGATGGCGACGCTCTTTCAGGAGCGGCTTTATCGCTTACCATTGATCGCCGCGCTCAACCCCCAACCGGGGCAGCGCATAAAGATGAGCTACTTAGGCGGCGCGTGCTACTTCTGTCCGCACTGTCAGGAGTAGAGAGGATAAAGCAGATCACCAGGCTTCTCCGTAATGGCGTCAGCCCCTTACATTGCTGTGAAAGGAATCGCCACATGAACGACTTGCGCACTTGGAGGACACGCCTGCCCCAATGGCTCTACCACGAATGGCTCTACCGGGGTGGGCGGCCCAACCGGGTGGCGGCGGCCCTCAACCACTTCTGGGCGATGCTCCACACCTTTGGCATAGCGCCGAATTATCTAGTCACGCTGGAAGTGACGGGCCGCCAGTCAGGACGCAAGATCAGACTGCCATTGGTCATGGTCGTTATGAACAATGAGCGTTACCTGGTCTCTATGCTCGGCGCACAGGTGAACTGGGTGCGCAATGTGCAGGCCGCAGGTGGCAATGTTACACTGTATCATGGTCGTCGTGAAGAAGTGCATCTGGAAGAGGTGGCCGTAGAGCGGTGCGCGCCGATTTTGAAAGCCTACTTGCAGCGGGCGCCCGGTGCGAGAGCACATCTGCCCATTGACAAGGATGCCCCGCTGGCGGCTTTTGAACAAATAGCCGCACAGATCCCTGTGTTCCGGGTGATAAGGAGGATTCGCCATGACGGCATCACAACTCGATAAGACATTCTCACATGACCGCTGGTCGTATCTCTGGCTGCTCATTGGCGCCGGACTGCTGCTCTTTTCCAACGGTCGCTGGATTATCCCCCTGGCCACTTGGCTGGCCCCGATCTTCCTCATCCGCTTTGCCCGCACCCAATCGGCGGTCAAAGGATTGGGGCTGCTGCTGGTCACCAATGTGCTTGCGTCCCTATTTTTTTGGCAGGGGATAATCCCCGGCGGCCTCTATCCGCTGGTAGCCACTGGTATCGCGGTGGTTTTCTGGCTGCCCTATCTGGCCGATCGCTTGCTGGTCAACCGTCTGCAGGGCTTTGTTGCCACGCTGGTCTTCCCGCTGCTCCAGGTGAGCCTGGAATACATCAACACCGTGGCCAATCCCCTGGGGAGTTGGGGCTCGCTGGCGTATACCCAGCACAACTTTCTCCCGTTGCTCCAACTGCTCTCGCTTACCGGGATGTGGGGCCTCAGCTTCCTGATTGCCTGGCTGGCGCCGGTGGTCAATTGGGCCTGGGAACAGGACTTTGCGTTGCAGCGGGTGCGCACCGCCATGTTGACCTACGGCGGTATCCTGGCCCTGGTGTTGTTGGTTGGTGATGGGCGGATGGCGTTCTTTCCACCCCAGTCAGCGACCCTGCAAGTGGCATCGCTAACCCGGGATATCGATCACTTCAGCTTTTTGAAAATGAAAGACGTACGGGCCACACGGGATCAATTGCTGGAATCAAGCGAGCACCTGCTCCAACAGAGCCGCCAGCAAGCGCAAGCCGGGGCCGATGTGATCATCTGGCAGGAAGGGGCCATGATCGCGCTACAGGAAGATGAAGCGACCTTCATCGAAACAGCGCGCGCACTGGCGCAGGAGGAAAAGGTGTATTTGTTGCTGGGGTTGGTTACATTGCCTGAAGCGTACCCTGAAGTTAAGGCCGATAACCAGGCGGTCTGGATTACGCCGGACGGCGATGTGAAATGGCACTATCTCAAAGGGCGGCCAGTGCCGGGTGAAGGCGTCGTCGCGGGCGATGGCGTCATCCCACAGGATCAGACCGGGTTTGGCGCGATCGCTTCGGTGATCTGTTTCGATATGGATCATCCAGTCTACATCCGCCAGGCTGGGCGTTCCGGCACGGATGTGATGTTGGTTCCGGCCAACGATTGGCGTGACATTGTTCCTTTCCATACCTATATGGCGTTGTTCCGCGGCATTGAGAACGGCTTCTCGATCGTGCGGGCAACAGGTAATGGCCTCTCCGCCGCCTTCGATTATCAAGGGCGCACCCTGGCAACGGCTGATTATTTCACGACAAAGCAAGCGATGATTTCGTACGTGCCAACCCAAGGGGTCAAAACCGTCTACACGGTGATCGGGGATCTCTTTGCCTGGCTGAGTATGGCGGGGTTTGTGACGCTCGTGGGGTTGGCGCTGTTCCGGCCGGCGCGTGGCGCAAGTGCAAAGAGTAGCTTCCCAAATCAACGTATTTAGGACTTGCAATTCTTTAACGTGTACTTGAAGGGCGAAGGCGCCTTTACCGGAGAGTAAATGGCAATCAGTGAATTAGTGACGGCTGGCGCGCCCACTCGACCCTTGCTTCGTTCGTTGTTTTTACTATTAGAAAACGCTATCCACGCTGACCAGTTTTTCCGACGCTCCTGGTGACCCATCCACCAGGAGCGTTTTTATACTACGGTGCGATGGTCGGATTTGGACTATGCCGGAACCAATGGCGTAATGATGGCTGCGCGCAGGGCGCCGATGTCGTGGCGCAATTGGTGGATCGCTCTGTCCATTGCATCGGGGAATTTCCCCCACTCCGACTCATCAAACATGCGCAGCAAATCGTGATCAGCCTGGAGTTGCGTGTACTGTTCCTCCAACGCTTTCACTTGTGGCGCGAAAAACGTCTGATTTGCCGGCATAGTTTTTGCCAACCGCCCCTTCAATTCGTCCAATTCTCGCCTGATCTCAATCAAACGCGTTTTGACTTCGATGGTGTACATGGCTTTCAATCCCATGGTCTCCTCCTCTCGTCGTCTACCTCCGGTTTCCCGGCGAATGGGGGCGACCGCAAGGGTACGCCCCTACAGTAACGGCACACGAGGTCAACGCTTATCCTGGTACGGATCGGTTTCGTCACGGATCAAAGAAACGCTTAGCGCCTACGTGCAGTATGCAGCGCCCAAAGATAAAGTTGACTGTAGCTTCAGTGTAACACGATTTACTGTTGGCTACCCTCTACTGATGGCGAGTTTTTTGTTCCGCCAAGTAGCCAGGTTGATGATATGTGCGGTTGCCATTGGACGGCGCAATGGCAAAGAGTCGCCAAGCAGACGTTACGTGGCGTCACTTGTCCCTTACGGATGATTCACAATCCGCCGGCCGATTCGACCTGAAGATGAGCTAAACCCCCAAAACCTATCCGCCTGTCCAGTTCCCTAGCACTCCTGTTGGCTAGTTCAACAGGGGCGCTTCTGTGGTATTGTCCTGATAGGATGTTTCCACTTGCTGGTTCAAACAAGTGTGGATGTAAAAGTAGAAAAGGAACAATACCATGTTTACGCATATCTTGTTGGCGACGGATGGTTCGGCGGCCGCGGAACGGGCCACCGATTACGCCGCCTCGCTGGCGACGCGTTATACTGCCAAAGTGACGGTCATCCACGCCTTTGCCCCGGTTTCGACCCTTCTGGGGGAACCGAACTACAGTCACGCGCTCGATAAAACGCTGCGGGAAGCCAGAGACCTGGTCACCAGCACAGGGGACAGACTGCGTCTCCTTGGCGTTGAGGCAGTGGAAGAAGACAGTATTGCGGGGCAAGCGGCCACCGTGATTCTCGATGTCGCCGAAAGTCGCCAACCGGATGTGATTATCCTGGGCGCCCGTGGGCTAGGGGTGTGGAGTGGGCTGATTCTCGGCAGCACCAGCATGGCGGTTGTCCAACGGGCCAAGTGTCCGGTGTTGGTGATTAAATGAATGGAGGCGCCAATGATCGGCCTATATCACAAAATTCTCGCGAACAGATTGACCTGCTGGTGATGAGTACCCACGGGCGCAGCGGTCTACGTCGTTGGGTCTACGGCAGCGTTGCCAACAAGGTGTTACGGGGCGTCACCTGTCCTTTGCTGCTGATCCATCACCCGCCCACAGCGGCGAATTCATCCTAGGAAACGCCATCCACACTGACCAGTTTTTCGGACGCCCCTGGTGGATGGGTCATCAGGGGCGTTTTTATACCGTCGTAAGATGGTGGAATTTAGAGGTAATCATTACAGTTACCGCCAGCTTGCTATTATATTCTTCGGGCTGTTGCGTTTGTGCTCGAAAGCTACACTGAGAATTCAATACATCTATGGGAATTACAAGTGCCATTTTTATCGGCTTTCTGGTCGCAGCGATTGCCCCGGTGATCTATCGCTATGCGCGCACCGCGGCCGGGCCGCTCATCGCCCTGGCGCCGGCGGCGATTGCCCTCTACTTTGCCACCTATATCAATGCGGTCAGCACGGGGCAAACCTTTCGCGTCGCCTATGCATGGGCGCCCACGTTAGGCATCAATCTCTCCTTTCACCTGGATGGCTTGAGCCTGCTGTTTGTCCTGTTGATCAGCGGCATTGGGGCGCTGGTGCTGGTCTATGCCAGCGGCTACCTGGCCGATCACCCCTATCTGGATCGCTTTTACGCGCTGCTCATGGTCTTCATGGCGGCCATGTTGGGTCTGGTGCTGGCGGATAATCTGCTGACGCTCTTTATCTTCTGGGAGTTGACCAGCCTTAGCTCCTATCTTCTGATCGGCTTTGACCATCAGGAGGCCAAGTCACGCGCCTCGGCGCTCCAGGCGTTGCTCGTCACCGGTGGCGGCGGGTTGGCGCTGCTGGCCGGGTTACTTCTTCTGGGTCAGATTGGCGGCAGTTTTGAGCTAACCACCCTGGTGCAGCAGGGCGCAGCGATCAAAGCCGATGCCTTCTACCTGCCAACGCTTTTGTTGATCCTGGTGGGCGCCTTTACCAAATCGGCGCAAGTCCCCTTTCATTTCTGGTTGCCCAATGCCATGGCCGCGCCCACGCCGGTCAGCGCCTATCTCCATTCCGCTACCATGGTCAAAGCCGGCGTCTATCTGTTGGCGCGACTGAACCCGGTGCTAGGCGGCACCGAGAGTTGGGTGCTGCTGGTGACCACGGTCGGCGCGGTGACCATGCTCCTCGGCGCGCTCTTCTCCCTTTTCCAGCGTGACCTGAAACGCATCCTCGCCTATTCCACCTTGAGCGCGCTGGGAACCTTGATGGTGCTCATCGGCATTGACAGCGCTTTGGCGGCCAAGGCGGCGATGCTCTTTCTGCTGGCCCATGCGCTCTACAAAGGCGCGCTCTTTTTAGTGACGGGCATTGTCGATCACGAGACTCACACTCGCAATGTAGCCGAATTGGGCGGCATGGCGCGGCTGATGCCAATTACCACAGCAGCGGCGGGCGTGGCGGCGCTTTCTATGGCTGGCGTGCCGCCATTGTTGGGCTTTATCAACAAAGAGGTACTCTATGAGACGCAACTAGCCGCGCCCACGGCGGCTCTTTGGCTGATTAGCACCGGGGTCTTTGCCAATATTCTGCTGGTGGTGGCAGCGATCCTGGCCGGGTTCCATCCCTTTTTTGCCGCCAAACCGACCAGCGACCATCATCCCCATGACCCACCGTTGACGCTTTGGCTTGGCCCGGTTCTGCTGGCGGGCATTGGGCTGGTTGGCGGTCTGTGGCCCGGCCCGGTAGCGACGTGGCTGGTGGGGCCAGCGGCCAACGCCATGTATGGCGCGCCGGTGACGGTGAAACTGGCGCTTTGGCATGGCTTTAATCTTGTGCTTCTGCTCAGCGGGTTGACCTTGGCAGGGGGTGTGGCGCTCTATCTAGCGCATCGCCGCCTGCACGCTGCCGCCGGCTGGTTGGATGCAGTCGGGCGCTGGGGGGCGGAAGCGGGCTATTTGCGTGCGTTGGATGGTTTAAACGCCCTGGCGCGCGGCCAGACCCAGATCTTACAAAATGGCTATCTGCGCTACTATTTGCTGGTCATCATTCTGACCACCATTGCGCTCGTCGGCTACCCCTTGCTCTGGTGGCAACAGCCCTTTGGCTTGGGGCAGTGGCGTGATGTGCGCTTTTACGAATTGTTGGTGGCCGCGTTGATTCTGGGCGGTGCGCTGGCGGCGGTTCTGGCAAGTTCACGGCTGGCGGCGGTGGCGGCCCTGGGGGTGGTCGGCTATGGGGTGGCGCTGGTCTATATTCTCTATGGCGCCCCCGACCTGGCGATGACCCAGTTCGCGGTGGAAACCTTGACGGTGATTCTCTTTGTCCTGGTCTTGTATCGGCTGCCCCGCTTTGCTACCCTGACGGGCCGCGCCGAACGCATTCGGGATATGGTGGTGGCCGGCGGCGTCGGTGTGTTGATGACCACGATCATGCTGCTGGCCAATTATACCCTGCCGGACTCACAACTTTCGCCCTATTTTGCCGAAACCAGCCTGCAATTGGCGCAAGGGCGCAATGTGGTCAACGTGATCCTGGTCGATTTTCGGGGGCTGGACACCTTTGGCGAAATAGTTGTGCTGGCGATTGCGGCGGTGGGGGTCTACGCCTTGCTCAAATTACGCCTGGAACGGAGATGATCTGATGAACTCGTTGATCTTGTCGGTGGCTGGTCGCTACTTGTTGCCGCTGCTGTTGCTCTTTTCTCTCTTTCTGCTCTTCCGCGGGCATAACGAACCGGGAGGCGGCTTTGTGGGGGGATTGGTAGCGGCCTCGGCCTTTGCCCTCTATGCCTTGGCCTTTGATGTAAATGCTGCTCGCCGCTTGTTACGTCTGGAGCCGCGCGTTTTGATCGCCCTGGGCTTGACGGTGGCCGGCGTCAGCGGTTTTGGCGGTCTGCTCACCGGGCGGCCCTTTTTTGCCCCCGTGTGGGGCGCCCAGGAGCTGCCCATCATTGGTAAACCAGGGACGCCCTTGTTCTTTGACACCGGCGTCTATCTGACGGTAATCGGCATCACCACGCTGATTCTCTTTTCGCTGGCGGAGGAGTAGCTTTGATGGAGACAATCCTGGCCTTTGTTGTGGGCGTCCTCTATGCCGTGGGTCTCTATATGATGTTGCGCCGCAGCATTGTTAAGTTGATCATCGGCCTGGTCTTGTTGGGACAGGCGGCGAATCTCTTGATCTTTACGCTGGGCGGCTTGACCCGTGGCCGGGCGCCCTTGATTGCACCGGATGGTACGCAGTTGACGGCGCCTTATGCTGATCCCCTGCCCCAAGCCTTGATCTTAACGGCGATTGTCATCGGTTTTGGCGTGCAAGCCTTTGCCCTGGTCTTGCTCAAACGGGCCTATCAAACAGTGGGCGCCGACGATTTGGATGATATGAAGGCGACCGATTGTGAAGTGGACGACGTGTTGATCGATGATCGGTTAGACCCGGTGGCGGCAGCCGGAGGGCCGGCGCGATGAATCTTTGGTTACTCCTGCCCTTATTGATTCCCTTTTTTACGGCGATTGCCACCCTGCTCACCTGGCGTCAGCCCAAAGTTCAGCGCGCCCTCAATGTGGTGGGGGCGGCGGCGCTCTTGCTGGCCGGCGTAGGTCTGTTGGCTTCCGTTCAACAAGGGGGCATTCAGGCGGCGCAGATGGGGGGCTGGCGCGCGCCCTATGGCATTACGCTGGCCGCCGACCTCTTTAGCGCCATCATGGTCTTGTTGACCGGGCTGATTGCCGTGACGATTGCGGTCTATTCGCTGGCCGGCGTGGATGCCCAACGGGTGGCCTATGGCTACTATCCGCTGCTCCATTTCTTGCTCATGGGCGTCTGCGGCGCCTTTCTCACCGGTGATCTTTTCAACCTCTATGTCTGGTTCGAGGTGCTGTTGATCGCCTCCTTTGTGCTGCTGGCGCTGGGGGGAGAACGGGCGCAACTGGAAGGCGCCGTCAAATATGTCACCCTCAATCTGATCGCCTCGGCGATCTTTCTGGCTGCCGTGGGCATTCTCTATGGCATTGCCGGGACGCTCAACCTGGCGGCGCTGGCGCAACGGCTGCCAGTGGTGGGTGAACCGGCGTTGGTCTATGCGTCAGCCATGTTGCTCTTGGTGGCCTTTGGCATCAAAGCCGCCATCTTCCCGCTCTTCTTCTGGCTGCCGGCCGCCTACCACACCCCGCCGATTACGGTGACGGCGCTCTTCTCCGGGCTGCTCACCAAAGTGGGCGTCTACTCGCTCATCCGCGTCTTTACGCTGGTCTTTGCCGAGCAGATGAGTACAGCGCAGAACTTGCTCCTGGTGCTGGCCGGGTTGACGATGGTGACGGGTGTGCTGGGCGCCGTGGCCCAATATGATGTGCGGCGGCTGCTCTCCTTTCACATTATTAGCCAGATCGGTTATCTGTTGATGGGGCTGGGGCTATACAGCGTGGCGGCGTTGGCCGGCGCGATCTTCTTTATGGCCCATGTTATTCTGGCGAAGTCGGCCCTCTTTCTGGTGAGTGGCATTGTCCAGCGGCTCCAGGGCGGCTATCAACTCAAGGTGCAAGGCGGCTTATACCGCACACGACCGGGGTTGGCGTTGCTCTTTCTCATCCCGGCGCTCTCGCTGGCCGGACTGCCCCCCTTTTCCGGCTTTTTTGCCAAGTTGGCGCTGATCCAGGCCGGCCTCAGCCAGGAGGCGTTTGTCATCATTGCCGTCGCCTTGGGGGTGAGTCTCCTGACGCTCTTTTCGATGATCAAAATCTGGACGGAAGCCTTTTGGAAAGAAGCGCCGGTTGCCGAACAGGCGGAAAAGACGCGTAAAGCGCACCAGCCCGCTGCGATTCCTGGCGCGCTGGTGGCGCCTGTCCTGCTCCTGGCGCTGTTGAGTGTGGTGATTGGCGTGGCCGCCGAGCCGCTCTTTGTGCTGGCAACCCAGGCCGCCGAACAGTTGATGACCCCAGCCGGCTATCTGCAAGTGGTCTTGGGCGCGACCCCGCCGTAGCCCTCAAAAAGCGGCACACTACAGCGGATAAGGGCGGGAACGGATGGGCTTATCGCCAAACACAAACCGCCGAAAAGCAAGAGCATTCTATCAGGTGATCGCTTCTTGATTCGGGAACGTCTACGAAAGCAGGCAAATCCGTTCCCGCCATCATCCGCTGTAGTGTCTTCGTTTGATACACATGAGAGTGCTTTCTCTTCCGCCTGGGGATGGAAACTTACCGGGTGCGGCGGTGGTATACGATGACAGGAGGTGTAATGGGAATTTTTCTGCTGAACATTCTATTGGCGCTTGCCTGGATGGCGCTGACCGGTCAATTTACGCCGGTGAACTTTCTGGGCGGTTTTGCGGTGAGTTATCTGCTCTTGCGGATGATGCAACCACGCACAGCGTTGCCCCCTTACTTTCGCAAGGTGCGCCAGGTATTGGAGTTTTTCGGTTTCTTTGTCACACAGCTTGTCAAAGCCAATCTGCGGATCGCCTACGAAGTGTTGACGCCGCCGCACACCATGCGCCCCGGTGTGGTGGCCGTGCCATTGGATCTCGAAACCGATGCCGAAATCACCCTGCTGGCGAATCTGCTCACCTTGACGCCGGGGAGCTTGAGCCTGGATGTTTCGGCCGATCGCCGCGTCCTCTATGTGCATGAAATGTACATGCGCGACCCGGAGCAGGCCCGGCGGGAGATTAAAGAGGGTTTTGAACGGCGCGTCATGGAGGTGTTGCGATGACTTTGGCAGACTTAATTTATTGGGTGATCTTGCCGCTGTTAGGCTTTTCCCTGCTCTTTACCTTTCTGCGCCTTTTGCGCGGCCCCAGTCTGGCCGATCGGGTCGTGGCGCTCGATTTGATTGTAGCCATCGTCATGGGGATCGTGGCGGTCTATGCCATTGCCGAGCAGCAGGCGACGCTGTTGGATGTGACAATGGTGCTGGCCTTACTCTCCTTTTTGGGGACGGTGGCCTTTGCCCGCTATATTGAGATGAGGGTGTGACCATGCGTGAGTTGATTACTGCGATTTTGATCATCATCGGGACGCTCTTTATGTTTTTGGGCAGCATTGGCATTCTGCGCATGCCCGATCTCTTTCTGCGTATGTCGGCCACGACCAAGGTGACGGCGCTGGGCGTGGCCTTGATGCTGCTGGCCGCGGCGATTTATTTTAATGAAATGGGCGTCGTCGCGCGCGCCGTAGCGATCCTGGTCTTTGTGCTGCTGACCGCACCGGTGGGCGCCCACATGATTGGTCGCGCCGCCTACTTTACCGGCGTGCCGCTCTGGCAGGGCACCATTGCCGACGAGTTGCGCGGCCATTACAACTTACGCACCCATGCTCTGGAGCAGGGCATGCCAGCCCCACCCATGGGTTATACCCCTGACCCGGAAGGGTTGGCGGCTGGATCGGCGGAAGAGCAGATTCGTCGTTGATTGGGAATGGTCTTAGGGGTTTCTATCCAATGGCTTCAGGTCAGGGGCAGGGGGTGGGGCTGGGCGTGGCGCTAAGTCCACAGAAGGGGTTGTATCCATTGTTAACAGGACGAGGAGCCAGCGGGTCTCGTCATTGCCGGCCAGCACCATGACAACAATGACGGTCAGCGGAATCGCCAGGATCAACCCCAACGGTCCTAGCACCCAAGACCAAAAGACCAGCGACATCAGCACCACCACCGGCGCCAAATTTAGCCCTTGCGCCATCAGGGCGGGGGCGACCACATTCTCAACACTCATGTTAATGACCATAATCCCAACCCCTGCGAGCAAAGCCCATAGCAAACCTGATTCGGCCAGCGCCAGCAGCACGGGGGGGACGGCGGCAATAACGAGACCAACATACATTACAAAGCCGAGAAAAAAGGCCAAAATTCCCCATAACAAGGCCAGGTCAACGCCCAAGATCAGCAGCCAAAGCGTGATGCCGACGGCGACAATAAGATTGACCCGCACCCGAATGGCAAAAAAGCGGGCAATCCGTTGCGCCACTTCAACGATCTGGGCTGAAATAAAACTATTTGGCCCCCACTCCTGCGCCACGCGTTCGCGCAGATGGTGGGTTTGCAAGAGCAGAAAAATGGTGGTGATCAGCACAAAGAGACTGGTGAAGAGCAGCGAACCTAAATTGGTCAGGATGTGTGCGGCTGTGGTGATCAAGAATTGGCGATTGAGCACCTCCTGACTGATTAACGTGGGTGCATCCACCCCAATCAAACTGAGGAGTTCTTCAATATGCTGGCGCTGCTCCAAGAGGCGGTTCGTGTAAGACCACAAGTTGCTGCGTAGTTGCTCGATGGAGACCCACAACAGCGCAATTAGACCTGACCCGATCAAGGTCACGCCGAAGACCATCAGCGAAACGGCCAACCAGGTGGGGATGCCGCGCTGTAGCAACCACTGATAAGCGGGGTAAAGCAGGGCCGCCAGAAAAAAGGCCAAGAGAAAGGGGCTTACGATCGGCGCGGAGGTCCGCAGACCGGCGACAATCAACACCAGGCTGGCGCCAACCAAAAGGGTGTTGTACAACGGGTTCTGTTTGATGATACGCATACTGCTTACTTAGTACCTATGCTAAAGTGTTGGTCACAACACGCCGTAATACTTGGCTGACGACAGTGCCATTATATATTTTATCACCTGTCATTTCCAAGTTGATGTTGTTGGCAGACTGGGTAAAAGATTCGTCAATGCCCTGGGTTTTTGCTACATCGCCTTATTTCACGCGTAACGACCAAGCCTCTGTCCGCTCTCAGCCGGTCCATGACCGGCGCCCTATACGCCGGTCATGGACCGGCTGAGAGCGGGCTTAGTAGTTACTTTCATGCGAGGAAAACTGCCCGCCTGACCAGTTCCCGCAGGGTGTTTTTGTGGCATGATACGTTGAACAGTAAAAAGCTAAAGAGTGTGAACAGGTATATCCCATGACGCTACCAGAACAAAGAGACAAGATTCTCCTGGTTGACGATGAAGAATCGCTGGTCTCTACCCTGAAGACCTTTCTTGAATTGTCAGGCTTTGCCGTGGTGACAGCCCGCAATGGCCTCGAAGCTCTCGACCGGCTGGCGCAAGAGCGGCCTGATCTGGTGGTGCTGGATGTTCTCATGCCGCAACTTGATGGGCGCGAAACGGTGCGGCGGCTGCGTGGGCGCGGCGAGTGGACGCCGGTCATTTTATTGACGCAGGTGACAGGGACAGCCCAGCGCATCATGGCGATTGAGGAAGGGGCCGACGATTACCTCAATAAACCCTTTGACCCCCAGGAATTAGTGGTGCGTATCCGCGCTGTGCTGCGCCGAACGCAGGCCGGCAAGCAGCCGCTCCAAAGCTCACGCCGCCTGCGCAGCCACCGTGTCGTGCTGGATCGCAGCGCCCGGCGCGCCTATGTGGGCGGCAGGGAAGTTCCGCTAACCCCCAAAGCGATTTCAATTCTGGAACATTTGATGACCCACCCCAATGAACTGATCACCCGTGAGCGCTTGCTGGATGTCGCCTGGGGCTGGGAAAGCGGGATCGGCGAACGCGTCGTGGATACGCGCATGGTTGAACTGCGCAAGGCGATTGGCGATGATCCCGCTGCTCCCCAATTTATTGAAACGGTGCCTGGCGCCGGCTACCGTTATATTGCGCCCGTCGAGATTGTACCATGATCTGGTCAGCGCTCCGCCGCTATTGGCTACCGCTGACCCTTGGCGTGTTGAGCTTGCTGCTCTTGGTGCGCGTCTACCTGCTCGACGCCTTAGTCCTGGTGCCCGACGACATTGATGTCGTTGTCCTGGTTGCCCTGCTGGGTGTTGCCATTGTAGTGGCGATTCATACGCTGGTACGCATCTCTATGGATCATCTGCGACTGCGCAGTGTCCGTCAGGTGCGCCAGGAAGCGCTGGCCGAACATCGCCGCTTTCTCAGCCGCTTGGACCACGAACTCAAGAATCCACTGACAACGCTGCGGACCGGTCTCAAAACCATGCTGCTGACCCCGTTGAATGAACAACAGCAACAGCTTGTCGAGACGATGGAAGCAGAGACCTTGCGCCTCAACCGCCTGGTGACCGATCTACGCAAACTGGCCGAGTTGGAAACCGAACCGCTGCATGTAGACCCTGTCAATATTGAGCCGTTTATCCAGAACATTGTCCAACTGGAGCGGGAACGCTTTGTCGCCAGCCGGCGCACCTTCACCTACAAGACGACGTTGGCCCAGCCCATTTGGGTTATCGATGAAGATCTGCTGGCCCTGGCCATCCACAATCTCCTTGACAATGCCTTCAAATACACCCATCCCGGCGACGCCATCCGCCTGCGGGTCACAACACAGCAAGAATTACTCATCCAGGTTGCCGACACCGGCATCGGGATCGAGCCAGGCGCGCTGCCCCAGGTCTGGGAAGAGCTATACCGGGCGCCGCTGCCCGAAAAGATCACCGGCAGCGGTATCGGGTTGGCCCTTGTCCGGGCGATTGTCGAACGCCACAATGGGAGCGTCCAGATTGAAAGTAGACCAGGAGCGGGCACGACTGTCACATTACGGCTGCCGGCCTTGACGCACCATTAACTTGTTACAAAATTGAAACATGATCTGTCAGAAGCTGAATACCAACTGAATCAACCCATAACAACTCCTCTGTATACTGTGAATTATAGGTGAAAACCCTGGTTTCCGGCTGAATAATTACCTTTGCCGGCAGCTTTGTCGATTTGTGCAGCAGAGTCGAACGTCATGAATTCCGATTTGGATCAACTCCTGAATCGCTTTGTCGTGGCAGCCCTCACCGTCTTTGTGACCGTGAACCTGTTGTTGGCGGCCTTTGTCTTTCGCGAGATTTGGCTGCAACAAGCGATGGCCGAGCTAAGCACCGAGCTACAGAGCAATCTGGATGAATTGAAAGAGACCACCGCCGCCATTCAAAGCGATCTATCGGAAATTCGCACCACCGCCGATCTGACCCGGCCGGTCGAAACCCTGGATGAAGTGACAGGATTGCTCACCGATGTTGATGAACAACTTGTTGTCATTGAACAAGAGATCGATCAAGTTACCACGATCCTGAAGCCGGCGCCATTATCTATGGAGAGCAATGCGGCGCCGCGCTCGGTAGCAGGCCAGGACCATGCGGACCGCGTTTTTACGATCTTTGTCGTCTTAACCGGCATTGCCGGGATTGCCATTGCCTTCTTGCTAAATCTGGCTTTGCGTGTTCGTGATCGTGCCGCATGGGAAGAAAACCATCGCTTGCGGCAGTAAGCAGTAGGAGATTTATCGTGACATACCTATTTTGTGGTCAACTCTCTGGTCAGATCGCCCCTGGCTTTAGCGAACCCCTCGCCGGCGCCACGCTGCGGCTCTATAAGTATCGGGGGACTAAGTATGTCTCCGGTCTGTCAGTGGCCGACCCCGGCGCCACCCTGACGATGCTATCACCGGATGCCAGGCAGGCCAAAAAGGCGTCGTTTATCACCGAAACGACAGCCGATGATGAGGGCCGCTTTATCTTTACGCTGGACGAACAGAGCGATTATGATGGCGGCCCCTGTGAACTCGATCTCTTGCTAACCAACGCACCGCATCATCTGGCTCAGGCGCCCAAGCGGCCAGTGCAAATTCCCTTGACGACGCTTAGGCTCAAAGTACAGAACCGGGACGAGACGTTGGACGCCTGGGCCTATTGCCTGCCTGCGACCTTCTGGCGTGAAGTGCGCGCCACCTTTGACGCCTGGGTGATCTGTGGTCGTGTCCTGGCCCAGGATGCTGCTCAACCCATGTGCAATGTGCGCGTAACCGCCTTTGATGCTGACTGGCTGCAAGATGATCTGCTGGGCAGCGCCGTAACTGATGAGGCCGGTAAGTTTCGCATTGATTACACGCGCGCTGATTTTACGCGCACCCCCCTGTCGCCGCTCTTCAACCGGGAAAATGGCGGCCCCGATCTCTATTTCAAGTTGGAGACGCCAGAGGGCGCGCCGTTACTCATCGAGCCAAAATCCCAAGGGTTCGCCGCTGGCCGGGCGAACGCAAATCACTGCTTCTTCATCGAGTTCAACGTGGCGCAAGCGCCGGCGCCGAAGAGTGAACTGATTTACCAGCAAGAAACAAGCGCTGATCTGTTGGGCTTAGGCGCCAACCGGCGATTACATGGTCTCAAGCGGGAGCAATCACCATGACGCACGAGCCAGTCAGGGTGTGACTGTCACCCGAACTCATTACCTTTGACTTTTGTGTTGACATGTGTTGACAACGTCTCCACTGCTGACATACCGCCGGAGGTAGGCGCGCCATGAAACTGATTGCGATCACAATTATTCGCCTCGGTATCATCATCTGGTTGGCAGCGACGCTCCTACGGGCAACCTTCGCCGCGCCAACGAACGCCACAACCAGTCAGGTGCAGGTGATCGACATTCAAGGGGTGATCAACCCCCTGAGCGCCCGCTATTTGGAACGCGCGTTGACCACTGCCGAAGCGGCCGGGGCGACGCTCGTGGTGCTGCGGCTGGACACACCCGGCGGCCTGGATAGCGCCACGCGTGAAATGAGTCAAGCCTTGTTGGCGGCCCGTCTGCCGGTGGTGGTTTATGTCACCCCTGCCGGCGCCCGCGCCGCCTCGGCCGGGCTGTTTATTACCCTGGCCGGGCATGTGGCGGCGATGGCGCCCGGCACGAATATTGGCGCGGCCCACCCGGTCGCCCTCGGTGGTCAAGCGCAGGATGAAGTAATGGCCGGCAAGGTCGCCCAGGATGCCGCCGCCACCGTGCGCGCGCTGGCTTTGGAGCGGGGTCGCGACCCGGCATGGGCGGAAAAAGCTGTCCTCGATAGTCTCTCCTATACCTATGCCGAAGCGTTGGCACATGGGCTGATTGACCTGATCGCCGTTGATCTGCCGGATCTGCTGACCCAACTCGACGGACGGACGGTCAAGACCGCCGCCGGTGCTGTCATGTTGCAAACCGCTGACAGCACCATCACAGAGACGCCCATGAACTTTGCCGAACGGCTGCTCCATCTGATCACCGATCCGAACATTGCGTTCTTATTGCTTACCCTGGGGCTGTATGGCCTCATCATCGAGTTCCAGGCGCCGGGCTTCGGGCTGGCCGGCGGTGTCGGCGTCATTGCGCTGGCCCTCGCCTTTGTCGCCTTTGGCAGCCTGCCGCTCAACTGGGCGGGCGTCGGCTTGATCGTCCTGGGCGCCATCTTACTCGCCGCCGAAGCCTTTTCCCCCGGTTTTGGCGCTATGGGGATGGCCGGCGTCGCCATGTTCGCGTTGGGGGCGCTCATGCTCTACCGTCCCTTCACGCCGACCGCGCCGTCGCTGCCGGTTGTCGCTGTGAACCCGTGGCTGGTGGCGACCATTACCGGGCTGACCGTGCTGTTGCTGCTCTGGGTGGTCAGACTAGGCTTGAAAGCGCAGCGTTTGCTCCCTGTCACTGATGTCGCGCACCGGCTCGCCGGCGCCACCGGCACAGCCGTGACCGACCTCACACCGGTTGGCACCGCCCAAATAGAGAGTGAACTATGGACCGTCGTTACCGAAGGCGCCCAACCGATTCGCACCGGCGACAAAATTGTGGTCACGGCCATGAAAGGGGTCATGTTGCAGGTGCGCCCGGTCACAAAGCTCCCCCCAATCAACCAACAGGAGAAGAAAGATGTTTGACGCAACCTTTGCCACTTTGTTGTTCATTGTGCTGCTCATACTCTTCGTGTTGAGCGCTGCCATCAAGATTGTACCGGAATACAAACGCATCGTCGTCTTGCGTTTGGGCAAAAGCATCGGTTCACGCGGGCCGGGCTTGGTCTTCCTCATCCCGCTGGTGGATCGGGCGATCTGGCAGGATCTGCGCGAAGTTGTCTTTAATGTGGAGCCGCAAACCTGCATCACCAAAGACAACGCCCCCGTCTCGATTGACCTGCTCATCTATCTCAAGGTGATGGATGCCGTCCCCAGTGTTGTCGAGGTGGAGGATTATCTCAGTGCGGCGCAGGGTATTGCCAAAACCACCTTGCGCGCCGTCGTCGGCGATCTGCCGCTGGATGATGTGTTGGCCAAGCGCGATGAGATCAATCAGGTCTTGCGTATCAAGATGGATGATGTCACGGCGCGTTGGGGCATTAAAGTGACGATGGTCGAAATTCGCGAGATCCAACCGCCCAAAGATGTCCAGGAAGCAATGACCCGCCAGATGGCCGCCGAGCGCAATCGCCGCGCCCTGGTCACCGAAGCCGATGGCAAGCGTGAAGCGGCCATCAAAGTCGCCGAAGGTGAGAAACAATCGTCCATCCTCAAAGCCGAAGGGGAACGCCAGGCGCGCATCCTCACCGCCGAAGGCTATGCCCTGGCTTTGGAAAAGATCGAGGCCGCCGCCAACGCCATTGGCCCGAATTCCATGAGCCTCCAATATCTGGATGCCCTGCGGACAGTGGGCGCTAGCCCGGCGACCAAGTTTGTCCTGCCCATGGAGTTCACAACCTTGTTACGCCCCTTCGTCAACTATACGAAACAGGCAGGCGTCCGTGCCGCTGAGAATGGTTCAGGGAATAGCAAACCCCAACCATAATCTACCGTTGAAGGAGATCCCATGTTTAAGCATATTCTACTGGCGACCGATGGTTCAGCCGCCGCCGAGCGCGCCGCCGACTATACAGCGTCATTAGCCATGCACTATGATGCCAAGGTGACGGTTCTCTACGCTTATGCTGAACTTTCCATCATCCAGGGCGATCCTACCTACGGCCAGACGCTCACCCACCTATTGCGCCAAGCGGCGTCAGTTGTCGTTCGTACAGCCGATAAATTGCATGGCTTGGGGGTGGCTGTGGAAGAAGATGCCTTGGCGGGGCAACCCGCTACCGTCATTCTCAATATGGCGGAAAGCCGCAACGCCGATGTGATCATCTTGGGGGCGCGTGGGGTAAGTCCCTGGAACGGCGTCATTCTCGGCAGCACGAGCATGGCCGTTGTGCAAGGGGCCAAGTGTCCAGTCTTAGTGATCAAGTAGCAGACGATCGGTCTGGCATCAACTATCCGTGGCGGCGATGCTGTGAGCGGCCCATTGCGAACAGACCGCACTTGGTGATCTATACGACGATCGGAGAACGCGATGTTGAATCAAAAAAACGCATATCGAGTGACTCTCGGCTTGCTGCTCTTCTGCCTTTTTAGCACAGTGGCGCTGGCACAGCCGACCAGCGAGCCGACAGCAACTGAACAGCCGACCGAGACGCCAATCGACAAACCAACCGCAGAGGAGCCAACACCGCCAGAGACACCAACCGAGACGCCGACCGGCAAGCCAACCGCAGAGGAGCCAACGCCGCCAGAGACGCCAACGGCAACGCCAACCGGTAAACCAACCGTAGAGGAGCCGACCCCGATCAACACACCGACACCAACAACACCCCCCACAGAAACCCCCACAGAAACCCCCACAGAAACGCCAACTACGGTTGTAGAGCCGCCGACAGAGACGCCGGCGCCAACCAATACCCCGACCAGCGCCGTCGTCGAGCCACCGGAAGAAGAAGAGACGCCGGTCCCGCCAACCCCGACGACACCAGCCACGCCGACGCCGGTCCCTGTGGCGCCGACCGTGGCTGTCGCCACGCCCATCCCGCCGACCCCTGCCCTATTGCCTGTCACCGGTGGCGCACACACACTGCTGCCGATAGCATGGTTGCTGGCTGGGTTAGCAATCGTTACTTTGATCGGCACTGTTTTGCTAAGGACATTCTGGCCGGTTCGATAAAAGAATAACAGGGTGGGTTCAAGCGGAACTTAGGGACTTGCTCACCATCTTCCGGGCAGGTTTGACCAGATGATCGCCGCCCAACGGGATCCCGACAGAAATGACCTGCCCGGAAGATGGATCCTATCCGCTAGTAGAGAGGAGGCAGCATGAACTACAGCTTGAAACAGGCTTTCTTATGGCTTGCATTTTACATCGTGCTTGCGGTGGCGCCGCTGCTGATTGCCTACTCGGGATCACTGCCGGCCGCGCGTTCCTTTTGGATCGAGTTTTCCGTGGGGTTGGGCTTTGTTGGTCTGGCCATCATGGGGTTACAGTTCGTGCTGACCGGGCGCTTTCAACGCGTGGCCGCGTCGCTGGGGTTGGACGCCATGTTGCAGTTCCATCGCCAGACCGGTTTGGTGGCTTTCTTTTTTATCCTGGCGCATCCCCTCATCCTCTTTATCACGCACCCGGAGTATCTCGTCTATCTGGATCCGCGCGCCAACCTGCCACGCGCCCTGGCGCTTTCCGCAGTGTTGGGTGCGTTGACGCTGCTGATTGTCACCACCCTTTGGCGGCAAACGGTGCGGTTGCCCTATGAATGGTGGCGCGTCGGTCACGGGTTGTTGGCTTTGTTCGTGCTGTTCATTGGACAGGTGCATATTTTGCAGGTCGGCTATTACGTTTCTACACCCTGGAAACAGGCGCTATGGATTGCGATGACCGGCGGCGCCATGCTCCTGCTCGTGAATACACGGCTCTTGCGTCCCTGGCAAATGCGCCGTACGCCTTATCGGGTCACCGGCATTCGTGAGGAGCGCGGGCGCGCCTGCACGTTGACGTTGGCGCCTGAAGGTCATGCCGGGCTGCGCTTTACGGCTGGTCAATTTGTCTGGCTGACGTTGGGCGATTCGCCTTTCGCGCTGCAACAACATCCCTTTTCCATCTCTTCCAGTGCGTACGGCCGCGACACCCTAGAACTGACGATCAAAGAATTAGGCGATTTCACGGCCACTGTCAAAATGGTCAAGCCTGACACGGTCGCCTATCTGGAGGGGCCATATGGCGCCTTCACGCTTAATCCCAATGTCAGCCGGGGTGTGATCTTTATCGTCGGCGGGGTTGGGATCACCCCGGTCATGAGCATTCTACGCACCCTACGGGATTGCGGGGACCAACGTCCGCTTCTGTTGATCAACGGCAATGTCGATTGGGAAGGGGTGCTCTTCCGCGAAGAGCTTGAACGGCTGCCGCAAGAACTCAACCTGAAAGCGGTTCATGTACTCCAAAATCCGCCTGTGGATTGGAACGGTGAAACAGGGTTGATCAACAAAGCGCTGATTGACCGTTACTTGCCGCAAAACCTGAAGGACTTTACCTATTTCGTCTGTGGCCCCGAACCCATGATGGATATGGTCGAACCTTACTTGCGCCAACGGGGCGTTCCCTTGCGTCAAATCTTCTCGGAACGTTTCAAGATTGTTTAGGAGGCACATCATGCTGCATATCTACATCAATCGACTGGCGACCGGCATGGGTGGCTTATTGCTGATCCTCACTGTATTGTTTGCCTGGTGGCGGGTGATATAACTTAATAACTGATGTTACGCAGTGGGAGCACCGCCATCTCTAGCGGCAGCCGGCAGGGATGCCGGCGTTCCCAGGGGAAACTGCATAACATCAGTTATTAATTCACCAACCCGGTTTAAGACTCGACCCGAATACCTATGATATTGCTTTCAAGGAGCGGACGCTGACTGTGGCCTTCACCCCAGCCCTGCCAAACCTACTGAGCCTGATTGACGGCGCCCAGACAAAGGGACTGTTCACGATCACAGGCGATCCCGCGGTCGGTATTGTGACGGGCGAATACCAGATCAAGCGCCAGGGCGAGCAGGTCGAGGTGCAGATGATGCCAGTAGGTTGGCAGCCCAACGAACACAAATGGTCAGTGCGATTATTGTATTGGCTGGCAGCCGACTTTACACAGTGGCCCCAAACGTATTTGTGGACGGCCGTCCTGGATCTGACTGACCCGCAGCACGTATCCATGCAGGCAAGCTGGCAGCGCATCAAGTAGGCAGGCGCAGTTCATTTGATGAGCCATTCCTGTTCTTTACTGGCAAAACGGAAATAGATTTTTGAGAGTGATTCCATGCAAACATTTGCTGCCCAAAAGGTAAAACAGCGCTTACGGTGGTGGTGGCTCTGGCTCTGTTTCTGGCTGTTGCTTTGCGGAAGCGGGGTGTTGCCTGCCCCCGCGCGGGCCCAAGCGCCCGATGCCCCGGCCAATTTACCGAACTTGGACCAATTTTTAGACGCAACCATTAGCCGCCAACTGGCAGAGCTGGCGATCCCCGGCGCTGCGGTGGCGGTGGTGGCTGACGGCCAACTGCTGCTGGCTAAAGGCTATGGCCTTGCTGATCGGGAACAAAACCGGCCGGTGGATGGGGAACGCACCCTCTTCCGCACCGGTTCGGTGGGCAAGCTTATCACCTGGACGGCCGTCATGCAGTTTGTCGAACAGGGAAAACTCGACCTTCATGCCGATGTCAATGACTATCTCGACTTCACGATTCCGGCCACCTTTGCTGAACCAATCACCCTGGCACATCTGATGACCCATACCCCCGGCTTTGAAGATGTTGGTGAAGCGCTGTTCGTCTTGTCGCCAGACAAAATGATGCCCTTACGCCAATATCTGATCGAACTGCAACCGGCACGGGTTTTTCCACCGGGGCGTGTGCAGGCATATTCCAACTATGGTACGGCGCTGGCCGGGTATATTGTCGAGCGCGTCTCCGGTGCGTCGTTTGCCGACTATGTCGAAGAGCAGATCTTTGTCCCGCTGGCGATGAGCCGTAGCACGCTGCGGCAACCGGTTCCGCTTGAATGGGCGGACGACCTGGCCGCCGGCTATGGTGCAGGCGACTATCGTAATCTGAAAGGGGGCTTTGTCTTCATGCCGGCTTATCCGGCCGGCGCCATGAGTGCGCCGGCAGCCGATATGGCACGCTTTATGCTCGCTCATTTGCAAGATGGTCGTTACGCCGACACAACCATTCTCCAACCCGCCACCATCCAGGCAATGCACCGCCTTCAATACGCGCCTGATCCCCGGCTAGAGGGCATGGGCTACGGCTTTATGCGGCAGCAGGTAAACGGTCAGGCTGTTCTCTTCCATCGCGGCTCTACCTTTCAGTTCAATGCCGCGCTCTACCTCTTGCCGGATGAAGCGGTGGGCCTCTATGTCGTCTACAATGGGCTGGGGGGCATCAATGCCCCGGCCCAGCTTTGGCAAGCCTTTATGGACCACTATTATCCTGCGCCGGCGCTGCCCATGTTGACCCCAACGCCAGGCGCGGCTGACCGGTTAGCCGCCTACACTGGTGAATATCACCTGGCGCGCGCTGAATTTAGCGGCGCCGGCAAAATCATTCGTTTGCTGGAAGCGGCTCAGGTGAGCGCCACCGCCGATGGCTATTTGCAGCTTGTAGTAGAGGGAGACGCCGCGCGTTATGTCGAGGTCGAATCAGGACTCTTTCGTCACCAGGAACGGGAAGAATATCTGGCCTTCCACACTGGTGCGGATGGGACGCAGTGGTTGTCATTGGACGGTCGTCCGGCTTTTCTGAGCTTCACGGCTACTTCCGCCTTCCAGGTTCCCTGGTATGCTACCCTCTCCTTTAGCGCACTGCTCCTTTTGCTAACGCTGCTGCTCTTTACCATTTCCAGTTTAGCCTGGCTGATTGGAGCGCTATGGCGGCGGGGCGCGAGGGAGAAACCGCCCTTTGTCCTTCGTTTGGCCCGCTGGTTGGCGACTGCTTTTGGCCTCATCTTTCTTATCTTCCTAGTGGCGTTCGTAAGCGTCATGGGCGATATAGAGCCGGCGTTTGGCGTACCCCGCCTCTTCTTTGGCGCGCCGCCCATTGTCGATATGATTCTGCTGTTGCCCTGGCTGCTGGCGCTGTTGGCTGCGGGCCTGACCGTGAGCGCCGGCTGGCTCTGGCGGGGAGCATTAAGCGCGGCACAGCCATCTATTCCCCGCTGGACACGTCTGCATCTGGCCCTATTGACCCTCCTATCCCTGGCCATTGTCTGGTGGCTTACGTATTGGAACTTACTCGCCGAGAGCTAGAATACAGATCGTGCTTGACTTTTGGGCACACCCTTGACCTGTTTCAAAATTGAAACACGATCTGTCAGAAACTAAATAGGAACTGAATCAGCGCATAACAACACCGCTATATCCTGTGAATAGGTCACATGCCTTGGCGGCGCCACAAAGGAGGAAATCAGAACCGCCTAGCGTTAGCGGGCGGCCACCCCTTACTGACGTGCGGGGTTCTATTTTCACATCAGGGGGCTGTGGATCATTACGAGAGGAGAATGCACATGATTGGCTTCTATCGCAAAATTTTAGTTCCCCTGGATGGATCAATCTTGGCGGAGCAAGTGTTACCCCATCTTCAACGCCTGGCTACGCCCGGTGAAACAACGCTGGTGTTGGTAACGGTCATGGACCCAACGCACTATGTGGTGGCGCAGGGGCGCTATCTGCCGCCCAACTATTTCACCCATCTGCGTTCCAGCGCCGAAGCATATATCACCAAACAGGGTCGGCAGTTGGAAGCCGCCGGCTTTCAAGTCGAAGCCTATGTGGTGGAGGAGGACGCCGCCGGCGGTATTTTGCAGGCAGCGGCAACGGCGCAGGTCGATCTGATTGCCATGACCACCCACGGCCGCTCCGGCTTTGTCCGTTGGGCGCTGGGCAGCGTGGCCGAACGCATCGTGAGCGAAACGCCGTTGCCGGTCTTCCTGGTGCGTGAAGCGATGGCTTTGCCCGGCGACAAACTGCGCCGCCTTTTGGTGCCGCTGGATGGTTCCGCCTTGGCCGAGCAAGCCTTACCCAAAGCCGGCGCCCT
The DNA here is from genome assembly GCA_021405325.1 of Caldilinea sp. CFX5. The sequence goes on along the minus strand of QWII01000038.1, from coordinate 41,790 downwards.
GGCCAAAGCGACCGGCGCTGAACTCTTGCTGTTGCAGGTGATTCAGTCACTGGATGATCGCAATCAAGATCTCTTTTTACACAAGGATAGCGCAGAAGCGCAAGCCCTGCTTACCACATGGCAGACGAACGCCATCGCTTATCTGCAACAGAAAGCCCAACCCTTCCAAGCCGAGGGCGTGGTCTGTGTCTGCAAAGCAGTGACGGGCGATGTGGCGCCAACCATCATTGCCACGGCAGAAAGCGAAGACATTGACCTCCTGGTAATGAGCACCCACGGGCGTAGCGGCCTACGGCGTTGGATCTACGGCAGCGTCGCCAATAAGGTCTTACGGGGCGTCACCTGTCCCTTACTGATGATTCACAATCCGCCAACGGATTCGATCTAAGATGAGCGAAAACGCTAGTACGTAACCTCGACGATTCTGATGGTATGGAACTCTTGAAGCGAAGGAAATCAGCATGTACCAAAAAATTCTGCTACCGTTGGATGGTTCGGCGCTGGCGGAAGAAGCGCTGCCCTATGCCATTGCCCAGGCCCAACAGTTTGGCGCTCAGTTGATTTTGCTAAAGGTGATTCCGCCTCTCCTGGAATGGCGCAGCCCACAAAGGGAAGCAGCCGCAGCGGCTGAGGTGGTGACGGTGTTAACGCCGGTGGCGGAAAAAGTGCGCGCAGCCGGCGTTGCCGTGGCGATTGTCAGCATTGAAGGCGGCGGCGGCACGGGGGCCGCCCCCAAGATTGTGCGCTATGCCGCCCAAAATGCGATTGACCTGATCGTCATGAGTACGCGTGGTCACGGCGGCTTCAACCGCTGGGTGTTGGGCAGCACCGCCGACGGGGTTGTGTGCAAAGCGCCGGCGCCGGTCTTACTTGTACGTGTGGGGGAACCACATGAGTTAGAAGAATGGTAGATGATTAGGGTTCATAGAGACAATCATCGTAGACAAAGGAGAAAATAAGATGCACACAGCTTTTTCTTAGGTATCGTTCATTGGGGATGTCCTTGGTCTACAGTTTTTTCACTACTTCTACTTTACACCAAGTTCATCCCTTTTCTACCCCCTTTGGGCAAAGGGTCAAACTCAAGAAAAGTTCAAATCACCCGCCCGTTAGCCGATCACCACATTCACCAACTTATCCGGTACGACAATCACCTTGCGCACGCTCTTGCCGTCCAGCCACTTTTGCACCCCATCCAGCGCCAGGGCATCCTGTTCCAGTACATCTTGACCCGTTCCCGGCGCGACGACCAGTTTGTCACGCACCTTGCCGTTGACCTGGACGACGACGGTGACAGCATCTTCCCGCGCCTTGTCGGGATCGCCCTGCGGCCAGCGTTGCAGATGTACACTAGTGCTGCCTGGATTTAATTGTTGCCACAGTTCCTCGCTAATGTGCGGGAAGATGGGCGCCATCAGCAGCAGCTGAGTGCGCACCGCTTCTTGCCAGATCGGCGAGCCGACCACAGCGCTTTCCTTGGCGCGCACCAGCAGGTTGTTCATCTCCATCAGGGCGGCGATGGCGGTGTTAAAGCGGAAGTTCGCCAGGTCATCATTGACCTTGATGATCGTCTGGTGCAGCTTACGTTCCAGCGCTCGCACCTCCTCCTGGCTTGGTGCGGCGGCGACCAAGGCGGCTTGCGGTTCATCGCTGACCACATTCCAGACGCGATTCAAGAAGCGGTTGATCCCTTCAATCGCCTTGGGGTCCCACGGGCCGCCCAGATCCCACGGGCCAATAAACATCAGGTAGCCACGCACGGTGTCGGCGCCATAGCGGTCCACATATTCGTCGGGATCAACCACATTGCCCCGGCTCTTGGACATCTTCTCACCATCCGGCCCCAGGATCATGCCCTGGTTGAAGAGGCGCACCATCGGCTCATCAAAATCGACCACGCCAATGTCACGCAGCGCCTTAGTGAAGAAGCGAGTGTAGAGCAGGTGCATGGTCGCATGTTCAATCCCGCCCGTATATTGATCGACCGGCAGCCAGTAGCGGCCCTTGTCCGGGTCCCACGGCATATCATCGGCGTGGATCGGCTCGCCTTTCTTCCAATAGGGCAGCACATAGGCGTATTGATACCAACTGGAACACATAAAGGTGTCCATCGTGTCAGTCTCGCGCTCGGCGTCGCCGCCGCACTGTGGGCACTGGACAAAGCGGAACTCCTCATGGTACTTCAGCGGGCTTTCGCCGGTCGGCTTGAACTCGGCGTCGTCGGGCAGCACCACGGGCAGATCTTCATAGGGGACAGGAACCGTGCCGCATTTTTCGCAGAAGATCATGGGAATCGGCGCGCCCCACATGCGTTGGCGGCTGATCAACCAATCGCGCAGGCGGAAGTTGACGGCATGTTTGCCCTTGCCGCTCTCTTCCAGCCACTTCACCGTCACTTTGACGCTTTCGCCTGCCCCCTTGCCGGCAGGAACACCATTGATCGGGCCGGAGTTGACCATCACCCCTTCGCCCGGCCACGCTTCTTTCAGGTCAGCGGCGCTGCGGATCGTGTCATCCGGCGGTTGCACTACCAGTTGGATCGGCAGGTTAAATTTCTTGGCGAACTCAAAGTCGCGTTGGTCATGGGCCGGCACGGCCATAATGGCGCCGGTGCCATAACCCATCATCACGTAGTCGGCAATCCAGATCGGAATATGAGCATCGTTGACCGGGTTGATAGCATAGCCGCCGGTGAAGACCCCGGTCTTTTCTTTGTCAGCCGCACCGCGGGTCACTTCGTCCAGCCGCGCCGCTTGGGCCTTATAAGCTTCGACGGTAGCCCGTTGATCGGCGCTCGTCACGGCATCCACCAACGGATGTTCCGGCGCCAGCACCATAAAGGTGGCGCCCCACAGCGTATCCGGGCGCGTGGTGAAAATTTCAATCGGTTCCCCGGCTTCCGTGTGGAAAGTGACCTCGGCGCCATCGCTGCGACCGATCCAGTTGGTCTGCATCACCTTGACCCGCTCCGGCCACTCGATCTGGTCCATGTCATCCAACAGTTCCTGGGCGTAATTGGTGATGCGGAACTTCCACTGGTTCAGATCCTTTTTGATGACCTGGGTGTCACAGCGCTCACAGCGGCGATCTTCGCCCCAAACCTGTTCGCGTGCCAGGGTGGTGTTGCAACTGGGGCACCAATCGACCGGCGCAAATTCGCGATAGGCCAGCCCCGCATCATAAAATTTGCGGAAGAACCATTGCGACCACTTGTAGTAATCCGGGTCACAGGTGATGGCTTCGCGATCCCAGGCCCACATGGCGCCCATGCGCTTCATCTGGTCACGCATCTTGGCAATGTTGGCGTAGGTCCAGATGTTGGGATGGATATTGTTCTTGATGGCCGCATTTTCCGCCGGCAGCCCAAAGGCGTCAAAGCCGGGCGGGAAAAAGACATTGTAGCCATTCATGCGCCGCCAGCGGGCCGCCGCATCGCTCGGCGTCATGGCGTACCAGTGGCCGACATGCAGGTTGCCTGACGGGTAGGGCAGCATGGTCAGCGCGTACCACTTGGGGCGGCTAGGGTCTTCCACGGTTTTATACAGATCTTCTGTTTCCCAAGTCTGCTGCCACTTGGGTTCAATTTCTTGCGGATTATAGCGTGTTGACATACGTTTTTATCTTTTCTGGTCTGGTGGTGCAGGATGAGTACACCGGATGAATGAATATGTTCAGGCTTTCTCCGTGGTTCGCGATAGATCAATGACGCCGTTCTTATCCATCACTAACCCCCTTTTCTGTAGTACATGCTCAATACGATTGGCTGCAATGAGTTCTTCGATCTCGGTTTGGTGATCAAGATAATAATCGGCTCGCCGCGTCCAATGCCTGCATGACGAACCACATATGGATGCTCGGTTGGTTCAATTTCTACACTCATCCTGTGTTACCTTCCTCAAGAGTCTGTAACAATCTATCGCTCAAGTATAGCACCAAAACAATACGCTGGTCAATCCTTTTCCGACTGATTTGTCGGCTCAAGCCCGCTTACAGAAACTTTGAAACTATCCGACCAACCGCGGGTGGTGGTATAATCTATTTGGCGAACGATGATCGTGATGGGATGAAGGAAAGCACACATGGCAAAGAGCAAGCCTGAATTAATTGACGCCTTACGCACCACCGCCCAGCGCTTGACTGCGGGCGCACACTATGAATGGGGCCATATGGGGCGCTGCAACTGTGGTCATCTGGTGCAGACGATCACCACGCTGACCGATCGCGAAATTGTCCAAGTCGCCGATCACCGGCTGAATGAGTGGAGCGAACATGCCAAAGATTACTGCGAAGGTAGCGGCCATTCCCTGGATACGCTCTTCCTGACTTTACAAGCAATGGGCTTTGACTACCAGGATGTGATTCACCTGGAAAACCTTTCCGACCAGCGCGTCTTACAACGGCTGGGCCAGGAGCGACGCTACCTGCGACGCAATTGCCGGGAGGATGTCACCCTCTATATGAATACCCTGGCGACCATGTTGGAAGAAGATCTGGTGATCGTCCGGTAAATAGTAGAGCGAAGATAACCTAGAGTAAAACAGCGTCTGTGACTGACGAAACAATTTCAATTCTAGCTGATAAGCACGACCATAATCCGCTGAGTGAGCGCGAGATGGAAGTGGCGCGCCTGTTGGCGACCGGCGCGACCAACGCCGAAATTGCCCGCTCCCTGGTGATCAGCCCACACACAGTCAAGGTTCACCTGCGTAATATCTTTGAAAAATTGCAGGTCAACAGCCGCACCGAAGCCTCGATTGTGTTGGTGCAACGCAACTGGTTGACCCTCCCCGGCATGGAGACGCCCGGCGAGGCTGACGAGACCGTTGAGGAAGCCGGCCGCGATGACCCGACTGTTGCATCGCCCGCCCCCTTCGCGGAGCCGGCGCCCCAGCCGCCACTAGAACCGGCGCCGCTGTTTGATCTCCCCATGCAACCGGCGCACTGGCAGACTTATTATCTGGTCGGCGCCCTGGCACTGGTGCTGGCCGCGTTGTTGACACCCCAGTTGCCAATCTGGGGGAAAGCCTCTTCAGATCTGCTTAGTGACAGTAACCGCACCGTCCTGGGGCAGCCGGCGCCCCGCTTACAAGCACGCTGGGAGCAACGGTTGCCTTTGACGACGCAACGCAGCCGGTTGGCCGTTGTTGCCCTGACCAACCGACTCTATGCCATCGGTGGTGAGACAACGGGCGGCAGCACGGTTCCCACCGTTGATATTTATGATCTACAGGTGAATGACTGGCGCACCGGTCCGCCATTGCCCGCAGCTTTAGCCAATCTGGCGGCAGTGACCTTTAAGGAGCGGATCTATGTGGCTGGCGGCAACAGCCGCAGCGGCGACGACGCCCAATCTTCCGCCATTACCATCAGTGACCGTTTCTTTGTCTTTGACCCGGAGAGCGATCAATGGCGCCCTGCCGGTCAATTGCCGAATCCATTGGCCGGCGCCGCGCTGGTGGCCGATGAAAACGCGCTCTATCTCCTGGGTGGTTGGGATGGACGGAACATGCACGATGAGATCTGGCAGTTGACCCCACCGGCCGCCATCGACGCCGCCATGCCGGGGTGGACGTTGGTTGGTCGCCTGCGCACGCCCATCGCCTTTTTTGGCGCCGCGCTGGTCAATGACGAAATCTTTGTCGTGGGCGGGCATGATGGGCAACATGATCTTGCCACCGCTGAAGCCTATAACCTTAGTACGGATCAGTGGCGCGATCTGCCGCCCTTGTCCTCGCCGCGGAGCGGGTTGCAACTGGCCTATGATGGGCTGGCGCTCTTTGCCTTGGGGGGCGGCGGCCCCTATGCCATTGAGGCCCATGAACGCTTTGATCTGACCAACAACCTTTGGAGCAACTTCCCCTCGCCCTTGACCGGCGAATGGCGCAATCCGGGGGCGGTTGTCCAGGGGGGCCGCATTCATCTGATTGGCGGCTGGAGCGGCGATTATCTGGATCTCCATCTGCAATATCAGAGCAATATTCGCACCTTTTTGCCGGTAATTACCAATGATTAAAATCGCCGTTGGCGACGAGTAACGAAAGAAAGGGGGCGCTATGGTTGGCCCGGAGACGATCTTTTCCCCTGATAGCCGTTTGGAACGATTGTATCAAGGATGCGCCTTTGCCGAAGGGCCGGCGGCGGATGCTGAGGGCAATGTCTACTTTTCTGATTGTCCCAACAATCGCATTTTGGTCTACCGCCCAGCCACCGGGCAGACCAGCGTCTGGCAAGAACCGAGTTTGCGCGCCAATGGCATGAATTTTGATGCCCAAGGGCGGCTCGTGGTCTGTTGTGACGGCAAAGATGGCGGGGCGCGGGCGGTTCGCCGCTATGAACATGACGGCACGATCACCACGCTGGCAAGTCACTACCAGGGCAAGAAACTCAATGCGCCGAATGACCTCTGCTTTGACAACGCCGGGCGCATCTACTTCACCGACCCACGCTATGGCTACCAAGATGATCTCGAACAAGATTGCATGGCCGTCTACCGCATTGAACTGGATGGTTCGCTGACCCGTGTGATCGACGACGCCGAGACCCCCAACGGCATTCTGATCACGCCGGACAACCGCACCATCTATCTGGTTGATCACAACCCGGCGCCCGGCGGCGCCCGCACCTTGTTGGCCTATGATGTGGATACCAACGGCAACTGGCGACGCCGCCGCGTGATCTATGATTTCGGCAGCGGCAATGGCGGCGATGGTATGGCCCTGGATGTCGCCGGGAACATCTACCTGACCGCCGGTGAGGGCGAACATGCCGGCATCTATATCTTTGCCCCCAGCGGCGCCGTGATCGGCTTTATTCCCACCGGTGAGATCCCTGGGAATTGCACCTTTGGCGGGCCGGAGCTGTGTACGCTTTATATTGCCGCTAGTAGCTCTTTGTATGCGATTTCATTAAAGCTTCCAGGGTATTTGGCCTATCCACCTTTGTCTCAAAGCTGATTGACAGAAGTAGATAAAGGGCGAAGAATTGCCATTTCTCTTACCCCCATCACCTTCTTCCTAAACATTATCCATGATCAAGGGCAAACGCAATGAAAACCAAAGCCGCCGTTGTGCGGGAAATCAATCAACTGACCATTGAAGAAGTCAACCTCGACCCACCCAAGCCCTACGAAGTGTTGGTGCGGATGCAGGCTGCCGGCATCTGCCATTCCGATTTGCACACCTATCGCGGTGAATTGCGCGCCATGCCGCCGCTGGTGTTGGGCCACGAAGGAGCCGGTATTGTTGAAGCGGTGGGCGCCGAAGTGCGCAAAGTCAAGCCGGGCGACCGCATTCTGGTCAACTGGCTCCCTGCGTGCAACCAATGCACCGCCTGTCTGCGCGGCCAGAACAATCTCTGTGAGCGGTTGCCGGGCACCACTTTACAAGCGCTCCTCCCCGACGGCACCACCCGCCTTTCGACTACGGATGGTGTCAAGCTCAAACATTACCTGAGCGCTTCGACCATGTCCGAATACGCCGTCGTCGATGAAGCCAGCGCCATTTTGTTGCCGGATGATGTTCCCTTTGAGGTGGCCTCGATCATTGGTTGCGCGGTGTTGACCGGAACGGGCGCGGTGCTGAACACGGCGCAGGTGCCGGCGGGCAGTTCAGCCGCGGTGATCGGTTGCGGCGGCGTCGGCCTGAGCGCGATCATGGGCTGCAAACTGGCCGGCTGCTACCCGATCATTGCCGTCGATGTCATGGAGAGCAAGTTTGCCTTTGCCCGTGAACTGGGCGCCACCCATACCATCAATTCGCGGGAGACCAACGCCATTGAAGCGCTGCGTGAGGTAGTACGCGGCGGCCCCGACTTTATCTTTGACAGCGTCGGCGCCGGTGTCACCATCGACCAGGCGCTGCGTGGGGTGCGTTCCGGCGGCACGGCGGTGATCATGGGGATGCACTCGATGAAGGCGGATGTGCCGCTCTCACCGGCGGTGTTGGTGGCGATGAACAAGCGGCTGCTCGGCTCCTTTGCCGGCTCGGCGCGACCCCATCTCGACCTGCCCCATTTCCTCCAACTCTATCGCGCCGGTCGGCTGCCGGTGGACAAACTGGTCAGCCAGCGCTACCGCCTAGAGGAGTTGGCCCAAGCCTTCCACGACATGGAAGCCGGTAAGGTCGCCCGCGGCGTCATTTTGTTTGACACATAGAAACTGCGCTAGTACATGACGGCGTAAATAAACCCATAGTTGCCAGTGAGACAGTGAGACAGTGACTGACTTACTGTCCTACTGACCTACTGTCCTACTGACCTACTGGCTTACTTAGGCCGCTCTGTACTAGTTTGCTGGTAGCCGGTCTGTGACCGGCTACCAGCAAACTAGCGCAGTAGCACAAGAAAGGAACCATTTCATGCACCCGCTTGTCAACCTGACTGTGCCGAGCGGTACAGTCGCCATTCATTGGTTTGAGCAAAGCAGCTTTGCCCTCAAAAATAGCGCCGGCAAAATTGCGCTGATCGATCCCTATTTCCCCCATGAGCGCCCCGCCGAGCGTTTTGTGCACCCGACGCCGCCAGTACAGGAAAGCGATCTACCGGCGGATCTGGTGATTTTAACCCACGACCACCTGGATCATACGCACGCCGAAACCTTACTACGCGTCAAAGCCGCCAACCCGGCGGTGCAGATGATCGGCCCGATTGAAAGCATCCGGCGCATCGTCAACGAAATAGGGCTGCCCGAAGCGCAAACCACGGTTGTGGCCGCCGGGGATACAGTCACTGCTGCCGACTTTACGCTGCATGTGGTCTACGCCAAGCCGCCCGCCGGCGATCCGGGCGCCGGGATCAAGCCGCCGGATGTCACCCATCTTGGCTATGTCGTGGTCAATGGGGAGCGTCGCCTCTACTTCACCGGCGATCCGATCAACACCTTTGCCGATCATGCCGACTTAACCGGCGCTGTCGCCGCCCTGCGACCGGCCCTGGGTTTTATGACCACACACCCGACCGAAGGCGAGTTTCCCTTCTTCTCCGGCTCCGCCAAGATGGCGCGCTTATGTGGTGTAAGCTACGCCGTGCCGGTCCACCGCGCTTGTTTTATCAAACGGGATTATGATCCGGCAATATGGGCCGGCCATTTCAGCCCCACCGACCCGAAACCGATCATTGTTGCGCACAACAGCCATATCCTCTTCACCGGTCAGCTTTGAGCCGGCGGTTGGTTTGTCCGTTGGTTTCGACAGGCTCAACCAGTTGGTTGAGCCTGTCGAAACCAACGGACAAACCAACCATTCACAAATCCGCACTACCTTTTTCTACGCCTTTTCTATTTCTACTTCTTTTATACGTATAAAAAGCGCTGGGTAAGCACTATTCACTCATTGTATGTCCGGCGCACCGGCGTCGAGATGATAAGATTTTGTCATGATATTCTTATTGCCATCTATGCTACACTTCTAATACAGATTACTAAAGCGTTTGGCACATTATTGACTTACACATTATTGACTTATGAATTGCTGAACCGTTACTGATGTAGATGGGTTCACAACTATGCGCAATGTGACAGGCTGACCCTGCCATCGTGTGCCGCACACGATGGGGGTAGGCCGGCAGCGCAATTACCGGCAGTGGGAAAGTAACATGGAGAACTTCGAACCACGTTTTTTGAAACAACTCTTGCTTATTACACCGTTGATCGTCCTTGTATCGCTCTTCTCGCGCTCCCATCTCTTTGCCGAAACCGCCTTTACCGGCTGTGGCGGCGAACTGGTGAGCGCCACTAACGCCGCCAACGAAGCACGGGTGATTGAACTGGTCAATGAACAACGGGCCGCCAACGGCTTGCCGCCGATGAAATACAATGCCGATCTGACCAACGCCGCTCGTTATCATGCCGCCGATATGAAGCAGGATGATTACTTTAATCACCAAACGCAAGATCGCAGCAATGGTACGCTTGTCAGAGTCTGTAACTGGTCTGATCGGCTCAAGCGCTATTACACGGTCTATAATGGTCTGGCAGAGAATATCGCTTATGGCTATGACTCACCGGAAAGTGTAATGGCCGGCTGGATGAACAGCAGCGGTCATCGCGCCAACATTTTGGGCAATTATCGTGAGATTGGCGTCGGCTTTTTTGATAATTATTGGGTGCAGGATTTTGGCGACCGCAATAATAACTATCCGGTCATTATCAATCGCGAAGCGGCACAGACAGATTCAACCCAAGTGACACTCTATATCTATGGCACATGGCAGCAGATGCGGCTGCGCAATGACGATGACAGTTGGAGCGACTGGCAGACCTTTTCTCAGGAAGTGGGCTGGAATTTGCGCAACGTCGGCGGCGAACGCCGGGTTGAGGTGGAGTTGAGCAACGGCGCCACCTCTGTCACCAGCAGCGACACCATTGTCCTTGCCAGCACGGCCGCACCAACCGCCACGCCCACCCCTGTCGCCACCCCACCACCGCCAACAGGGAATTTCTTTATTTACCTGCCGACCGCCAAACGATAGGTCAGAAATTAGCTGATCAAAGATTACGCAGATTAATTTTTAAATCTGCGTAATCTTTGATCGACTTAAATTGTGTGGAATAAGCTTAGAACCCTTGCAGCTTGCTGAGATCAGCAATGGCGGCGGGGAGTTGGGCAATCTGTTGCACCAGAGCCAGACGGGCGTTACGCAACTGTTCGTCAGCGGCGTTGACCAACACTTTCTCGAAATAAGCATTGATCGGGCCTTGCAACCGCTGGAGAAGATCACCGATGACGGTTGCCGGCTCCCGCTGCGCGCCTAGCTGTTGGTGTGCTTGTTCGTAAGCGGCGTGCAGATCTTGTTCTACCGCATCGGTGTAAGCCGCCGGGTTGAGAGATAGCGGCGCCGTCAGATTGCGGGTAATGCGGGCGCAACGCGCATAGGCCGTGAAGGTGTCGCTCCAACCGGGTTGGGCCACCACTTGTTGCAAAGCATCACACGCGCGTTGGGCTGCCGCCGGGTTGTCGCCACGGACAGCCAACACGGCATCGACCACATCATAGGGATAACCGAGTTCGGCCAACACCCCCTGGAAGCGCCGTTCGATAAAGGTCATGGTTTCTGCCAGCGCGGCTTCCGTAACGACAACGTTCTGTTGGGCGGCGGCCACCTGTAGGCCCGCGCGAATGCTAAAGTCAGTGCGACTGGTCAGCAGGTTGTTGACCACACCTAAGGCGGCGCGGCGCAGGCCAAAGGGATCGGCGCTGCCGGTGGGAATGGCGCCCACGGCAAACAACCCCGCCAGACTATCCAACTTATCGGCCAGACTCAACGCCAGCCCGACCACCGTTGCCGGGTTGGCATCGCCGGCCGAACGGGGCAGATACTGTTCGCGAATGGCTTGCGCCACCGCGTCCCGTTCACCGCTCTGGCGCGCATAGATTTCCCCGATGATGCCTTGGAGGCTGGTCATCTCGACCACCATCGCTGTTACCAGATCAGATTTGGCTAGCGCAGCGGCGCGTTCGGCATCGGCAACTGCATCAGCCCCCGCCTTGAGCAGTTGCGCGACGGCCGGCGCGATCTTCTTCAGTCGTTCTACCTTGTCTAACATCGAACCAAGACGCTCGTGGAAGGTCAGGGTAGCGAGCCGTGGCGTGTAGCTTTCCAGCGGGCGGGCGGTATCCTGGCGGTAGAAATAGGCGGCATCGGCGTAGCGTGCGCGAATGACCCCTTCATTGCCGGCCACCACCACAGCGGGATGGGCCAGGGATTGGGCATTGGCAATGGTGATAAAGTGGGCCAGCATCTGTCCATTGCGCACAACGGGGAAGTAGCGCTGGTGCTTCTTCATCACCCCAACCAACACCGGCGCCGGCAGCGCCAGATATTTCTCCTCAAAGGAGCCGAGCAACGCCTGGGGCGCTTCCACCAGATCGGTCACTTCGTCCAGCAGATCGGGATCGTCCGGGGCAACACCACCGGCGGCGGCGGCGGTTTGTTGCACCAGTTCAGCAATGCGCCGGCGGCGTTCGGCGCGGTCCACAATCACCCCTTGTTGGGCTACGGTGGCAAAATAGCTATCTGCCGACTCGACCGCAAAGGTAGTAAAGCCGCCCACCGGCAACTGCGCCGCGGCATCGGCAAAGCGCGGGCCGCGGCTGGTTGCGCCACTGCTGACCCCTGCCCAGGTAAAGGGTATAACTTGATTGCCCAGGAGCGCAACCAGCCAACGGAGCGGGCGCGGATAGCCCACATTGCTGCTGTTCCAACGCATGGTCTTGCCCCAGCGTAGGCTGTTCAGTAGATCGGTGCAAAGTTGCGGCAACACGGCGGGCGTTGGCTGACCGGCGACCCGCTTAATGGCATAGACATAGTTATCACGCTTTTCCAGTTCAGCCACATCAACGCCTTGCCCACGGGCAAAGCCTTCCGCCGCTTTCGTCGGTTTGCCGTCGCCATCATAGGCGCGATCCAACGCCGGGCCGCGCTTTTCCACGGTTTCATCTGCCTGTTGCGGCGCCAGTTCGGTCACATAAGCCACCAACCGCCGCGTCGTCCCCGTTACGCGCAGATTGGTATAGCTCAACTTGTATTCACCCAGCAATCGGGTCAGGTTCGCTTCAATCTGCGCAAGGCCATCCACCACATCCTGCGGCGGCAGCTCCTCAGAGCCGATTTCCAGTAGGAAGGAGGCGTGTGGCGTATTGCGTCCTTCCAGGACAAGCGTTGCGTGTGGCGTTATCCCATTCCTGTCTCGTGTCTCCTGTCTCGTGTCTCCTGTCTCGGTACTCTGCAGCCAGGGAAACCCTGCCGCTTCCCGCTGTTTTACATAGAGTTCGGATACGGAGCGCGCTTGATTGCGCATGGCGGCGAAGAACTTGGCGCGCTCGGTGACGCCGATGGCGCCGCGGGCGTCGAGTAGGTTGAAGGTTTGGCTCTGACGCAGGACGAAATCATGGGCTGGGATGACCAGACCGCGACGGATACAGGCGTCGGCCTCGGCGCGGTAGATGTCATAGAGTTGTTTCAGGCGCTCGACATCGGCCAGCTCAAAGTTGTAGATGCAGTGCTCCACTTCGGGGTCTTTGTAAATCTGGGCAAAGGTGTGCTGCCCATCGACATCAATGTCCCAGACCTGACTGCGGTTTTGCAGATACATGACGATACGATCCAGCCCGTAGGTGATCTCAACGCTGACCGGGTCGAGGGTCAGGCTGCCGGCTTGTTGGAAGTAGGTGAACTGGGTGATCTCCTGGCCGTCGAGCCAGACTTCCCAGCCCAGCCCCCAGGCGCCCAGGGCCGGCGACTCCCAGTTGTCTTCGACAAAGCGAATGTCGTGACGGGTACGATCCAGCCCAATCGCCTCCAGGCTGCCCAGGTATAACTCTTGCGGGTTGCCGGGATCGGGCTTGAGGATCACCTGATATTGGTGGTGCATCTGCATCCGGTTGGGGTTCTCGGCATAACGGCCATCGTCGGCGCGGAAAGAAGGCTCGACATAGGCAATGTTCCACGGCTCCGGCCCCAGGACGCGCAACACCGTGCCGGGGTTCATCGTCCCCGCGCCGACTTTTTCACTATAGGGTTGCCAAATTAAGCAACCATGGGCGGCCCAATAGTCATGGAGCCGCAGGATGACTTCTTGCATGGAAAGAGCTTGGGTTTGCATAAATTCTTAATTTGTATGGGTAGTGATTTGGGTAATTGTGATTGAGTGATTGGGTGATTCGGTGACTTCGACAGGCTCAGTCACCGAATCACCCAATCACCTAATTTACATCATAAAGCGCAACGGCACCGGCACAAAGGTCAAGATGAAGATCAGAATCATCAAGTAGCCGATCCAGCGGCGGCGGTTGTCGAGACGGGTGACATCGTCCAGCGCCGGCGGGTGGTAGGGGCCGATCATGAAAAAGATCAGCGCCAGCCAAACAAACCAGCCGGTAAAGCCGACAGCGCTGAGGGAGGGCAAGTAGGCTTGTACAAAGTCCAGGCCCGCCACGGCAAAGAGCGCCATTGCGCCAACGGTCACCATGTTAAAATAGCGCGCCTTTTCGCCAAAGAGGGCAAAGACCGTGTGGCCGCCATCCAGTTGCCCCACCGGCAGCAGGTTGAGCGCCGTGACCAGCAGCCCGATCCAGGCGGCGGTGGTGATCTGATTCATCAGCACATCTTCCCCGGTGACGGCGTTGGGCAGCGCTTTGCCAAAGGTGATTAGTTTGGCCGTGTAATAGAGGATGCTGTTGCCCTCCACCCAGGCGCCGGGCGTTGGCTGCGGCACAATGACAGGGCTGGTGCTGAGGCCATAAAAGAGCAGCGGAACGGCAAGGATAAAACCGGCTAACGGGCCGGCGACGCCAATATCGAAGAGCTTGCGCCGATCCGGCACCGGCTCTTTCAAGCGAATAAAGGCGCCCAACGTGCCGATGGGCGGCAGCGGAAAGGGGATAAAGTAGGGCAGCGTCACCGATAATTTGTGGTAGCGCGCCGCAAAGTAATGACCAAATTCATGGGCGGTTAAAATGCCAAGAAGCGTCAACGCAAACGGCCACCCACCCACCACAATCGCGACTAAGGCTTGCGGCAGCGTGTCCGCTACGGGCGGGGTATTGCTAAACAGAGAACCGATCCAGAGCGTGCTAAACAAAGTGAGAATGAATAGAACTAAATTAATCCAGCCGTTTGATGCGATTTTGGGGGCGACGCCGGCCATGACATGAAGCTTGACATCATCGGGGCCGCCATCGCTGCGGTGACGCAACATGGGCGTATAGCCCATGCCATTGAGCGTGGTTAACCAACGGGGAAAGGCTTGGTGACTGGGGCGCAACAGCCGCCCTTCGACGACAACGGCGCCCTGCCGTTGATCACGGGTTGTCTGGACGGCTTCAATCGCTAGATCATTCGCCACCAGCGCGCGCACTTCATTCGCCAGCTTTTGCGCTTCCTCCGCCGGCAATTCACGAAAGGCATGATGAACAGATGTGGTTGGGTCAGCCATAAATTCTCAACAATCCAGACCGGCAGCGCCGGACGCCAGTACAACGGGTGGACGATCCGTCGCCCACCCGTTGTATTGTACCGCAGATAAATGTTCTACCTAAATTGCAAGAGGGGCAGGGTAGTAATTTTCTGCCCAATCATTCACGCTGCCCGCTCTCAGCCGCGCCGCTTCAAACCAGCTTTCTCATAAACGGCGTCAATGACCCGCATATTGGCCACCCCATCCCGCCCATCGCTCAACAGGGGGCGCTTGCTCCGGATTGCATCGACAAAGGCGCGCAGTTGATAAGTGTAGGTACTGTCGCCGGGGTGGCGTTCGGTGCGGGCGCCGGCGGCAGTACGCACCTGGAGCCGGTGGTAGAGTTGGGGCAGAATGGGGTTGAGAACGGACATTTCACCAGCCTCGCCTGTGACGCGGGCGGTGATCCGGATCAATTTGGTTGACCAAAAGGCGCAGGTGAAAGAACCGGTCACGTCGCCGGGAAAGCGCAGATCGGCGCTCATCCAGCGGTCGAGTTGGGGTGAACTGGTCTGCGCCTGGGCGCGCACCACTTCCGGTTCGGCGCCGGCCAGGAAACGAAGCAGACGAATGGCGTAACAGCCCAAGTCCATCGTCGCGCCGCCGGCCAGTTCATAGCGCAGGCGAATGTCCCACCAGCGCCACATGAGGGTGCAAAACTGGACATCAATATGCCGGATCCGGCCCAGTTCGCCGCTGTCGATGATCGCCTTCATCCGCGTTGCCAGGGGGTGATAGATCGTGTGAAAGGCTTCCATCAACACCAGGCCGGTGCGTTCCGCCGTCTGCGCCATCTGCTCTGCCTCAGCGGCGTTGGCGGCCAGCGGCTTTTCACAGAGAACATGCTTGCCCGCTTCCAGGGCACGGATCGTCCATTCGGCATGAAGATGGTTGGGGAGCGGGTTGTAGATGGCGTCGATGGTGGGATCGGCCAGGAGCGCAGCATAAGAATCATAAATCCGGGGAATGCCCTGTTTGGCGGCAAAGGCGCGCGCCTTCGCCGGCTCACGTGCGGCCATCGCCGCTATGGTTACATCCTCCACCTGACGCACCGGACGAATCAGCGCGTTCGGCGTAATGCGCGCCGCCCCAAGTGTGCCAATGCGCAATGGTTGAACGCTCAATCTTTACTCCCAATGAACCTACTCGCGCTTAGCCGGTCCGTGACCGGCGCCTGGGCGCCGGTCACGGACCGGCTAAGCGCGGCTGGATTAGCTCTACGCCAATCGATAGAACTGTTCAGCATTGTCATACAACAACTTGCGCTGCTCCCGTTCACTGCGCTCGGCAATGATTTCACGCAACGCTGTCGCCCACTCGCGATAGGAAGCGCCCAGGGTGCAGACCGGCCAGTCGCCGCCAAAGACGACACGATCAGGGCCGAAGACATCCAGGCAGTGATTCACCGTCGGCGCCAGGGTGGCGGCGCTCCAACCAGGCGTGACGCGGGCGATGATGCCGGAGATTTTGCAGATCACGTTGGGGCGATTGGCCAATGCCTGCATATCATCCTGCCATTGGCGACGGGTGTGCGAGAAGGGATTGGCCGGGTCACGCGGCAGATCGGTCGACGCGGCAATAATATTCGGGTCGCCATTACCACAGTGGTCCACCACAAAACGGGTGTTGGGGCAACGATCGGCCAGCTTGACGCCATCCCCCAAATCGCTGGGACGCAAACAGAGATCAAAGCTCATGCCCAATTCACCCAGTAACTGGATGCTCTTGACAAAAGTCGGCTGGAGACAGTAACCGGAGGGCGTCTCCGGCACATGCAAGACCTGACGCACCCCTTTGATATAACGATTGCCCTTGAACTGGTTGATGTAAGCGGCAAAGTCCGTTGACGCCGGGCGACCGGAGATGACGGCGCCAACCGTAGGCGTGTCGTCCCGTTGACACTGGTCGATGATATAGCGCGCCTCAGCCGTTTGCTGGCTGGGATCAACATCGACTTCCATGTAAACGGCCTTGACGACATTGAGACCCGCCGTCGCTTCGGCATAGTCGCTCTGCAGATAGCTACGGTTGATCGCCGGTGCGCCATCAACCCACGGTAGCTTGAACTTGCTCAAATCCCACAGATGTTGGTGGGTGTCAATGATTGGTAACATGGCTTCTCCTCTGTCACTGCTGAATGATTGGCATTGGGTGGCATCATCGAATGCCGCTATTGTAACCTGTACGCCAGCAGAATGCAACTGTCTACCCGTCGTCATGGTCAGCGTTAACCTTGATTAACTGTACGATTTAGCCCACTTAGCTTGTAGATTTATGGCAACCATACCGGCAAACCCCAAATTGGGCTGCACTTCCCTCTTGATTTCCCGTAAATCTATGTAATACTATGATTCATCCATCATGTATGGATAATTTGATGTTGTCCACAACATCTTTGGCTTACTACTTTGGCTTACTACAGAGAAGGATAACAAAAAGCATGTTTATGGAACTGTTGCAAATGGCGCTGGCGATTGGCCTTTTCGCCGTCGGTCTGGTTCTGTTGGTCATCATCCACCTGGCCCAAAGCGGCAAAACGCTGCGCCTGGCGCCGCCGCTTTGGGCGCGTTGGGCGGCAGGATTGCTGGTGGTAGCCATCCTGGTCGCGGCCTGCCAACCGGTGGTTTCCAATCCGGCGCCAACGACGGATACCGGTGCGAGCGCAAACGCGACCGGCACGGCGCAATTGACCATTTATTCGGGCCGCAATGAGAATCTGGTCGGCCCGTTGATCGAACAATTTAAGGAACAATCGGGCATTGATGTCCAGGTGCGCTATGGCGACACGGCTGAAATGGCGGCGACGATTCTGGAAGAGGGTGACAACTCACCTGCCGACCTCTTCTTTGCCCAGGATGCCGGCGCACTGGGGGCGTTGGCCCAAGAAGGACGCTTTGTGGAGCTGCCCACAGCATTGACCGAACAGGTCGAGCCACGGTTCCGCAGCCCGGAAAATCTGTGGGTGGGCATTAGCGGCCGCGCCCGTGTGTTGGTCTACAACACGGATTTGGTGAGCGAAGCCGATCTGCCGGCCAGCGTCTTTGATCTAACCGGCGAAGCATGGCGGGGACGGGTTGGTTGGGCGCCCAGCAATGGCAGCTTCCAATCCTTTGTCACGGCCATGCGTGGGCTGGCCGGGGAAGAGGCGGCGCAGGCGTGGCTCGAAGGCATGGTCGCCAACGAGACCCATGTCTACCCCAACAACAACGCCATTGTCACGGCTGTGGGCGCGGGCGAGATTGCCGTCGGTCTGGTCAACCACTACTACCTCTATCAATTCCTGAAGGAGCAGGGCGAAGAGTTCCCGGCGCGCAACTACTACTTCCCCGCCGGTGATGTCGGCGCCATGGTCAATGTAGCCGGGGTCGGTATTTTGCAAACCGGCGCCAACCAGGAAGCTGCCCAACAATTTGTCGAGTTCTTGCTCTCGACCGAGGCGCAACAATACTTTGCCACCCAAACCAATGAATACCCGTTGACCAGCGCCGAAATCGAGATCAACCCCATGCTCAAGCCACTGAGTGAGATTGTCACACCGGAGATTGAGTTGAGCAACCTGAGTGATCTGCAAGGCACGCTGACAATGTTGCAGGATGTAGGGGCGCTAGAGTAACACGACAGCAGAATGACACTACAACGGATGAAGGCGGGAACCGATGGTGCGGCTGCTCAATGAAAGCTAATCGTAACTACTAAGCCCGCTCCTAGCCGGTCCGTGACCGGCTAGGAGCGGGCTTAGTAGTTACAGCTAATCAAAATAGATGCTGCTTTCGTGGGTGAACCTTGTGCTTATAAGCGTTCGACACACCAGTAATATCCGTTTCCGTCCTCATCCGTTGTAGCGTTATTCACCGAAATAATATCCGTTCCCGCCCTCATCCGTTGTAGTGTCATTGCAACGCCGTGACCATGGCGTTGACGTTATACCGCATAAAGTCCAGATAGGTCGCTGCAGGCCCATCGGGGGCGCTCAAGGAGTCGCTGTAGAGGCTGACCACCTGAATCCCCAGATCTTGCGCCATTTGTTCAGCCAGCCGGGGGTTGACTGTGGTGCCGACAAAGATCGCCTTGACCCCTTCTGCAGCCAGTTGATCCTGGAGCTGGGCTAAGGCTTGCGCCGAGGGTTCCGCCGCTGTACTGAGCGAAGGGATGAGCGCGCCGACGATGGTAAAGCCATACTCATCGGCAAAATAGCCAAAGGTCTCATGGTCGGTGACCAATTTGCGGCGCTCGGCCGGGATGGTTTCGATCTTGGCGCGAATTTCGGCATCCAGCGCATCTAATTCGGCCAGGTAGGCGGCAGCGGCGGCGTGATAGGCTTCAGCGTTGGCCGGATCAAGCTGGCGCAGGCTCTCACGAATGTTTTCCACCCAAAGCTTGACATTCGCCACCCGTTGCCAGGTGTGCGGATCGTCCCCTTCGTGGTGATGTTCGTCCCCTGCGCTGCTGTGTTCAGCACTATGTTCTTCGCTTATAGCGCGTGGGGTGATCCCGGCGTTGACCGGCACAACCGGCGCGGTCAAGCCACCCAGCAGGTCGGCCAGCGCCTCTTCGAGATGTAGACCATTGATAAAGACAACCTGCGCTTCTTCCAGCGTGCGCAAATCTTGGGGCGTCGTGCTATAGCTGTGAGGATCCACCCCTGGTCCCATCAATGTGTGCAGAGTAATCCGATCCCCGCCGACCTGGGCTACCACATCCGCAACCAGGTTGGTCGTGGCCACAACATGCAATTTTTCGCCCGCAGCCAACGCAACAGCCGCGAGCGGCGGCAAAACCTCAGCCGTACCGTGGCCTTCCTCACCTTGATGCGCCTCTTCACTGTGAGCTTCTTCACTGTGGCCTTCTTCACTATGACCTTCTTCACTGTGGGCCTCTTCGGTGGGTGCAGCTTCTTCGTTGTTGCCGGCAGTGGTTGGGGGCGCGGCGGTACAACCGGCCAACAGCAAAATCAGGATCAACAGGGCG
This sequence comes from Caldilinea sp. CFX5, assembly GCA_021405325.1. The sequence goes on along the minus strand of QWII01000038.1, from coordinate 21,872 downwards.
GCATAAGATTGGCGAAAACGGCGGCGGTCAACAAATAGCGTCATCAGCATTCTCTCCTATGGTTGATGTTGGTAACGGCCAGGCGCACCCCAGCAGCTACCGCAATTGTCGTGTGGGCAATCGAAAATTAAATGAGAATAGTTCTCAATTACACTAGCGTATCATCTTTACTGCACACTTGTCAAACGGCGGGGGTAACAGCGCAGCGCCTTTTCTTCTGCCGCTTTCTTTTATGAAGAACGCCGATGATTGTGATATACTCACAATCTGTGAGTGAATTTTGTGTCATTATGCGCTCATAATGCGCCAGCACGAGCAGGAGGGATTTGATGAGCTATGACGGTCGCGTCCACACCGTACAGATCGGGGACTTGACGCGCGCTTTGCCAATCTTTGAGGTTGCGCCTGGGGTAAAAATTGCTATATTTAACATGTTGGGTGATACGGCGGTGGTTGAAACGGCGGCGTCTCTCCTGGCAGCGCAGATACCCATGAATGCCGAAGTGTTGCTTGTGCCGGAAGTGAAGGCGGTTCCGCTGGCCCATGCGCTTTCTGTGCGCAGCAGTTTGCCCTATGTGGTGGCGCGCAAGGTACGTAAACCCTATATGGTCAACTGTCTGGCAGCCGAAGTGGTGAGCATTACCACCGGCAAACCGCAGACGCTCTATATTGACGGCAAAGACCTTCCTCTCATTCACAAGAAGCAAGTGGTGATTATTGATGATGTGATCAGTACCGGCAGCACTCTGCGGGGCTTAAAGAGTCTCGTTGCCGAAGCCAACGCCACGTTGGTTGGCGAAATGGCAGTCTTCACCGAAGGCAGTCCAACTGACTGGGCTGATGTTGTTGCTTTAGGCCATCTTCCTATTTTTACTGAATAATTTTTATGACGACCATTTACGAACAGATTGAAAAAATTAACAAACGCTTTGATGAGTTGGAACAGTTGTTGGCCGATCCGGTTGTCCTGGCCGACTATGGCCGCATGAGCGAACTGGCCCAGGAACGCAGCGAGATCGAAGAACTGGTGATGGCCTACCGGCGTTTTCGCACGGTGGAAAAACAGTTGACCGAAAATCGCCAGTTGCTCGATGAGAGCGACCCCGATCTGCGCGAGTTAGCTGCCCTGGAGATCGAACAACTGGAAGCAGAGCAACCAGGGCTTGAGCAGAAGATGAAGCAACTGCTGCTGCCCAAAGATCCCAAAGATGACAAAAATGTCATCGTTGAAATTCGGGCCGGCACCGGCGGCGAAGAAGCCGGTCTCTTTGCCGGCGAACTCTATCGCATGTATATGCGCTGGGCCGAGGATCACAAATTTAAGATCGAAGGGTTGAGCCTGAGCGAGACCGGCATCGGCGGCATCAAAGAAGCGGTCTTTGCGATCAAGGGCAAAGGCGCCTACAGCCGGCTGAAATACGAATCGGGCGTTCATCGGGTGCAGCGGGTGCCGGCGACCGAGAGCCAGGGGCGCATCCACACCAGCGCCGCCACCGTGGCTGTCCTGCCCGAAGCCGATGAGGTCGAAATTCAGGTCAATGAGAGCGATATTCAGATCAGCGTCTCGCGCGCCAGCGGACCGGGCGGTCAGGGGGTCAACACCACCGACTCGGCGGTGCGTCTGGTGCATGTCCCCACGGGCATTGTGATCGAGTGTCAGGATGAGCGCAGCCAGTTGCAGAACAAACTCAAAGCCATGCGCATCCTGCGCACCCGTCTCTATGATCTGGAATTGCAACGCCAGCGTGACGAGATCGACGCCACCCGCAAGAGCCAGGTGCGCTCCGGCGACCGCAGCGAAAAGATTCGCACCTATAACTTCCCCCAAAACCGGGTGACCGATCATCGCGTCAACATGACGATCTACCAGTTGGACGCCGTGATGAATGGCGATATTGATCAATTTATTGACGAATTGGCCCAACACGATCAAGCCGAACGCTTACAGGCGTTGGCCGACGAAGCCTAACCCACCGCTGTACAAGTAGACCGGAGCGCTTTCGCGAAGGGGCGAACAGCCGCCTGTTTGCGCGCCGGTCGGCAAAGCGTCAGGGAAGCGCAACGAAGTTGTTGGCCAAGTGTTATCAATGTGTAAGCAAATGATCATACATTTTTGGATAGTATAGCTATACTACGGTTATCCATACAGATCCCATCGCCGACGCTGTCGATGGCGAACAACAATGTTGATTCATCTCCTCACACATGGCAACCAATTGCATCGGCTCGTCAGCGATGCCGTTATCATCCGGCTGAATCGTGATCCGCACTTGCTATCAGGCTGGTCAGCAAACTGCGCCATAGCCCGCGGCCGTATCACGATGCGGCCGGATGAATTAGGACAAGGAGGTCCTTTTGGCAATCCTACAGGTCAACCTTCGACCCACATTGTCACTTTGGCAGCCAGTCGATTCAGACGCTACGATAGCGCGTCCGACTGAACCTGATAACGCCAACCATTCGTCTTCAAATGGTAATCACACAATTCAACAGAGCCAACCAGTGCAGACCAATCAAAGCGATCCACTTACGAATGCGCAATCACCCTCGCTATGGCAAAAGGTTATTTGGCGGTTGATGCCGTCCACCACCATCGGGCGTGCGCTCAATTCGGCGCGCGAGCGGCTCCAGGAGGCCGGTTCCCCTTCCGCCAGCCTGGATGCCCAAGTGATTCTGGCTCATGTGCTAGAGGTGGACCGGAGCTGGCTCTTTGCCCATCATGAGTACACCCTCTCGGCAGAGCAGGCCAACGCCTACACCGACCTCATCGCCCGCCGCATGGCCCACGAGCCGGTGGCCTATTTGATTGGCCGCAAAGAATTTTATGGGCTGGAGTTCCAGGTCGATCACCGGGTGTTGATCCCGCGCCCGGAGACAGAGCTATTGGTGGATGCGGTGCTCGGCTTTGTCAGTGAACATGCCCAAGGCCATTGCCTGGTGGCTGATGTCGGCACCGGCAGCGGTGCAATTGCGTTGGCGGTGGCGACGAATGCGCCGCCGGTTAAAGTCTATGCCATTGATCTGAGTGAAGATGCGCTGGCCGTGACGAAAAGCAATGTTATGCGGTTGGACGAGCGCCAACAAGTGGAACTGCTGCACGGGGATCTGCTCGCCCCCTTGCCCCAAGCCGTTGACATTATTGTTGCCAATCTGCCCTACATCAGCAGCACGGTTTACCCGAAACTGGAAGCCGGCGTGCGCGACTACGAACCCAAATTGGCGCTGGAAGCAGGCGTCGAAGGGTTGGATGCCATTACCCGACTTTTACAACAAGCGTCGCGTTACCTGCGTCCCCAAGGCGCTATCTTTTTAGAGATCAGCTATGACCAGGGCGAAGCGGTGGTGGCCCTTGCCAAACGTCTGCTGCCCGCCGCTTATAGCATCTCGCTACGTCAGGATTATCATGGCCGTGATCGTCTGGTGACTATCATTTTCTAAAACCCGGCAAAGTTATTGAGCCTTTTATGCTTCGTGCTGCATATTACGTGACCTTCGACAAGCTCAGGTCACGTAATATGCAGCACGAAGCACGTATCGGCCAGGAAAACCGTAAGCGAAAGAGAATTCATGGCAAAGCACCCGTTGTTTGATTTGGTCGTTCTGGATCTGGATGGTACGGTGCAGGATCTGTTTCATGCCGGTGTGGCGACGCCCCGTGTCCGCGCCGCAATTGGGGCGGTGCAAGCCGCCGGCATCCCGTTGACTGTCGCCACCGGGCGCACCCTGGATTATGTACGCACGACCGGCGCTTATCTCAACTTAACCTATCCGGTAATCACGGCTCACGGCGCCGTCATCGGTGATCCGCAGAGCGGCCGCATGTATGCCGAAGTGACCATGCCGCTGGCGGTTGCCGCCGACGTGGCCGCCTGGTTGGATAACGCCCAGGTTGTGACTACACTCTACATCAACGATGACGCGGGCCATACCCATCTCTACCAAAATCGACCGGCCCCTGATCCGACGCTCGCGGGTTTTCATGACCACATCTTTGGCACACCGCGCACGCTCTATCCGCACTTTCAGAGGCTCCTCACACAACCGGGCGCACGGGCGCCGCTTAAGTTTCTGAGCGACAACGACCCCCTCTCCGCCCCGGATGTCTTGGCCCCGTTGGCCGCGCGCTTTGGTGAGACGCTCTATATCACGCGCAGTCACCCGCGCCTGGTTGAAGGCATGGCGCAAGGGGTCAACAAGGGGCAAGCATTACGTCAACTCTGCAGGATGCTCCATATCGACCCGCAACGCGTCCTCGCCGTTGGCGACAATGACAATGACATCCCCCTCTTGCAAGCAGCCGGCTATGGTGTCGCGATGGGTAACGCGTCCCCCGGCCTCAAAGCCATCGCCGACTGGATTGCACCCACGATTGAAGATGACGGCGCTGCTATCGCACTTGAGAAGCTAGTGGTAGCAGGGAGCAAGTAGCTGCTTTATGGCGCGGTTTGGACAAATTGCACAGCGTCCTCAACGCTCAATTGACTAAGCAGTATGGCCTCTTGCGCTTGTTGTAGACGACGGGCGAAATCGGCAAACTGGGGGCCATTGGGCAGGGCAATGGCGACATCGAGTTGGCGTTGGAGGAATTCATAGTAAGGCGAAGAATCCAGCCAGGTGGCGTAGACGCCCATCTGAGTCGGCAATTGCTTGGTGGCGCGGCTCCAGGCGCTGTGGACGGTCGGTTCCAGCAATTGATCGATCAACTCCAGGGCCAATTGTTGCTGTTCCGGCACAGGCGTCACCAAGGCGAAAGCCCAGGTATGGGCGATGGTGACAGCCGCGCCATTGATGGTTGGAATCTGGGCAAAGCCGAGGTCGGGCACCACATCTTGTTGCGCCAACACCCAGTGTGCGGACACATCGGCAAAACCGGTCTGCTGACCGGCAAAGATCGACCAGGTATCAGTGGTGTTTTTGAATTCTAAGATCTCGTCGGGCAAAACGCCAGCCGTCTTTGCTTCGAGGAGAAAGGCAAAGAGCGCAGTCAGGGCATCCGGGTTACTAACAGCGCCATTTTCAAAGAGTTGGCCGCCGGCGCCCACATATTGCAGCAGCAGCGACTCATTGGGGGAATCGTGTTTGCCGGCGGCAAACCAATAAGGGCCGCCGGTGGTGAGCAAGGTATCCCAGGTCGTTGGTAATTGGGTGATCTGATTCGTATGATAGACGAGATGAATGAGATCCGCAGCATAAGGAATGCCGATCATTTGACCTTGATAGCTGGCGGCGGTACGGGCAAATTGAAAAAAATCATTGGTATGATGGAGGGCGTCCCATTGAACGGGTTGAATTAAGCCCAGTTCGACGGCTTGCCATAGTTGAACAGTATCAAGCAACACCACATCGGGGAGAATGGTCGGCGCCATACTCTGGGCATTACGCAAATAGGCATAAAGACTCGCCTCGCCGCTTTCCGCTTTAAGCTGAATATCCAAATGCACCTCTGGATGGTTGTGCCGGAATTGGTCATAGACCGTTTGGAGCAGCGCCGGCGGCGGTTGATCCGGCGGCTGAAAAAATTCCGGAACCCAAATGACCAACTGCCGATTTTGTTCGGTGGCAGCCGGTACAGTCTGTTCGAGGCGCGGTTGCACAGATGTTGTAGCGGCATCAGGTGTCGCCATTGGCGGCAGTACCGGCTGTGCGCTATCGGCGCGGCAACTAACAACGCCCAGGCCAATGGTACAACATAGCCAGAGCAGCCCGTAGACGGCAGCGCGGGCGCGCAGCTTATTGAGGGTAGCAAAGGTATCGTTTATCATACTGTTGATTATACCACGTTTGATTGCCATTTTCATCTATGTTATAATGACCCAATGAAGGATCAGCCCGCGACGGCGCAGCCAACTGCTTCCTGGCCGCTTTATGGCCATACGGCGGCCGTACAATTTTTACAAAAACTTGTACAACCAACCCCGCCGGGTAAGGTCGGCGGCGCTACTACGTTGCGTCACGCCTATCTGCTCTTTGGCCCACAACAGGTGGGTAAACGCACCCTGGCGCAGCTTTTTGCCCAAGCGGTGCTCTGCACCAATTCACAACAACGCCCGTGTGGTCGCTGTCGCGCGTGTAATTTGCTGGCGCGGGGCAACCATCCTGATCTACGGATCATTCAGCCGGTGACAAAAGAGGGGGCCGTTGATCGACGGGGCGGCGCGTTGCGCGTTGAACAAGCGGCGGAGATCATCCATGATGTGGCGTTGCGGCCAATGGAAGGGCAGCACAAAGTCTTTCTGATTCTGGATATGCAGATGGCGAATGACAGCTTTGCTAACAAGCTGCTCAAGACCTTGGAAGAGCCGCCGGCTCATGCGCTCTTTTGCCTGACGGCGCTGGATCGCAATGAGCTGTTGCCCACGATTGTGAGTCGCTGCCAGGTGTTGGAGTTGCGCCCGCTGGCGACGGAAACGATTGTCACCGCCTTGCAAGCGCAATGGCAGATGGGCGCCGAGGAAGCAGCCTTGTTGGGCCGGCTGGCGCGCGGTCGTCTGGGCTGGGCGGTCGATCAGACCAAAGCGCGTGACCAGGGGGAACAGCGGCTGGCGCAGTTGCAACAGTTGTGGCAATTGACTGCCGCCGACCCGGTTGATCGCCTGCTCTTTGCCGAAAAAAGCGCCGCCACCTTTACCAGTCACCATCTTTTTGCGATGATCGATCTGTGGACAACGTGGTGGCGGGATGTGCTGTTGATGCAGTCCGGTTGCCGTGACCACTGTTGTAACATCGACCAGGCGGCTGTCCTGCAACAACAGGCCGAGCGGCTGCCGCAGACAACGGTGCGTGACTATCTGCGCACCTTGCAGCGGATTGAGCGTTATTTACAACATACGATTAATACACGGTTGGCCCTCGAAGTATTGCTACTGCAATTGCCGACTGTTGCCCAAAAGTGAGGGGTTGTGGGATGGTTCGTTCGTTGGTTTCGACAAGCTCAACCAACGAACGAACCATCCCACAACCCAGAATACGGAGTAATTTACCTGATGCCAACGGTTGTTGGAATTCAATTTAATCCTGTAACCAAAGTCTACCATTTTGGCGCCAACCAATTGCTGGATCTGGGCCGGGGTGATTTTGTGATTGTGGAGACGGCCAAAGGGACGGAGATTGCCCAGGTTGTCGAAGCGCCCCACATCATTGACCAACGGGATGTGGTGGGGGAAATGAAAAATGTGGTGCGCCGCGCCTCGGCCTGGGATTTGGTGCAGAAAGATGTGTGGACGCGCAAAGAGCAAGAAGCGCTGGCGATCTGTCGCAGCAAGGCGCGTGAACACGAATTGGATATTAAGATCATCCGCTGTGATTACAACTATACCGGCGGACGGTTGTTGGTCTACTTCTCATCGGAGAATCGGGTTGATTTTCGTCAATTGGTGCGTGAATTGGCACGCATCTTCCGCACGCGGATTGAGATGCGGCAGATTGGTGTGCGCGACGAAGCCAAATTGCTCGATGGCGTCGGCAAGTGTGGTCGTCAGCTCTGTTGCACCAGTTGGTTGCGCGAGTTTACGCCGGTCAGTATTCGTATGGCGAAGAATCAACAGTTGCCGCTCAACCCAGAGGAGATCAGCGGCGTCTGCGGGCGTTTGCTCTGTTGTTTGTCCTACGAAGATGAAGTATACAAAGAACAGAATCGCAAAATGCCGAAACTTGGCGCTGAGGTGATCACACCCCAAGGCGCCGGTCGGGTCCGCCACCTGCACCCACTCAAGGAGACGGTAACCGTCTTGCTGGAAAGCAACGCCATTGCCGAGTTTGCCGTGGGCGAATTGATCGCCAGCAAAAGCAGCAGCGGCAGCGGTTGCAGCACCTGTGGCGGCTGTACCGTAAAACGCCGCGCCGGCGCCGAAGAAGACAATGCGCGGGTGCGTCAACAGCGCGCCGAACGACAAGCAGCCCCGGCAGAGGACGCGACCGAAGAGGGGGCCGATCAGAGCAAGCGGCGCCGTCGCCGTGGTCGCCGCCGCTGATCCGGTTGGTTCACCTACGCAGTCTATTCCAGTCAGATCACAGCTCCGGCCGGAATAGACTGTGTAGGTTTCCTATTTGGTTGTACGTGCAATGGATCGCGGGTAGTTGGGAGCCTGTAACCCTTACAGGTGAGATGTTACACGGGATAGGGCGCTCAGGTCTAACGGTTAGGCCATCACCAGACTGGCGGTAGCAATGCCATTCCCGTTGAAAAAGCCGTTGGTGCTCTTTAACGACTGGGGGCGCCGATAGATCGCAATGCGCACGGCGGTGCGCTCATTGCCCTCAATATCTACCTCGGTAAAGGTCGGTACAATGACCAGATCAATACCATCCTGTTCGAGATAGCCGCGCGCGATCGCAACAGCCTTAATGGCCTGATTGACGGCACTTGCGCCAATGGCTTGCATTTCTGCATGCTCTTGTTCACGCATCACACCTGCAATCGCGCCCGCGACAGCCGTCGAACGTGATTGGGCAGAGACTCGAATTAGCTCAGCCATGAAATTGCCTCCTTAAGAAACTAGGTCGATGTATATCAGCTTGGTACGAGTCGATATACTGCAACTGCCACCACGGAAATCCTGTGCTGTTGACAACTGGTGCATCTAGAGAACAAACAAGGGTTCTTTAGTGACAACGCCCGTATACTACGTTTGATACTACGTTTGATACTACGTTTGATACTAAGTCTGGAACTGCTACTAGCTTAAAGACCGGTCTTTGTATCTTTCGACGCACCAGGCAAGGAAAAGATACGCTAGTTCAAGATTTGCAAGACATTTTGCTTACTACTTAGGACGCTTGTTGTAGCAAGAAGATACTTGCAAATCGCTTACAACACAATTACAATTTTGTTCTTATTGCTTTTTGGCAAACTGTCTTTGCTATGCAAATTATAATCGATTTATTTTATTTTTGACCTTACAGTTCGTTTACACTATTCGGCCCTATTATAGTAAGATTGTGGTAAGAACACAAAAACGCCGCTGCGGTTGTTCGCAGCGGCGTTTGCATAGGTGGGAAAGGTAAAGCAGGACATTTGTCATAGAACTGCGCTTAAGCGCAAAGTTCAGCAGTTTTGCTGACAATAAGAAAAGTTCAGCAGTTTTGCTGACAATAAGAGAGGGTGCTTGTCATTCTGAAAGAATCTCTACCCTCATCCAGGCGGTAGATTCTTTCAGAATGACAAATAAAGCTTGCCGGGTTTTTGCGTCGCTCTACTTGGCGTACTCGGTGGCCCGCGTCTCGCGGATGACAGTGACGCGAATCTGGCCGGGGTATTGCAGATTGTCCTCGATCTTCTTGGCAATCTCTTTGCTGATCGAAATCGCTGTCAGGTCATCCACATCCTCCGGGCGCACCAGCACACGCACTTCACGACCGGCCTGGATGGCATAGGTCTGGCTGACGCCGGGGAAGCTGTTGCCGATCTCTTCCAGCGCCGTCACCCGTTTGATGTAGGTCTCCAGGCTTTCACGGCGGGCGCCGGGGCGAGCGCCGCTAATGGCATCGGCGGCGGCCACGATGACCGCTTCAATCGATTGCGGCTCCACCTCGCCATGATGGCTGGCGATACAGTTGACCACCGTCTCATTCACGCCATAGCGTTTGGCAATTTCGGCGCCGACAATGGCATGGGGGCCTTCGATCTCGTGGCTGACCGCTTTGCCCAGGTCATGGAGCAGGCCACCTAAGCGGGCGATGTTGACATTGGCGTGCAATTCCTGCGCAATCATGCCGGCCAAGTGGGAAGTTTCAATGGCATGGAATAACTGGTTCTGACCATAGCTGGTGCGGAATTTGAGCCGCCCTAGAATGCGTTGCACCTCACGATGCAACCCTTGGACGCCCGTTTCGATCATGGCGTACTCGCCCGCTTCCATGATCACCCGTTCGATCTCTTGTTGGGCTTTCTCCACCTCTTTTTCAATGCGCGCCGGGTGAATGCGCCCGTCGGTGATCAGTTTACTCAGCGTCATGCGCGCCACTTCGCGGCGAATTGGGTCGAAGCTGCTGATGATAATCGCTTCCGGCGTATCATCAACGATGAGATCAACGCCCAAGGCTTGCTCAATCGCCCGAATGTTACGGCCCTGGCGCCCGATGATGCGGCCCTTCATCTCATCCGAAGGGAGATCGACGCTGCTAACGGTGTATTCAGAGATATGCTCCGAGGCCAGCCGTTCAATCGCCATTGTGATGATATTGCGCGCCCGGCGATCGGCTTCGTCATGGGTCTCGGCTTCCACTTCGCGAATCAAACGCGCCATCTCCTGGCGCGTCCCCTTCTCTACTTCGGCTAATAAGACCTGGCGCGCCTCGTCCTGTGACATGTTGGCAATGCGCTGTAATTCGGCCAGCCGTTCTTCCTCCATCGTGGTGATTTTGGCGGCCCGTTGATCCAACTTGCTTTCGCGTTGGTTCAATTTGCGTTCACGCGTTTCGATCTGTTCCAACCGCCGTTCGACATTATCCAGGCGATTTTGTAAGCGTTCTTCAATGCGTTCCAACTCTTTGCGGCGCTTGGTCAGCTCCGCTTCCATCTCATTGCGCTGCTGGACTTCCTCCTCTTTAAGCGCCAGCCGCATCTGTTTTACTTCAGTTTCCGCTTCGCGGATAATATGCTCCGCTTGGTCTTCTGCACTCTGCCGCACAGCCACCTGGCGTTCTTTTTCGGTCGTCACGCCGGCTTGCTCACCGCGTTTGAAGGCAAAATAGGCGGCAGCCCCTGCGCTAATCACGGCAAAGACAATGATTAGCACAATGGTTAGAATCATGTTGCCCATAAGCTCAAGTTCCTCGTCAGTGGTAATTCCATCTTATCGCTCGCAAAAGATCGGACAAATATAAACAAAAACGCTGTAGCCGAAGCCACAGCGCATCATAAGCGAGTTTGCCTTGCCATCATGGTATGACAGCCGGCTGCACAAGCCCATGTACAGCCAAAGGCGCGACCCTGCTTATCCACACCAAGCGCTACGCCGCGTTCGCGCGTCACGGCCAGGTCGCCGTGACATCAGTGCGCTTGTGATACCATCTTACGTTGCTTTGGAACAGATCGGCACACTCAATTTGGCTTATCAACAGTTGGTTGGTTAGTGCGGTGGTTTCGACAAGCTCAACCACCGCACTAACCAATGAACTACTGTTCAATCGCCAGATCTTCCTCGTCGGCTACGGCATGCTGGCCTGAGGTATGACTACCATTCAGGAGCGCTTCGCCACTGTTGCCCAACAAGCCTGCCTTTGTCCGTATAAGTTGCTCAAGTTCGGTGGCAAGCTGAGGATTGGCCGCTAGATGAGCCTTGCTGGCTTCACGCCCCTGTCCGATCAGCTCATCCTGATAGCGGATATAGGCGCCGCGTTTGCTCAAAATGTCATACGCAATCCCCAAATCAAGCAGGTCGCCGATGGTGCTGATCCCTTCATTGTACATAATATCAAATTCTGCTACTTTAAAGGGAGCGGCGACTTTGTTCTTTTTGACGGTCACGCGCGTCCGGTTGCCAATCACATCATTGCCTTGTTTGATCGACTCAATCCGACGGACATCGAGACGAACGCTGGCGTAGAACTTCAAGGCCAGCCCGCCGGTGGTTGTCTCCGGGTTGCCAAACATGACGCCGATTTTTTGCCGAAGCTGGTTGGTGAAGATCATACAGGCGCCGCTGGATTTTACGGCCCCGGTCAGCTTGCGCAGCCCCTGGCTCATCAAGCGGGCTTGCAGACCGACATGGCTATCGCCCATGTCGCCCTCCAACTCGGCACGGGGCACCAGCGCCGCCACACTATCGATCACCACCACATCCATCGCGCCGGAGCGAATCAGCGCGTCGGCAATTTCCAATGCCTGTTCGCCTGTATCCGGCTGACTGACATAGAGATTATCGACATTAACGCCAATGCGGCGGGCATAAGCCGGATCCAGCGCATGTTCGACATCAATAAAGCCACAGAGGCCGCCCTTTTTTTGCGCTTCGGCGATGATGTGTAAGCAGAGCGTGGTTTTACCGGAGCTTTCCGGCCCATAGATCTCGACAATCCGCCCACGCGGCACACCACCCACGCCCAGCGCAATGTCCAGGCTGAGGCTACCGGTGGGGATGGTGGCGACTTGCAGCCGGGTTGCTTCCCCCAACTTCATGACCACCCCTTCACCGTATCGTTTATTGAGGCCAGCCAGGGTTGTTTCCAAGGCTTTCTGGCGACCGTCTATGCTCATGCCTTACTCCAGTGCGGCGCTGTTGTCTATCAAGTCAAATCGCAAATCAAGTCGCAAATCATATCGCGAGGTACTGATACGTTCCAATACAATAGTTGCGCTACGCTATAGTGTACTGTAGTTGGATTAATATTGCAAACGGGGTAGAAGGCAGTAACCATCTGCATAGGATTGCATCGGAACAAATCAGAAAAAGTTGACCGGCTGAGGTAGATAGGTAGACAGGTAGACAGGTCTTGTCTACCTGTCTACCTGTCTACCTGTCTATCTCAAACAGCAAACGGCACATAAATCTTCTCACGCAGGGTGGTGATGGCCTGGCGCAACGCTTCGTCTTCGTTGAGATCGGCGGCGACTTTTTCGATGCCGTAGCGCACGGTGCTGTGGTCGCGGCCACCGAGTTGGTCACCGATGGCGGGGAGGGAGAGGGCATGTTCTTCGCGCAAGAGGAACATGGCGATCTGGCGGGCGTAGGCGATCTCTTTGGTGCGTTTGCGCCCGGTCAGATCGTCCGCCTTGAGTTGGAAATGGGCGGCCACCAGGCGCACCAGGGCAGCGGGCGCACAGGGGGTGCGTTCGGGCGCCAGATTGTCGATAATGGCTGTGGCCAGGGAGAGGTTGAGCGGGCTGTTAACCAGACGCGCTTGAATGGTCAGGCGGTTGAGCGCCCCTTCCAATTCGCGAATATTGCTGTCCACCCGTTCGGCAATCATCATCAGCACGCTGTGATCGACGTTGGCATTCATCCGTTTCGCTTTGCATTGGAGGATGGCGACGCGTGTCTCAAAATCGGGTTGGGAAATATCAGTTTGCAAACCGCCCTCGAAGCGGCTGCGTAGGCGGTCGTCAAGGGTGGCAAGCGCTTTGGGCGGACGGTCACTGCTTAAGACCACTTGCCGTCCGCCGGCATGAAGATAGTTAAAGGTGTGAAAAAATTCTTCCTGTGTGCTTTCTTTGCCGGCAATAAATTGAATATCATCAATTAATAAAATATCGACCTGGCGGTATTTATTGCGAAATTCATCGGTATTTTGGTTGCGAATGGCGCCGATCAGCTCGTTGGTAAATTGCTCGGAAGAGCAATAGAGCATCCGGTAGCCCAATTGCAAAGCGCGCTGACCAATGGCATGCAGCAGGTGGGTTTTACCCAAGCCAACGCCGCCATAGACAAAGAGCGGGTTAAAGCTCTGCCCTGGCCGTTCGGCAATCGCCTCGGCGGCGGCGTGGGCAAGCTTATTATGACTACCGACGACAAACGTTTCAAAGGTATAATAACTATTCAGTTGACTCCGGGTAACCATGACCGTTTCCTGGGCGCGCCCCTGGGCTTGCTGGCTATGACCGGCGACAACAGGAGAGGGCGCCGGCTCGCCGCTCGGCAAAGTCCGTTCGTTGCGGGTGTTCATATAAGCCGGCGGCTCACCGTCGTGGGTCTGGTACAGGGGGGTTGGCGCCGCATTGGGGGAGTCGCTGACGGTGCGCGGGCAGACGCGAAATTGCACCTGAACCGAGCGATGAATGAGCGCGCTGAGGACGCGTTTAATTTTGTGGCGCAGCCGATTTTCCAACCAGTCACGCGCATAGGCATTAGGCAAACCAATGATAAATTCGCCATCTTCATACGCAATCACCCAGGTGTCGCGCACCCAGGTGCTATAGGTGGCGGATGGCATCTGTAAGGCCAGTTCGCTCAGGAGCATCTGCCAGATCGCATGAGGATCGAACTCCTTACCGATCAGCGCCGCTTCCTCATACTCACTCGGCGTTTGCGCCAACAGCGCATCACCAGTTTTTGCTTTCGTCTGTTCGGTCTGTCGCTCCGCCGGCTTTTCGATGGGCCGGTCAGTAGATACTTCGGCGGCGCCGTGCTCAAAACTATATTGTCGGCTGAAGGTGCGGTCATAGCGACTGGCTTGGGTAGCATCGGCAGTTCCAGCTGACAGCGCGTCTTGGCTGCGCTGCGGAAGCCCCGGCGCGGTGATCATAGAACGATGAGGGGAGCGGGGTTGTGTTGGATGATAGGTCACAAAATTTCCTCCCATGCCGAGACAAAACGAGTATAAACTCGGAATAATGGATCAGATGGCTAATAGTGACAGAAAAGTGAGAGTTTTGATAAAACTCTCACTTTCATCGTCAACCTATAGTGCTGGAAGTTGCGTATAGGCGTTACGCAGTTGAGGTCTACCGACCCCAGCAGTTCGACTTTTGAATGAACGTTACGAAAATAAAGCGGTAACTGGAGGTCATCGCCGCCGGCGTGACAAGTTCCAAGGATTACCGAAACAAGTAGCTAACCTTCATATAAAAGTCGAACTGCTGCGCAAGTGCGTAACGCCTAACGTAAATAAGTTCTCGTTTAAAACATTGCACTGCGACGCAACTTCATCACAGGAAAAGCTATCCACCACCGCTTTGCGCGCCAAAGCAGGCGTTGCCAAACTCCATAAAATCGATCGCTTACGCTGTTTTGTCAGCCGCTTGGGCATTGCACGGGCCGCAAGGTGACAAAGAGGTGTGGAAAGAAAGCATTCGCAGAACAGAAGATGGCGGCAACTTCTGTCGCATTGGAGCGCCACAAAAGTGAGATAACCAGCTTCCTAAGCCTTTTTGCCTAATCGCAACAGGACTAATACCGCATTACGTGCTAAGCAAAATCATTGAGGATAAGTGTAACAGAACTTTTTACTTCTGCCAATGTTGATGGGCGCGCAGAAGCGACGCTTTTCAGGGGAAATAACGCTGTTTATGGCCACAGAACTTCCGTTCTACACTAAATCTAGAAGTGAAAATTTTGTTACAACCTAGATAGCTAGACGCGCCGTTCGATCAAAATCCCAATATTTTTAAGGTTATTCCCAAAAAACACTTTTTTGCTTAGAGCGGTGGTAAAATTTTCCCCATCGCATAGTAGGAGTTTTCCCCTGCTACGATTAGTTTTCCCCAAAGTTATCCACAATTGGGGAGAGAGTTAAGATACGTGTAAATGGATCATTCTGCGAAGAAGTGGTTAGAGAGTATGATTTACTTGAACCTACAAGAGCGTTGCTTTACAAATTGTCATATTTATGTGTGATATTACAGAAAATGCAGCATGAAATTTGTAGCGACCGGCGTTATGAACATGTAGGACTTCCGCAAGACGAGCCACGATGATGTCGCTCGGCCAGACCGCCGGAGGCGGGCAAATGAACTTTCTCTGGTACAACAGCTTGTGCCCACCTCCCGGCGGTCTGGCCGGTTGCGTCTTGCCTAAGTCCTATATTATGGAAATAAACCGGTAATCACTCTGTAGGCGCCTAGAAGGATTGCCGAAATAAATTCGTAACAGGTCACATGCCTTGGCGGCGCCACAAAGGATGAAAACAGAACCGCCTAGCGTTAGCGAGCCGGCCCCTTACTGACGTGTGGGGTTCTATTTTCACAGCAGGCATCATGTCTGAGGACGCCACAAACGATGAAAATGCAACAGGGATTTCACCGATTTCACAGATTTTTCTATTCGTGAATCGGCGTAATCGGTGAAATCCCTGTTATTTTCATATCAGGCCACATGCCTTAGCGGCGCCGCAAACGATGAAAATGCAACAGGGATTTCACCGATGGCACCGATTTTTCTATTCGTTAATCGGCATAATCGGTGAAATCCCTGTTATTTTCACATCAGCCATTACGCAAGTTTGACCAGCAGCAAAGACTGCTTATGCCTTCGCTGATAAAACGCTAGGGGGCTGATGCCGGTACAAGCGGAATTTGCTGTAACGCTTCCGCTTTGGCGACCGGCAGGTCAACAAATTCGGCGCTGATCCAACTCTCGGCAGGCACACCCGGCGGGCAACAGATGCGCCACCAGGCGCCGGTGGCGTCGCGGCCGGTAAGGGTAACGGTGCTCTGTTCATTCACTTGCCCAACAGTGGCGTAGGTGGTAGCCGGCCCGCGTCGCAAGTTGACCAGTGCGCCATTCACACGCCCCGTCAGGGTTGGGCCATTGCTACCCTGAGTAGCGGCGCGCACAAGTGGTTCAGTGGTAGGTTGTACAGCCATTGCCGGCGACGCCAATGCCGCGCCGCCGGCAACCGGTTGTGTCGCCACAGTGATAAATTCGACGGCGATCCAACTTTGCGGTCCACCGGCGCTTGTTCCCAGCGGGCAGCAAATCTGTAACCAGCCGCCATCGTTGCTGGCGGCCAGAATCGTGACTCGGTCGCCCTCTCTGGCTTGGCCGACGACATCGCCGGCTAGACTTGGATAACTGCGCAAGTTGACCAGATCGCTGTTGACTACGCCACTATGCGCAATGGCGGTCGCCGCCGGCGGCGGGGTCGGTGTTGCCGGCGGTGGTGCGATTGGCGTGGCGGTTGGCGGCACGGTTAATAGCAAATTTAGCGTAAACTCGGCCGATGTCGGGGTGGGCTGGGCGGCCGCCGCATTCACCCGCATGGCTCCGGCAACGGCCGCACCCCTGGCAATATCAGCGAGCAAGGGCGTCAATTGGCGGTGGAGCAAGAAGAAGACGGCGCCGGTAACAACGGTAATAAAGAGGCAGATGATCAAGGAGTAGATAACTTTGGGTTGTAGCATCTATGGTACTCCTAAACAATTTGGCAAAGCTGTGCTATAATTGTGACCCATCTCATAAACAGACGACAGGCGCGGCCACTATAATCATATGATTAATAGTAGGATGCTTGACATGCATCATAGACGGTGCTTATCGTACTTGTGAAGCGTCAAACATAAGGTTTTGCCCTGTCTTTTGTTGTACTTTAGCTTAAGACAAAGGATCAAAGAGCAACTATGAATGCACAGCGGCCACGGGATATTGCGGTTGACCGCACCGCCCAGCGGCTTACCATTACCTGGCAAGATCAGCATGTGAGCGCCTATGCTTTGCGCTGGTTACGCGCCAACTGCCCTTGCGCCACTTGTCGGGAGGAGCGACGGGTCGCGGCCTTGGATACCGACATTCTGAAATTATCCTCCGGCCCGCTCCCCAGCAGCCAGATCGCCGGCGCCGAGTTGGTGGGCAATTATGCCATCCGCCTGCGCTGGAGCGATGGTCATGACGCCGGCATCTATGCCTTTACGATCTTGCGGGCGGCCTGTCCCTGTGCACGTTGTCACCCGGAAGGCCCGCCGGCCAAGTTGATTGAGGAATAGTCCAGAGTCCTAAGTCATCACACCCGACTGCGGACTTAGGACTGTAGACTGTGCCGTAACATAAACAAGGAGTCCATGTGGGAACCTCAGCGACGCTGTTCAAAGTATTCGATATTGAAGTGCGGGTTCACTGGTCATTCGTCTTGATCCTGGTCTATGGCGCTTTCTATAGCACCGGCGTCGGCAACCCGCTGTTCGGCGCGCTCTATGGTATCCTACTCATTTTGTTGCTCTTTGTCTGTGTGACCTTGCATGAATTTGGTCATGCGTTGGTTGCCAAATATTTCAAGATCAACGTTCCCCATATTACTTTGCTGCCCATCGGCGGCGTCGCCAGCCTGGAGCGGATGCCGGACAAGCCGTTGCAAGAGTTTTTTATTGCCATTGCCGGCCCGCTGGTCAACTTTGTGATTGCCGGGGTGCTGCTGCCGCTCTTGCTGCTCTTTGGCAATTTGTCGAATAACCTGTTCAATCCCTACACCATCCAACGGCTGTTGAGCCAGATGCAGGCGCCCGGCTTGACCAATCTGTTGACCTACCTGGTTGTGACCAATGTCGGGCTAGGCATTTTCAACCTATTGCCGGCCTTTCCGATGGATGGCGGGCGGGTGCTGCGGGCGCTCCTGGCATTGGGCATTTCGTATGTCGATGCGACGCGTGCCGCGGTCTTTGTGGGGCGGCTGATGGCGGCGCTCTTTGCCTTGTGGGGTATTGTTGATATCAATATCTTTATGCTCTTGATCGCCTTCTTTATTTACGTCGGTGGCGGCTCAGAGCGCGAGGCCGTGGAAAGCAAAGCGGTGCTGCGCAATATTTTGGCGGAACAGGCGTTACCCCACAATGCCGTCAATCTCTATACCAGTGAACGGGCCGATCGCGCTGTTGACCTGATTATGAACAGTTATCAGACCGACTACCCGGTGCTTGACCTGGCGGGTCGCTTTGTTGGCGTCTTAACCAGGGCGCGCCTGATCTATGCCCTCAAGGAAATTGGCCCCGACGCACGCATTGTCGAAGTAATGCTCAAGGCGGAGGAGATCCCGGTCTGCGCGCCAAACCAGGATCTCTCCGTGGTCTGGGAGATGATGGCGACGAAGGGCAGTCGCGTGGTGGCGGTCAAGCGGGGACAGGAGTTTCTCGGTTTGTTAACTCTGGACGATATTACGGAAGTCTTCCAGGTCTACGGCGCCAAACTGGCCGGGCCAGGCCGCGCTGCGGTGACAACGGTCTATCAACCGAAGCCGGAGGGTGTGGATGTCTGAGTTTGTTACCGCCACCGGCTCAATTTTCTATGAGGTGATTCCACCGCCGGGTGGTATTGGGCAACCGCAGACCTTGACCCTTTTGCACAATTTTATGAGTACCGGTCGCAGCGCCTGGGGGCCATTGCTGGCGCAGTTAGCGCAGCGCTTTCGTCTACTGCTGCCCGATCTGCCAGGGCATGGGCGCTCGCAGGGTTATCCGGCTGGTTTTCACTATGGTGCGATGGCCGAACAAGTCGCCGCGCTCATGCGCGCCGAAGGAGCTGATCATGGCCACCTGGCCGGCTGTAGCGCCGGCGGCATGATTGCGCAATTGCTCGTAAACCAACGATTGGTGCAACCCGCCAGCCTAACTTTGGTCAGCACAACCTATAGCACGGCGCCCCAAGTGACAGGGCAGGGCCAAAGTCTCAAACCGGAGACTTTTCGCGCGGGAAGGCGTTGGATGGAGGCGACGGCGCAATTACATGATCCCTATCACTACCCCGGCTATTATGCCGAAGTGTTGTTGACTCACTTTCGTCGCTTGAAACCGGCCGCCAGTATTGATCTGCCGCTAGACGCCCTGCGCACCTGGATGTTGCCTGTCTGTCTGATTCACGGCGCCGAGGATGAGTTCTTTCCGCCGGTCATTGTGGAGCAGATGGCGGCGGCGCTGCCCAATGCGGAAGTGCATCTCCTGCCGGGGCAGCCCCATGCTCTGATCTTTCGCCAACCCTGGAAGGTTGCCGAACTGATGGCGGCCTTTCTCAATCGCATTACGCAGCCATAGCGTAGCACGCACTGGAAAGGGAAAAGTTTGTATGCGTATACCACAACCAACCAAACTGGCGCCCTCGATCCTCACGGCGGATTGGGGTCAACTGGCGGCGCAAATTCAAGCGGCCGCAGCCGGTGGCGCAGACACGATTCATCTCGATGTGATGGATGGCATGTTTGTCCCGAATATTACCTTTGGGCCGTTGGTGGTAGCGGCAGTGCGCAAGATCACGACGTTGCCGCTGGATGTTCACTTAATGGTACAGGAACCGGATCGTTACCTGAACGATTTTGTGGAGGCCGGCGCCAACCATTTGACCGTGCATGTGGAAGCTTGTTTGCACCTGAACCGCACGGTGCAACGCATTACGGAACTGGGCTGTACCGTTGGTGTGGCGCTCAACCCGGCCACGCCGATTGAGTCGGTGCGCGAAATCATGCCCTTTGTCGATCTGGTCTTGGTGATGAGCGTCAACCCCGGCTTTGGCGGTCAGCGCTTTATCGAAACCAGCACCAGCAAATTACGCCGGATGCGCCGTTTGCAGGAAGAACTCAACCCCACCTGCGACTTACAGGTCGATGGCGGGATCAACGCGCACAATATCAATGATGTGGTGCGTTCCGGGGCCAATGTGATTGTGGTGGGCAGTTCGGTTTATAATCGCGAAGCAGCGCCGGCCGAGAACCTGGCCCGGCTGCGTGGGGCGATTGAAGCGTAAATTGCACAACCGAGGAGTTCGCACGTGGCGGGTGCCCATCGGGCGCGAACTCCTCGGTTACAAGCGATGCCAATGTGATGTGTTAGGCGCGCTGGGTTAGCCAGAAGGCCACCTGATAGACAAAGGGCAGCACAAAGAGGGCGCTGTCCAGGCGATCCAACATGCCGCCGTGACCGGGAAAGAGCTTGCCGGCATCTTTGACGCCAACCTGCCGTTTGAGGACGCTGATCGCCAGATCGCCCAGCAAGCCTAACATGCTGCCGACGGCGCCAATCAGCACCCCTTGCCAAAGGGGAATGGGCAGGGAGAAGAGATAGACGCAGAGACCGCCAAAGAGCGCGCCAAAGAACCAACCTCCCAGCGTCCCTTCCCAGGTTTTTTTGGGGCTGATGCGCGGCCAGAGCTTATGGCGCCCCACTGTCACACCCACAAAGTAGGCGGCGGCATCGTTGGCCCACGTCACCAATAGCCCCAACGCCAGCCACCAGAAACCACTGGGTAAATAGCGCAAAGCCACCATCTGCCCCACCATCACGCCGAGGTAAAGCGCGCCGGTGGCCGTGGCAATCCAAGTGCTGATTGGCTCGCGATGTTGGAAAAAGACGTAGACGTAGGTCACCATAAAGCCAAAGGTAATGGTGGGCAGGAGCAGGGGCATCCCCGGTTGCAGGCCCGTGAGCGTCAAGGCGGCGACCCAGACCAAGCCCATGGGCAGTGCGGGATGGTAACCGCCGGCGGTTAAGAGCTTATAAAATTCATAACCGCCGGACAGAGCAATAACCAGCGCCAGGAGGGCAAACCAAAGGCCGCCGAACCAGATCGGCAGAACAACCAACGGTAGGGCAATTAACGCGACAACAGTGCGTGTAATCACAAATCGGCTCGGCTTCTTTGTGCGATGGCGGTTTTTGCTAGGGCTGCGCTTTTTCGAGGACCCGGCCAAAGCGCCGTTCCCGGCGCGCAAACTCGGTTAGCGCTTTATCCAATTCGGTTTCATCAAAGTCCGGCCAGTAGGTTGGCGTGGTGTAATACTCGGCGTAGGCAGCTTGCCAGATCAAGAAGTTGCTCAGGCGCCACTCACCGCCGGTGCGGATGATCAGATCCGGGTCGGGCAGGTTGCCGGTGTAGAGATAGCGGCTGAAGCGCTCCTCAGTCAGATCTTGCGGTTTGATGCCGTCGGCCAACGCCTGGCGCATGGCGTCGAGAATTTCGGCGCGACCGCCGTAGTTGAAGGCGACATTGAGGGTAATGCGCGTGTTGTGCTGCGTGACTTCAATCGCCCGGCGAATCTGGCTTTGCAAATGGGGGCTGATTTCGTCCAACCGGCCACTGTGGACAATGCGCACGCCATTTTTGTGCAGATCGTTCAACTCGCGCTGAATGGTCAAGCCCAACAGACGCATGAGACCGTTGACCTCATCAATGGGGCGCTGCCAGTTTTCGGTGGAAAAGGCATAGATGGTCAGCACTTTGATCCCATATTCGGCGGATTTTTTCAAAATACGTCTGACATTTTCAACGCCGGCATGATGACCGGCAATGCGTGGCAGACCGCGCTCAGTCGCCCAGCGCCCGTTGCCATCCATAATGATGCCGATATGCTTGGGGAAAACAAGCGGGAGTCCACGACTGGCTTGCTGTTCGCGCCCGTTGAGGTCGCCCTTAAGCGTTGTGTGACCATTGACATATTCAATCTGCGCTGGCATGTTTATTTCCTACTGAACCATCATCACTCATACGAAAAGGTAACTACTACGACAATGTTACAGTAGACCC
>QWII01000161.1 GCA_021405325.1 Caldilinea sp. CFX5 | reverse complement strand
TTGCTCCCTGGGAACCGTGCGGTTACAAACCGCACCTACGATTACCGAAACAAATTCCTAACTCCCATTAGTCTTTCTCCCGGCCAGCCCAAAGACTAATGAAGGGTAGCTAATGGTTTCGGTAATCCTTGGAACTTGTCACGCCGGCGGCGATGACCTACAGTTACCGCTTTATTTTCGTAACGTTCATGAGTCTTTACTACGGTCCAGCTTGCGCTATCGACAAAAACTCAGCGCAATTTTGCTGTTTGTTAACTGCTTTGCTGACCACTTTGTCGATAGTTTGTCGACTCGCCCTTGCTATGCTGCACCCAGCAAGCGGAGCAATGACGGATGGATGCCCAAAGTAAGTTAGGCATGATGTTACCGTTTACCGTGCAGTGAAAAGAAAGGAAAGAATCGGATGCAACGTTTTTCGACGCTTAAAAAGGAGTTACTCATGAAAACCCCATCCACCCAACCTATCTTGGAGATCACCGAGATCCACCTTGCCCTACTGGAAAGCTTTCCGGCCAAACTACGCATTACGGTCTTGGGGACCGTCCCGTCACCGGGGTGGAGCAATCCCCAACTGGTTCCGTACACCTATGTCCAGGCGCCGCCCGATGGCATTTATGATTTTGATTTTGTCGCTACGCCGCCGCCGGACATCGTGACCAAAGTCATCACTCCCATTCGTACCCGAACCGAAGTGCCGGCCGCCGGTATCAAGGGCGTGCGGATCCACGCTTCGCTCAACGTCAAGGAAGCCCTGCTCCATGTAGCAGATCCGGGTGCGCTGATTCAACCCAATCTCTTTACCCTGCAAGGCTACCAGACCCAGATCACCTACGCCACCACCAGCATCACCGGGATGCCGCAGTTCACCTACAACGATGGCGTCGAAACCTTGCACTTCCGCGGCGAAGAGATTGTCGTTGAAGAGAGCCAACTGGGGCAGATGGTGAGCATCGTGCTGCCCGAAAGCCGTGCGTTTGCGACGTTAACGCTACTTGTCCCCGTGATCCATCTGCCGCAAGAGTGCCGGGAAAGCGCCATACAGACAACCGCCATTCTCAGCCGACGCGTCAAAGTGAAAGAAGGGCAGGCCCAGAGCTATCAACCCTTAGCGTTGGCCGGCGCAGCCCAGCAAGTTTCATTCTAGGTAGGCAGCTCATTGCAGAAAGAGGAGAAGGAGAATCAACGATGCGCAAACGCTTTTGCAAGTCCGGCTGGTGCTGGCTGGCTTTAGTGCTGCTATTACTGCTGCCGACCGGTTGTGATGACGTCAATGCCGAGGAAGCGGCGGCCACTGCCAGCCCCACCGCAGCCCCGGTTGTGATTGTGGTACCGACCGTCACCCCCACCGCCGCACCAACTGTGGTGGCTCCGGCGGCGGTGACGGCGACGGCAACCATCGCGCGCACACCAGCGCCGACCGCAGTCTTGACCGTCACGCCAACCGTGGCGGCAGCGGTGCAAGCGGTGCAACCAACCGTAGCGCCGACACCGGCGCGGGTAGCGTTGGTGCGTTACCGCGACAACCAATATACCCGTTCGGGCGATTTTACGATTCTCTCGACCAATTTGCCCCCGGCCCCGGCCGGTCATCACTATGATCTGTGGTTGACCAAGAATGGACAACCGACCTTCCGCCTGGGCAGCCTGCCGAACCAGACGCCGCTCAATTTCACCGGCAGCGCTGACCAACATCTGCTGGCGATCTATGAAGGTGCGCTGCTCAGTCTGGAGCCGGATGCCGATACGCCGGGCGAGATGGGGCCGCTGCTCTACCAGGGCATCACGCCCCCGGAGGCGCTGATCCATATCCGCCAGATCGCCGACCGTTATGTTGGCAACCCGAACGAGCAAGGCTTTCTAATCGGCGCGCAAAATCAGTGGCAACTGGCGCGCGACCATGCCGATCTCCTGCGCCAAGCCTTGGCCGCCAACAATCTGACTGAAGGGCGTCGTCATGCTGAACATGTCATCAACATCATCAACGGCGAAGCGGGCGACCCCTATGGCGACCTGGATGGCGACGGCGTAGCCCAGAACCCCGGCGATGGCGTCGGCGTGACAGACTATCTACACGGCGCGCAAGCGGAGACCAAACTGGCCGCCGGCGCCACCGATGCGACCGATGAGATCAAGCTCCATGCCGGCCATGTGCTGGTGAGCAGCGATAACGTCCTGGACTGGTTGAGCGATGTCAACGCCGAAGCCGTGCGCGTGCTGTCGGCAGACACCGTCGAAGAAGCGCAACCCACTGCCGAACGGGTGGCCGCCTTGCTCGACCAGGCCAATGCCGGCCTCGACCCCGACGGTGACGGCGTGGTGATGCCCATCGCCGGGCAGGGCGGGCTGCTCACGGCCTATGAACATACGCTCAACATGGGCGGTATTGAACTCTACTCGGTCAATGATAGGGGCGCCGCGCCGCCTGTCGCAGCGGAGCCGCCAACACCGGCAGCGACCGAGTCCCATGATCATAGCGCGCCCCAGGTGGAACCGACACCGGCGCCCGTGGTCGTCGAGATCGTCGATTTTGCCTTTAACGCGCCGACCGTCACCGTGCCGACCGGCGCGACTGTGACCTGGGTCAATCGCGGCAACGCCAAACACTCGGCCACCGCCGACGACGGCAGCTTTGACACCGGTCTGCTCGACCCTGGCGCCAGCGGCAGCGTCACCTTTACGCAACCGGGAAGCTACCCCTACTCCTGTGTCCTCCACGGCGGTTCCGGCGGCGTGGGCATGGCAGGGACGGTTATCGTGGAAGCGCCGTAGTTTTGCCCTGGTGCGGGTGGGCAGAACACTACAACGAATTCAGAAAGCAGCGGATTGACTGCTTGCTCATTAGAAACGGATAGAACAGCAAGCGGTTAAAAGTACATTTTCTTCGCAATAGCTCAGTGACGCCGCGAAAATCTGCTACTTTCTGAATCCGCTGTAGTGCTGTCCACCCACCTGCACCTACACAATGAGGAGAACAACCCAATGAGTGTCATAACACGCCAACCAATTGATACCGCCAACACCCCTGCGGCGCCGGCAACACAGCCGGCTATCCCCCAGTTAACTATCCCCCAGTTAACTATCCCCCAGTTAATTGGCCGCTGGCCGCATGGCCTTGACTTTGCCGCGCCCATCGACCAGCCCAACTTTGTGATTGGCCGCTCCCTAGATGCCGATCTTGTGGCGCCGCAGAGCGCCCCCTTTGTCTCCAGCCGCCACCTGGAAATCCAGACGACGCCTGCCGGCTATGCCGTGGTGGATCTCCACAGCACCAATGGCGCCCGGCTCAACAATCGGCTGCTGCGTCCCGGTGAGGCCACGCCGCTCAAACATGGCGACATCCTCCGCATCGGCGCCGAACAGTCGGGCGCCTCGGTCGGCTTCACCTTTCTCGACCCGACCACCCGCGCCGCTGACCAGGCCGGGTTTCAGACGCTGGTGAGCACCACCGGCTTAACCCAGATCGAGCGGGTGACCATTGGTCGCGACCCGGACAATGACATTGTGCTGACCGCGCCCACCGTGGCCCGGCGTCACGCCCTCATCCAGAAATATGATGCGGATCACCACCTGATCAAGGCGCTTGATGGGCAGCGCATTACGGTCAACGGCGAAGGCGTCATGCAGGCGCACCTACAACGGGGCGATCAAGTACAGATTGGCCCCCATCTTTTGACCTATGACGGCGTGGCGCTGGTGCAATATGACAGCCAGGGCTATCGGCTGGATGTGGTCGATCTACATAAAAGCGTCAAGACCAAAGCGGGTGCAACACCCATTCTGGATAGCATTAGCCTGACTATCCTACCGCGTGAATTTGTGGCGTTGGTCGGCGGCAGCGGCGCAGGCAAAAGCACCCTGCTCGACGCCCTCAACGGCTTTCGCCCGGCGCAGGGCAAGGTGCTGGTCAACGGGCGCGACCTCTACGCCCACTACGATGAGTTCCGCACCCAAATGGGCTATGTACCGCAACAGGAAATCCTTCCGACCACGTTGACCGTCGAAGCCGCGCTCCACTACGCTGCCGAATTGCGTCTCGCCCCCGACATCTCCGCCCACGAGCGCGCCGAACGCATCACCCAAGCCCTAGAAGCCGTCGAGATGAACAGCGACCGTATCCGCCAGACGCGCATCAGCCAGCTCTCCGGCGGCCAACGCAAACGGGTCAGCATTGCCGCCGAGTTGCTGGCCGATCCTAAAATCTTCTTTCTCGACGAGCCGGCCTCCGGTCTCGACCCCGGTCTGGAGAAGAAGCTGATGTACACGCTGCGCAAGCTGGCCGATGAGGGGCGCACCATCATCCTGATCACCCATGCCACCGACAACATCACGCAAGTGGACAATGTGGCCTTCCTGGCGCAGGGCCAATTGATCTACTACGGCCCACCGGCTGCGGCGCAGAGCTATTTTGAGGTCGATACCTTTGCCGATATCTACGAAAAGATCGAAAAAGCCGGCGACCAGTGGCGGCGCATCTTTACGCAAGAGAAGCCGGCGGCCTATCAACAGTACGTCGTCCAGCGGCAGGCGACCATGCCGACCCACAAGAGCGCTCAACACACGGCCCCCGGCCCCGTCGCCCGCTTCGGCCAAGGCTGGCGGCAGATCGGCATTCTCAGCCGCCGTATGATTCGCCTGACCCTGACCGATTGGGTGGCGCTCTTTGTTTCGCTCCTGGTTATGCCCTTTGTCGCCGGCCAGCAACTGTTGGTTGCCAGCAGCTACGCGTTGACCGGCGACCCGGCCATCCTGGGCGACGGCTCGTCCGCGGCGTTAGCGCAGGCGGCGGCCCGGCTCACCCAAAACTATCTGCCGGCGCTCGATGCCCACACCTTTCTCTTTGGGGTCGCCATGCTGGCTTTCCTGGTAGGCGCCTTTGGCGGTTCGCAAGAGCTGATCAAGGAGCGCTCGATCTATCTGCGCGAGCGGATGATCAATCTAGGGCTGCTGCCCTACCTGACCAGCAAATTTTTGGTCTTTGCCGGCTTTGGCGCGCTGCAAATTGCGCTTTACATCCTTGTCTTGTATCTGGGCATGGCAATGCCAACGGATGGGCGCTTCCTCCCCGGCCCGGTCGAGCTTGGGGTGACGCTTTTTCTGACGCTGCTTACCGGTACGGCCACCGGTCTCTTGATCTCGTCGCTGGCCCCCAACTCAACTGTCGCTATGTATCTGGTGCTGATTGTGGTCTTTTTTCAAAATCTCTTTGGCGGCGCCGTGCATGATCTACGTCATAAACCGATTGAAGCGCAATCCTACATCGCCGCCACCCGCTGGTCGGCCCTGGCTTTGGGAACCACCCTCGACATCAACAAGCTGGCCGCGGCCACCATTGTCTGCGGCAACAAGGTCGATGTCGATACCGCCGGCCTGACCTTTGACCCGGCGACCGGTCAACTGAATTTGAGTGCGCTACGCTTTGTCGAAACCGATGAACCCGCCTGCACCAACCGGGCGATGAAGCCGGACGAACTCTTTCTGCCCTATGGCGATACCGAGGAAGACCTCTGGCGCTTCTGGGGGTATCAACTCGCCCTCGGCGCCTGCTTTGCCCTGGCGACGGTCTTGGCAGTGAAACGACTGGATTGGAAGTAGATCATGAACCGGAACGCAGCCGCACAAATGCTTGGCAAATATCAATTACTCGAACGGCTGGGCCAGGGAGGGATGGCGCAGGTCTATCGGGCGCGCCAGCCGGTCATCGAGCGGGATGTGGCGATCAAAGTCTTACACCCGCACCTGGCCGGTCGTGACAACTTTGTCGAACGCTTCAAGCGGGAGGCGCGCGGCCTCGGTCAACTGCGCCATCCCAACATTGTCAGCGTAATCGACTTTGATACGGCCACCCAACCTGGCGCTGCACCTGGGGAAGCTGACTATTACCTGGTCATGGATTTCATTGCCGGGCCGACCCTGGCCGATCTGTTGCGGGAACGTGGCCCGCTGCCTTTGGAAGAAACATTGTTGATCGGCGAACAGATTGCCGATGCCCTGGCCTATGCCCACCAACAGGGGATCATCCATCGCGATGTGAAACCGGGTAACATTATGTTCCGCGATCCAGTTCACAAGCGGGGGAACAGCGGCGGGCCGCAACATCCGGTGTTGACCGATTTTGGCATTGTTCACCTGCTTGAAGATGCCGCCCTGACCATGAGTGGCGTCCTGGCCGGCACGCCCGCCTATCTGAGTCCTGAAGCCGCCGATGGCGCCGCCGTTGACCAGCGCGCCGATCTCTACAGCCTCGGTGTCGTCCTCTATGAAATGCTGACCGGGGAGCCACCCTACAAAGGGGACACGCCCGTGCGCGTGATGATGCAACATATCACCGCGCCGCTGCCCCCGCTGGCGGCGCAGCGACCGGACTTACCGGATCTGGTCGTGCAAATTGTCGAGCGTGCGCTGGCAAAGGAACCGGACGAACGCTTTCAGCGTGCCGAAACCTTGCGGCAGGCGTTAGTACAAGCGCGCCTGGCGCTCACCGATGGGCGCGCCCCGCTCACTCAAATGTTGCCAGCCCAGACGATAGTTGTCGAGCCGCTTACCCAACCGCGGGTGGATAGCCAACCGACAAGCAAGGCGCACACAGGGGAGAAGCGGCAAGCGGCGCCCCAACGACTTGCCCATGCGCCAACGCCCTTAACCGCCATTCCGGTGGGCAAACAAACAGAAGAACCGGTTCCACAAAGAGGAGCAAGCCGACTGCTACTCATTGCTTTCCTGGTCATCCTTCTTGGCGGCGTGTTGAGCCTGAGTGACACATTCTCGCTGGTAGAGGCAACTGACAAGGCGGCTACGTTGTCGGGGGAAGCGGTAGGCCGGCTTCAGATCACCCCCACGACAACCGGACAGACGCTCACCATAACCATCGACGACCTGGCCGCACCGTCCACCGACCAGCACTATCACGCCTGGATCGTGGCGCAGGATGGCCTCCTCTTTGACCTGGGGCGGTTAACCATCAACGCCGGCAAGATTCAACACATCACGGTCGCAGAACAGAATGTGTTGGGGGTGCTTGACCGTCTCCTCATCACGCAGGAGGGGACTGCTTCTCCTGTCGCCCCCGCCGGCCAGGTGATCCTGCGGGCCGAGCTTACGGTTCCGGCCAGAACTGCGCTTACGCACCTGTGGGTGGCGAGTCCCCTGCCATTGGCGAAACCTTTGCTGTCGGCTGTCAATGAACAGAGCGCGATTGCACAGGATCATGTCCAGATGCTGAACGACGCCCTCCAGGCAGGTGATCTGCCCCTGGCGCAACGTCATGCAGAACATGTGGTCAATATCTTGGATGGGGAAACAGGCGCGGTCTTTGGCGACCTCAATCTGGATGGGCAGGCGCAGAACCCCGGCGACGGCGTAGGGGTGCGCACCTATTTGACGGCGACGGCGGAAGCATTTGTCACACTGGCGGTCGATCGCAACGTAGTAGATACGGCGCTGACGGCGATGGCCAACATCAGCGCCGCCGCGCGCCAGGTGGCCGCGGCTGATACCTTAGCCGAGGCCCAACGCACCGCCGCACCGATTGCGGGTGCGCTGGAGCAACTGTGGCATGGCTTCGACCAAGACGGCAGCGGCGCTATTGAACCGGAACGGGGGGAAGGCGCACTGTACGCCATGAATGCCCTGGCGACGGCGCTGGCGACCATTCCATTGTATCGAGTTGAGTGAGGAACCGTGAACTTTACTATTCTACGCGCACCAAGTCTGACAACTCCACTGCCGGCTGCCGATCTGTTCGAACAACTGACCGACACCCTGGGCGCCCACACTTTGCCAATGGCGGCGGGTACACACCTGTGTAGCCCGGACAGAGCAGCGACGATGGTCTACGTGGTGCGCAAAGGCGTGATCGAAGTGCGCAACGCCACAGGACTCCTGTTGCAAACGCTGACCACGGGCGCTTGGGTCGGCGCCCTGGAGGTGTGGACCGGGCGCGATTGGGGTCTCGCCGTCACGGCAGCGACTGCCAGCGAGGTCATTGCCATCGACGCAGCCATCTTTCGCAACCTGATGCGCATCAATCTGGCATTGCGCCAAGCGGCAGGTGCAGCCGCAACGGCCTTGATGCAACAAACCCAGTTAGCGACGGTATTGACCCGTTGCCTGGGGCCGCTCGATAGCGTTTTGTTCCAGCAGGTGGCGACGGCGGTGCATTGGCGGCAGCTTGCCGATGGGGAATTCCTGTTGCGGCAGGGCGAAGCGGACGATGCACTCTTCCTGGTCGTCAGTGGCCGCTTACAGCAGCACTATCACGCTGATGATGGCATCGAACATCCGGCGGGACAGCTAGTACCCGGGGAGACCGTTGGTCACTTTCTGGAAACGGCGCCCCATACTGTCACTGTGCGCGCGGTACGGGAAAGCACGGTTGTGGAATTCCCCCTTGCGCTCTGTCGTCAGTTGTGGCAGGAATATCCACACGCGCTGTTGCCCTTTTTACGGCATGGCGCGCGTCAACAGCAGAGCATCCTAACGGCGCTGACAGCCAAACCCTTACCACCGACGACCCTGGCTTTGATCCCAGCCACAGCGGATATTGATCTGGTCGAATTCACCTACCGATTAGCGACGGCCATGCAGCGCTACGGCGCAGTCTTAACCCTCACGCGTGAGCAAGTGGATCTCCACTTCGGACAGAAGCGTGTCGCCGATCTGGCATCCGGTCATCCACTCCACCCGTTCTTGATTGATTGGCTCAATGAACAGGAGACCAACCATCGCTACCTTCTCTACGTGGGTGATGCAACTTGGTCAGCATGGACGCGCCGCTGTCTGGGGCAGGCGGATCGCATTCTGGTGATTGCCAACGCCGCCGCTGCCCCCGAACCAACGCTAGTGGAACAGGCAATCTATGCGCTCTCGCCCCAGGCGCCACTGGAACTTGTGCTGTTGCATGAACCCACGGTCGAGCAACCATCCGGTACGCACCACTGGCTGGAAAAGCGGCCAGTGACGGGCCACTATCATCTGCGCCGCCATGACGCAGCCCAGATGGCGTCGCTGGCGCGCCGGTTGACCGGCAACGCCATTGGGCTGGTGCTCTCCGGCGGCGGGGCGCGCGGCATTGCCCACTTGGGGCTGTTGCAGGCGTTGGAAGAGTTACAGCTACCCTGGGACTGGATCGGTAGCACCAGCATGGGGGCGCTGATTGGCATTGGCTTTGCCCTGGCGATGCCCTATGAACGCGCCCTTGCCCAGACCGCGGCGTTGAGTAACCCCAAAGCCCTCTTTGACTACACCTTACCGCTTGTTTCGCTGCTGGCCTCGGACAAGGTGACGGCGATCATCCGCGCAATCGTCGGCGAACAGCGCATTGAGGATTTGTGGCGGCCTTACTTTGCCGTCGCTACCGACCTGAGTGCGGCGGAGCTGGTGGTGCAGGAGTGCGGGCCGCTCTGGCGCGCCGTCCGCGCCAGCCTCTCGATCCCCGGCATCTTCGCCCCCGTAATCGACGAGCGGGGCCATTTATTGGTCGATGGCGGGATCATGAACAATTTCCCCGTCGATCTCATGCGTGCGCGCATTGGGAACGGGCAGATTATCGGCGTCAATGTCGGCCAGGTGGCGGATGCGGATCCACGCTATGCCTATGACGCCGGTCTCTCCGGTTGGCAGGTGTTGCGCAGTCGGCTGGATCCCTGGGCTGAGTCTATCGCGGCGCCTTCGCTTCCCGAAATTCTCATCCGGTCGCTGATGGTCAACAACCAGCGTTGGCTGCAACAGACAAAACAGCTCTGCGACCTGCTGATCGAACCGGCTGTGCAGCGCTTTGGCCTACTGCAATTTACCGAGTATGCCGCCATTGCCGAGCTTGGCTATGGCGCGGCGCATCCCGCCCTTGCCGCCTGGAAAGCACGCCACTTCAATCCCCTTCGATCAGTAGTAGACAAGGCAGTTGCGTGACAAACCCGGTTTTTGACAAAAACCGGGTTTGTTGATGATGCTCGCCTGCGAATGCCTCACCATTCCAAAGGATGGGTACAAATCCACCTGGTTGGCTCAAAACCATCCCTTCTTCCTTACTTTTGATAGTACAAAATCAACCGGCAATCCTGTATGCTGGCGGCAACCGATACGATTTGAACGCGACTCTGGAATGCGAAAGGAAAGCAAGATGGACGCATTAACCGGCAAAACCTATGCAATCACCGGCGGCAACAGCGGCATTGGTCTCGCCACCGCCCAGGAACTGGTACGGCGGGGCGCACGCGTCGCCATCTTTGGGCGCAATGAGCAGACCCTGGCGGCAGCGCAGCGGGAACTGGGGCCAACCACCCTGGCCCTGCGCGGGGATGTGACCGAGTGGGACGACCTCCAGCGCTTCGTTACAGAAGTCGCCGAGCAAATGGACAAGTTGGATGGTCTCTTTGTCAACGCCGGCATCGCCGGGTTTGCCCCCATCGATCAGGTGACGGTGGAGCAGATCACCCTGCTGTTGGGGGTCAATTTTATCGGCGCCGTCCGCACCATTCAAGCGGCGCTCCCCCTTCTGCGTGATGGATCAGCCATTGTCCTCAATGGTTCAATGTTCACCGCGCTGGGGATGTCGGGCGCCAGCATCTACACCGCCAGCAAGGCCGCAGTGGAAAGTCTGGCGCGCAGTCTCTCTGCTGAACTGGTCGAACGGGGCATCCGCGTCAATGCGGTGAGTCCCGGCAATATTATGACGCCGCTTGTCGAACGGCTGGGAATGCCGCCGGCAATGGCGGAAGCGATGATGACCGCCGAACTCGCCCAGATGCCGGTAAAGCGTTTTGGGCGCGCCGACGAAGTCGCACGCGTCGTCGCCTTTCTGCTCTCGCCGGACTCTTCTTACATGTTAGGGGAAACAGTGGTCGTGGACGGTGGTCGCAGTCGGCTCTAGCGTGACAAATGTATAGACAGAGGAATAATTTATGACAATAACAGCAACCATGACAGCCGAAGCCACTGCGCCAACCCGCGACGTGCCGGCAGAGGTGATCGAAACTATCCTGCGTGAGCATCTGGCCGACCAGCGGGTAACCCTGCTCTCTTGCACCGGCGCTCCCTTTGCGCACGAAGGCACCAATGACAGCACGACCTTCTATCGCGTGACGCTGACCTGGATGCGTCAGTCACGGGAATGGGCGGTCGAGACGGCGACGTGGATTCTCAAACAGTGGCCGGCCGGCGGGCAACGGGATCGCACGCTGGGCATCACCCAATCGCGCGAGGTGCTGGCCTGGGAAGCGGGCTGGCTACGCCCATCCGCCTTGCCGGACGGTGTGATCGTCCCCTTACTCGGCGTCTGGCGTTCACCGGACAATCGGGAGGCGTGGCTGGCCATGACTGATGTCTCGCCTGAACTGGCCGCCTTCCCACGGATGGGTCTCGCGACTGATCAGGTCATCAGCCGGAGCCAGGCGATTCTTGCGCAACTGGCGCGCTTCCATGCCCTCTGGGAACGACCGGAACGGTGGAGCGCCTTGCAGCCTGCGACCTGGTTGCGGCGACCGGAGAGCTACTTATGGGACATGGCGCCGACCTATGCCCGCGCCCTCGGTCGGTTGCCTCATGCCGCGGCGCCGACAGCCGCCAGTGCGCCGCCGGTGTGGGATGGGTTGAGCGCCGATCTGGATGCCTTTCTGACGGCGCGCCCGGCGGCTGAATGACGCCTGTGGGAGCATCTGCTCGTTGACCGGCAAGCCCTGGTGGAAGAGCTGGTTGCCTACCCGCAAACACTGCTCCACAACGATCTGGACGACCGTAATATTGGCTTGCGCTGGGCAAAGGCTCGGTCAACCCTTGACCAGCCCACGCTGATCTTGATCGACTGGGAATGGCTGGCGCTGGGGCCGGCGGCGCTCGATGTTGCCAACATCCTGCAACGTGTGCCGGTCCTGATCATGCTCGGTTCGCCCGTTGGCGCTGTGATTCCGCCGGTGGTCTGGAGCGATGCGTTGATTGATGGCTACTTTGCCCACTATCGCGCCGCCGGGGGACGCTGCGTTGATGCCGCCGACTGGCGCCGGGCCTGTGGGTTAGCGTTGATCGTGCAAGGGCTGGCCCAAATGCCCTTTATTGTGCCCTACGCCCTGGAAGGGCTGGCCGGGGTCTTAGGGCGGCGTCAACAACCACAGCATGGGGCATGGTTGTTGGGTGCGGCTGACACGCTACGCCAGGGACTGGAAAATCCCCACTCCCCGATCGATGCGGCCTTTTATCAACCGATTTTAACCAGTATTCAAACCCAGTTGGGCGCTCCTGCTTTCCAAACCGCCTGGCAACACGGACGCCAATGTACCGCTACACAGGCTATTGCTGAAGCCAGATTGGCCATCCACGGCAACCGCGAAAGCGCAACATAGTCGATCCATCGCCAACCTAATCGCCATTGGTTTGAACGCAGACAGGGCAGCCGTTGCTGGCTGCCCTGTTTTTTTGCGCCAACGCCGCCGGCTTTCTCCACATCAAAAAAATTCGCCCCAATTTTACCCAATATCGACCGTTTTGTCGACACCTTTGTCGATAGCTTGTCGACCCGCCCCTGCTATTGTATTGCCAGCAACAAAATCGACCGGAAGCGGGCGAAGCGACAAGAAGGAGTAGGGGCATGAAGGCAGAAGGGTATGACTCTTTTTTGGTGCGCTGCTGGCGCAATCAATCGGAGCAGGAGCAAGGTTGCTGCTGGCATGGCGAAATCGAACATATCCAAAGCGGCGTGCGCTGGGATTTCGCCACCTTGAGTGACTTGCTCGCCTTTCTGCAACAGGTGGTTGCAACTCAAGCCAAGCAGCAATGGCAGCCAGAGGATCGATCGGCCTGACCGATAACAGAGGATCTTATGTGCGTCAACCCAATTATCAAACCAACAAGCGCCGACGTGCTGAATCGTTTATTCCAAAATGCATCCCATTGGCGCCAGGCAGCCGGGATGACAGCACAGGAGCCAAGCCGATGGCGTCATTTACCACCGGCGGCGCTGCTCTGGGAATTGCCGGCCTGGCTGCGCCGTTACTTGTTGGCGGAAGTGGTGGGCTTGTTGGTGGCGCTGGGCAGTATTACGTTGACCAGCCGGCTGACCGACAACACCTTTCTTCTGGTGGCTGTGAGTGTATACAGTGGCGCCGTGGGCTACTATAGCACCCTCTTTCTCAGCCTGTTCTATGCGTTGCGACGGGTCAAACCGCTGGCGGGTGACCGCTCTTTGCCATACAGCAGGAGGCGAAAAATCCGCACGCTGCTCATGACCTTGGGCAGTGCTGAATTGGTGGACAGTCTGCTCTTGTCCCCCTTGTTGCTCTACCTGGCGCTCCACCTGTTGCCCAATCAGCAGCTTGCCGTGGTGGTGAGCGAGGTGGTCAGTACGCTGGCTTTTTATGGCACGGTCGCCCTGGTGCGCAGGTCAACCGTTGGCCGCATTCTGTGTGGGCGTAAAGGAGAAAGCTGATCATGTCTTTTCAAAAACATCTCATGGTGCGGATGGCGGTCGATAGCCTCAGCGCGCCGCGACCAGCAAAATCACGGGGCAGCAGCGATGCCACCCCGGCAACCGCCGGCAGCGATGCGCAATTGTCGGCCATACGCCAGCTATTTCAGCGCTTTTGGCGCTTCTGCACGGGCAAACGCAACCGGGCCGACCTGGCGGGTAGAGAATCGGCTACGCCGGCAGTAGATCATACACAAGCGGAGGGAACAATGAAACCGGAGACCATTACACTCGTGCAGCAATCCTGGCAAAGCATCGCCCCGATTGCGCCGCAGGCCGCCGAACTGTTCTACCAAAATTTGTTTGCCGCCGATCCCAGCTTGAAAGCGCTGTTTCATAGCGACATGCGCGACCAGGGCCACAAGCTGATGAAAATCATTGGCGCGGCCGTCAACAAACTGGATGACACGGCGACCTTGCTGCCCATTGTAACCGCCTTAGGGCGCCGTCATGCCGGTTACGGTGTACAAGCGGCGCACTATCAAACCGTCGGCGCCGCCCTCTTAACCACCCTGGGCCAGGGGTTGGGCGACGCCTTTACGCCTGCGGTCAAAGATGCGTGGAGCGAAGTCTATGGGCTGCTGGCCGAAATCATGGTTGCGGCCGCTGTCGATATGGAAGCGGTCACAGAAGTCAGTAACAAGGAGCATGACTATGTATACAGTGAATAACGGCAGTTCAATCCATCAGGTAATCATGGCGTTGGAGTGGGGCGGCGCGCTGGGATCCTACACCAATGGTACACAGAAGCCAACAACGAATCACCAGCAACCAGCAGCAACTGTGCGCACCTGTCAACGTATCCGTCCCGGCCAGAGGTATATGGGCAAACAGGCGTTGACCTATCAGAGCGGCATCTCCGCCGAAAGCGTGGGGGCCAAAGGGATTTGTATGCACCTGTTGACCATGCCGCCGGGCACACAGGGCAAAGCGCACTACCATGAAAATCACGAAACCGCCATCTATATGATCAGCGGCGAATCGGCGATGTGGTATGGCGAGGGGCTGGAAGAACATATGACCGCCCAAGCCGGCGATCTGATCTACATCCCCGCTGGTGTGCCGCACCTGCCCTACAATCCGGGCCAGGAGCCGTGCTGCGCCGTCATCGCCCGCACCGACCCGAACGAGCAGGAGAGTGTGGTGCTGCTGCCGCAGTTCGATGCCCTGAAAGCTCGCTAACGTTTGTTTTCGGGTCTGTTGACCCAGGTTACAGTGCCGGCGCTGTCCGGCGGAAAGGAAATTCATCATGGCAATTTTGATTCTGGCCGACGCCCCCAACCAAACACAGGAGGGCTACGACGGCGTGTTGGCGATGGTTGAGCCGCTGATCAAGCAGGCGCCCGGCTTCATCATGCACGGTGCCTACCCAGTGGAAGGTGGCTGGAGGAGCATCGAAGTCTGGGAGTCCAAAGCAGCGGCGACCGAGTTCTTTGCCAAACACATTGCGCCCAATCTCCCGCCCGGTGTCAAGCCCAAGCGCACAATTCAAGAACTGTACAGCCTGGTGCGCGACTGAATGAAGCAGATGATCTGTTTGGTCAAAGTGACAGTCACTTCACAAATGACTGTCACTTTGACAGAAGTCATGAAAAGAGAAACTGCCAAGCCACCCCCACCTAACCTCCCCCTGGTAAGGGGAGGAACTGTC
>QWII01000160.1 GCA_021405325.1 Caldilinea sp. CFX5 | reverse complement strand
CTAAAGGTCACGGCGCATTGCGCCGCCGCTGAGTACAGCGGTAAGCCCTTATATCCCAACCCTAAAGGGATTGGGTTTTACGGGCTGTCTCTATAAATTGTCGATTCTCAATTAATTATTTTATTCGGTTTGGTAGGGCCACTGGGCAAAGCGACGCACCCCCAGCCCGTGACGGCGGATGAAACCTTCAAAGAGTTCGGCGGTCTCTTTGGTGCAGGGCAGATAGGTGGTCAGGTAGAGCGCGCCCTGGTCGGTGAGGGTGGTGCTGATATGGGCGATAAAACTAAGCTGGCCCAGGTCGGGATGGTGATAGGTGTAGGTTGTCCAGGTGGGGGTCTCTTCGGGGTCATCGTTTTGCGTCGTGAACCAACGCTCGCGAAAACTGGGCAAGGTCGATAATTCGGCCAAAATGGCATGAAAGCGTTCCGTGTGGCGATAGCGCAAGGTCGTTGTCCGAAAATAGCGGAGGCTGTCTTCGGCGCGCGTGGCCCACTGTTCACCCATCAATTGCCGAAAGGGTGATTCAGCCGCAAAGACGACGCGCAAGAGATTAAAGCCGCTGGCCAGGGTGGGCGCCGCTTGGATCATACGTTCCGGGATATTCAACACGGCCAGCGCCAGCGTGTTACTCGCCAGGACATTGGTGTAATGATCGCAAATAAAGGCGGGCAAGCGGATCTCACCGATCAGTTTGAGCAAGGTTTGCAAAGCCGGTGCGGCCCCTTCCCGCAATATATACTGGGGATCAGCGCCCACTTCCGCTGCGGCAGCAAAAAATTCGACCTGTTCCGTCGCCGTCAGCTTGAGGGCGCGTGCCAGTTGGGTCATTGTCTGCGCGTCGAGATTCATCTTGCGCCCCTGCTCGATCTGGCTGATCGCCTTTTCGGGGAGATTTGCCTCCTTTGCCAGCTTGGCTTGCGTCCACACGCCCATGCCGCGGGCGGAAAAGTCCAAATGCTCTTCGCGCAGGGCGGCGATCAACTTGCCGAATTCCTTCCGATCCATAGTCACCTCAGAACCCACAGTTTGAATTGACAGGTCAACTGCCGAATTTCTGGCAGTTGACCTGTTGTCATTTGGATTGTACACCCCCAAAAACTAACCAGCAAACTGATCAGCAATTGTGGAATTCATTCAATGACAAAGGAGCTGAGGCGCAAGATTTATTGAAGCAACTGCGGAGTCATTCAAGTGTAGAGAAATCAGCGTTGTATAGATTCTTGAGCGACGACCGGAAAATAGGTCGAGTACGGCGTTTCAAAGAGCGTTTGTTGTTCCCAGGTAACACCGCGATCAATAGAACGGTACAAGTAACAAGTATTTATCTGCGAACTGGCGACAACTGCCCACATCTCCAAGGTCTGGGTTACCTGATGAGTAGATATGAGTGGTGGTTGACTTTCCGTTGCAACTAACGCACCAGAAATTGTGTTGGCGAGTGGTGTATGTCTTATGCCTACTAGCACTGCTCGATTTTCATTCCATATTTGCTGGACAGAGGCACCGCCGTTGGTTGAAATATATACGCCATCTCCCGGACTAGCAATTAGGAGCGTCTGGTCATTTTGATAATCGGGAGATAATGCAAGGTCACTTGGACGCAAGTCCGCAATGTATTGCCAATTTTCTCCTGCATTGGTTGATTTATAATAACCAAAATCCATAGCCCCACCACTACTAAAGAGTGTGCGATCCTGAGCAAATTGTGGGGAAATAGCAAACCATGCGCTAGGCCCATACTGAACAGTAACAGTCATTCCATTCGTACTTTTAACCCAGTTCTCGCCAAAATCAGTGCTTCGCCAAACGCCAACAAAGGTGCCACGGCCTAATAATGCAGCAAAAGCAGTTCCATCTTGTGTAAATGTTGGTGAGAAAACGAAGGGAGAAAGTGTAGAAAGAAAATCAGTATTTGTAAATGTCTTTCGCCAACTAAGACCACCATCGCTTGATTTGTAAATCCCTCGCCGCTGTTCATCAGGGCTACGGACTGATAGAAATACGCTGTTAGCGTTAGGCGAAGGGAAAAACTCTTCCCTATCTTGCTCAACAAAAGGAGTCGTCGTAACTGTAGTCCAATTTTGATTGTTATTATCTAGACGGTAAAGCTTGTTCATTGTATCATCATACAAATAAATCTTTTCATCGCCAGCAACTTTGACTTGGTCCCAATGCGGCGGAAGCGGCAATCCTTGCCAACCACCACTGGTTGCTTGAAATAATAATTGGCTGGTGGAAACCACCACTAACTTCTGTCCAAAGGAAAATTGATCTTGTTGGCAATTGACCGGCGTGCCAGGCGATTGTGCCATAGCAATCCAAGGTAAGGTCAGCATCAAAAGAAAGATGATGCTGACCCGAAATATATGGGTAATCCATTTCATTAAAGTTGCTCCCTATTTCCCTTTTGAAACAACTAAAATACATCCTTTGCAGTTTATGTAGGGCTGACGCAATACGCAGAAGTTCGACCTTTGGCAAAAGTCGAACTTCTCCGGTAGCCTGTCCGTCCTGCGTAAGTCTTATTATGGTTGATAACTACTCCAAAAATTCCCTAAGGAAGTTGGTGCGCCAGAAGGACCGAGCGAATTTAACAGATAGGTACATTCTTGGTTAGCAGGAGCATCCCTACTTACATACCATGCGATAGCGCTATAGCCTGGGTTCACTCCAACTTGGCTGTTATATGGCCAACTACTATCTTTTGCAAACCACTTTGACCATGGGATCATGAAATTATCACGGATTTGCGCAATTCTGGTTGATGAGCAAGGAGACTCTCCTAACCAACCAGTTTCACTAATCCAAATCGGGCGATCACCAAGCCCCTTATTTATATGCATATTTTGATACCAACTTTTTGCAACTTGCGCTAACTCCGGCAAACAATAAGGACTATTAGGGCATTCCTTATACATTCTTGTTAAAGAAGTAGAAATTCTAGGATACAAGTGAACATGAACTCCTTGCAATTTATACAGGTTGCCTGTCGAAGTTAACCGATCAATAAAGCTTGTCCACCAATTTTGTGTTTCTGTTGTGTTTAAGTATACCATTCCTCCGCCAAAAACTCCAGCAGTAGGGTCATTTGCTTTGATCACATCATAAGCAGTAACATAAAAATCTGCTGCAGCTACAGGACCTGGATCAGGACATTGTCCGGGTCCATCTGTTTCATTGAAAACCAGCCAAATACGACCAGCATAGCCACTGTTGTAATCAGATCTTGCAAGATCACCAGCATAAACATAGTTCCCATTAATGTCTTTATGCCAAAGACCATTACACCAAATCATGCGTACATAACGAGCTTCATTGCGTGAAGGCAAATAACCGAAAGTCCAATCATAGAACCAAGTAAAATTTAGGGCATTGAAGTTAGTACCTGGGCGTGGAGGGATCCACGTTTGCCAATCATCTCCGATGCCTTTCTTATCATATGTCATGGAAATTCTGTAACGAGCGAGGGGAAGAAACCACTTCGATTGAACCAAGCTCGCTCGGCTTAAGGATGCAACAGAATTTTCATTCCGTAAAGCCATAGCTGCAGGCAATACTGTTGCCGTTACATCAGGTAGAGGTGTTGCCGTAACTGGCTCTGGTGGTGTCATCCAAAGTGTTGGCCCCATCGGAGGGCGAGGGGTATACCCTGGTGTCGGTAGCGGGCTTGTTGGCTGTGGGGAAGGTGAAGTTGTCAGCAAGGGATTTGTAGCTTGTGCTAAAGGTGCATCATCCGCTTTTACTGACGCATGGAATCCTGTTGTAAAGTTTCCAATGAATGCAATGACCAGAATGGTGGCAAGAAGAACAAGTAGCCAAAACTTTTTTGTATTCACGATGTTACTCCCTACTACACAGGTTGTTAAGGTAAGCGAAATACTTAAATATTGCTTAGGCAATACAATTACGCTTGGCAATAGGTTTGGGAGGCGGAAAGATGAAATATCTTTAAAAGTTACGAAGAATTTAACTGGCTATTATAATTTTGGTCTATCTTACCATAAAGTGGAAAAAAAAAATCAATAGCTTAAATTAGACGATTTCTATACGATTAGTAGCCTTTGTCCGTTCTATCATTTGGCTGTTATTCTGCATTTCGCAGTGTACTACTAAAAATCGAGCAATATATACTGCACGGCAGCACATAAAGTAAACTATTTACACCTGAAAAAGTGTTACTTTATGGCGCTGTTGAGTATACATCATAAAATTGATCAGCAAACTCACCGATATCAGTGAAAATTCGGTTGAAATGTGCAGGGCAAATCTGCTACACTTAAGGTAGCACCTTTACCATTGCGAGGAGAGCCAAATGGCTAATGATT
Source organism: Caldilinea sp. CFX5 (assembly GCA_021405325.1). The sequence continues at coordinate 10,806 of QWII01000160.1, read as the reverse complement.
TTTTTATTACCATCAGTTGTTTATTCAATCTGTTGCTTGTTGTCGGCGTGGGGCTACTCCTCCGCTGGGCGCGCCGCCGGGTTAAAGAGGTGCGTGCGCGCCTTACGGCGGTTGAAGCGGAACTGGCGCAACTGCGTCCGCCGACGCTGGCAACGAACTTGCCATTGGTGCAACCAATCGCCGCTGTCAATCCGGCGTTGGATCTGCCGATGCCGCCGCTACCCGTAGAAACTGCGGCTGAAGCTGGCGCGACCGAGTTGCCGCCTACAAGTGAAGAACACGTGCCGGTGGATGAACCGATCCTTGACCAACAACCCATTCGCCGGCAAGCGCCGGCCCCGTGGACGCAAAATCCCCTGGTGGCCTGGTTTGTGCGTATCCACTTGATGGTGCAAGTTGGGTTGATCGTCCTTTTCTTTGGTGTCGGCTTTTTGGTGAAGTATGCCGTTGACCAGGGGTGGTTCCCGCTCGAATTGCGGTTGCTGGGGGCGGCATTGCTAGGGGTTGCGTTGGCGACCATCGGCTGGCGCGTGCGCACCAATCAACGCACCTATGGCCTGGCGCTGATTGGCGGCGGCATCGGCATTGTCTACCTGACCACCTTTGGCGCCTACTTCTTCTATGGCTTGTTGCCGGCAGTGGTCGCCTTTACCCTCTTTGTCACGCTAGCGATCCTCTATGCGCTCATGGCAATCTGGAATGATGCCCCCGTTCTGGCCTTCCTGGCAACAGTCGGCGCGTTTTTAGCCCCTTTCCTGGCTTCCGATGGCGAGGGCAGCCACCTTGTCCTCTTCAGCTACTATGCCGTTGTCAACGTCGGCGTCTTGGCGATTGCCTTCTACAAACAGTGGCCGGGGTTGAATCTGGTGAGCTTTCTCTTCAGCCTGCTCGCCGGTCTAAGTTGGGCCGCCACGGCGTACCAACCGGCCTACTTTGCCAGCGTTGAAGGCTTCCTGCTGCTCTTCTTTGGCTTCTACCTGACCATTTCGCTCTGGAACGCCTGGCGGACAACGCAACAAGGCGGCATCCTATCCCAGGCGGATACCATGTTGCTCTTTGCCAATCCGCTGGCGACGTTGGGCCTGCAAAGCTTGTTGGTGGCGGAACGGGGTTATTGGCTGGCTTATACCGCTTTTGCCCTCGCTGCGCTCTATGCCCTGTTGGCAATTGGCGGGCGGGCGCGCTTTGGGGAATTTGTCGCCCAGGTCTTCACCTTTTTTGCCGGTTTCTTCCTGCTCATTGGTATGCCGCTGCGCTTTGACGCCCAGGTGACAGCGGCCTTCTGGGCCATGCAGGGGCTGGGTCAGCTTTGGCTGGGTGTGCGTCAACGGCGCACCTGGCCGCAGCTTTGGGGAACGCTGATTCAGGTGTTAGCTGGCGGTGCATTCCTTTGGCAATTGATCGAAAGCCTTCCGGCTGATCTGCCACCCTTCCTCAACCACCTTTACCTGGGTACATTGATCCTGAGTATTGCGGCCATTGCCAGCGCGACCATTGTCCATCGCAACGCCGGCCAGCTTCGTGCGAAGATCCGCATACTGGCCTACGCCTTGTTACTGCTCGGTCTCTTCTGGTGGTATATCGGGGGCATTGGGCAGTTTGCCCTCTACGCCGAACGCACCGACCGCCTCGCCATTCTCTTGCTCTTTGTGACGCTTTCCGGTCTGATCGGCGAAGGCTATGGCAGTTGGGTGCAATGGCGAGCGCCCCGCTACACGTTATGGAGTATATTACCAGCCGCTACGCTCATGGCGCTCTATATGTTTGCCTGGCAGATGCACCCCTTTGCCTATGGCTGGTATGTCTGGCCGGTGGTTCTGGCGAGCCACCTTTTGTTGCTCTGGCGTTGGCCGGAAGCGCTGGATCTCTATCATGCGGGCTGGGTGTGGCTCACGGCCTTCTTGTTGACCTGGTGGCTGGTGCAACAAGGGCAACGGGCCGAACTGGCGCCGGCATGGCAAGCATGGGCGCTGCTGGGCGTTCCCCTCGTCACCCTGGTATTGCTCGGCGTCTATCCACAGCATATGTCCTGGCCGTTGAGCGACCAGCCGTACCGTTATATTGTACTGACAGCCGCCCCCATCGCGCTCTTTTTGCTCCTGGCGACGCTGTGGGTCAATCAGACCAACAGTGGCGCCGGCACGCCACTCCCCTTTGTGCCGCTGCTCAACCCGCTTGATCTGCTGTTGGCAGCGGTGATCTGGACGCTTTGGCAGTGGAGTCGGCAATTGCGCCACTGGTTGTCGGCGGCCCAGTTTGCCGTGGTGGACGTCGTGAGTCAGTGGGGGATCTGGCTATTGAGTTTTGCCGTGGTGAACATGGCGCTGGCGCGCGCCATCCATCATCTAAACAACGTTCCCTTCACCTTTACAGCGCTCTATGCTTCTGCTATAGTACAGACAACCTACGCGCTGGTTTGGAGCGTGTTGGCCTTGACGCTCATGTATATCGCCCATCATCGCCACTGGCGTCACGTTTGGCTCATCGGGGCCACGCTGCTTGGCATCACCATCATCAAACTCTTCCTCGTCGACCTGGCCCAAACCGGCAGCCTGGCCCGGATTATCTCGTTTATCGGCGTTGGCCTGCTCACCATCACCGTCGCTTATTTTTGGCCCGCGCCGCCGCGTGTTGGACAGGAAGTGACAAGGTGACAGGCGACATGAGTTACGAGTTACGAGTTACGAGTTACGAATTACGCTCTCGTAATTCGTAACTCGTAACTCGTAACCCATAATCCTCCCTATCCCTTGTCACGGGTATAAGTTAAACGAAACTCTCACACTATGGGCAACCAGGAAAGGACTTTCGGCATGTTACGACGGTTACTTCATGCGCTGATCGTGATCAGTTTGTTGTTGACAACATTCACGCCAACGCTGGTGATGCCGGCGCTGGCGCAGGAGATTCCGGAACCCTTCTGCGGGAATTTGAGTGACGAAGATTGTGATCTGTTGCGCGCCTCCAACGACGCCATGTTGAAGTTGGAAAGTTATAGTACCACGATTACTTACCGACTCGTTTTCCATGACTTGCCGGAAGTGCCGGTGCCCCAATCGGAGACGGCGCTACGGGTGGAGGGGCAGTATGCCTTTGATGAGCCGGCGCGCCAGGCCATGCGCACCTTTGCCGTCATCAGTCGTGATGAACCAATGGCGGCGATGGAGAAGATCGGCGAGTCGCCGGAACTGCTGCTCGATTTGTACAAGGGGATGACGGCCAACCTCTTCATCACGCTGGATCTGACCAAAGATTGGACGGACTTTCTGCGGACCGAAGGGGATCTTGCGTGGCCGTTGGAGACAACCGTGGAGGTGCGGCTGGTTGAGGGCGTCCTTTACTTTGATATTCACGAACTCAAGCCGCTGATCCCGGAACTGGCCAACTATGGCGACTGGGTGGCGATTGAGGTGGTCAAGGGCTTAGAAGCGTTGATCGACAGCGGCGCCCTGCGCGAGCTTTCGGCCCAGGTCGCTTCCAGCACCACTGGGCGTTCGGTACAGGGGCTGGACCCGGCGATGGTCGGGGTGATGACCAGTATGCGCTCGGTCTTTGGTCGCCCCGACGTGTTGGAAGCCTTTATGACCATCAGCCGCGGCGATGATGTCGCACTGGATGGGCAGGCGGGCGCTTATTTCACCACCGATTTTGCTGTGTTAGATTTTCTCGTGAGCAAAGAATTTCGCGAGTTGCTCCAACAGGTGATCGAAGTGGCGGCGGCAAGTGAAGGCGACGCGAGCGCAGCCCGAGAGATGGTGCAAGCCGTCGATGTCTTCTGGCTGATGGCGCCCATGATCTTCCGCGATCTGGAAATCTCCGGCAGCGCCACGATTGGCATGGACGACAACTATCAACACGCCGGCTCGACCCTCTTTCACTGGGATCTCACCGCTCTGGTGCAGATTCTCCAACAATTTGACGCCATCCCGCCCAGCGAAACCAGTGATGAAATCTATATTGACTTTGTCACCGAAACGGAAAATGGCGCTTTCAATGAAGCGATCACGGTCGAATCACCGCGCGATGCGCAGATCGTGCCGCTCGACACGCTGGGGCAGACCTTTGACCAAACAGCAGTAATTGAGCCTGATCCGCAGAGCGATCCCCAAAGTGATCCACAGGCAACCGGCAATGACGCCGTCAGCTATTACGAAGCCGGCGTCGAGCAGTACGCGGCCGGCGACCTGGAAGCGGCGCTCGACAGTCTGAACAATGCCATTATCCGTGATTCGGCGTATACCGACGCCTATTACCAGCGCGGTCTGGTGCATGAAGCGCTGGGCAACTGGGAAGACGCGATCAAGGATTATGACCAAGTGTTGGACCTTGATCCGGCACAGAGCGCGGTCTATTCAGCCCGCGCCCGTGCGTATGCCGCTTTGGAAGAGTGGAAACAGGCGCTGGCCGATTACACTGCCGCGCTGGAAGAGAACCCCGATGACGCTACCGCGTACCTTGAACGGGGCAAGCTCTATAAGCAGCAAGAGGAGTGGGACAGAGCGCTGGCCGACTTTGGTCGCGCCTTTGAACATGACCCCACCAGCGCCGAAGCAATTGCCCAACAGGCCGACATCTATGTCATTCAAGGTGACTATGAGCAAGGGATAATCGATGCCACCACAGCTCTGGAAATCAACCCCGATTACGACTGGGCCTATGCCGTGCGCGCCAATGCCTATAGCCAGTTGGGCGAGTATGAGAAGGCGATTGACGACTTTGATGTCGCCATTGAACTGATTCCTGATTATGAATGGGCCATTTCCCAACGGGCCAATGCGCACCTGGCGCTGGGCAACTATGCGGAAGCCATCACCGACGCCACCGACGCTTTGGCGTTAAACCCCGATTCGGATTGGTCGTATGCGATTCGCGGCTCGGCTTATCGGCGCAGCGAACAGTACGAAGCCGCCATTGCTGATCTGAGTGAAGCGATTGACATCAACAGCGACTATGCCTATGCCTACTATGAACGGGGTTTGGCCCACGCCGCCGTAGAAGAAATGGATAATGCCCTGGCCGATTATGACCAGGCGCTCGCCATTGACCCGGAGTACATCGAAGTTTATATCAGCCGTGGCCTGGCCCGTGCCGATGCCGGTGATTATGAGGGCGCCCTAGCCGACTATGACCTGGCGCTTGACATTGACCCGGACTATGCCGACGCCTACAACAACCGCGGCATTGTCTATGAGGAGATGGGCGAGGATCAATACGCCATTGTCAACTATAGCGCGGCCATCCAGCGGGAACCCGAATTTGCGCTCTTTTACCGCAATCGCGCCGGCGTCTATCGTCGGTTAGCGCAGACCGATCGCGCCCTGGCTGATTATACCAGCGCCATCGACCTCGACCCCAACGACGCCAGTGCCTACAATGGGCGCGCGATTCTCTATGAGGATTTGGCCGAGTGGGATAAGGCCATTGACGATTATAGTAGCGCCATTGACCTCGACCCGCAAGAGCCGATCTACTATCAGAACCGGGGCGCACTCTACAAAGCGCAAGCGGAGTACGAAGCGGCGATTGATGATTACACCAGCGCCATTGAACTCGACCCCACTGACGCCGAGTCCTACAACTACCGGGGCATTGCCTATGAAGACCTGGAGCGCTATGAAGAGGCGCTGGCCGATTTTGATGAAGCGATTGCACTGGATAGCGAATACGCTGCCGCCTACAACAATCGCGCCGTCGCCTATGAAGGCTTAGAACGCTACGAAGAGGCGCTGGCCGACTACACCACCGCCATCGACCTTGATCCCGAAGATGCTCTCTACTACAGCAACCGAGCCGGCGTCAATCGCACCCTGGGCGACTATGAAGCCGCCGTCGCTGATTACACCCAGGCCATCGCCCTCGATTCCACCGATATTAACAGCTACTACTATCGCGGCGATTCCCGCTTGCAACTGGAAGATTACCGGGGCGCCCTGCGCGACTTTGATCGCGTCCTCGATCTCAACCCCCAGGATCAGGATGCGTACTATGGTCGCGGCCAGGTCTACTATGCCCAAGGCGAGCTGGAAACCGCCGTGGAGAACTATCTGGAAGCCGTTGCGATTGATGATGAATATGCGTCGGTTTACAACAGCCTCTGTTGGAGCTATTCCCTGTTAGAGCAGCCGGAAGAGGCGCTGCCCTATTGTGAAAGAGCCATCGAACTCGACCCCGACCCCAACTATTATGACAGTCGCGGTCTGGCTCATGCCCTGCTTGGCGACAAAGAGGCCGCCATCGCTGATTTCCAAATCTTTATTGATGAGATTGGCGCCCTCAACGATGAAGAGTGGGCGCCCTATGTGGAAAAACGCCAAGCCTGGGTCAAAGCGCTCAAAGCCGGCAAAAACCCGTTCACAGCGAAGGTGCTTGCGGAGTTGCGGACGGAGTAGGTGAAATGTATTTGTTCAGAAATGTTGGCTGGCGTTTGCAATGAGAGATTGAGAGATAAAGAGATTAAGAGATTAAGAGATTAAGAGATTCAATCTCTTTATCTCTCAATCTCTTTATACCCCGTTACTGCTTGAGACTATGCCGAAAAAACATCTCACACAGCGAAACAATATCTTCGGGGCTGGCCATCCAGCGCCAGTCGAGAACGGTTTCCATTTCGGTGTCGATGACGCCGGGAGTGGTGCGCACCCAGCTCATGATATAGCCGGTGAGGGCGGAAATGTTTTTGCCCAGAAGGAAGAGCATGAGATCGGCGTCATCGCTGTGGTAGCAATTGAGCAGCCAGACGCGACGCACTTCCGGGTGGGCCGGCAGATCGAGCAGCGCCTGGAAGCAGTTGCGATCCATTCCCGGCTGCACATCGATCATCACCATTGCCGCTACCATCTGGCTGCTGGGACTGACTTCCATCTCTAATTCTAAGAGCGCATCAATATCAGCCCGTCCGCTAAAGCTGAGAATGGTGCGCGTCTCGCGCACATATTCGACGCTGCGCACCACATCCAACATAAAATCATTGAACTCGGCCAGGTCGTTGGCCAGACAGACAAAGCGTAGGTCGGCCCGTTGGCGGAGCCAGTTGACCCATAGCGGCGACACCCCGCGCGAGCGATACCGTTGCAAATTGCGCAACAGTTGTTCGCGGGCAATCTCATCTTTTCCACTCACAATATCGGCATCGACAAAGGCCAACGCCGGTCGCGATAAACCCTGCACGGCACATTCTCCCCATCACACAACAACAACAATGGATTCGTCTCTCAACGGATTGTCACGCAGTCACAAAATGAATACCCATATTATATATGCTCGGATTATAACAGTTCGTGGCGACAAGCCGAAATCAAGAGTTGTCTATACAGGAACAAAAATTTCAAGAAATTCTTATTATTCCCGTAACTATGTATCACTTCTCACGTCAAATAGCATATACGCTCACTACCAGAGTTGACACAAACCGATATTCTGGTGACAATAACAATCCGATCAATCGAATATTTGCTGACAAATTTGTAATAAATTGGGTGAAGCGTAGGGAAGTTGTCGATCAACCATCGTTTCACAGCGTAAGTATTCGAATCAAAATTTTGCTATAGTTGTCTGCACAACGGCTTATCCATGCTTACCTCTGTTATGTACAGTTGTCATGTACAGTCGGCCAGCCAACTATAGAGTGAGCGAATTGTTTGAGGTGAATCTTGTTTGCCTACCATTTACCGGAGGGATTACCGGCCGGCAGCCGTACTGTTTGGAGTCGCCTATCATTGCAGCCCCTAAGTACAGAGCCATTGACGCCCTTTAGTTATAGTCTCATCGATGAAGTTGCCAAGAGCGCCTGGTATCGCTATTTTGATGAACTTGGCTTTGACCCCATGCCGCGCGCACGCGTTTTGCGCCAGCATGAGGGGCGAGCTTATCTGAATTTGACGCTTTCAGCACAGCGCGATGCAGAACAGGCGGGAGTGGAACCCCTGACGCTGCTCGTTAATGATCAACCATTCCCCCTGGCTAAATGGGAAAAGCCGGGCTTGCTGGCTACGATTAAGGTGGGACGGAGTCGAAAAAAAATAGAACAATTACTGGACAACTATCGTCAACAATTGGCGGCGGTGACACAAAAGGCGGCGGCTTGGTATGGCAAAACGCAAGAACTGCGTTGGGCCCAGGCTGATATTCTACAAATTATGGAAGAGGTGGAGCGGGTGAGCATTCCTAGCTTTACCCTCTTTTTGGCCGCCCGCCATAACCTGGCATTGCTTTGTAACCGCTTACTCTGGGCAACGCAAGAGCGGCAACCCTTTCCTGCCAACCAGGTATTGCTCCAGCAGGCATTAGCTACTGTTGATGGGGCAGTGGAAACGCAGATGCAGGAGGAAGCGCTGACGTTGGTGCGTACAGCCGCGGCCGATCAGGCGACAATCGATTGGCTACGGGCCGGTCAATACGAGGATTGGCCGACAACCCTGCCCAACCGTGCGTTGGCCGCAGGCGTAACGAACTTCCTCCAAAGCTATGGACATCGCGCGCTCAATGATGGCGAGATGCGTCAAGCCCGGTGGGAGGAAGCGCCGGTCATGTTCTTTACGCTGCTGGGTGACGCTGTGCAAACCCCGCCGGCGATGAGCCTAGCAAAGGCCGACCCGGAGCCGTTGCTCAATGCGGTTGCCCCGGAACAGCGCAAAGCCGCGCAACAGCAATGGCAACAGGCGCGCCAATTGCTGCTGTTGCAAAGTCAAGCCGTTCATGCCTTTGCCTATATTCTGGCCGGTACGCGCCGCTGGGCCTTGGCTGCCGCCAAAGAAGCGCAGGGGGATCAGCGTTTGTTGCAAGCCGACGATATCTTTTTCTTTCAAATCGAAGAAGTAAAACAGATGATGACTGGTGAATGGAATATCAGTTCCCGCCAGACTATTCATCACACTTGTGCAGAGCGCAAAGCGGCATATACGCGTTGGCAAGCGACGGTGGCGCCGCCAGTGCTGATTGGTGATGTGGCTGCGAATACGCCGCCGGCAGCGGTGACCACCCCCAGCGTTGCTGATACGGCGTTTGCCCGTTTCCGGGAAAAGTTGCGCATTCACGTTTAGAGCTATGGGAAAAGATGAATGGTTGATATACGGGAACAAGCTTGTTGTTCGCCCACATCATTTTCAGGAGGAAGCGCCCCGATTTATTGACAGGACTTACGCAAGACGCCGGGCACCCTCTGGGTGCCCGCGGCATCCTCTGGGTGCCCGGCGTCTTGCGTAAGTCCTAATTGATAAAGTTTTGTTGAAATTTTGGGATTCGTCTGATGGCGTCTAGAACCCTTCCCTTGCAGACAACATCGGAAAAAGGAGGAAGAGGTGAACAGTCACTGGGAATTGCTTGCAACGACAATTGCACGAGTATCAGAGTTGGATGGGCCGCTGATGGAGATGGTGGCCGGCCAGCAACAACAACTGACCAAGCCGACCAATGCGTTGGGCCAGCTTGAAAAGTTGAGTATTCGCCTGGCCGGCATCACCCATCAAATGGAACCGCCCTTGCGCCCGCGCACGGTCATCATCTGCGCCGGTGATCATGGGGTCACCATCGAAGGCGTCAGCGCCTACCCGTCGGAAGTGACCATGCAAATGGTCTACAACTTTCTGGCTGGTGGCGCTGCGATTAATGTGCTGGCGCGTCAATTTGATGTCAACGTGGTCGTTCTTGATGTAGGGGTGAAGGGCGAGCTACCGGTCCATCCGCGTCTGCGTTCCATGAAAGTGCGCCCCGGCACGGCCAACATGGCCCAAGGTCCCGCGATGACGCGCAGCGAAGCGGTGGCCGCCATTGAAGCCGGCATTCGTGTGGCCCAAGAAGAGATTGCCGCCGGCGCTAATGTGCTGCTGACCGGTGACATGGGCATCGGCAACACTACCCCCAGCGCGGCGATTACCGCCTTGGTTACAGGGCTGCCGGTTTCGCAGGTGACGGGTATGGGCACCGGCGTAGGGCTGGCCGGCTGGCGGCGCAAATGCGAAGTGATCGAAGGCGCGCTGGCGCTCCACCTGCCCGATCCCCATGATCCGATTGATATTCTCAGCAAAGTGGGGGGGCTGGAAATTGGCGCCATTGCCGGGGTGATCATTGCCGGTGCGGCCTCACGCGTTCCCGTGGTCATTGATGGTATCATCTCGACCGCCGGTGCGGCGCTTGCCGTGTTGCTCTGTCCAGCGGTGAAATCTTTTATGATTGCCGGTCATCGGGGGCTGGAACCGGGTCATGCCGCCTTGCTTGATCACCTGGATCTCACACCCATTCTGGATCTCGACTTAGCCATGGGCGAAGGCGCCGGCGCCGTCCTGTCGTTGCCGATCTTGGAAGCGGCGGTCAAGACCCTCAACGAAATGGCGACCTTTGAAGGCGCCCAGATCGCCCGTGCACGCAGCAATGAAGCTAGTTGGTTTGCGGAAATGCTGGTGGGGTAAGTAGCGTCATTTAACGAAAGAGTGCTTTCGCGCTGCGTGTTCCATGTTGCGTGCTACATTGCGCGCCGCTTCACGGATTACGCAGCGCAGATATGCTCACGAGTAGCACAGAAAGTAACCCATTACCCCTGTATAAAGTGTTACTTTCTGCGGGGCCTGGGGGCGCGTTGGTATAGCAAACCTCACCTAACGTTTAGCGTCAGTAGTGATAGCGTCCTTGTAGGAAATCTATTTGCGTTTGTTGGACTCGGTAAACCAGGCGGTGTTCTTCTGTTATGCGCCTCGACCAAACATTAGGGCCTAAATATTTACGTGGTTCCGGTTTCCCCATACCCTGAAATGGGTCGCGCAAGCTGACTTCAACCAAGGCAAGAACGCGCACGGCAATACGGCGATCTGTTTC
>QWII01000159.1 GCA_021405325.1 Caldilinea sp. CFX5 | reverse complement strand
TTCCCGTTATGGCTGCGACCATTTTTCACAATCGCTTGGCTTTCACATGTTGGACATTTCATCCCTTCCTTATACCATCACTACCTTTTCATGTCTACCTTTACATTTTTACGCATCACCCATCGCCGCTGCTTTCTCGCTCTTCTGCCCTTTGCCAACAGCCCCTTGCCCACCATCTTGCAATTTGATGGAATTGCCCTGCGGCAAGCATGACTGCGCCATGTGTACTTTTACCTAACCACCGTGGCAAAATTACCCAAGCCGCCATCACCTTAGCCAAGCACAATTCACCACGTCAGTTAGCGATTTTTTGCGATGCTGGTTGCCCGGAAAGCCGGTACGATAACAGTACAAGTTTTCATCGGGCGTTGATCACCCAATCCACCAAAGGGAGAGCAGGAGAATAAACCATGAAAGGGTTACAAGGCAAAAATGTCCTCGTCACCGGCGGCAGTTCGGGCATTGGGCAAGCGATTGCGGTGCGCTTCGGGCAAGAGGGCGCCAATGTGGCGATTAACTACATTGGTCGGGTGGAAGATGCCATCAAGACGGAAGAGATGATCCACGCTGTCCATGATTGCGCCGACCATATTCGCAACATGGGCGGTAAAGTCACAATGGTGCAGGCCGATGTTGCCAAAGAAGAAGAGGTGGTCCGCATGGTGCGCACCACGGTCGACGAACTGGGCGGGTTGGATATTTTGGTCAACAACGCCGGCATCCAGATTTCCAAATCTTCCCATGAGTTGGACATGATGAGCTTTGACAAAGTGCTCAATGTCAATATGCGCGGCGCCTTTATGTGCGCTAGAGAGGCGATCAAGCACTTTCTTGCCACCGGAAAAGCCGGGTCGATTGTCAACATTTCCAGCGTCCATCAGATCATCCCCAAACCCAAGTATGTCGGCTATTCGGCCAGCAAGGGCGCTATGCAAAACCTGACCCGCACCTTGGCGCTCGAATATGCCGGCAACGGCATTCGGGTCAATGCCATCGGGCCGGGCGCGACCGTCACCCCGATCAACCGGGCGTGGATTGATGATCCGGTCAAACGTGACATGGTCACCAGCCACATCCCCCTTGGTCGCGCCGGCACATCTGAAGAGATGGCCGCCGCCGTCGCCTTCCTCTGTTCCGACGAAGGAGCCTATATCACCGGTCAGACGATCTATGTCGATGGCGGGTTGACCTTGTTTGGTGATTTTCGGACGGCGTGGTCGAGCGAATAAATAATTAATGGAGAATGAAGAATCATTAATGGTTAATGATCGAGGCGACAACAACCATTAATCATGAACCATTTTCCATTCTCCATTATTTATTCTCTGGAGAGATCGACATGAACACAATAACTTGGTGGCCTTCGCCTTATGGCGCCGCAGACCAAATCGGGATGCTCAATGAAATTACGCCGGCGAAGACGGCGGTGGCGGCGCGATTAGTACAGAGCGGGCAGGTTTATGATCTGGCCCATGTGCTGGATGAACAGATCCCGGCCTTTCCGGGGCGCACCTTTCGTCAGAGCCTGGTGACCAGCGCTCATCACCTAAATCGGCGGCGACCGGATGCAGGCAGCGCCGGTTGGGGTGAGAACAACGTCAACTGGATCATCGAACTGGTTGCCGGCACTTCGCAATTGGGGACGCACCTGGATGGGCTGAACCATTTGCAAATTGGCGACCGTTTTTACAACGGTCACACCCTGGTGGAGTTAGCCGAGGAATGGGGCACCAACCGGCTGGGCATGGAGACCGTCCCTCAAGTCTGCACACGCGGTCTGTTGATCAACGTGGCCCGTTTACATGGCGTCGAACGGCTGCCGCAGGGCTATGTCATTTCCACGATGGATATGATGAACGCCCTGGAGATGCACGAAATCGAAGTGGAACGGGGCGACGCCGTCCTCTTTCACACCGGTTGGGGCGACTTGTGGGGCGTGGACAACGCCGCTTATCTGGCCGGCGAACCTGGCCCCGGTAAAGAACTGGCGATGTGGCTCATCGAACGGGGCGTGGCCCTGACCGGGTGCGACACCTGGAGCTATGGTCCTGTGCCGCCGGAAAATCCGGCCCAGCCTTTTGTCGTGCCGCAGATGCTCAATGTACGCTTTGGGATGTTTATTGTCGAAAATCTATACACCAGCGCCCTGGCCCAGGCCAATGTCGCTGAATTTATGTTCGTCCTCACCCATGCCAAAGTCCGCGGCGCCACCGGCGCGTGGGTCTCACCGGTGGCGATTTGTTGAATGGTTGGTGCGTTGGTGCGTTGGTTTCGACAGGCTCAACCGACGCACCAACGCACCAACCATTCAACCACAAACACAAGGAGCAAAACCATGATCAATCACTACGATGTTATCATTATTGGCACGGGCGCAGGGGGCGGCACGTTGGCTTATCGGCTGGCCGGGTCGGGCAAGCGTATCTTGTTGCTGGAACGGGGCGATTTTATTCCCCGCGAAAAGCAAAACTGGGATGCGACCACCGTCTTTGCCGAGGGGAAATATACGACGATGGAACGCTGGTATGACCGCAAAGGCAAGCTGTTCCAGCCGGGCAACCACTACTTTGTCGGCGGCAACACCAAGTTCTTTGGCGCCGTCCTCTTGCGGATGCGCCAGGAAGATTTTGGCGAAGTCCATCATTACGGCGGCATCTCACCGGCGTGGCCGATCAGCTATGACGAGATGGAGCCGTATTACACGCTGGCCGAACAGATCTACCATGTGCGCGGCGCCCGCGGCGAAGACCCCACCGAACCCGCCGCCAGCACACCCTACCCCTACCCGGCCATCAGCCATGAGCCACGGATTCAGATGTTAGCCGATGCTTTGCAGGGGAGTGGCTATCATCCCTTCCACCTGCCAATGGGCGTGCGGCTCAATGAGAAGCTGCGCCACAAGAGTCTCTGCATTCGCTGCGAGACCTGCGACGGCTTCCCCTGTCTGGTCAACGCCAAATCGGATGCGCACACCATGTGTGTCAATCCAGCGCTGGAACATGACAATGTCCAGTTAGTCACCAACGCCAAAGTGACAAAACTGGAGACCGACGCCAGCGGGCGCATGGTAACAGGGGTAGTGGTGGAGCGCGACGGGCAAATGGAGCGCTACAGCGGCGATATTGTGGTCGTCTCCGCCGGTGCGGTTAATTCGGCCGTGTTGTTGCTCAAGTCGGCCAATGACAAACATCCGAATGGGTTGGCGAATCGGTCGGGGGTGGTGGGTCGCCACTATATGGCGCATCACAACACGGCCTTCCTGGCCCTCTCCGGCGTACCCAACGCGACCGTTTTCCAGAAGACGCTGGGCGTCAACGATTTCTACTATGGCAGCGCCGACTGGAAATACCCGATGGGGCATATCCAGATGCTAGGCAAATCGACCAAAGATTTGTTAGCGGCAGAAGCGCCGATCCCGGCGCCGGGCTTTACCTTTGATTGGATGGCGCAACATGCCATCGATTTCTGGTTGACCACCGAAGACCTACCCCACCCCGACAACCGGGTCACGATCAACCGTCAGGGCGAGATTACGCTGGACTACCAGATCACCAATGGCGAGGCGCACAAACGGCTGGTCAACAAGCTCAAGGCGATCCTACATACGATCCATTGCACCGATAAAATGTGTTATTGTGACAAGCACATCTTCCCGCGCAAGCTCTTGCTGGATCGCATGATCCCGTTGGCCGGCGTGGCCCATCAATGCGGCACCGTGCGCTTTGGCGACGACCCACAAAGTTCGGCGCTGGATGTCAATTGCAAGGCGCACGATTTGGACAACCTGTATGTGGTCGACAGCAGCTTCTTTGTCTCCAGCTCGGCGGTCAATCCAGCGTTGACGATCATGGCGAACGCCCTGCGCGTTGGTGATCACCTCTTAGAGCGGCTGGGCGTGACTGCGTCGATGATGACGCCGATGGGTTACAGCACCGGCAATGGCATGGCCGCCAAAGAGTTAATGTTAGTCTAACATTGCTCGTGACGACGGTCGCCGTCGTCATGCCGCGCCCAGCGGGCTCCCGACGCTCTGCGTCCCTTCGCTGGTGCATGGGAACCAGCAAAACAATCGATATTCACAAGGAGAACAATCATGAACAAGAAAATGATGATGGACAGCGGTATGAACGCCAGTATGGAGATGCAACGAGGTCGCGGTTTGGATATGCTCTTCGGCGTGGCGCAGCAGGTGGCCGAACCTTTCCTGCGCATCAGCCTGGGGATTATTTTGCTCTGGATTGGCGCGCTCAAGTTTGTCGATCCCAGCCCGGTGGTGGGGTTACTGCAAGCGGCGCTGCCCTTCCTGGCTTTCAACGCCTTTGTCTATTTGCTGGGCGCGCTGGAAGTGATCGCCGCCATCCTGCTCTTTGGTCGTATTGCCGTGCGCTATGTCGGGCTGCTGGTCTTGGGCCTCTTTGCCGGGACTTTGCTGATCTTCCTGATCGCCCCCGCGGTGACCGGGCTGCCCTTCCTGACCCTAGCCGGCCAATTCCTGCTCAAGGATCTGGTCTTGTTTGCCGCCACTGTCATGTTGATCGCCCAGGATTCGGCGCGGTAGGTCAGTAAATCAGTAAGACAGTGAAACAGTAGGACAGTTGCCTGGTCGATCAATTCACTGAGTACCTGTTATACTGTCTCACTGTTATACTGTCTCACTGTTATACTGTCTCACTGTTATACTGTCTCACTGTCTCACTGTCTTACTGTCTTACTGATCTGCAATTCAAGGGAGACCGCCATGCAGAGACCACAAACCGCCGAACACCAACGGTTGGCCGCGTCAGAAAAGCGCAACGCCGACTGGAAAAATTGGGGGCCCTACCTGAGTGAACGGGCTTGGGGTACGGTGCGCGAAGATTATAGCGAATATGGCACGGCCTGGGATTTCTTTCCCCATGATCATGCCCGCAGTCGCACCTACCGCTGGAATGAGGATGGGCTGGGCGGCTTTTGCAACCGCCATCAAAACATCTGCCTGGGGCTGGCGCTCTGGAATGAACAGGACCCGATTCTTAAAGAGCGGCTCTTTGGCCTGACCGGCAGCCAGGGCAATCATGGCGAGGATGTCAAAGAGTATTACTACTACCTCGACAGCACACCGACTCACAGCTATGCCAAGATGCTCTACAAATACCCGCAGGTCGCCTACCCTTATGCCCGACTGGAGCAGGAGAATCGTGAGCGCGGACGGTTGGCCCCGGAGTTTGAACTGGTCGATGTATTGCATGACGCGTTCCAAGCCGGTCGCTATTTTGACGTCTATGTTGAATATGCCAAGGGGGAGCAGGAGGACATTCTCTGCCGCATCACGGCCACGAATCGCGGTCCCGACCCGGCGCCTATCCACATTTTGCCGCACATCTGGTATCGCAACGATTGGTCCTGGGGCTATGGGCGGGAACGTTCGCACTTTGCAATGGTGGCCTCGCCGCGCCAGTCGGTCTACACGGTCAGCACCAGCCACCGCCACCTGGGCGACCGCTGGTGGTATGTGGATGTCGCGAGTCACCCCGGTACGCAACTGCTCTTTACCGAAAATGAGACCAACCAGGAGCGGCTATGGGGTGGCGTGAATGCAACGCCGTATGTGAAAGATGGCTTTCACGAAGCGGTCGTGCACGGGCGGCTGGATAAAGTGAATCCGGCCCATGTCGGCTCCAAGGTGGCGGCGCATGTGCAGGCACTGGTGCCACCGGGCGAAACCATTACGGTGCGTCTCCGCTTTACTGACCAGGATCTGGATGATCCCTTCGCCGCCTTTGAAGCGATCTTTGCCCAACGCCAGGCGGAAGCCGATGAATTTTACGCGGTCGTCCAAAACCCCGCCATCAACACCGATGAGCGGTTGGTACAGCGCCAGGCTTTCGCTGGTCTGCTCTGGAGCAAGCAACTCTATCACTACTCGGTGGAGCTATGGTTGGATGGCGACCCGGCCACGCCACCGCCGCCGGCGGCGCGCAAACAGGGACGCAATGCGGCCTGGGGTCATCTTTACAACTTTGATGTACTCTCTATGCCGGACAAGTGGGAATATCCCTGGTACGCCGCCTGGGATCTGGCTTTCCACATGGTGCCGCTGGCCTTGATCGACCCGGAGTGGGCCAAGCGCCAGTTGATTCTGTTGTTACGCGAGTGGTATATGCACCCCAACGGCCAGATTCCGGCCTACGAGTGGGCCTTTGGCGATGTCAACCCGCCGGTTCATGCCTGGGCGGCCTGGCGCGTCTACAAGATTACCCGCAATGTCACCGGCGTCGCTGACACTGATTTTTTGGAGAAGGTCTTTCAAAAGCTCCTGCTCAACTTCACTTGGTGGGTCAACCGCAAGGACACCGAAGGGCGCAACGTCTTTCAAGGCGGCTTTTTGGGGTTGGATAACATCGGGGTTTTCGACCGCAGCGCCCCCCTACCCACCGGCGGTCATCTGGAGCAGGCCGACGGCACGGCCTGGATGGGGATGTATTGCTTGAACATGCTGGCGATTGCGTTGGAACTGGCGCGTACGCGGCCGGCCTACGAAGATGTCGCCACCAAGTTCTTTGAACACTTTGTCTACATTGCCGACGCCATCAACAGCGTGATGGGCAGCGAAGGCTTGTGGGATGAAGTGGACGGCTTCTATTACGACAGCATCCATCTGCCCGACGGCAGCGAATACCCGCTCAAGATTCGCTCCTTTGTCGGCCTGATCCCGCTCTATGCGGTCGAGACGCTGGAGCCTGAGTTGTTGGAGATGTTGCCCCGCTTCCGCCGCCGTATGGAGTGGTTTATCAAATATCGCCCGGAACTGGTGCAGCAGATTGCGTCGCTCACCACACCGGGCGAAGGCGGGCGGCTGCTCCTATCGCTGGTCGATAGCCGCCAATTGAAACGGGTGCTGCAGCGGATGCTGGATCCGCAACAATTTCTCGCAGACTATGGCTTGCGCTCCGTTTCCAAAGAGCATGAGCAGAACCCTTACATGCTGACGGTGGATGGTCACACCCATGTTGTGCAGTATGAACCGGCGGAGTCGAGCAGCGGCCTCTTTGGCGGCAACTCCAACTGGCGGGGGCCGATCTGGTTCCCGGTCAACTATTTGATTGTCGAGTCATTGCAAAAGTATCATCACTACTACGGCAAGAACTTACAGGTCGAACTGCCGACCGGCTCCGACCAGTGCGCGACCCTGGACGAAGTCGCCACAGAGCTTTCCCGTCGCTTGACCAGCATCTTCCTGCGCGATGAGCAAGGGCGGCGCGCCTTTAACGGCGGCGTCGATCTCTTCCAAAACGACCCGCACTGGCGCGACCATATTCTGTTCTACGAATACTTCCACGGTGACAACGGCGCCGGCATCGGCGCCAGCCATCAGACCGGTTGGACGGCGCTAGTGGCGAAGTTGATCCAGCAGAGCGGGGGGAAAGAGTGAGACGCGCCATGATTCGTAAGACCTTTATCGAAAACAGGGAAAAACCGGTAATGCGGGTCACCTTTGACCTCCCCGATGGGGTTTGGGCCAGCGCCATTTATCTCGTTGGTGATTTTAATGAGTGGAATCGCCGGTCACACCCCTTTCAGCAGGATCGTGACGGGAAGTGGAGCCTGACCGTTGACCTGGACGTGGGGCGGGCGTTTCAGTTTCGCTATCTCTGCGACTGCGGTCACTGGCTGAATGAGCGCCAAGCCGACGCCTATGTGGTGAACCCCTATGGCAGCGACAATTTTGTCATCATCACCGATCCCCTGTTCAAACAACATTGTGATCAACCGGAGCAACGGTCGTGAAACAGCGTGCGCAAATCTACTGTCCGATCTGTCAAGCAGCACGCGCCAGTGACGAAATGAAGGCTGGGTTTATGCTCCCTGGCAGCCTTGTTCAGATCATTCAACGGGAACACCCGACCTGGTCAACCGACCAAGCAATTTGCGTGGCTTGCGTCCAACAAGCAAAGGCAGCTCATATGCAACAGCTACTACAGAGCAAAAGCGGCGTCTTATCACCGCTAGAGGCGACCGTATTGGAGAGCATTCGCACCAACGCGCTGGTGACGGTAAACACCGAAGAGGTTTTCCAACAAAAGCGGACAGCGTTGGACGTTTGCGCCGAGGCAGTCGCCGCCATCGTGAGCAGTTGGTATTTTGCCGGGGGCATTTTTGTCTTTCTGCTCACCTGGATTGCCGTCAATGTCCAGTGGCGGCCCTTTGAGCCATACCCGGCCATTGTCCTCGCGGTGATTGGGGCCGTCTTTGCCTCCTTGTCAGCGTTGCAAGGGCCGATTATTCTCATGGTGCAAAAGCGGCAGCGCCAGCGGGATCGGCTTCAGGCGGACCACGATTACCTCACCAACTTGAAAGCCGAGTTGGAAATCCGCTATCTGCATGAAAAGATGGACGAGATGCTAACCCGGCAGGGGAGCATAATGACAAGGTGGCAAGGTGACAAGGTGACAGGGCGTGTCCTGGAAGGGTGAAGGGGAACAGGAGTATGAACAACGATGTCGCAACTCATACCGTTGATTTAGACCGTAGTATCTGTCGCAATTTGTCGGCTTCCGGCACACGCGAATGGCTGGTGACGAATGGCATTGGCGGCTACGCGGCGGGAACGGTGGCCGGGGTTTTGTCCCGGCGCTATCACGGCTTGCTGGTTGCCGCGCTCAAGCCACCGCTGGGACGCACGTTGTTGGCGACCAAGCTGGACGAAACGGCGACCTACAATGGTCAAGTCTATCCCCTCTTTGCCAACGTCTGGCAAGGGGCGGTGGTCGACCCGCTGGGTTTCCATCAGCTCGACCATTTTTACCTGGATGGCACAACACCGGTTTGGGAATATACCTGCGCCGATGCCATGCTAGAAAAACGCATTTGGATGCAGCAGGGCCAAAACACCACCTACGTGCGCTATCGACTCCAGCGCGCCAGCCAGCCGTTGCACCTGACGTTGAAGGCATTGGTCAACTACCGCGACTATCACAGCAGCACCCATGCCGGTGACTGGCGAATGCAGATCGATCCTGTGTCAAATGGTCTACGCGTGAACGCCTATGACGGCGCCACACCTTTCTACTTGCTCAGTGACCATGCGCAGGCGGAAGCACGCCATGAATGGTATCGTAACTTTGCCCTGAGTGTGGAAGCCTATCGCGGACTGGATAGCAGTGAAGATCATCTTTATGCTGGTGATTTTACCGTTACATTGCAACCCGGCGAAGCTGTGACCCTGATCTTCAGCACCAACGCCACCGCGAACCTGGACGGCATGAGCGCTTACGGCGCCCAACAACAGTACGAACAGCAGTTACTGGCCCAAGCCAAACCATCCTGCGTCAAAGCGATTGACCAGTTGGTCTTGGCCGCTGACCAATTTATTGTCAGTCGTCCCTCGGCGCTGGATCCGAACGGTCATTCCGTCATTGCCGGCTACCCCTGGTTTGGCGACTGGGGGCGCGACACCATGATCGCACTGCCAGGGTTGACCTTAACGACCGGTCGCCCGGCAATTGCGGCCAGCATCTTGCGCACCTTTGCCGGCTTTGTCGATCAGGGTATGTTGCCCAATCGCTTCCCCGATGCAGGTGAAACGCCGGAATACAACACTGCCGATGCCACGCTGTGGTATTTCGAGGCGATCCGCGCCTATCATACTGCTACGGGTGACGATGCCCTGTTGCGTGACCTTTTCCCAGTGTTACAGGGGATTATCGACTGGCATGTCCAAGGAACCCGCTATCAAATCCACGTCGATCCCAGCGATGGCCTGCTCTATGCCGGTGAACCAGGGGTGCAACTGACCTGGATGGATGCCAAGGTGGGCGATTGGGTGGTGACACCGCGCATGGGCAAGGCGGTCGAGTTGAATGCGCTCTGGTATAATGCGCTCTGTAGCATGGCGGACTTTGCCAAACGGCTACGCAAGGCGGCCACACCCTATGCCAAGTTAGCAAAACAAGCGCAAAGCGGTTTTTCTCGCTTCTGGAGCAGTGAACATGGCTACTGTTACGATGTGATCGACACGCCCGACGGCAATGACGCCCGTTTGCGCCCGAACCAACTCTTTGCGGTTTCACTGCCCTTTAGTCCGCTGACGACGGCGCAGCAGAAAGCCGTGGTGGATGTGTGCGCCCAACGCTTGCTCACGCCGCATGGTCTTCACAGCCTGGCTCCCGGCGATCCAGCCTATGTGGCGCACTATGGTGGCAATGCCTATCAGCGTGATAGCGGCTATCATCAAGGGACGGTGTGGGCGTGGTTGATCGGCCCCTTTGTGCTGGCCCACCTGCGGGTTTATCAGGACAAAGCGCTGGCGCGCTCTTATTTGTTGCCGTTGCTCCGTCACCTGTCCGATCACGGATTGGGGAGCATCAGCGAGATTTTCGATGCCGAAGCGCCCTTCACCCCGCGTGGTTGTTTTGCCCAAGCGTGGAGTGTGGCGGAAGTGTTGCGGGCGTGGGCAGCGTGCGAGGAGAAAGAAACAGCATAACCTTTAGATCAAGTGTCGATTTCAAAAACTAATCGTGGGCCGTATAGATGAAGATTAAAACGGTTCAGCACATCACGGCCAAGCACGACAACGTCAAGCCCAGTTGGGACAACTTCTATCTGTGGAATAACAATTTCGGCTATCGTCAATCGTACTTTGTATGTAAAAACAACGTTGGTGTGTGCATGAAAGTCTTCAAACTCGATTGGGCGAATCGGATATAATTTAAGCCGTTCTATCAATATATCAGGAATTGCTGTAACATCCGCCCCTGTATCGAGTAGAGCAGGTAAAGTCTGCCGCAAGCGACGGTTTAGCACATTTGCTACTGTTGCAGTGAAGATGGGCGCTGGTGGATCGTAGTTGATGTTGTAGGCAATCATCGCTTTCTCCAAACTGATGGAATACGGACGCGGCGCGGTGTCTCTTCAACTTGATCCACATAACAAGGAACCGGTCCAAATTTGTCGGTAACAGCGGCATGGACATCTAGCACATTCTCACCAACCATAACAACTTTGCCTTGATAAATGGCGACAACGCGCCCTTTATACTGTTTCAACAATTCTGGTTTCAGTCGCTCAAACGCTTCGGCTTCGCGTAAAAATTCAGGGGGAGCGGCTGGTCTTGCTGCCACTTTCTCGACTTGCTGTTCCGCCTTGTCGACAAACTCTTGTACGGCTGTATCCAGTAACATTTCTGGTGAGGTGTTGTTTCTAGCGGCAATTTGTTCTAATCGCTCAATTAAATGCTGTTTTTGTAACACAAGCGCGGTCATTGTATCTGCTCCTTTTCGTCAAGTAACCAGATCCATTCCGATCATTTCATACGATTATACCATGATGAATGAATTAACACCTTGTCCCCTTTGCCAAAAACCAACCGAACGCCAGCGCCTGATCGCTGCGCATGAGTATGCCTTCTGGCGACGCACCGACGGCGCTTGTCCAGCCTGCGTCCAACAAGCTTTGTTGCAACTCTTCCTGGCCGAAGGCGATGCGGCGTTGCATGAACAGATCCAAACCGTCTGGCCGCTGGATGCGGAGGCTGCCTTTGGCGCGCTGCCGACCCCCTTGCGCCTCCACGCCGACCCGCGCTTCACCGGCCAAGGCGTGACCATTGCGTTGATCGATTCCGGCTTTTATCCCCATCCTGATCTCACCCAACCGCGCAACCGGATTCGTGCTTGGGTGGATGCGGGGCAAGAAGCGATCAACGTCTATCGCTTTTCGCCAACCGATACCCCGCACTGGCCGGCCTGGGACGGAGCGTACGATTGGCAATGGCACGGCACGATGACCAGCGTCACCGCCGCGGGTAATGGTTTCCTCAGTCAGGGTCTCTATTGCGGACTGGCCAGTGACGCCGAGTTGGTGTTGATCCAGGTGCGTGATCGCGAGGGGGCGATTACTAACGAAACGATCACGCGCGCGTTAGGTTGGCTGCGCGAACATGGCCCAGCGCTCGGCGTGCGGGTGGTGAGTATGTCGGTCGCCGGTGATCCGGTCTGGCCGTTACGGGGCAACCCAGTGGATGAAGCGGTGAGTGCATTGGTTGAATTAGGGCTGACGGTGGTTGTGGCGGCGGGCAACAGCGGTGAGCGCCGCCTTGTGCCACCCGCCACCGCGCCCCTCGCTCTGACCATCGGTGGCATCGATGATCACAATACCTTTGACCACGATGACGACGCCCTCTGGCACAGCAACTATGGCGAGAGCGGCGCCGGCGCCTTCAAGCCGGAACTGGTGGCGCCCAGCATCTGGGTTGCCGCGCCGGTGCTGCCCGGTACGGCCGTCGCCCAGGAAGCGGAATATCTCTTCAGCCGGCGCCGGCAGGGAGACCACAGCCAAGAGGAACGCATTGCCGAATTGAAGTTGATCACACCCCATTACCAGCATGTCGATGGCACCAGCTTTGCCGCGCCGCTGGTCGCCAGTACGGTGGCTTGTCTGTTACAGGCAAATCCACGCTTAACGCCGTACCTGGTGCGTGACCTCTTGATGACAACGGCGTACCGCTTGCCCAATGTGCCGGTGGAACGGCAAGGGGGCGGCGTTTTGAATGCCAGTTATGCCGTTGCGCTGGCCTTGCAAGAGATGCATCGGGAAATTCCCCTGTCACCCCACATCACCCCGGACGGCGTCAGCTTCATTTTGCATGACCACTGGGTGGAACAGGTGCAGGTATTGGGCAGTTGGGATGGGTGGCAAGCGCCTGGTTTGGTGGCGCAGCAAGTGGAAGCCGGGGTGTGGCAGACGGCCCCTTTGGCTCTGCCTGCCGGGCGTTATCTCTACAAGTTTTTGCTTGACGGCGCACGCTGGCTGGATGATCCAGCCAATCCGCAAAAGCAGCCGGATGCGTATGGTGGTTTGAATAGTCTGTTACGATTGCCCCAATGAGGAGTTCGCACGGGGCGTGCGAACTCCTCATTGGGGCGAGATTAAAGGCAACCCAGGCAAGCCATCCATCATTCCATTGCAGCCTGCAAGGTTTCCAACTTCGCCAGCGCCATCTCTAGCGGCAGGGTTTTCACCGGAAAAGGCCCTGTTTCCAGATCGAGCCCGCCAGCGGCGGCTTCCAGCACCGCCAACATCCGCGCGGCAATCCGTGCTTGATCGGTCTTGCTATAGCGGTCGAAGTTCATCGGCAGGCGGCGATAATCCATATCGTAGCCATAGAGCGCTTCCTCAAAGGTCTTGCGGTACGCCATACCAAAGTCAAAATCGAGGACATCATTGCCGTTGAGCGGAATTTTCACGGTAGGAAGGGAATCATCGACATCAAATTCGTGCAGAGAGACACGGCCTTGCGTGAAGGTAGGGCGGGGATCCAGAACAACGATATGATAGGCATGAGCGCCCGCTTTCTGCTTGCTGTAATCGGCTAACCGCTCAAAAGTCGGCGGCGTTTCATGCAAATAATCGAGTTCGACAAAGACCAAGCCGTTGCGCAATAGTTCTTTCCGTTTGGCGCGATAGCTTTGCGCGTCCAGGCTCCCCCCTTTGTTAGATGGGGAAAGCAATTCAATCCAGGCAACCGGAATGCTCAGATCATTGACCAACCGTTCGTAAATAGCAACGGCGTAATAGGGATGTTCGGCATCGTCTTCCGCATCAACGAATTCTTCGATTGGCAACGTTTGGACATCGGCGTAGCGCAATGGTGAGGCTGGCGCTCGATTCGACCCCAAATCACCGATTAAAATATCCGCGCGCGGCAAGCTGGGGTGATCAGCGACCCGGCGGATTTGCAGCGATTCTTCCGTTTCTGCGGTATAGCCCATTGGCAGCAGACGCGCCTTTAAAGTCACCAATAATTGGGCAATGTGAACATTGTGAAAGCGGTTCCATTTCCCAATGCCTTGCCAGTGGCTGTGCAAATGGGCGTTGATACCCAGGTATTGATTTTTAATCGAACGAACAATAGGCATCGTTGCTCCTCTCTTTTTGCCGCGCCTCTCGACATCCTGCCCCCGCCCATTATACCACACCTCCCTACATCATTGACACCTGACATTGCGATCTATCCGTTGTATAATAGCCCTATCGTCTTTTCCTCCTCATCACGATAAACAGACTATTCAGGAGAAAACCATGAAAATTACCCATGTGCGTGTCCTCAAAGTGAGCGGCACGCTCCATCACGAAGGCGAGTTTTGGGAAGAGCGGCTCATTCGACCGGTGGACATCTACCCCGAACACAAGGCGGAAGGCCCAAACTGGCTCGCCAGGGTGAGCGACGGCGTCTACCGCCACACTGCTTACTTTGTCCGTATTGAAACCGATGACGGCGTCTACGGCATCGGCGGCCCCATTTCGGAAGATCAGGTCTATTTTGTCGGCAAGCAACTGGCGCCACTCCTGATCGGCCACGACCCGTTGGCGATTGAACGGCTCTGGGATCGTATGTATCGCATGATGATTCATGGCCGCAAAGGCGTGGTCATGATGGCGATCAGCGCGATTGACTGCGCCTTGTGGGACTTGAAGGGTAAACACTTCAATGCACCGGTCTATGTCCTGCTCGGCGGCCCGACCCGCACCGAGATCCCCGCCTACGCCAGTATGCTCGGCTATTCGCTGGACCCGGAATTGGTGCAAGAACGAGTGCAGGCGGTGACTGCCGAAGGCTACAAAGCCAGCAAATGGTTCTTCCGCGACGGCCCCACCGACGGCGCCGCCGGCATCCAGCGCAACGTTCGGTTGGTGCGCACCCTGCGTGAGTCCGTTGGCCCCGATGTGGATATTATGCTTGACGCCTGGTCGAGTTGGGATGTCCCCTACACGATCCAGATGGCGGCGCGGCTGGAAGAGTACACACCCCGCTGGATCGAAGAGCCGGTGCTGGCTGATAAGATTGCCCAATATGCCGAGATCCGCCGCAACGTGCGCGTCCCCATCTCCGGCGGCGAACATGAGTACACCCGCTGGGGCGCCAAAGCGCTGCTCGATGCCGGCGCCTGTGATGTCTATCAACAGGACATCTATTGGGCCGGCGGCATCTCCGAAACGATGAAGATCATCACCCTGGCTTCGGCCTATGACATGCCGGTGATCCCCCATGGCCACTCGACGCCGGCCTCGGCCCATGTCATTGCCGCCTGGCCGGTCACCACCTGTCCGCTGCTGGAATATCTGATCAAGTGGAATGAGATCCACCAACATTTCCTCAAAACGCCGCTCAAACCGGTCAATGG
>QWII01000158.1 GCA_021405325.1 Caldilinea sp. CFX5 | reverse complement strand
AATCCGTGCGGTTGCAAACCGCACCTACGATTCTTGTTGAGTTACGAAAAGGTCGCGCCCATCTCTTCGCCGATCTGCTTCATACGCGCTTCGGCATTGGCGACGGCATCCGCCGGGGCGACGCCGTTGGTGATCACTTCGAGAACCATGTCGTTAAAGACGGCCTGAGCCTGGAGAGCGTCGAAGTAGGGGTTCGGTTCCGCCGGGTCGGAGATGCCGACAAAGTCGCCCTGTTGTTGTTCACCCATGCGCTTGAGATTCTCATCTTCAGCAAAGGCCTTGATTACCGGCTCCATGGTAAAGTAAGCTTCGTAGGCTGGCAAGAAGAGACCGGCAGAGACCAACGAAATGGGAAGGAAGACGTCGGGGTTGAGTAGGTGCAATGCGAGTTGTTTCGCCAGATCGGTTGCTTTTGCACCGGTCGGGATGTACATTTGTCCGGCGCCACCACCCCCAATTAACGGCTGACCGAAGGGGCCAACCGGTACATTCAGCACCAGCGTATCTTCAAAGACCGGGTTGCCGTCGGCCTTGGCCTTGGCGTAGACGCTAGCCGCGTTGGCGGTGTAGGCCAAGTTGCCGGCCAGGTAGGCTTCGTTGTTGCTCGAATCGGTCCAGGCCAACACGCCAGGGGGCAACATGGGTGCATACTGCTCGCTGGTGTAGACCTCGGCCAGCCATTCAACGGCGGCGATGGTTTCCGGTGAGTTGAAGGTCAAGGCGGTCATGTCGGCGTTGGTGACGCGGCTACCCCAGTTCAGCAGGATGTCCACGACCGTGCCCTGGCCGTCGCCACCTTTGTTGACGGTGCGGCCCCAGCCATAGATCTGCTGATCGGGGTTGGAGACTTCCAGACAGGCGTCGCGAATGGCGTCGTAGGTGCCAAAATCGTTGAGCGGGTCAACACCGATGGCTTCAAAGAGGCTGCGCCGGGCAAATTGGCCGCCGCCGCTATTGATGTAGGGAATGGCCCACCACTTGCCTTCAATCTGGTTATTGCGCGTGTGGCCGGAAGAGGGTTGACCATAGGTGGCAATCGCCTCCTCCACGGTATCGCTTACATCTTGCAGCGCGTTGTAGAAATAGAGCTGCTGGGTCAGGCGGACATGGTAGATGAAATCGGGCGGGTTGCCGGCTTCGACGGCGGCCAGCGTCTTGGGCACAAAGTCTTCGGTCGCTTCGGCGGCGACGACGGTCGTCTCCACATCGACATTGTTTTCGGTGGCCCACGCTTTTACGGCATCGGCGAAGATGGTTTCCATCTCCTGGAAATACTCTTTGCGGTGAGCAACGGTCATCGAAGTAGGGGCGGTAGCGGGCGCAGCGCCGCCTTCGGTGGCAGCGCCGCCGGTCGGCGCGGTGGGGGCGACACAAGCGGCCAACATCGCCATGCTGGCGCTCGCCCCCATCAACTTCAACGCCTGGCGGCGTGAGAGCGTTGTGCGCAAATTCTTGTTCTGTTCCAACATGAAAATTCTCCTCTGGTCTACAACTTGAAAATCATTCATTGATAATGGCGAGAGGCGCCATACTGCGTCAATGCCGGTAGGCATTCCGGGGGAATAGGCATGGGTAATGGACACAGAAGCCAAAGCTCTTGCCACTGATCAACTTTGTTAAGGAAAACGGTTGCCTGGAAGTGCCAGGCGGGCTGCATTCACTGGACAATGCAAGGGAGTCTGAAGTATACAAGTCAACACCGGCGAGAGACTGACACTATTGTAGAGCAAGTAGGGGGGATTCGTCAATATTGTGTAGATGGTTAGTTGGTTAGTTAGTTGGTTCGTTGGTTGAGCCTGTCGAAACCAACGAACCAACTACCTTATAACCGCTGCGCCACCAGCACATCGCGCTGCTTAATGACACGATCAACTTGATGGGCCATTTGGTCGTAAGGTGGTGTGTGGCAGATGTTTAGTGCAGCAAAGGGGCTGACGGTTTCCAGCATGGTGGCGCGGGCAAAGCGGGTAGCATCCCAGGCCAGGACGAGTGCGCCGCCGGGGCGCATCATGTTTGTCCAAACCGGTAGTGCGCTAGTGAGTAATGCCGTCAATTGCCCCTGATGTTGAATGCCATAGGGCAGATCGGCGACCAGAAGATGGGGCTTGAAGCCGAGGAGCAAAGCAGGCGCTTCCAACGTGTCGCCGTTGACCAACAGACAGTGGCGGCTTTCCTTCTCTTTCTTGCCAATGGAGAAATCCCAGCGCAAGCCCAGTTTTTTGAAGCGTTCCGGCTGCATTCGATGCGAAATCCGCTCCTGTTGCAGATATTGGCTCAGAAAGGCTGCCGTTGATTTCACATCATCCGTGTCCTGTTCAATGCCGGCCACTTGCGCCGCCCCCAACATCAAGCCGGTGAAGAGCGTCGTGCCGCCCCCCATGAGCGGGTCAAAGAGGGTGAGATTCGACCACGGCTGGTCGGCAAAGGCGCTGCTAAAGCGGGCGATGTTGCAGAGAAAATGGGTGAAGAGTTCGTTGGTCTTGCCGCGGTAACGTCGCGTTGCCACCAGGTCGGGCGGCAGCGCCGGTTGAAAGCCGCTTTCCAGTGGGCGCAAGAGCGGACCGGCGACTTCACCGATGCGGTCGTAGTAGAGAAAAAACGCGCTGGTCATGGCTAACATGCCCAACTCGTGTAAGTAGGTGGCGGTGGGTTCTTGCTGCACGGCGCAGCGCAGGTATTCTTGTCCGCCAAGCTTGACTAATTCACTGCCGGTGATCTGCGGCCCGAAGGGGGACAATTGCAGTTCGGGCAAGGCCAGGTCGCGCGCCAGGGCGGTGTATTGTGTGCTACGTTGGGGGGCGATTTGGGCAAGAAGCGTGGTCAAAAGATCATTCCTTTGCTTGTACTCGGCAGGCCGCAACATACTGCTCGTAGCCATGCCTCACGGTGGTGTGGCTACGAGCAGACTGAACCATTTGATAAGCGAAAATTTGTGCAAACAGAGAAAACTTTACACCTTCCGTGTTCCTTCTATCTGTGTTTAGTCATTTGTGACTGACCAAAGACTAAACACAGATAGAAGGAACACAGAGGTGATTTATCGGTTCCTGCGCTTTTGCCAAAGGGTGAGGCGCAGCTTCCTTGTATAGTTACTTGCGATCTACTGATTATAGGGAATAAGCCGAATCTGGGCAATTTGGTTTAGCAGCGGGGGCGCACTTCAGTTGAGGGCGAAGCGGTCAGTCAATGGTGCTGTCGTGTGAACCGCCGTGACCCGTGCAACGCACGCTCTGGCGTTTCCTGATTCTGGACTACACGACTACACGACTACACGACTACACGACTACACGACTTTCGTCTACTAATTCTTGGTCAATTGTACAGACGCCAAGTATAATGGAAGCCACAATGGCCCCGCAATTCATCTTTTGATGCGCAATCAACAAAACAATCCTGTTCCAATCATACCTTGGGAGAAACTGTATGCGTGACACCATTCATCTCGATGGGCGTTTTGGCCTGAGCCGACGCCGCTTTTTGCAACTGACCGGCCTTGTCGGCGTCGGTGCGGCGACTGGCGTGTTGAGCGCCTGTGCGCCGGTCGCCCCGGCGGAGACGGCGGCCCCGGCCAGTGAAGCGCCCGCCGCGCCCAGCGGCCCCACCGGCGAATTGGTCATTGTCCAGGGCGTCGATGCTGAGTCGCTCGACCCCCATGTCACCACCTCCGGCGCGTCCAAGGGGATGATGTGGGCCATGTATGACAAGCTGCTCGAATGGTCGCCTGATATGCAGGTCATCCCAGCGCTGGCGACCGAATGGAGCGTGGTCGATGACACGACCTGGGAGTTCAAGCTGCGCGAGGGCGTCACCTTCCACAACGGTGAAACCTTTGGCGCTGAACATGTGCGTGATACCATTACACGTTACAAGGATCCGGATCTGAAAAACGTCTATGCCGCGCAACTCGCCCCTGTCATCGAAGTCGAGGTGGTGGATCCGTTGACGGTACGTATGAAGACCGAAGCACCCTTTGCCCTCCTGGCCGAGGTTTTAGCCAGCTACTGTGAAATTCTGCCGCGGGCGATTCTGGACGGCGAAGTTGATCCGGCGCAACAGGCCATCGGCACCGGCCCCTACAAATTTGTCGAGTGGACTCCCGGCGAAAGCATGGTCATGGAAGCGGTTGAGCAGCCCCACTTCACCGGCCAACCGTTGCTGCAAAAGCTGACCTGGCGTCCGGTGGCCGAGGGAGCGACGCGTGTTGTCGAGTTGAAGACTGGCGAAGCGCATATCATCACGCCGGTCGATCCGCTACAGGTGGCCGAGTTGGAGGCCGACGAGGGTACTGAAGTCCTCTCCTTCCGCCAACTCAGTTCACAGATCATTGTGCTGAATTCGCAAAAGGTCGAAGCGTTGCAGGATGCGCGCGTGCGCCAGGCGCTTAACTACGCCACCGATGTGGACACCATCATCACCACCGTCATGAACAACGCCGCCTATCGCCTGGCCGGCCCCTTTGGCCCCGGCATCCCCGGTCACGACCCCGATCTGCAACCCTATGCTTATGACCCGGAAAAGGCCAAAGCGCTGCTGGCCGAAGCTGGGTACGCCGACGGCTTTGATCTGACGCTGGTCTCGCCCAATGGCCGCTATCTCAACGACAAACTCGCCAGCGAAGCGATTGCCGGTATGTGGTCGGAGATCGGCGTGCGCACCACTGTACAGGTGATGGATTGGAGTCCCTTTGTCGAAGGGGTGCTGGGCAAGACCCATGATGCCTTCTTCTTCCAACAGGTAGGCGTTCTGCTCGACGCCACCGTGAGCATCAACTTCCACTCCGGCAAAAAGGGCGCAGCCTGGCAGGGTTATGACAACGCCACCGCCAATCAGTTGATCGACGACGCGCCCAAAACCCTGGACGCCGCCGCCCGCAACGACCTCTACAAGCAACTGGGCCAACTGATCTACGATGAATGCCCGTGGGTCTTTCTTTGGAATCAGCAAGGTCTCTTTGGCGTGCGCCAAGAAGTCGAAGACTGGGCCCCGCATCAAGATGGCGTCATCCGGTTGGGTGGGATGCGGTTGGCAGCGTAAAGGTCGTTGGGTGATTGGGTGATTATGCGCTACCCAACGAGATTCTAAAAGTTCAAGCAAAAACCTTAGTTTACACAGATAGGAAGAAGCACCGATTGAATGAGAAACCAACAGTGTTTTTCCTATCCGTGTAAACTTTTGCGCTCATCTACAGAAAGTGTGAGGTTTCGACCCGCCACACCTGTCAGGTTTCCAAAACCTGACAGGTGTTCACACTTTCTGTAGATGAGCCAACTTTTGCAGAATCTTGCTTGTTCAAGGTCGTGATTGAAAGTGGTACTGTTGCCCATTTCCCTTTCATGAATCATCGCGGCGGCGCAGTCCTGTTCATGAAATGCGCTTTGGTGTGATAAGATAGAGGACATGAGCCAATTGAGTTATGCAGAGATAATCAAAAAGATTCTGCAAGAATACGCCGACTTTTTCTCTAAAGATAGCGCCTATCCCTTGCGGCCAGTCTTCGATGATGAACATCAGAGCTATTTACTCCTAGATGTGAACTGGCATGGTCACAAGTATATTCACCATACGCCAATCCATGTGGACATCATCAATAACAAGATCTGGATTCAGTATGATGACACTGAAGAGGGGATCGCCACCGACCTGCTGGAAGCTGGCGTTCCTGCGCAGGATATTGTGTTGGGCTTTCGCCCCGCCGAAGTACGCCCGTATACAGAATTTGCCGTCGCCTAACTACAGCTTTGCCATAGTGATGATGCGGTGATTGCGACTGACATGAGAGCTAATCACCGCATCACCCAATTACCCCCACCACACCACAAGAATAGCCAATACCCATGATCTATTACCTCGTCCGCCGCGCTCAGCATCTCCTCAGGGTCTTGTTGGCGGTTAGCTTGTTGGTCTTTTTGCTCATCTACCTCTCCGGCGACCCGGCGACGCTGCTGGCCCCGCTGGATGCCAGCCCCGAAGATGTGGCGCGCATTACGCAGTTGTATGGGCTGGACCAGCCGATCTGGCGGCAATATCTCACCTTTCTGCGCGACGCCGCTCAAGGGGATCTGGGCGATTCGTTGCGTTACAAAGAGCCGGCCTTTGGCCTGGTGCTGGAAAAGCTGCCGGCGACCATTCAACTGGCGCTCTTTGCCCTCTTTTTGACTATTGTTATTGGCATTCCGTTGGGGGTTTGGGCCGGCGCACGGGCCAACAGCGTGGCCGACTGGGTGATCTCGCTCTTCACCTTTGTCGGCATTAGCATTCCGGCCTTCTGGCTGGGCATTCTCCTGATCCTGACCTTTGCCGACCGGCTGCGCTGGCTGCCCTCCTCCGGCGACGGCAGTTGGCGGCACCTGCTCATGCCCGGCTTTACCCTGGCGATTGGCAGCATTGGCCTGGTCTCGCGGCTGGTGCGGGCGACCTTGATCGAGGTGTTGGCACAGGACTATATCCGCACGGCGCGCGCCAAAGGACTGGCGGCGGCGACAGTTCTCTATCGCCATGCCCTGCGCAACACCATGATCCCGACCGTAACCGTCCTGGGCTTGCAACTGGGCGGGTTACTGGGCGGCTCGGTGGTGGTCGAATCGGTCTTTGCCTGGCCCGGCGTCGGCTGGCTTATGTTGCAAGGCATCCAGAATCGCGACCTGCCGCTGGTGCGCGCCGTGGTGCTGGTGGTGGGGCTGGGCTTTGTCTTGATCAACCTGGTGGTCGATCTGCTCTATAGTTATCTCGACCCCCGTATTCGGCAACAACAGTAAGATGAATCGGACGCACCAAAGCAATTAATTTCTATCAAAGATTGCGTAGATTACGCAGATTAGAGAATAAAAAAATCTGCGTAATCTGCGCAATCTTTGATGATTTTCTGAATCGATATAAGTGATGAAGCTACAACTCTGGCTCGGCGCGACCATTGTAATTCTCGTGATTGGCGTCGCCCTCTTTGCCCATCAACTCAGCCCCCATGACTATACCCAACAGGAACTGCGCAAGGCGTTGCTGCCGCCAGCCTGGCAAGCAGGGGGCGAATGGGCTTACCCCCTCGGCACCGACCGGCTGGGGCGCGATCTGCTCTCGCGGCTGATGGTCGGTGCGCAGGTCTCGACCGCAGTCGGCATCTTTTCAGTTTTGCTGGGCGGCGCGATTGGCACGCTGGCCGGGCTGCTGGCCGGTTACTATGGCGGCTGGGTGGATCGGGTGATTACCCGCCTGATCGACATCCAACTCTCCTTTCCGCCGGTCTTTATTGCCATTGCCGTCATTGCCGCCATCGGGCAGAATCTAACCAACTTGATTCTGGTGCTGGCGCTGGTGACTTGGGTGCAATATGCCCGTGTTTGCCGCGGATCGACGCTCTCCTTGCGCAACCGGGAATTTGTCCTGGCCGCGCAGACCGTGGGTGCACCCAACCGTCGCATCCTGGCGCGCCACCTGTTGCCCTCGGTGTTGCCACCGCTGGCCGTCATTGCCACAGTCAACATGTCGAGCATGATCCTGGCCGAAGCGGCGCTCAGCTTTCTGGGCTTGGGCGTCCAACCGCCAACGCCGGCCTGGGGCAGCATGGTAAGCGAAGCCCGCGCCATCCTCAGTGTCGCCCCTTGGAATGCCATCTTCCCCGGCCTGGCGATTGCTGTTTTTGTGATTGGGGCGAATTTGTTGGGCGATGGGTTGCGGCAGCGGAAATGATGGGAGATCAAGAGATTGAGAGATTCAGAGATTGGGTAATTGGGTGATCGTAGACCAAACGACTACGCGACCAAGCGACTAAACGACCACGCGACGACAAGACGAAGGACGAACCAAGATGCGAACATTTTTGACCAACGGACGGATGGTAGATGGGACGGGGGCGGCGGCGATAGAGCGGGCCACGGTGGTGATTGATGGGGCGCGACTGGCCTGGTGTGGTGATACAGGGGCAGTGGACGCGCCACAGCCGGATAACACCGACCGCGTCGTCGATCTGGCGGGGAAGACAGTATTGCCGGGGCTGTTTAATGTGCATGTCCATCTGGCGCTGCGGCTGCCCTTTCCCGAACGGCGGATTGATCCCTTTGACAAAGGCTACCGGGTGATGCTGGTCTACCGGCGGGCGCTGGAGGCGATCTACAGCGGGACGACCAGTATTCGCGCCGTTGGCGAGGCGCACAACGCCGACATTGATGTGCGCAACGCCATCCGCAAGGGGGTGCTGGCCGGGCCGCGGCTCTTTTCGGCTGGGCTGGCGTTGATCGCCACCGGCGGGCATGGGCATAACTCGGTGGGCTGCCTGGAAGCGGATGGGGTGGAAGGCTTTCGTCGGGCAGCGCGCGAACAGTTACGCGCCGGTGCTGATCTGGTAAAGATCTGCCTGACCGGCGGCATCGGCACCCCTGGCGAAAAACCGGCGGACAAACAGATGGCCGATGACGAAGTAGCCGCCGTGGTCGAGGTGGCCCATACGGCGCACAAACTGGTGGCGTCACACACTGGCGGCGTCAACCCGGTCAAGGATTGTGTGCGGCTGGGGGTCGATTGTATTGAACATGGCTACGCTTTTGACGACGAAGCCGCCGCGATGATGGCAAAGGCCGGCACCTATCTGGTGCCGACGCTCTGCGTCACCCAGGAGTTGGATTATATGCGGCGTCATGGCGTGCAGGAGTGGATGTTGAGCAAGGCCAAAGCCGCCGCCGTCGAACACCTGGCGTCGATCCGCCGCGCCGTCGCCGCCGGTGTCACCCTGGCGACCGGCACCGATCTGCTGCCCAGCGATCCCGTCGATGGCACCGTCGCCACCATTCGCGAAGCCGAGTTGCTGGTCGAAGCAGGGTTGTCACCGCTGGCAGCGTTGCAAGCCGCCACCCACAACGGCGCAAAAATTTGTGGCGTCCTCGCCGAGACCGGCACCCTGACCGCCGGTAAACAGGCCGACCTGATTGTCGTCGCCGGCAAACCCGATCAGCAGATTCGTGACCTGCGCAACATCCAGTTGGTGATGCGGGGCGGCGCAGTCTTCCGCAACGAACTGCCCAATCTGGCCGAACCGGGGCTGGTCATGCCGGGCATCACGCTGGCGGATGGCACGTTTGCGAAGGTCTATTGATGTTTATTACGTGCTACGTGATTCGTGATTCGTTGCCTGAGCCTGTCGAAGGCAACGAATCA
This sequence comes from Caldilinea sp. CFX5, assembly GCA_021405325.1. Next base: position 20,165 of record QWII01000158.1, on the reverse strand, counting down.
CGAATCACGTAGCACGAATCACGTTCAGGCAAGGAGTAGTAATGGCAACACTTTCCTCTTTGATCACCGAATATCTGAACTTTGTCTTTCAGCTTGATCCGATTGCGGCGACGCGGCTGGGTGTTCACCACAATGACCACCTGCTGGGTGAGCTTTCGCCCCATGCCTTTGCTGAAGAAGCCGCCAAGCGCCGCTCCTTTTTGCGCTGTTTACAACAGTTGGATCGCCGTAGCCTGACACCCGATGAGCAGATGGATCTACAGGTGGTGCAGATTGACCTGGAAACCGCGCTCCGCCGGCTGGCCGATCAGGCAATTTGGACTTGCGCGCCCTATTGGTATGTCGAGCAGTTAGGCAGCGCTTTCTCTGATTTGATGAGCCATACCGCTGCATCGGCGGAAGAACGGGGCGCAAATCTATTGGCACGGCTCCAGGCCACGCCGGCCTATCTACAAAGCGCCCAGCAGAATTTGACTGAGGCCACGCCACCCCTTCATGCGACAATGGGGATGACGGCGACCAAAGGGTTGCAACAGTTTTTGGAGAGCGCCATTCCTGGCTTTGCGGCAGCATTACCGGCGTCGCTCCAACATGATCTAGCTGAGGCAGTGCGTACTGGGCAAAGCGCGCTGACCAACTTTGAGAGCTTTTTACAGCGGCTTGCGACGCGTGCGCAGGGCCATTTTGCCTGTGGGGCCGACCATTTTGATTTTCTGCTCCGCCACTTTCACCTGCTGGACTTTGACCATCAATCGCTCTACGAATTTGGTCTGGCTCAGATGGTCGCCGACAAAGCTGCGCTGGAACGCTATGCTGATGTGTTGGATGCGACTGTTTCCTGGGTGGAGCAGATTGAACGGGTGAAAGATCAGCATCCCCAAGGCGCTGATTTTCGGGCGATTTATTATGCGGAGATGGTGCGGGCGCGTGCCCATTGTGTGGCCCAGGATCTGATTACGTTGCCGACCGGCGAAGCGTGCGACGTGGCCTGGTTGCCCGACTATCTACGCGCCAGTGCGCCGCTGGGGTTGATGTTCACGACGCCTCCCTTTGCCGATGGCTTGCGTAGCGAGTTGCGTTTGACGGCGTTAGATCAGGAGGCGCCCGTTGAACGGCAGCGGCAACATGAGCGCGACAACTGCTATGCCTTTGCCCGCTCGATCACCCTGCATGAGATTTACCCCGGCCACCATACCCAGATGGCGCACCATAAGCTGGCGACGGTCAACTCGCCCATGCGGCGCTATTTTAGTAGCCCGCTCTTTGTCGAAGGCTGGGGGCTGTACACCGAGGATCTAATGGCCGAGACCGGCTTTATGACCGAGCCGGCGGTACAGCTTTTCAAGTTACGCAATGCGCTCTGGCGGTCGGCGCGGGTGGTGGTCGATTGTGGGTTGCATACCCGTGGTATGAGTTTTGACGAAGCGGTCGATCTGCTCTGCCGCGAAGTCCGCCTGGATCGCCGCATGGCCGAAGGGGAGGTGCGCCGCTACACCACCCACGACAACCCGACCTATCCCTCCGCCTACTTGCTGGGCAAGACGGCGATCCATGAACTGCGCAGGCAGTGGTGGCCGCAACAAGGTGCGCACGCTACCTTGAAAACCTTCCATGACATGCTGCTCAGTTATGGCTCACCGCCGGTCAAGCTGGTGGCGGAACGCATGTTGACACGCTAAAAAAGGCGTTATACATGCGTGTGCATCAGCCGCCGTTCGGCTTGTTTTTGCAACGCAGTGATCGCCAACACCAAGCCGAAGAGGGCGGCCTGTAACATCACAATCGTCGCGCCGCTGGCAATGTCCACATAATAGCTGATGACCATGCCAAAGAAGCCGCTGATCATGCCCAAACCAGTGGAGAGCAGGATCATGCGGTCGAAGCTATCAGTGAGCAGCCGGGCGGTGATGGCTGGGATGACCAACGCCGCCGCGATCAGGGTGACGCCGAGGATCTGCATGGAGGCAATCAACGCCGCAGCCAGCACTAGGGCGAAAAGCGTGTCGATCCACGCGGTCTGCACGCCATAGACCTGCGCCACTTCAGCATCAAAGGTGGTAAAGAGCAGTTGCTTATAAAGAACAAAAATAAAAAGCGCAACAATGACGGTGACAATGGCGACAACCGTCACATCCTGCTGCGTCACCCCCAAGATATTGCCAAAAAGGGCGGCGTCAAACGAACGAGTAAAGCTCCGGTAGCGACTGATCAGCGCCACGCCCACGGCAAAGCTGGCGGTGGTAATCACGCCGATGGCGGCGTCGGCGTTGATCTTCGTGCGGCGCACGGTCTGGTTGATCAAGAGCGCAGCAATAAAGCCCCATAAGCCCGCGCCCAGATAAAAATTCCACTGCATGACATAAGAGACCACCGCCCCGCCAAAGATAGCATGGGAAAGACCGTGGCCGATGTAGCTCATCCCGCGCAGCACGATATAGACGCCGATCATGCCACACAAGCCACCGACCAACACGGCAACCAGCGTACCATTGCGGAAAAACTCAAATTGAAAAGGTTCAAGCCAGATCACGCGTCTGCACCCCTTTAGTCGGTTGCTCTTGCAACATGGTGTCGATCTCCTGGACAATGCTGGCCGTGTCGCCAGGGGCGGGAGCCGTCACATTGGTCAGTGCATGACCTAGCACAGGGTTGGGCAGAATGTCATGATAGGTGTGATCGTGGGGGCGCTGATGGACAAAGATCATGTTTTGATGGCGAATCACCAACATATCGCCCTGGTAGGTCTCATTGAGGATCGGCTCGGTGAAGACCACTTCGGGCGACCCCTGGGCAATGATTGTGCGATTCAGGCAGATGACCCAGGGCAAGTGGGCGGCAGCGGCGTTGAGATCATGAGTAGTGATCAAAATCGTCATGCCCCGTTGGTTGAGATCGGCCAGCAGATGAAGAACATTTTCGGCAGTGCGCATGTCCACGCCGCTGGTTGGCTCATCGAGTACCAGGATGTCCGGTTGCGCGATCAGGGCGCGCGCCAAAAAGACCCGCTGCTGTTGTCCGCCGGAGAGATCGCGGATGTGGCGGTTGGTCAGCTTCTCCAAGCCCAGTTGTTCCAGAACTTCCGCCATCATGCGCCGATCCGTGCGGCTGGGCCAGGGCCAGAAGGTTCCGTTGCCGGTGCGCCCCATCAACACCACCTGGCCCACCGTCACCGGGAAGTTCCAATCGACCGTTTCCAGTTGCGGCACATAGCCGACGCGCAGTTTGTTGCGGGGCTGCAAACTGGTGTTGTTGATCGTGCGTTGGCCGTGTGTGGCCTGTACTGTCCCTAAAATCAGCTTGAGTAAACTCGTTTTGCCCGCGCCGCTTGGCCCCACAACGGCGGCAAATTGACCGGGGTGAATATGCAAATTAATATCGCGCAACACCGGCGTCTTGCCATAGCCAAACGCTACGTCTTTGAGTTCGATTAATGGTTGCAAAGTTGATTTCTCCGTGAAATGGTGAGACAGTAGGTCAGTAAGACAGTAAGACAGTGAATCAGTTGTGCAGCCATGAGAGCGCAAGCCTACTGTTTTACTGAACTACTGTCTCACTGTCTTACTGAACTACTGCGCCTGTTCAACAGCACTATCACTACCGGGAATGTTGCTGGTGTCAAAGTCGGCGATGACGGCGGGATCGCCGCCCAGCGCGCCGGCCATGACCTTCATGTTTTCGACCATCAAGCCCAGATAGGAGTGATTGGCGTCGCCGGGTTGGCCGGGGAGATCGTCATCGCGCAGGTCATCAACATAGGCGGCGCCGCTCTCTTTGGCGATCTGTTCGAGGATGGGGGAGGGAAAGACCTCGGAGCCAAAGATGGCCGGCACCTGTTCCGCCTTGATCTGGGTGATGAGATCGGCCACATCACGCGCCGACGGTTCGGCAAAATCAGCGGGTTGGATCGCGCCGACCACGGTCATGCCATAGAGCGGCGCAAAGTAGGCCCACGAGTCATGATAGGTGAGCAATTTGCGGTTCGCTTCGGGGATGGTAGCGACAACGGCCTTAATTGCTTCGTCAAGCGCGGCAATGCGTTCGGCAAAGGCGTCATAGTTGGCTTGGTAATAGTCGGCGTTGGCAGTGTCACGGACGCTCAAGGCATCGCGCACAAGTTCGGCATACTTCAGGGAATGAAAAGGATTGGGCCAGAGATGTGGATTGGGACTGCCCGCTTCTTCGGGAAAAGAGAAGTCAAAGACATATTGCTCCGGGGTGATCGTCTGGTCGCCCAACAGAATGATTTCAGCACCCTCTTTCAGGTTGGCTTCGGCCAATTCACGGGTCGGTTCTTCCAGGTTGAGACCGTTGATGAAAATCAGATCCGCTGCGGCCAGCGTCTTGGCATCCGAAGGGGCCGGCTCGAAGGTGTGCGAATTGACCCCTTCCGGCACAATGCCGATTAAGTTGATCCGGTCGCCGCCAATGTTGTAGACAATACTGGTGACGGGAGAGACCGTAGTGACAACGTTGAGCTTGCTGCTGGTTTCGGCAACGTTCGCGGTGGAAGCGCTCTCGGTTTGCCCGCTGGTCCCGCCGGATGGCGTACAGGCCAGCAATAAAAAGGCAACGCAAAGCAGCGCTACCAGACGAATGGGCTTCAATCCCTGCATGTGGTGGAATCTCCTTACTTGGAAAATGGGGAATGGTTCGTGAAATGAGTTTGAACAAGAACAAAGTTGGCGAATACTTGTTCTACAGTCTACCCTCTAATAGTTGGGAATGAAGTGCGGTTTATTACAAATTTTTGCAATAAGGACACGCAATCTTGGCGGAAATTGTATGAATGACAACATTTGGGGTAATGGGGAAGGATAGAGCAGTTGAAACTGCCGTCTAACAGCGAGAAGCCGCCTCAGCGGCTGAGATACTAGCCGCTGAGGCGGCCGGTAATCGTAGGTGCGGTTTGTAACCGCACGGTTCCCAGGGAGCAAGTGCGGTTACAAACCGCACCTACGATTACCGGTTTATTTACCTAATGTTCATGAACCCGGCGATCATAAACCCAACGCTTACGCCAGCGAGTTTATCCCTCGGCTTGTCGGAATAGGCGGCTTTTGATAAGATCAACGGACTTCAAATAAAATTGTTCGCAATAGGAAAAGACCAACAGAAAGTATTCACCCGTATGAAACGCAAAATTTTACTCACCGGTGCGGCCGGTCGCATTGGCTCCTTTTTAACCAACCAGTGGAAAGAGACGTATGATTTGTTGTTGACCGATGTGCGCGCCCCGCAAGAGACCTTCGGTTTTCCTTTTGTGGAGGCCAACCTGGCGGATTTCGCCGCCGTGCGCGCCCTCTGCACCGGGATCGACACCGTCATTCACCTGGGGGCCGACCCGCGCATGGAAGCGCCGTGGGAGAGCCTGCTGCCCAACAATGTCATCGGCGCCTATAACGCTTTTGAGGCGGCGCATCAAGCCGGTTGTCGGCGCATCGTCTTTGCCAGCAGCATCAACGCTGTCTTTGGCTACCCGGCCGAGGTGCAGGTGCAGACCAACATGCCGGTCTACCCGATCAATCTCTACGGCGCAACCAAATGCTGGGGCGAAGCATTGGCCCGTTACTATGCCCATACCCACAAACTGTCGTCGATCTGCCTGCGCTTTGGCGCAGTCTCCTACCGCCCCGGTCAAGACCCCAACTATGACAACCGTTATGACCTGAGCCACCCCTACATTGACATCATCCTGACGATGGAAGATTTGACCAAGCTGGTCACGGCCAGCGTCGAAGCCAACGATGATCTCATGTACGGCGTCTACCACGGCATTTCCAACAACCGCTGGAAACGGCTCGACCTGACCGATGCGCGCAACGACATCGGCTATGCGCCGGAGGATGACGCCTTTGCCCTGGCCGGTGCGCCGCCGGTCAAGGCGATGTAATCGGATTGCTTTAGTTATGCACCTGCGCTATACTATGGCTACCAGTATAGCGCAAGTTGAACCCCCAGGAGGTTGGTAATGGCAATCAAATTCAAAGAAGTGATTGGTCGGAATGGTCATAGCAAGCAGGAGCAAGCGCACCACCTGAACGGTGTGGCAACGCTTGATCGACTTGAACCACGCTCAGAAGCCGGCAAGTATGTAACGGAAGAAGAGTATTGGCGTGACTATTACGATCACCCCTACTTCAACTACGAATGGAACAACGGCATCCTAGAGGAAGTCCCCGTGTCCGACTTAAAGCAATATTCATCCTATGATTGGTTCAATGATTTGGTGCGAGAGTTTCTTGAAGTAAATCCAATTGCAAAGAAAGCGGGATTGGAATTTGGCGTTCGCCTGAACTTACCGCACAAAACCACCATTCGCAAACCGGATCTCTTTATTGTTCGCAATGACAATACGTTGACGCTGCACGATGATGATCGCACCTACCGGGGCATTTGCGACCTTTGTATTGAAGCGCTCTCCGACTCTAGTGAAGATGACATCGAGCGTGATACGGTCGTGAAAAAAGGCGAGTATGAAATCATCGGTTTCCACGAATATTTTATTCTCGATCCCAGCGGCGAGCATCGTGCCTTCTACCGCCGTAATGCCGCCGGCAAATATGAAGAGATCGACGCCGGACCAGAGCAAATTATTCGCTCGGAAGCATTACCAGGGTTTCAATTCCGCATTGCCGACTTGACGCGTAAGCCACGTCTGGTTGACCTGGTGGAAGATGAAGTCTATCGTGGCTTCATCTTACCAGAATACCAGGCAGAGCGGCAACGAGCGGAGCAAGCAGAGCAACGGGCGAAGCAGGAGCAGTTGCGGGCGGAGCAAGCAGAGCAACGCGCTGCAAAACTCGCTGCACGCCTACGCGCCCTGGGCCTAAGCGAAGATTTGGAATAACACCATGCACTCAAAACGTTTTCAAGTATTAGCCGATCGCGACATCAACAAAGAGACCTTTGTCGAGCCGTGGGCCGAAGCGGGCTTGATCGTCACCGACAGCCCCTATGACCCCCAACCGAGCCTGCGCCTGGCCGATGGGATCGTCGTCGAACTGGATGGCAAAGCGCGCACCGACTTTGATGCCATTGATCTCTGGATCGCTGACCATGCACTCAACCTGGCCGTCGCCGAAGAAGCAATGGCGACCCCTTCGGCCCACATCGCCCGCATGTTGGTGGACATCAACGTGAGCCAGCGGGAGGTGCGCCGGCTGGTCGAGGGCTGCACGCCAGCCAAGCTTTGCGACATCATGCGCCACATGAATGTGTTGGAGATGATGATGGGGCTGGCGAAGATGCGCGTGCGCCGCACGCCGGCCAACCAGGCCCATGTCACCAACTGGAAAGAACACCCGGCGTTACTGGCCGCCGACGCCGCTGAAGCGGCGTTACGTGGCTTTGCCGAAGTAGAAACGACCGTGCGCGTAGCGCGCAACGCCCCCTTCAACGCCCTCGCTATCCTGGTCGGCACGCAGACGGGACGGGGCGGCGTCTTGACTCAATGCGCCGTGGAAGAACGGCTCAGTCTGCAACTGGCGATGAAGGGGTTGACCACCTACGCCGAAACGCTCTCCGTCTACGGCACCGAACGCACCTTTGCCGATGGCGATGATACGCCCTGGTCAAAAGCGTTCCTGGCATCGGCCTATGCGTCGCGGGGCGTCAAAGTGCGCTTTACCTCCGGCACCGGGTCGGAAGCGCTCATGGGCAATGCCGAGCAATGTTCGATGCTTTATCTGGAAGCGCGCTGTCTATTGGTGACGCGTGGGGCGGGGAGCCAGGGGGTGCAAAACGGATCCATCTCCTGTATCGCCCTGCCCGAAGCGTTGCCGGGCGGTGTGCGCGCCGTGCTGGCGGAAAATTTGATTGCCTCCATGTTGGGGCTGGAATGCGCTTCCGGCAATGATGCGCTGGCCTCCCATTCCGCCATTCGCAAGACGGCCAAGCTCATGTGCCAGTTCATCCCTGGCACCGATTTTATTCACTCCGGTTACAGCGCCGTCCCCAAGCGGGACAACCTCTTTGGCGGCGGCAACTATGACGCCGAAGATTTTGACGACTACAACGTCCTCCAGCGCGACATGCAGGTCGATGCCGGTCTGCGCCCCATTACCGAAGAGGAAGCGCTGGCGATTCGCCGTCAGGGTGCGCAGGCGATTCAAGCGGTCTACGCCGAGTTGGGCTTCCCGCCGATTACCGATGCCGAAGTGGACGCCGCCACCGCCGGTCACAGCAGCGACGACATGCAGGATCGCGACCTTGTCGCTGACCTGGCCGCCGCTGACCGTTTCCTGGCCGGCGACCAGAATATGTTGACGGTCGTCGCTGCTCTGCAAAAGCGCGGCTTTACCAAGACTGCACACAACCTACTGGAAATGGGACGCCAACGCATTGCCGGCGACTATCTGCAACCGGCGGCGATCTTTGACCGTAATTTCCATGTCCTGAGTGGTATCAACGATGTCAATGACTACACCGGCCCCAGCACTGGCTATCGCTTGCAAGGCGAACGCTGGGACGAAATCCAACGCATTCCCCAAGCCAAATCGCCGCGTGATTTTATCAATCCGCAGATCGGCGACCCCAGCCCGAAACTGGTCGATGTCGGCCCGGCCAAAGATGGCACACGCAAAGAGGTGATCGTGGCGGTGGGGCCGGCCTTTAACCGCGAATTGACCCGCACCATCGGCGGGCTGGATCACCAGGCCGTGTTGGAAGCGATCCTCACCGGCGTTGCCAAGGAAGGGTTGATTGCGCGTGTGGTCAAGGTGCATCACACCTCCGACTGCGCTGCCATCGGCCAGATTGGCGCGGAGATGAGCGGGTCGGGCATCAGCATTGGCATCCAGTCGCGCGGCACGACGATTATCCACAAGAAGGGGCTGGCCCGCCTCAACAATCTCGAACTTTTCCCCCAATCGCCCAGCCTGACGCTGGAAACCTACGAGGCGATTGGCCGCAACGCGGCGCGTTATGCCAAAGGCGAAGCGACCAAGCCGGTCGGCGTGAAGATCGACAACTGGGCGCGCTTGAAGCTGATCGTCAAGACGGCGCTCCTCCACCGGCGCGAAACCGAAGCGATCACCGATGAGCCGCCGAGTGAGTTGTTCTTTGATTGGGAACCTGAGGTTTAGAAGGCAGAAGACAAGAAGACAGGAAGACAAGAAGAATGGGTGGCGCTGTGGATGAGAGGCAGAACAATTATCCGTTGATGGAGCAGGAAGCAGGGGCGTTGCGGGCGGCGAGTGGGCGGCCGGCAGCAGCGATTGGGTTGGCGACGCTGGGGGAGTTGTCGCCGGCAGATTTGCGCATTGGGGCGGAGACGTTGCGGGCGCAGGCGGCAGTGGCGCAAGGGGCCGGCTTTACCCAACTGGCGGAGAATTTGACTCGCGCTGCGGAGTTGACCGCCGTACCCAACGACGAATTGTTGCGCATGTATGAAATTATGCGGCCCGGACGCTCGACCTATGACCAGTTGCAAGAGATGGCGACGGCACTGGAAAGTCGCTATAGCGCAGTCACAACCGCCGCAATGGTACGCGAGGCAGCGGAGGTTTATCGTCAACGCAATCTGTTAAAACGGTCGCGTTGATTACCCCACGACAAAGCCTGTTCGTAGCTAGTCCCAGACCGGCTACGAACAGGGTTGAAACAACCACTTAATTGCGAACTTCGATGTTCACTTGACAGGTGACGAAATTGCCGGTCTGATCGACAACACGCAAGACCAATGTATAAGGGCCGTTGGGTACATTTTTACTGGTAAAGCCACCTAATTCGCCATTTTGTACAGGCTGGTTATTACCGGCTAGATAGATTCCCGCTTCAGTTGCGTCATGGCCCGGTGTATAAGTTATCGCGTAGTAGACAAAAGACGGATGCGCAGCCGTTCCCTTGATCATCACTGCCCCACTGACAGTGGCCCCCTCGGTTGGCGTGGTGATCTGGCATTGCGCTGGCGGCGGAGTGGACACAGCCAGTGTTTGTTGTTGTACGACAATGTTCATCAAACATTCAGCATAGTTGCCCGATTGATCAACGACGCGCAAGCTCAAAGTATACGGCCCATCGGGGAGGATGGTGCTGTCAAAGCGCCCCAGCACACCCTCTTGTACAGCTTCTTTTTCCTCAAAAAGAAAGCCCCAATCTTTATTGTTGCCATTCCTTGACTTATAGAGCACATGGTAGTAGGCAAAGGACGGATCAGTCGCTGTTCCCCGTATGGTCACGACCCCGCTGACCGTTGCGCCTTCGGCTGGTGCGGTAATTGTTGCATCTCGCGCCAGACAGCGGGCTGGTGAGGGATTCGTCACAGCCGATGCTTGTTGTTGTACGACGATATGCGCCAGACATTCAACGTAATTGCTCGACTGGTCAACGACACGCAAGCTCAACGTATACGGGCCATCGGGGACAATTGTGCTGTCAAAGCCCCCCAATACACCCTCTTGCACCGGTTGACTTTCCTGAAATAAAAAGTTCAGTGGTTCATCATTGCCATGACCGGACGCATAGAGTACCTGATAGTAGGCAAAGTTTGGATTCGTCGCCGTTCCCTGTAGGATTATGGTGCCGTTGACGGTTGCCCCCTCGCTTGGTGTAGTGATCTGGCATTGGGCAGATGGCGGATCTGTCACTATTGATACCTGTTGCTGCACGACGGCCTGCCATTCCGCCATTGCGGTTTCCACCGGTTTTTGCCCCTGCAAGATGGCGGCAAAGGCGGTCTCTTGCGCGTGCCAGATCGCTTCGGAGTTCATAATTGGATAGACATAGGACGGGGCATAGCTATGCTCAAGGGCATAACGCACAGCCGTTGCCAGTTCGGGGTCCATCTTTTCCCAAATCTGCTGTTCAGCCGCCACTGATTTGCGGGCAGGCAACAAGCCGGTTGTGATGTAGGGAGGACTTGTCTTGGTACTGAGAAAATGCAACCAACGCCAGGCTGCTTCTGGGTGGGCGCTTTGCGCACTCAGCGCGAACGCTTCATGTACACGCACCAGTGAGTTGCGTGTATGGCTGCCATTGCGCGGGTAAGGAACCACACCCAACTGGGCGTGACTCTCCTTGCGCCACTGCCACATGGATAAATAATCCGGCCACATAGCTGCGCGCCCTTGGCTGATTAAGGGTGATTCTGTGTAGGTATCGGTCGTCGGGCGCGCCTGATAAGGACTTGCACCACGTACCGTGTATAGCTCTGTATAGCGTTGCAGCGCAGCCAGCACCGCCGGATGGAGTAAACGTGAAGTTGCGGGTGTGGTGCGCTCATCAAAGAATGGCCCGGCTTGACTTTCAATAAATTGTTGGGGTGAGTACCAACTTTCGACATAGCCCCACTGTTGGACTTCTTCCCCCTTACGCAAAGTGACAGCTTGCGCCGTCGCGGCAAAGTCTTCCCAAGTCCAGCCTACTTTAGGGTAAGCCACACCGGCTTTATCAAAGGCATCCTTATCATAGAAGAGCAGCGAAACATCCATCACCGAAGGCAACGCCCAAAGTCCTCCCTGCCATGTATAGCTGGTAAGGGCATGAGGATAGTAGTCCTCTTCGGTAAAGTTGGCATCGGCTTGGATGAACGGCCGTAAATCGCGCACAAGACCAGCTTCAACCATTGAATGGTCAACAATACCGGCAATCACATCCGCACTGGCGGCAACTTTGGCAGCAGAGTCGGGGTCGAGCCAATGCAGATCATCGATGTTGAGAATGGTTTCAAAGGTAACAAGTTCGACTTGCAGATCAGGATTGGCCGCTTCAAATTCGTAGACAAAGGCGAAAGTATTCCCTTTCTGGTAGCGCGGGAGCGCAAAGCGAATGGTCGTTTGTTGCGGAGTGGCTGACAGAGCTGGCGGTGTTGTTGTGGTTGCCACACGTCCAGGCTCAACCACCGGCAACCGACGGCTGAAATTGAAGACCAACATGCCCAGCAAAACCAGGAGTACCCCAGCCACGCTTGCTTGTAGAAATGGCGTGCGCAAACGGGCCAGGTAAAAGAACCAATGATCGCGCCTGGGCGTGCGGGCACGTTGCATAACCTGTCGCACACGTAGCGGTGGCGTGCTGGTTGACCAGGTTGGCTGCTGCCGCAACTGCTGTTCCTTTTGCGCCGTCCAGGTGCGCAGGAGATGATCGGTTTGCCGATGGGCGGCGAGGGCGGCCGCACAGGCAGGACAGTGGGCTAGATGCTCATCGATCTGCCGGCGGGTAGTGTCATCTAACTCCCCATAGGTAATAAGCAACGCTTGAATTTGCTTGTGATCGTACATCATCTTATTTCTCTCCCCTCATCCCCAGGGCGTCATCCCCGGCCTGATACGCCTGGCGAAAGCGGTCACGCGCCCGGTGGAGCCGCTGCTTGACGGCATCGACGCTGATCCCCAACATTTCGGCAATCTCCTGGGTGGTAAAGTCGTAGACGCTATAGAGCAAGAGCGGCGCCTGATACTGTTCCGGCAGTGCCGCCAACGCCGTAGCGACCGCATCCCGATTCTGTAGATCAACTTCCATGTTCGTCCAGTGAAAGTGGATACGATCCAGCGCCGCCGTCCAGGGCAGCCAGGCAAAGCGGCGCCGCCGTTTGCGCGCATTGAGCGCGACGTGGCTGGCAATGCGGTAGAGCCAGGCGCGGCGGTTGGTGACGCCGTAGAGCCGGACGCGCGTCTGGTAAAGCTCTAAAAAGGTCTCCTGAGTCAGGTCATGGGCCAGCGGCCAATCCTGCACCAGGCTGTGAATATAGGCGCAGATGGCCGTGGCGTGGAGCGCATACAACTCGCTCACCCACAGCGCCGGCTCATCGGCTCTCTCGGCAAGACTCATCTCGACAGTTGTCATCGGCAGCCTTCGCTCATTGTTCATGACGGTTGTGTGCATCGGTCAATATAACGCTCCTGCTGGTGTTGGGCAAAGGACCAATTGCCAACCTGGTGGGCTAAGGGTGGCCGGCTTGAACGGGCGATCAATAAGTATGTCAATCGACGGACCGTTTTGGTGACAAACTCACGGTACCAATGCTTACCCAGACCACAAGCCGTAAGAGTTCTGTAACAATTTTGCCACTTTCTGGTAAGCGCTGCCAACTATGCTGAGGCTGGCTACTCTGCCTTGAAAACAACAGGGATTTCGCAGATTATACAGATTAATTTGCAATATAAATCTTTGAAATCTGCGGCATCCCTGTTGTTTTCATTGGCTGTGGCGCACAATGGTGCATGGCTACTTCCTGGAAGAGGCGGCAAACATTTGGAAGTGGCGGATACTCGTTGCCTCTTCCAGGAAGGGTAGCCCCGTTCCAAATCGTTACTGATGACGAAGACAAATCCACAAGGAGTTTTCTAATGCAATTACGACAATGGTTTGTGACAACCCTGAGTGCTCTCCTGCTCTTGACCGCGTGCGGCGCGCCGCCGGCCCCGGAAGCGGCCATGCCGGAAAAGCCGGCAGAGCAAAGCGCCATGAGCGACAGCCATGCTATAACGGAGACAATGGCAATGACTGAAACTCATGCCATGACCGAGAGCATGATGATGACGGATACTCATGCCATGACTGACAGTGCGATGATGACGGACACGCACGCGATGACCGACAGCATGATGATGACCGAAACTCACGCCATGACGGAGAGCGCCGCCGCTGAACCAGCCATGATGATGGAATTGCTCCCCTGGCAAACCATCACTTTGACCAATGCCCGCACCGGCGAACCTTTTACCCTGACCGACTTTCCCGGCAAAACGGTCTTTGTCGAAGCGATGGCGACCTGGTGTCCCAACTGTCGCGAGCAATTGGGCAATGTAAAGAGCGCCGCCGCCAAAGCCAATCCTGAAAGCGCCGTCTTTATCGCCATCAGCGTCGAGACCGATTTGCCGCCGGCGACCCTGGCCCAGTACGCCGATGACAACGGCTTTGACTGGACCTTCGCCGTCGCCACGCCGGAGATGGTGCAAGCGTTGGCCGCAACCTTTGGGCAGACCATCGCCAACCCACCCGCCACGCCTCACTTTCTCATCCTCCCCGATGGCTCCCACAGCGACCTCGTCACCGGTTACGAGAGCGGCGACCAGATTTTGGCCAATATGGGACAATAGACAGCAGGAATTCCAAATGGGAACGCGGATTTAGCCGATTTAGCGAATTAGCGCCGATTTTTTTTACTGGATTGATCCGGTACAATCCGCTGCATCTGTCTAATCCGCGTTCTATTTCTGGCTGTTCTGTAAATAACAGGGATTTCACCGATTACGCCGATTCACAAATAGAAAAATCTGTGAAATCGGTGAAATCCCTGTTGCATTTTCATCGTTTGTGGCGTCCTCAGACATGATGCCTGCTGTGAAAATAACCACAAAGGCACGAAGTTCACGAAGAAAGGCTTGAAAACCTTCGTGTCCTTTGCGTCTTCGTGGTTAATTTTCATGGTTTGTGGTGAACCCACTTCATGTGACCTGATTTGTAATTCTCTGGGAAACACAATCATGGAACAGTATCTACAAGCTTTTGTGCTGGGCAACGGCGCGATTTTGACCAATGTCTGCATCTTGCCGCTCTATCCGGGCCTGGTTGCCTTTCTGGCGGGGAATTTACAAAATAGCGGTCACAAAGGGGCGACCAAATGGCTGGGGCTGTTGGTCTTGGCCGGCGTCCTGGTCTTGATGCTGGCGCTGGGGTTGTTGCTCTTTCTGCTGCAACGCTCTTTTAGCACGATCTTGCCGGTGTTGCTGCCGGTGATCTACGGCGTGGTGGTGCTGCTGGGGCTGTTGATACTCATCGGCTACAACCCCTTCAACCGCCTGGCTTCTGCCCAGACGCCGGCGTTGCGCAACCCTTATCTGGCGGCCTTTGTCTATGGCCTCTTGTTGGGGCCGATGACCTTACCCTGTGCCGGGCCGCTGGTGATCAGCGCTTTTCTCCTGGGCGCTGGCAGCGTGACACGTCTTGCTGATAGCCTCTCCTACTTTCTGGCCTTCGGATTGGGCTTTGGTTGGCCGCTGGTGTTGCTGCCGCTGGTGACAATGCCCTTCCAGCGCCATTTCACCCGCTGGTTGACCGGCAACTATCGATTGTTGACCGGCGCTTCGGGTGCGTTGTTGCTCCTGATTGGACTGTTTGGCTTTTATACCGATGTGTTGCCGAATTGGTAGGCCGCCTCGTAGGGGCAAGCTATTGTAATTTTCCGAAATAATGCCGGTATCGTAGGTGCGGTTTGTAACCGCACGTTTCTCTGGGAGCCGTGCGGTTACAAACCGCACCTACGATACCAGTAATAATTTGTTAATCTGCAATATCGTGCCCCTACGAGGCGGCCTGCGTAACAAATCAATCTGATTTATGCCCCAACAATGCGGGCTGGGGGATAGGGCGGGGTAAAGCGGACGGCGACGGTGTTGTTGATCTCGTCGATGAGGTGCAACAAATCAGCGAGGCTGGCATTGTCAAAGAGACCATCGGGGCCAAGTGCGTGGTAGTCGATGAAGGGGCGTTCGTAGAGTAGGTGGGGGTTCATGACGCCATTCTTGGTGAGATAGTCGATCAGGTCGTTGACAAAGTGAATCTGGTCGGCGGTGCAAGTTTTGTCGTCGAGATAGCGGGCGAAGAGGGTTTTGGCCGCCTTGCGATCCAGCCCGACCAGGCTGCGGATAAAGCTGCTCAGATTTTCCTGCACGCCATAGGCCGCCTCGAATTCGGCGCGACTCACGCCACCCTCGGCGGCAAAGAAGAAGCGTTCCAGTTCGCTCAGGTCGAGCGGCGTCAGCGGTTGGGCGCGCCGGATCTTGTGAATGACAATATGATCCTGGTGGCTGCGCAGGAATTGCTCGACCTTTTTGCGATATTGGGCGATGTTGACGCCGCCGGTGAGATAAGGCACCGCCGCTTCCTGAATCTGGCCGATCTCGTCGGTGAAATCGGTGGTGAGGATCTTGCGTTCCTGGCGCGCAATGTGTTGCACCAGATCACGCAGGGCGCGGCGTAGCTCTTCCAAGCGGGGCAGGGTGATGCCGACCCAGTAAGCGTCCTCCTGTACGGCCAGGATCAGCTCAAGCTGGGCGCGCATGGTGGGGATCTCGCGCTTGTCTTGCAGCCGGTGCGCAATTGTCATGACTTGATCACGCAGGGTGCGGACGACGGCGCCTTTCCCTTCCAACAGCGCCAGTTGTAATTGTAAGAGCAGTAGGTCAAAGCGTTTGGCCGGCTCCGGCTCGTCGGGCAGTTGGCTGGGCAGGGCGGCAACATGGGCGATCAGCTCGTTGACCTCGGTGCGGCGCAAGTTCTCCCAGCGGGCGCGATGGCGGTAGGGATCCACATATTGGCGTTGCGGGCGCACCAGAAAGTTTTCCAGCGGCATGGCGGCGACATAGGCATGGAGGCCATCGACCAGCGCACCGGCCAGCGTCGCCAGGTCGGGGTCGGTCGCCTTGGGCAGGGCGAGGGCGAAGAGCAGTTCCAGCCGCCCGATAAAGAGCCGTTGGCGCAAGGGCAGCGGCGTCTTACTTTCGACCCCTTTGGGATTGTAGTTGAAAAAGGCAAAGTTATCGCAGCAATCAAAGATGTAGAAGCAGCTTTTGTCTTCACCCGGCCCAAAGAGATCGGGGCAGAGGCGGGTGCCGCGCCCGATCATCTGGAAGAATTTGGTCTTGGAGCGCACCGGCTTGAAAAAGACCAGATTGACCACCTCCGGCACATCGACGCCGGTGTCGAGCATATCAACCGAAATGGCAATGTGGGGCGCGCTCTCCCGTTTGCCGAAATCATCGATCAGGTTCTCGGCGTAGGTTTGGTAGTTGTCGATGACACGGGCAAAGTGACCGGCCAGGTGGGGATAGTTTTTGTCAAAGCGCGCCTCGATAAACTTGGCGTGATGGTGGTTCTTGGCAAAGATGATCGTTTTGCCCAGCCGGTCGCTGCCGGCCACCTTTAGGCCATGCTCCATGAGCGCTTGTAATACCTTGTCCACCGTGTCTTCGTTAAAGAGCCACTGGTTGAGCGCCGCCGCCTCGATGACCTCCGGCGCGGCGCCTTCCTCATTCCATTCCAGCAGATCCCATTGCGCCTGCTCTTCCGGCGACAGGTCATCATAGCGGATGCCCTGGCGCAAAAACTTGACCGGCACCGCCTTAGGCGCCGGCCAAACCAGATAGCCGTCGGCAATGGCGGCTTCCAGGTCATAGGCAAAGGTGGGGACGCCCGGCTCCATCTCAAAGAGGTGATAGGTGTCATGATCGACATCGCCCTTGGGGGTGGCGGTGAGGCCGATAAAGAGCGCGTCAAAGTATGGAAAGAGTGCGCCAAATTTCTGGTAGACCGAGCGGTGCGCCTCGTCGATAATGACCAGGTCAAAGTGGCCGACGCTAAAGCGCTTTGTCTCCCCCGGCGCCCCTGCCGCCCCTTCATCCAGGGTATCGATCAGATTCATGATGGTGTGATAGGTGGAGACGACGACGCGACTCTCCAGCGCCTCTTTTTCGGTCAGCAGGTTGACCGGGTTGCCGGCGGGCAGATAGGCTTTGAAGGCTTTGACCGCCTGACGCACCAACGTTGTGCGGTCGGCCAGAAAGAGCACCCGCTTGACCCAATTGGCGCGCATGAGCAGATCGACCAGGGCGATGATGGTGCGCGTCTTGCCGGTGCCGGTCGCCATCACCAGCAGCGCCCGCCGATAGCGCCGTTGCAGATGTTCGACGACGCGGCGGATCGCCTCTTCCTGATAGTGGCGGTCGATGATGGTGGCATTGGTGGGGACGACCGGTAGCTCGGCTGCACTTTTGCGTCGCTGGATCAGCAGTTCCAGTTGGTCTTTGGTGTAGAAACCTTGCACCCGGCGTGGCGGATAGTGCTGATCGTCCCAGAGTTCGATGGCATAGCCGTTGGTGTAGAAGATGAGCGGGCGGCGTCCGGTCATCGCTTGCAGGGCGTCGGCGTAGAGCTTGGCCTGTTGCTTGCCCTTTTCCATCTCGACGCCGGCCCGTTTGGCCTCGACCACGGCCAGCGGCAGGCCATCATCGCCCCAGAGGACATAGTCCACATAGCCCATGTTGGCCTTGTTGGGCATGGGCGTCACCGGCACTTCGCGCACGCCGTCGCCATAGGGGTCCCAACCGGCCTCGCGCAGATAGACATCGATGAGCCGGTCGCGCGTCTCGGCCTCGGAGTAGTCGTGGGGGTCGGGGATGGCGGCGTTGACGGCCTTTTGGGCGGCGACCCCGTGCTGGATGGCGGCCAACTCGGCTTGCAGACGGGCGTTGAGGTCGCGCGCCGTGCGCAGTTCCTCATCCTTCTTTTGATATTCTTCGTCGAGCGTCTTGAGCCGTTTGACCGTCGCCCGCGCCACCTGGCTATCGGACGGGGGGACGGCTTTTTCATCAAACGTCGTGGGGATCCGGCTGGGGTCGCCGGTGGTGTAGGTGCGGGCGAACCAGTGGGCGACGTGAAAGAGTTCTTGCAACGCCGCCAGCGCCGTGGCCGGGTTGATGGCGCGGTGTTCATGGACGGCCAGGTTGCCCTCTTTGCGGATGAGGTCGAGCTTGTTGCGCACCGCCGGCGGCACATTGCGCTGGAGCGAGATGTCGCGCAGCAGGGCGTTCAGGTTGTCATCATAGGGCCGCGTATAGACCGGGTCAAAGTCATAGAGCCAGTTGACCAACAGTTCCACCGCCCGCCGCGCATAAAAGAGCGCCGCCCGCGGGTCGCCACGGGTGTACCGCTCCGCCTGCTGCACCGCCCCATAGATCGCTTGCCAATCGTCCCGCTTGAGAAACGCAAAATTACTCATCCCATCCTCCTTGCCTCGTCAGGACATGGCACTACAGCGGATGAAGGCGGAAACGGATATTGCGGTCGTGCGCGAACGGCGCTGAATATCATTGGGCTTTCCCTGATGGTTCGTTTCGTCGCCACGGCATCCGTTCCCGTCTTCATTCGCTGTAGTGTTCGCCCCTACGATGCTATAAATCGCCGCGGAAGGCGCGCTGTTGGAGCGCGTGAAAAAAGTGATCTGAGTCTGCCAGATGGGATGACACCCGCTGGCGCAACATTCCGATTTTTGCCATTGTTTGCAGATACTTTTTTTGAAGGTCGTAATCGGGCAGCAGTGTAGGGAACGATGCTAACTGTGTTTTGTTGATTGTCGCAATTCCGGTTGTTTGTTTTGCTGCGCGCAGAAAGTAAAGCTTTCCACGCTTACTGCCAATGAGCGCACTCAGGTATTCTGGCAGAATTGCAGGTGATGTCAAACGAACACGGAAGATATGATTCTGATGAATACAGGACGAAATTTCACCTTTCCAGACCGCACCTCTACCAAGTTTGTCCGGATCACCGCCTTCGGTTAGAAGAATATCGCCGATTTGCAATTGATATTTTTCTATGTCAGACGGTAGCACTTCGATAGTCTTTATATCGCTTGTGTCAATTACGCCATCCTGGACATTGGCAACGCGCATGTAAGGTACGGTCACTGTTGTTTGGTTGCCGAATTTTCTACCTTTGGTAACGCCGGATACAATATCAGCTACATCCTCTAATGGTCGCACTATCCACCCATTCGGATTTGCGACCGGATCGCCAAACATTTCCAAAAAGACCGACTGCACCAGCGCATCCAACCGAGCCAGGGCCACCCGTCGCTTCCGCCGCAGCGCATCCGCCTGGTCGAGAATGGCGGCGATCCGCTGCTGTTCGGCCAGGGGTGGGAGGGGAATCGGAATCCTATTCAAGTTCGATTGCGCAAGTTTGGGCTGCGTACTACCTGTAATAAATGGGGTTAGATCAGAAATGTCAAAAACATATAAAAGCCATTCAAGCGTTACGCAAGGTTTTGGTTTTAAGACGTGGGCGTGATTATTTACCCAAAACTTGCCTATAGCGCGAAAAGCTATCGGTGTACTACGGGCAAGTAGGTTTGCACCATCTTCGCCAACTAATAGAAATTCGCCATCGAATAGGTACCCATCGACAAAATCAATTATCCCGGAAGCACCATAATATGGATAAGTTTCCGTTTGCTTGCTCCTATCGGAGGCTTTTAACGGAATACGGTCGCCGTCATAGTTATCGACTAATTCACCTAAAGGAACTAAATTCCAACCAGAAGGCATATCTTGCTCTGAAAAAATCCTTCTCACCTTAACATCCTCCGCCACCGCCTCGTAGGGGCATGATATATCATGCCCCTACGAGGCGGTAATTTGTGAACTCATCGTAGGGGCACGATATATCGT
>QWII01000157.1 GCA_021405325.1 Caldilinea sp. CFX5 | reverse complement strand
CTTGCGCAAGCGCTTGTCTGGCACTATAGCACAAAGTTTGCCGGGATGTCAATTTAGCAAATGGAGGATTACTCACATTGGCTAAGGAGCTTGCAAAGGTTATTGCTGCTGCCTGTATACTTCGCTTAAGCGGATGCTGTTTTGTAGAACGAGATCGTTGTCCACGGCGCGGATTTCCATTGTGATTTCGGGGTCGGCTTCGCGCCAGTCGATGCGCAGCAGGCCGTAATTATCCTCGGTGTAATACCCGCCTAAGCGACTGCTGTCAGGCGCCGGCCAATCGACATTTTCGGTCAGCCCGCTTGAATTGACTTCCCATAAGGGATAGGGAACGCCCGTGGTGCGCTTGGAAAACTGGGCGCGATGGGTGTCGCCGGTGATGAAGATCACGCCGTTGGCCTGTGTTTCTTCCAGAAGCGCTAACAACCGCTGCTGCTCGCCGGGGAAATTGGCCCAAATCTCCCAGCCGGTGCCTTCCTGGAGAAAAGGGATGCTGGTGGCGAGGAGGCGGAGTTCGGCGGGTTGGCGTAACTGTGCCGCCAGCCACTGCCATTGCGCTTCGCCCAGGAGTTGGGCGTTGGGATCGGTAGTGGCGGTGTAGGGGCCGATCCGCTGGGCGCGCCGGTCATTATAGTCAGCTTCACTGACGCGGGCCAAGGGTGAACGATTCCACCGCGTATCGAGCAGGATCACCTGCACCCGTTGCCCAACCGGGCCATACCCATACGCGGTATAGATGCCATCGTCGCGCTGGCGGCGTTCACTAGTGATTGGTTCGCCAAAGAAATCAAGAAAGATCTGTTTGGATTCCTGCTTCTTGGGATACTCCGCCCCGGCGTCGTTGGCGCCATAATCATGATCGTCCCAGGTGGCGATAACTGGCGTCGCGGTGCGTAGCCGTTGGTAGCCGGGATTCTGCCCTAATTGCGCATAGCGGGCGCGCAACAGATTCATATCTTCGGTGTCGCCGTAGATATTGTCGCCGAGAAAGATAAAGAGATCGGGCCGACTCGCCGTCACCGCGTCCCAGATGGGCTGGGGTTTGCTCTGGTTGGCGCACGAGCCAAAGGCGATGAGTGTCAGTGGTCGATGGTTTGGCAATGGTAAGCGGGGAATGAAAGGCGGCACGGGAACGGCGCAAGCTACGAGAAACGTGAGAAGGAATGTCAATAGGAAGATGCGTTTCATCGGTGTCCCTCACTTTGCTGTGGCCGGCGACCCTTCCTGGAAGAGGCGGTAACCGATTAGATTGAGTGAACGCTCGTTGCCTCTTCCAGGAAGGGTCGCCTGGCATAAATCACCATGCTAAAAGTAAACTAACTCGCTTGACCAGGCAATGCGCTGTGCTTGACAAAAAGCAAGGGCTTCCTCGGTAAAGCCGCCTAGTGACAGGAACGCAGCCAGCACCTGTTGTTCGGGATGGAGCGACTGATAGATCACCACCTTCTCGCCAAAATCTTGAATATCTTTGCCATTCGCTTTGACCTGGCGTTTGCGCACCTCAACCAGTAACACCCGCTGGTCACTGGCTTCGGCTACGACATCGAGTTCGCCGCCTTTGCCATCGTCACGTTGCAGCGTAACCCGTGTGCGTACATTCACCACATTCAACTCGGTGTCAGCGGTTGCTCCGCTGAAGCATGCACGCAAAGGAAAGCGTTTGCGGCTGCGCATAGCGGTAGCGAGTTGATATTCTGCCATCACGCCGGTTACATGATTCAATTTCCCTTGCAATATTCGATTCTCACGCCGCAACGCCGCGATCTCTTCGCGGAAACCGATCCGTAAATCGGGTGGTGTCTGATGGTCGGCGATCTCCTCTTCAAAACGATGGCGCAAAATCAGGTTAAGCGTGCCATCTTGCAACCCACGAAAGCGGATATCCGAACTACCCCACTCAATTAAATCGCCTTTGTGCATGGAGAGTAACTTGCGATGAATTGTTTTTTCATCTTCTTCTAACTGTAGCGCATCTTTTAGCTCACGGGGCGTCCAGTAACGGTCATTATATTTGCTCAGGTGGAGCAACAGCCGTTTCCCATATTGATCGTTAATGCGATCAACCGTCTTATCAATATATTCCCGCCAGGTGCCGGACAACTCAGAGTCGCGATCCGCCACTTCATAATTCACGACTTCAATGACGCCTTCAGCCGTAGTCAGGTTACGGCCAGGACAGCTACTTTCCATGACACAGGAAATAATATTTGACAATCAGATTGCCAAACCAAATCGGCGCTTCCGGGATGCTGATATAAAACGGAATAACCTGCCCATTCGCTGACCAGAGTTGGTTGAAGAGGCGTTGTACAAAGGCAGTCTTGCCACTCTTACGGCGCCCCAAAATAGCCCATGATTTGGAGAGCTTCCTGGGCATGTTGTCAATCCATTTATGAAAACGGGCAAACTCCGCCTCACGGCCAATCAGCAAGTCAGGATTGCCAATTTTTTCTTCCAGTGGATATTGCATGGAACCACCCTTCAAACAACATTAGTGGACCAACCGTAACCCTAGCGTATGGGCAAGGGTTGTCGCTTGCGCGCTTTCTTGTTCGGTCAGCACGGCGGCCAATTCCCCTCTGGCATGGGCC
Organism: Caldilinea sp. CFX5; assembly: GCA_021405325.1. Next base: position 22,236 of record QWII01000157.1, on the reverse strand, counting down.
GGGGCGAGATACTGGGTCAACAAGCTGACTTCTAGCGTTGGCCGTTCCGCCAACCAATGCAAAATGGGCTGCGTACAGCAGTCGAAATGGCCCGGCATCAACAAATGGCGTACAATCACCCGTTGGTTTGCCTGGATCAGCCGCTCAAGACAATGGGTGACGACCGACCAGTAGGCAGGCATCCCGCCAATACGTTCGCCGCAGCTTTGCGGACCGGTCGCCGGCCCGAATTTGAGATCGGGCAAATAAATGTCAATGGCCCCATTGAGCAGATCCAGTGCCACATCAGTCAGATAGAGATTGCTGTTAAAGACGGTCGGCGCCGTTTTGCGTTCGCCTAACACCGCCAGTGTCGCCAGAATGAAGGGAATATGCGGCGTCGGGTCGCCGCCGATGAAGCAGATTGACCGCGCCCCTTGTTGCTGCCGTTCGACCATGCGCGCCGCCAACTGCGCCGGCGTCACCATGACGCCATAGGTGGGGCGAAAGGCGAATTTGGCGGCGGTGCAAAAGCTGCAAGTGGCTGTGCAGCCGCTGAAGAAGATGGCATGGGCTGGTCGCAATAGTTCTTCCTCGCCCAGGTGTAACATTTCGCTGGCAATATAGCTCTGCTGGCCGACCCGACAGACTCCTTGCGCCGTCGCCCGCCGGGGGCCACAGTGATGAGGGCAGAGATGGCAATCGTGTAGATGCTGTTGTGCGGTAGTAAAGACTTCAGTCTTTGGGGGGGCAAGTGAAAGACTAAAGTCTTTACTGCGGTGTTGCTTATCGACCACGGCCTGACCTCCGCATCCGGCGCAACCAGTCCTGGAATTCACGGAGCCAATCGCCGGCCTCTTTGCTTTGGCCTTGCTCGGCGTTTTGCTGGCGGGCTTGGGCCATGCTCTGCCCTTTGACCGACAACACTTCGGCGCCCTTCTCACCAGTGGCGACGATAAAGGCATCCTTCCGTTGCGGGGCGCGGCCCAGATAGATCGTGTAGCGTTGGTTGCGCGCCCGCGTCCAGGTGTAGTGTTGCACCAGCTTAGCGACACGGGGGTCGGCGCTGCACGCTTCTTTGGCGAGATCAATCGTGTCGCCATCGATGACCGGCGCTGTTGTCAAGACAGTGCAGGTGGCGCATAAGCCGTTGCTGATACAATTGCGACAATAAAGCTGCCCGCACTGTTTGCAGGTCGCTTGGTGGAGGTCGCAAGCATATTGCTCACAGATGGCGCAGACCACATTGCAGATCGGGCAAAGCTCATCCTGGCATTGGTTGCAGTGGGCGGTGTGATTGGTGCAGACCACATGGTCACAACCGGCATAGTGGTAGCTGTGATCGGGACAGAAGCGTTGCTGACAGACCGCGCAAGCGGCGCCACAAGTCGTACAAAAGCCAGTCTGGCAATGGGGACACGGCGCAACCGCCAACGCCCAGCGTTGACAACTGGGACATTCGATCAGACATTCATGGCAGTAGGGCTGGCGGTCAATGGTTTCATAAAAGCCGGGGCCAATTGTGCGTTGACAGGTGGTACAACTGACCAGGCAATTTTGGCAGAAACGTTGCCCGCTGGCGCGACAGGCATCAATCTCGGCGCTGTACTGTTCACAGCCGGGGCAGCGCACGGCGCAGTCACTGCAAATATAAGCTGTTTTGCCCGTCGTCACTTTGACTTGATCAATGCGCAAGTGGCTGCGACATTGACGTACACCACAATGGCTGCATGGCTCCTGGCAGGCATGACAGACCTCATCGCCGCAGATGGGACAGAGGCTACTATGGTCGGTGCAGGCGCGTTCGCCACAGGCCCAACAGAGGCGGCCACAGGTGTCACAGTTCGCTTTGTTGCAGACGGGACAGAGGGCAACGGCACAAGTGGTGCAGAGCAGATCCTGACAACTGCTGCACTGGGCAAAGCAGTTATCGCAGACGAGATGGCCGTTGCGGTCCAGCACCACCTGGGTCATTTCGTTATGACAGACGTGGCAATGGGGCCGTTGCAAAGTGCCGTCATAGCGATTGCGCAGCACCTGTACGCTCACTTCCCGTTTGCCGTCGCTCAAGGTGAGGTTCGCCACGGCCACCGGCACTTGCAAGACGGCATAGCTAAAGAGTTGCACCTGCACCCGCAGCCGGTGATTTTCCACCTCTTCGGCCAGCTTGCGTTCCAGGTCAACTTCCAGCGCCCGTCGCTTTTCGCCCGTGGGGTCATGGGCGTCATAGACCTCTTCGATCTGCTGCTGGTAATAGGTGGTGAGGCGGTTGAGCGTTTTGTAGAGCCGGGGCAGAATCTCGGCCTCATGGCTGACACAACGCACATCGGCATGGTAGATGGCATATTTGCGCGCAATCTCGGCCAGCCGATGCAACTGCGTCATCGGCGGCAGGCGCGACGGCGGCGGTTGCCCATCTTCGTTGACCGGTTCCGGCGGCAACGGTTCGGCGTTGGCCAGCAGGGTTGTTAAATCGGTTGCGTTGGCAGCGCTATCGCCCTCCTGGTTGAGCAAGCGTTCGCCCGCTTCGTTGAGCAAGCGCTCACCGGTTTCATTCAGCAGCACCGAATACAATTCTTCGCGCTTGTCATCGGCGCGATAGGTGATGTGCCAATGAAAGGCGTAGAGATGATGGGTCTGCTCTTGCATCCGCAAGCCGACAATGCCGGTGTTGGTCGGGCGCAGGGCGCGCATCAACTCCTCGCCGGCGCTGTGGCGAGCCGGGAGCCGCTGGTGGGTGACGGCGCTCTTGTTCTCCAAGTAGGCCAGCATCTTGTCAAAGAGCGGGCTGCCGTGGGCGATCAACTGTGGAGCTAGCGTTGCTTGCCCGTTGGCGGCGCTGTCACTGGCGGCTGCCTGTTGAAAGCAAAGGGTGAGCGACTGGTCGCCAAAATAGGTCGCCAACGCCGGCGGTAGATCAACCTGGAGCGCACCGGCCTTGCGCCGATCGGCGGCTTTGACGGTGGCGCCTAAGGTCGTAAAAAACTCATCGGTAAAGGTGCGCAGATCGACGGCGCGCTCTGCGGGTTTGGGTTGCTTGGCTGCTTTTTTCGCCATGCCTTGAAAATCCTCCGGGGGTTCCATGCTCGTGGGTTCAAAACCCACGGCTACCATCTACCATCGGCCCGTCAAAACCCACGGCTACCATCTACCATCGGCCCGTGGGTTCAAAACCCACGGCTACCATCTACCATCGGCCCGTGGGTTCAAAACCCACGGCTACCATCAGTCGTCGCTCCGCGACTGGAAAAACTTGGCTCAACCGGGAGTGTGCCTTATTATATACGAAGTGCGCAAGAAGATCGAATTTTGCCTGTTTCACCCAGGGGATCAGCTATGTCTACTCTACCGCCGCCCTACCCAAACAGTTATTGGGTGCAGCCGGGGCGTCTGTTGGCCGGCGAATATCCCGGCGCCTTTATGCCGACGATGGCTCGGCGCAAGTTACGGCTGTTGCTCGATGCCGGCGTGACCTTTTTTCTGGATTTGACCCATCCGGCAGACGGGCTGGAACCCTACACGGATCTGTTGCAAGCGGAGGCCAAAGCCTTCCCGACGCCTGTCACCTATCGGCGGATGGCAATTCCTGATCGCGACATTCCCACGGCGACACAAATGGTCGAGACGTTGAATGTCATTGATGAAGCACTGGCGGCCGGTCAGGTCGTCTATATTCATTGTTGGGGTGGCATCGGGCGGACGGGAACGGTGGTCGGTTGTTATCTAGCCCGCCACTGTGACAAGCCTACCGGCAGAGGTGACGCCGCCCTGGCTCAATTGGCCGAATTGTGGCAAACCGTGGAAAAGCGGGATCGTCACCCCCGGTCGCCTGAAACTTCTGCTCAAGTACACATGGTGCGGGTGTGGGCAGAGGCTGTCAACTGATTCGGGGAACGAATTGCGCGGATATAGATTGGGCAATCCGTTCTACAACTGCCCAACTAGAACGGATTACAATGCTAGAATTCGTTCAATCTGTCCCCTGAATCCGCTGACAGCGCGCCTACCCGCTTTACCAAGGAGATATTTACTTAAAATGACCACCTTTACCCTCACCCACTACGACGAAGCCGCGGCCTATATTCGCAGCCGCACCCGCCACACCCCTACCATCGGCCTGGTGTTGGGCAGCGGTCTTGGCCCGTTGGCCGAACAGATTGAGGCCGCCGACAAGATTCCTTATGGCGACATTCCCCACTTCCCCGTCAGCACGGTGCAAGGCCACGCCGGTCGGCTAGTCATCGGGCAATTGGCCGGGGCGACGGTCTGCGCCATGCAGGGCCGTTTTCATTTTTATGAAGGCTACAGCCTGCCACAAGTGACCCTGCCAGTGCGGGTAATGAAACGACTGGGTATCAACACCTTGATCCTGACCAACGCTGCCGGCGGCGTGAATCCCAACTTTGCCGTGGGCGATATTATGGTCATGGAAGATCACATCAATCTGGTCGGCATGACGGGCCATAACCCGCTCATGGGGCCAAACATGGAAGAGTTCGGCACCCGTTTTCCGCCGCTCAACCGCGCCTATACCCGCCGCTTGCGCCAACTGACCGCCGCCGTCGCCGCTGAACAGGGAATGAGCTTGCAACAGGGCGTCTACACCTGGCTCTCCGGCCCCAACTTTGAAACCCCTGCCGAAATCCGCATGTTGCGCACCCTGGGCACTGATGCTGTGGGCATGAGTACCGTGCCGGAAGCCATCGTCGCTCATCACGCCGGCATGGAGGTGCTGGCGCTCAGTACCATCACCAACATCTGTATTGATGTGCTGGATGCCGACAACGAGCCGACCCATGAAGAGGTCACGACTGCGGGGAAGATCATTGTGCCGCGCTTGACGCAATTGTTGATGGGAGTGTTGAATAAACTGGCTTAGAGGTGTATAATGCCATAGTGGTATTCTGCTGAATCGATTGCAGAAAGGCATCTATGAATGATTACAGCACATGAGAATTCTACTGAGGATCTATATGAATTGCCAGCAATTGAAGATGATCCGCTAGCCGGCCTATTTTCTGGAGCACCTGATCTGGCTGAAAGCACTGAAGAAATTTTAACCCAAGAGATAACCAATTATTCGGGATGGACTTGGAAAACAAGTTATGGTAAAGCCTACGCGTTGGGAGATTATTCTTGGCAATAATATATTTCTACATATGGACGTTATTTCTCAAAGAGAACACTCAGTGATCTTTGATGCCATTGAGCAGCAGTTGTCATATGAAGTACTATGCAGACCCGCAACCGCAAACCTATGTATATTCCAAATACAGTTGGTTCAACTTGGGAATTGCGCTGTGGAAAGAATAATCGTTACCGTATTTTTTATGATGTTGATGTCGAAGCCAGAATTGTTATTATCGTAGCGATTGGTTATAAAATTGGCAATCGACGGTTCGTTGGTCAAGAGGAAATCTTCCTATGAAAATTGCACCATTAACAGATGTAAAAGAGCAGTTTCGTTCATATATTGATGATAGCAAAAAGTCACCTGTGATTGTAACTGATAATGGGAAACCGGTGGCGATGATTGTGGCAATCGAGGAAGATGATGATCTTGATAGTTTACTGCTTGCCCATAATCCACGCTTCCTTCAGTTGTTAGAGGAGTCCCGCCAACAAGTACGCACTACCGGTGGTTTATCCTTGGTCGAATTTAGAAAAAAATTAGCTGAGCGCTATGCTTCCCCCGCAGAAGAGGTTACTAAAAGCGAAGTTTAAAGACTTGTCCTGAGATCAAATTTATGACCAACCTACACACTGCCATCGATCACTACCACGACTTGTGCAATACCGGCACGCTGGCCCAACAAAGCTGGGAAGTGTTATTGCCCGGTCTACGCGAACGCAACTTGATCTTCGGCCAGCGACCGCTCTGCACCGTGTTGCGACCAATGTTTCACACGCCGGAAAGTTATCGTTACCTGACCGAACGCACCACGCTTACCCTGAGCGTCTTCCGCAAGGCGACGGCGGCGTTGCTGGCTGATCCCAAGCTGCGCATCCAACTCTATCTGGATCAGGCCGAAGAAGCGTTGATCAGCCTGCCCACTGGCTACAGCACCAACATTCCCACGGCGCGGCTCGACAGCTTTTTCACCCGCCACCTTGACGGCGGTTACACCCTCAACTTTATCGAGTTCAACGGCGAAAGTCCTGCCGGCATGGCCTATAACGATGTCATGGCCGAACTTTTTCTCGAACTACCGCTCATGCAACGGTTTCAGGAGCGCTACCCGGTGCAGTCGTTGGAAGTGCGTCCTCATGCGGTCGAAGCGCTTCTGAGCATCTACTACCAATGGCGGGGCAACCACGACAAATTGCCCGATATTGCCATTGTCGATTTCCGTGGCGTTCCTACCACCACCGAGTTCAAACTTTTTGCCGACTACTTTGCCCAATATGGCATCAAGAGCGTCATCTGCGACCCGGATGAGATGGAATTTCGCAACGGTCAAATGTATGCTGCCGGTCAGCCGGTCGATTTTGTCTACAAGCGAGTGCTGGCGAGTGAATTGGTGCAAAAGTATGGGCTGAATCACCCGATTATTGATGCCGTGCGCGCCGGCGCCGTCTGTATGGCGAACCCCTTCAACTGCAAGCTGCTCCACAAAAAGGCCAGCTTTGCCTTTGTCTCCGATGAACGCAACGCGCACCTTTTTACGGCGGAAGAACTAGACGCCGTCCGCCAACATATTCCCTGGACGCGCATGGTCGAGGAACGCAAAACCATCGGCCCCAAGGGCGCGACCCTGGATCTCGTGCCGTGGATCAGCGCTAACAAAGAGCAATTGGTGTTGAAACCCAACGATGAATATGGTGGCAAAGGCGTCCTCATCGGCTGGGAGACTGAGCAAGCGGTTTGGGATAACGCGCTACAAACCGCCCTACACGAGCCAAGCATTGTCCAGGTGCGGGCGACGATTGCCTACGAAGATTTCCCCCGCATCGATGACCAGGGCAAGGTTGACATCAGTCAACGGCTGGTAGACTGTGATCCTTTCCTCTTTCACGGTGATAGCGTCGGCGGCTGTTTGACTCGCCTGAGCACGGTGACGTTGCTCAATGTCACGGCCGGCGGCGGCTCTACGGCCCCCGCCTTTCTGTTACTCTAGGTTCTATTGACACTTCGTATACACCTGACAGGTTTTGGAAACCTGTCAGGTGTGTGCGCTGCAATTGCCTTCCCGCTAACTTTCATGCTTACGACCTAAAGGTCGTTTGACTTTGTACGGTGTTCCTACGCAAGTTGTCGAACACTGTACAAAGTCAAACGATCTTTCTTTTTCCTCTACTTTTCCGCCATTTGCTGTGCTTCGTTGTTACAACATTCCCCGTATCTTTCCTTACAAATAATCCCTATTAGCATTCTGTAATGAAAAAGACGCAATCGACGACTTATAATCAAGCACAATTTTTGTGCATGGACAAAAAAAATTGCGTTAGTTTGTAGGAGTAATTATTCATGAACGGAAAGCGTTTTCATCGTATTTTTATCTTCCTTTTGTTCTTCTCGCTACTATTGCCGCCACCGGTTACCCCTGTGTTGGCGCAAGTGGCGGGCGCGCCAAGTAATGTGCAGCCATATTTGACTACGTTGGCAGCAACCGACCCCAACGAAATGGTGGCAGTGATTGTGCAGAAAGCGGCACAAAATAGTGCTGTCGAGGATCGCGTTGCTGCCGTTGGTGGTCAGGTGACCCAACGCTTCCCCATCATTAACGCTTTTGCGGCGCGCCTTGCGGCGCACGCCGTAGTCGAGTTGGCCGCCAACCCCGCGATTAAATGGATCGCACTGGATGCCCCCGTGCTGACATCGAATAGTACCGGCCTCGCCGCCGCTGATGACTTTGTCGATGTCACTTACAACGGGAGCACCGGCGCCTTTGCCTGGGCCGGCGACTGGCAGGAGATTGGCGAGAGCGATGGTGCGGCGCTGGGTGATGTGGCGGTAACGCCTTTCTGGGGCGGCGCCTTACAAGGCTTGCGGCTCCAAGGTGGCGCTAAGGGGGCATTGCGGCCAATCGATCTGGCGAACAGCCCCAGCCCCACTTTGCACCTGGCCTATCGTCGGAAAGGGTTTGTGAGTGAGCAGGATTTTGTCCTGATTGAACTCTCCAGCGATGGCGGTGAAACTTGGCAAGAGGTTGGGCGTCTGGCCGGCCCCGTGACCGATGCTGAAATTCAATATGTGAGCTATGATATTGCCGCCTATCGTTCAGCGCACACTGTCATTCGCTTGACCACTTCACCCTACTTTGGCGACCTGGCACGCTTCTATCTTGACACCATCAACGTCGATCTGCTCCCGGCAACGAACGTTCCGCCGACCAACAACCAGCTTTATTTGCCGCTGGTGACACAGGGAGAGGATCACGCCCCCGCTGCGGAAACGGTAGAAGCCAGTTTGTCAAAAGCGGAACTAATTGCGCGAACAAGTGACGGCGGTCGCACCCTTTGCACCTATCAATGTATCGATCTGACCAAGCTGAACAGCACCTTTGTCAAAGCCATTCGCACTGATCAGTTGTGGAATGTCACTCCCTACTTGCGTGGGTTTGGCGTAACCGTGGCGGTCGTCGATAGTGGCATTGTGAACCATCCTGACCTGAACGATTACGCCGGCAGCAGCCGCCTGTTGCAGCGGGTCAATTTTGTCCCCAACAGCAATACACCCGATGATTACTATGGCCACGGCACTCATATTGCCGGCACAATCGCCGGTTTGGGTGAAAACTCAGGCCGGGTCTATATGGGCGTAGCGCCGGAAGCCAAATTGGTGGATGTCCGGGTGATGAATGATCGCGGCCACGGCAATGTTTCTAGTGTGATTGCCGGATTGCAATGGATCTATACCAATCGTACTGCCTATAACATCAGAGTGGTAAATCTATCCCTCAACAGCCGCATCCCCGAATCGTACCACAAAAGTGCGCTCAATGCTGCGCTGGAAGTGCTTTGGTTCAATAACATTGTGGTGGTTGTCTCGGCCGGGAATGGCGGCAAACAGCGCCTCTACCCGCCCGCCAACGATCCTTTTATCATCACCGTCGGTTCGGTTGATGATAAAGGGACAGTCGCGACGACGGATGATACCCTTTCACCCTTTTCCGCCTACGGGATGACCGCTGATGGCTTCTTGAAACCGGATTTAGTGGCGCCCGGCTCCAATATTATCAGCATTTTAGCCAGTGATGACAGCAATCTGCTGCTCGCTAACCCAAGCAATGCTGTATTAGCGCCCAACAACAGCCGTTACTTCAAAATGTCCGGCACCTCCATGGCCTCAGCCGTAGTGGCCGGCGCTGTTGCCGTATTGCTGGAAGCCAGCCCCTCGCTGACGCCGGACCAGGTAAAATATCGTCTGCGCGCAACGGCCCAACCCTTTACAGGCGTGGAATCGTGTGCGGCCGGCGCTGGTTATCTCGACATCGCCGCAGCGGTCGCCGGCACGACAACCCAAAGCGCCAATACCGGCATTGCCGCCAGCCAACAATTATGGAGTGGCTCCGAACCGATCACCTGGGGCACGACAAACTGGAACAGTGTGAGTTGGAATACGGTGAGTTGGAATACCGTTAGTTGGAATACGGTGAGCTGGAATACCGTCAGTTGGAATACGGTCAGTTGGAATACCAGCGATATTGACGGTGGCCTGAGCAGTGGTAGTTGTAACTCGGCCATCGCTGGGCTAACCCTGGTCAATGCGAATACGGATCAGGATGTTCAGCCCATCTACGACGGTGCTGTAGTCAACCTTGATGCCATTGGCACCACCAGCCTGAATGTGCGCGCCGATGTCGTTGGTACGGTGGGCAGCGTGCGCTTTACCCTGGCCGGCAGCAGCGCCACCACCAGAGTCGAAAACAGTGCGCCCTATGCCATGGCCGGTGACAACAGCGGGAATTATGTTGGCTATACACTAGGGCCAGGCGTCTATACGCTGAAAGCGCAAGCGTACACGGCTGCCAATGCCGGCGGTGCGGCCGGCGGCACGATGGAGATCCAATTTACTGTTGCCGGCGCCAACCGGTGTAATGTGGAATCAGTTGTCCGGTCGAAGCAAAACCTGAAGCCAGTTTCTTTACAGGTGAAAAATAACAGCACAGAGCAACTTGAACTCTTTGCGATCAATGCCAATGGGGTGCGGGTCAGCTATGGCGTTGTTGCCCCCGGCCAGACCAGAGTACAGACGACCTACGACACCCATCCCTGGGTCATTGCTCGCGATACAACGGATGCCTGTCTGCATTTGCTACCCAACGTTGGTAATGAACCGGAAGTGAGCTACCCGTTGACGAACCCGGCCGGGGTTTTCAATGGCAACTACTTCTTGAAAGCTCTTCATAGCAATAAATGTGCAGATGTGGACTATGGCAGTTTTGCCAATGGGGCCAATATCTCACAATATGATTGTCATGGCGGCAACCACCAGATCTGGACGCTTACCCCCGTCAGCGATGGCGTCTACACCATGAAAGCGCTCCACAGCGGCAAATGTATGGAAGTGGCCAACGCCAGCACCGCCAATGGCGCCAACGTTCAACAGAACAGTTGCACCGGGGCCAATAATCAAAGATGGCGCCTGGAAGCGGTTGGCGGCGGCGCCTATAAGGTAACAGCAGTCCATAGCGGTCAAGCGTTGAATGTCTGGAATGGCGGTACGATGAATAACATTACCCAATCGCCCTATCAGAGTGCTGCTTACCAACAATGGTTGATTCAACCGACGAACTAACAAGCGGAACATTATCAACCCCCCTATAGCTTGCACACACGGAAATTCCCTGTGGGCCACAAGACGCAAAGAGGACAATCCTATCCCTTTGCGTCTTGTGGCTTGTTCCCCTACTCGACAAAGGTGTTGCCTCTAACAGCGTCAAACGACTTTTACTTTATCCTTAACTCCTCTGGCATTTGTCATACCCGGCGTGTACGACATTCTTCAGATTTTCCTTACATGGCGGCCATGTAACCGTTCTGTAATGCTTTTTGCTGGGAAAGGAATGTTATGCTGGTCAATGTCTATTACAACGAACGAACCAAATCCTTATCCTAAAAGCAGGTCATTTGTATGATAAGAAAACATACTATCAGCTTACAGCTTTTACTCGTATTCTTGGGATCCATCGTTCTCTCCCACCTTGCATTGCCGCTACTCACCGAGAAGCAGAATGTTACGGACAAGCTACAGCCATTTCTCGCCAACGTAGCGGTGACCGACCCCGACGAAGTTGTCGCTGTTATCGTACAGAAGCAAGGTCTGGCGTTTGATGAAGCGGCATTGCTCAATACCGTCGGCGGCCAGGTAACGGGGCACTTTCCCTTAATCAACAGCTTTGCCGCCCACCTGCCTGCCCATGCCCTCACCGCCCTTGCCGCTTCACCTAACGTGCGTTATGTGGCACTGGATGCGCCGGTCACCACCATGAATGAGGCCACCTTGGCGGCGGCTGATGACTTTACCACTGTCGCCTACAATGGCAGTAATGGTGGTTATGCCTGGGTTGGTCCCTGGCAAGAGAGCGGTGAAGCCGATGGCCCGGTGCTGGGCGATGTGGCAGTGACGCCCTTTTGGGGCGGCGCGCTCCAAGGGTTGCGGCTGCAAGGCGCCGAAAAAGGCATTGCCCGTCAACTGAATTTAAGTGCTGCGGCTGACGCACAACTCACCATCAGCTACCGCCGTAAAGAGTTTGGCGCGACCGATTTTGTCCGTGTTGAACTCTCTAACGATGGCGGCCAGCGCTGGCAGGAAATTGCGCGCTTGAGCGGTACTGTCACCGACGCCGCCATTCAAACGGCCGCCTATGATCTATCCGCCTATCGTTCTGCCACAACCATGATTCGCTTTATTACCGCGCCTGCGCTGAGCGCAGCGGCGAAATTCTACCTGGATTATGTCGCCGTTGAAGCCACGCCCTTGCCCGGCCAATCATTGCAGGCAGCCAAAGCGCTCTATCTGCCGCTGATTGCCAACGAAACTGAGAGCAGTCGCCAAGGTCTGGCATTACGCAATAAAGCCGAACGCTTAGCCGACCAGGGGCGCGCGAGCAACGACGAATGCACCTGGCATTGCATCGATCTAACCAAAGTCGCCAGCACCTTTGTCAAAGCTATCGGTGCTGACCAGCTTTGGAACAGAGAACCTTATCTGCGCGGTCAGGGCGTAACCGTAGCCGTGGTCGATAGCGGGATTGCCGTCAACCCTGATCTGAACGATTACCTGGGCGCCAGCCGGGTGATCACCCGTGTCAATTTTGTCAACGGCGCTGTGCTGCCCGACGATTATTATGGTCACGGCACCCACATTGCCGGCGCCGTGGCTGGGTCAGGGCAAGCATCCAATGGCGTCTACTTGGGTGTGGCGCCGGAAGCGCAACTGATCGATGTGCGCGTAATGAATGACCACGGGCATGGCAACACCTCGGATGTGATCCGCGGGTTGCAGTGGATCTATGACCATCGCCACACCTATAACATCCGTGTGGTCAACTTGTCGCTGAATAGCCGCGTCCCCGAATCGTACCATCACAGCGCACTCAATGCGGCGCTGGAAGTACTCTGGTTTAACAACGTCGTGGCCGTTGTCTCCGCGGGTAATGGTGGGAAACAGCAGCTTTACCCGCCAGCCAACGACCCTTTTGTGATTACCATCGGCTCGGCTGATGACAAAGGGACCGTCGCCATCAATGACGATACACTCTCTACCTTTTCTGCTTATGGGATGACCGCCGACGGCTTTTTGAAACCGGATCTGTTGGCGCCAGGGGCCAACATTGTGAGTTTGCTGGCCAGTGATGACAGCAATCTCCTGGCCGCTTTTCCGAAGCAGAAGGTGATCGCCCCCAACAACAGCCTCTATTTCCAAATGTCCGGCACCTCGATGGCAGCCGCCGTGGCGGCGGGCGCCGTTGCCGTGCTGTTGGAGGATGAACCGGCGTTGACGCCGGACCAGGTGAAATACCGTTTATTGGCGACTGCTCGGCCCTTCCAAGGGCCGGAAAGCTGTGCGGCTGGCGCCGGTTATCTGGATCTCGCCGGCGCAGTGCAAGGAACCACGACGGCCAGCGCTAACACCGGGCTAACCGCCAGCCAACTGTTGTGGGATGGCATCAGTGATGCAACGCTCTGGGACAGCATCAGTTGGAATAGTGTGAGTTGGAATACGGTCAGTTGGAATACCGTTAGTTGGAACACGGTTAGTTGGAACACCGTCAGTTGGAACACCGTCAGTTGGAATAACAACGGGACAGCGCAACCCAGCGGCAGTAGCAGTTGTCTTTCAGCCATTAGCGGTTTGACCCTGGTCAACGATACTACCGGCGCCGATGTGCAGCCGCTCTATGACGGTGCAGTGGTTAACCTGGATGCGCTGGGCGGCGCCAATCTCAATATCCGTGCTGATCTGGTAGGGGAAGTGGAAAGTGTGCAATTTGCCCTGGCCGGCAGTGCGGTGATCACCCAGGTGCAAAATGAAGCGCCCTATCTGCTGATTGATCGCGCTACGCATGACAGTATGTATCGCGCCGAAGATAGTTCCATTGCTAAGTCGGCACCCAGCAGTTGGGCCGGCAACTATCTTGCGTTAAGCACCGGCATCTACACGCTGACCATCACTGGGTACACCGACGACAACGCCATTGGGATTGCCGGCGGTAAGATGAATCTCTCCTTTGTCATGGCCGGCGCCACCCGTTGTGAGGTCGAGCCGCTGGTGCGCCCGGCGCGCAGCCGGATGCCGATTACCTTGCGGGTGCAGAATGACAGTAACGAGTCGGTAGAATTGCTGTCGATTGGCGCTACCGGCCAACGCACCAGTTACGGGATCCTGGCGCCCGGTGAAACCAAGTGGCAAACCACTTTTGCCACCCATCCCTGGTTGCTAGCCCGTCCGAGTGATCAAAGCTGTCTTTATCTCATCCCGGACGCAGGTGATGAACCGAATGTTGATTACACCGGTTCCGGCAACAGCAGTGTTACCAGTCCGGTCTATATCTATGACGACGTTGGGACAGAAACCCCTGTACCGACTGGCACGCCGGATTCCGGTCAATTCATGGTGACGCCGACCCCAACCGGCAGTTCCACCGATTGGCCGCCCCCCATGCCGACACCGCCAGCGCCGCCAGCCAACCCGTAGGTTGCGTCCGCTTTCCGCCTCCTTGATCGCTTAAAGCTATTTTTAGAAGACCGAAGTCAGCATGACTTCGGTCTTTTGTTGCTACGGCAGATGATGTATTTGACATTTGCGTAAGGTCGTTTTATTGTTGCACCGTTGTATTGCGTTTAGAATATGACGCGTGCGTTGCACAGGTCACACCATGTAGACTTATCAGGTCGCACACGTTAGACCTGAGATACGCCCTATTCAGACTTTCGCCTTTACGTTGCTTGCAGGAATGACTATGTTTCCTTATCTACGAACGGGCCTGCTCTTGATCGCCCTGCTGCTATTGCTCACCGCCTGTGGTGAGGAAACCCCTACGCCGGAACCATCCCCAACCCCGTTACCTTCGCCAACCGCAACGGCCGCTGTGCGTACGCTGCGCGCTCCCACAGCGGTGACGCCCACGCTCGAGCCGGGGGTGCTGGCCCAACGCACACCGGTTGCTACCTTGCCGGAGTGGCAACAATATCAGGCGCGGTTGGCCGCCGCAGCACAACTGCCGATTCCCGTGCTGCGGTTGACGGCGGGCATGAACGAAGAAGAGCTAGCCGCGCAAGAAATCGCCCTACAAGATCCCCGCCTCCAACGCGATCTGCGGGCAACGGAGAATGGTGCGCCGCTGCGCAACGAAATCTTTGGCGTCTATCCCGTGCGCGCCGATGATATTACCCCTGCTACCGCTGCCTGCCAACAGGTGACCTGCTACCGGGTTGAACTCTTTAATTTTGCCTATAACGCCGCGACCATCGCCTTTGTTGATATGCAAAATCAGCAGGTGCTGGATGTGTTGCACAGCACCGACATGCACCCCGACATTCCGCCGGCCTTAACTCAGTTAGCTGTGGCGATTGCGGTCAACGCGCCGGAGGTGACGGAAGCGCTGGGTGGGAAACCGGCGGCATCGGCAGCGATGATGCCCAACACAAAGACCGCACTCAGCCAGAGCCGCTGTGAACGGTCTCGTCATCTCTGTGTTGCGCCGACCTTTGCCAAGGGCGATCGCGCGCTCTTTGCCATTGTTGATTTGACGGTCGGCGCGCTGGTAGGGGTGCGTTGGACAACCATTGGCGCCGTGCAGGGCATGGTGATCTCGGAAAAGCAGTTGCAGGATGATATTGTGAGCCAACAATATTGTGACAAAACCAACACCATCAGCCGCGACGGTTGGCAGGTTGATTATTTGATCACCAGTTCCGATGGCCTGCGCATAGCCAATGTCCGCTTTGCCGATCAGCCGCGTTTCGACAGTGTCGCCGTGGTGGACTGGCATGTGAGCTATTCGACGCGCGAGGGCTTTGGCTACAGCGACGCCATCGGTTGCCCCACCTTTAGCCAGGCTGCGGTGGTGGCCTTCAACGGGCCAAGAGTGGAGGAGATTACCGTCAATGGCGCTGTGGCTGGCTTTGCCCTGGTACAGGAGTTCCGCAGCGAATTGTGGCCGTTGCCTTGCAATTACTATTACCAAAACCGCTATGAGTTTTACACCGATGGCCGCTTCCGCCCAGTGATGATCAACCTGGGGCGGGGCTGTGGCAATGATGGCTGGTATCGGCCCGTGTTGCGCATCGCCTTTAGCGGCAATCAAACGCTGGCCGCATGGAATGGGCAAGCATGGCAAGATTGGACAACCGAGCAGTGGCAGGCGGCCAGCGATCTGTTCACACCGGAAGGTTATCAATTCCGCGTGATGGACGCCAGCGGCCAAGGCTACTACATCGAACCGGGCCGCGGACAATTTGGCGACGGTGGACGAGGCGACCAGCCCTTTGTCTATCTCACGCACCGGCGTCCGGACCGCAACGAGGGTGATGTTGATCTGATCACCATTGGTTCCTGTTGTAACAGTGACTATCGGCAAGGGCCGGAAAAGTTTATTGATTCACCGCCCGAAGCTGTGGTCGATACACAATTGGTTCTCTGGTACGTCGCCCAGATGAAAAATGATGATAAACCGGGTGAACAATATTGCTGGGTGGAAACCGTTGTCGAAAATGGCATCTACACGCCCCAGACTTTTCCTTGCGCCGCCGGCCCCCTCCTGGCGCCAGTGACAAAATAAGCTGGCGCGAGTGACAAAATAGAAGGTGAATTGACGATCATGGCAAAGCAGAAAGCCCCAAAACAACGTGGGCAAAACAAGGGGACGCCAGCCAAAGCTGCGTCTGCGCCAGTGGCTGCTCCGCCCCCTGCCAGACAGACAGGCAGTTGGGGGTGGATGGTGATTGGTTTGGTGGCGGCAGTTGTGCTAATCGGGGGCGCCCTCTTCTTGTTGCGGGATACCGGCAGCGCGCCCGTTACGTTGGCCACGGCGCCGACCGCTACTGTCGCACCCACGGCCACGCCTCGACCGGCTCGCTCTGCTGATGCGCCGCCAGGGGTGGTGGACTATTGCAAACGGTCACCCAAATTTCGCGACACTGAAGGCTTTAGCACCCGCTCTGTTCTCAGCACCATTGAACGCGGTGTCAAGGGCGCCAGTATGGTTGAAATCGATGCGAACGGGCAAACGGTGCGTAGCTATCAACATCCTTCCTGGGATGACGCCGGCTATTTGGGCCATGTGGTATTGGATCGCGGCGGCAATGTCTACACCTTCCCGGCGCCCTATGTCAGCCTCATTGAGAATCAGCCGGAACTGCAAAACATCATCTATCACATTGATAGCACAACCGCTGAGATGACTCGCTTTTACACCCTGACCGCCGCCGCTCCTCCCAGTGAAGCCAACCCTTTTGGCATTATGGGGCTAGCCTATGATTGTGATACCGAAAGTCTCTACGCCGCTTCGGTCGCCGGTTCAACCCGCGACCAGACGCTGGGGCAGATTATCCGTCTTGACCTGGCAACCAAGGAAGTGCGCTTCCGTTATGAGGGGGTCGATGCCTTTGGTTTAGGCCTTTACATCGGGCCAACCGGCAAACGGCTCTACTATGGCTTGACGCGCGCCCCGGAGATCTACTCCATCGGCGTTGATGAAGCCGGTGACTTGCAGGATGATGTCAAACTGGAGATCACGCTGCCCGATGCAACCATGAAGGCGCGCCGCTTGATCTTTACCACTGATGGCACGCTCCAGGTGCGCAGTCGCCCCTTTGACTTTAACTTGATTGTTACGAGCGACCGGCCCGAAGTCCTCTACAATTACCGGCTGGATCCGACGACACAGACGTGGCAGATGGTGCAGCAGTAGGGGGGCGTCGGCTTCCTGTAAGGCTTTTGGCAACGCCGACCACTCGCTCCACCGCCGTGGAGACAGTAGCCGGCCTACTCAACACCGGATCCGGCCTTCCCACCCTAATTGTACCATTTTCTACAATTCTCCTCGTTTGACAGGGAAAACGTTTTCTTGTATCATCCCGCTTATCTACGGTAAACGTTTTCTTGCTTCACCTTACTTGCAAAAGGATCGAACGGTTGTCTGCTACACTAGAAGAGGTAGCGAAAGCCGCCGGCGTTTCGGTCGCCACCGCTTCGCGTGTCCTGACCCATAGTTCCCACCCTGTGCGTGAAGAGACGCGGCAGAAGGTGCTTCGCTTCGCCCAGGCAATGGACTACCGACCAAACTTGTTGGCGCGCAGTATGCGCACCGACCGCACCCATACCATCGGCATTGTCGCCGATAATCTGCTCTCCCCCTTTACGCCGCCGATTATTCAGGGCATTCAGGATTTTCTCAAGACGATCGATTATCTCGGTCTGATTGTCAACGCCGATTGGGACCCGGCGATTGAGCGGGAGGCGATCACCACCTTGCTCAGTCGCGCGGTGGAAGGCATCATTTTTGTCGAATCGAGTCACCTGGCCCCCACGCAAGAGTTGGTTGAATCGCAGAAGCCCTATATGTATGCCCATCGGCTCTTTGGTTCCTCCGTACAAAATTCAGTGGTGCCGGATGATTACCAGGGTGCGCAACTGGCAGTCGAACATCTGCTCCGGCTTGGGCATCGCCGAATTGCCCACATTGCCGGCCCCCGTGGGTGGCACTCGGCGCGGCGACGGGTCGAAAGCTATCGCGCCACCCTGTTGCAACATGGGTTGCCCATTGATCCCGCCCTGATTGTCGAGGGTGATTGGATGTTTGAAGGCGGGATTACGGCGATGCAACAATTGCTAAGTCAACCATCGCTACCCACAGCCATCTTTGTCGGCAATGATATGATGGCGTTGGGAGCTATTGAAGCATTACGCACAGCCGGTTTACAAGTGCCAAAGGACATCGCGCTGGCCGCCTACGACAATCGGGAAGTGAGCCAGATCTTGCACCCCAAGTTGACCACGGTCAGCCTGCCGGCCTATCACATGGGACAAAAGGCGGCGGAGTTGCTCTGGCTCAAAGTGCAGGGGGAAGTCGGCGACCTGGAAGAAGTGAAGATTTGCGGCCAACTCTATATCCGCGAGTCTTGTGGTGCGCCGCCTGCACTGCGCACATCGGAAACGGTTGATATTGGTACGAACGCCCGTCACCGGTTGGCCGGTAAAATCCCTTTTACCAATGTCACCATCAACGACGGCTTCTGGTCGCCGCGTATTGAGACCAATCGCACCGTCACCATCGGCTATGACTTCCAGAAGAGCGAGGAGACCGGTCGTCTTACCAACTTTGACAAGGCGGCGGGACGTATGGCCGGCGACCATGAAGGCATCTTCTTCAACGATTCTGATGTCTTCAAAATCATTGAAGGGGCGGCCTATTCGCTTCACCTCCACCCTGATCCTGCGCTAGAACGCTATCTGGACGATTTGATCGAACGCATTGCCGCATCGCAGGAGCCGGACGGCTATCTCTACACCGCCCGCACCATTGCCGAACGCAACGGCACCCCTGACAAGTTGCAAGCTGACCGCGAAGGCTTGACCCGTTGGTCGCATTTGCGCGTCAGCCATGAGTTGTACAATGTTGGTCACATGTATGAAGGCGCGGTGGCTCACTATCTGGCGACCGGCAAGCGCACCTTGCTCGACGTGGCGTTGAAAAACGCCGATCTCATTGACGCCACCTTTGGCCCGGACAAACGGCGCGATGTGCCAGGCCATCAGGAGATTGAGATCGGCCTGGTAAAGCTCTATCGCATTACCGGCGATGAACGCTATTTGCGGCTGGCAAAATTTTTCCTCGACGAGCGCGGTCATTACAACAACGGTCGCCAACGCTATGGCAACTATGGCGATGAAGCCTATACCCAAGATCACCTGCCGGTGATTGAGCAGGATGAAGCGTTGGGTCATGCCGTGCGGGCGGTCTACATGTACACCGGCATGGCCGATGTCGCCGCCTTGACTGGCGAGGCAGCTTACATTGCCGCCATTGATCGCATTTGGGAAAATGTCGTCAACAAGAAGCTTTATCTCACCGGGGGCATTGGCGCCCGTCACCACGGCGAGGCTTTTGGCGCCAACTATGAATTGCCCAACGCCACCGCCTATAACGAAACCTGCGCCGCCATCGCCAATGTCTTCTGGAACCAACGCATGTTCCAACTTCACGGTGACGCCAAGTATATCGACGTGCTGGAACGTTCGCTCTACAACGGTTTCCTGCCGGGCATTTCCTTTAGCGGCGACCGCTTCTTCTATGTGAATCCGCTCGAATTTAATGGCGAATATCGCTTTAATCGGGACGATTCCCTGGTGCGGATGCCCTGGTTTGGCTGCTCTTGCTGCCCGACCAATGTGGTGCGCGTCTTCCCGTCGCTGGGCGGCTATCTCTATGCTCAAAGTGCTAATCGGCTCTATGTCAATCTCTTTATGGGCAGCCAGACGACCGTTGACGTTGGCGGCGCATCCGTACCGGTTACGCAGGAAACCAACTATCCGTGGGACGGCGCAGTCAAGCTCACACTGCACCCGGCGCAGCCAACCGCCTTCACCCTTTGTGTGCGCATTCCCGGTTGGGCGCAAGGCAAGCCCGTTCCCAGCGATTTGTATCACTACCTGGATCAGACCGCCGAACCGGCTACGCTTCAAGTCAATGGAATGCCCGTGGCCTGGGTTTTACAAAAAGGCTACGCCACCATCAGCCGCACCTGGCAAGCCGGTGATGTGGTCACGGTAAAGCTCCCCATGCCGGTGCGGCGGGTCGGCTGCCATCCAGCGGTGAGCGACAATGTCGGCAAAGTGGCGCTAGAACGCGGACCGCTGGTCTACTGTGCCGAAGGCATTGACAATGGCGATCATGTCTTGGACGCTGTGCTGCCTGATGCTGCCGACGTAGCAACCGAATTTGTCTCTGACCTGCTCAACGGGGTGGTGGTTGTGCGCACCACTCATGCCAGCGGCAACCTCACGTTGATTCCCTATTACGCCTGGGCGCATCGCGGAGTCGGGGCGATGACCGTCTGGTTACTGCGCGGGGTGGCGTAAAGCAGTTTTCGCACGTTCGGCCATGCAACAGATCAATCGACGTACATTTCTCAAAATGACAGGTGCGGTCGCCGGCATTGGCGTGCTGGCGGCCTGTGCGCCGGCAGTGGCGCCCCAGAGCGGCGCCAGTGGATCGGCCGCGGCCCCGGCCAACGAACCTGTCACCATTCGCTATGGTCGCCACGACCCCGGCAATGGCGTCAATGCCACAATCAAGGCGTTTATGGAAGCGAATCCCAACATCAAGGTGGAGATGGAGCAGATTGGCGAGTTCCATGCGAAGATCCCGGCCCTGGCTGCCGCCGGCACCCTGCCTGATGTGGTGCGCAGTTGGGAAGCGATGGTGCTGGAGCTAGGGCGCAACAATCAATTTGTCGATCTGCAATCCTACGTCGATGCCGAAGCCGATTTCCAGCCAGAGGACTTTTATGAAGCCTGGTGGAACTACCCGGTGGCGGAGGGCAAACGCTATGGCATTCCCGATGGCGTCGCCCCTCACATGACCTTTTACAACACCAAACTCTTTGATGAAAAGGGCGTTGAATATCCCGACCCCGCCAGCTTTACCTGGACTGACTTTGAGGAAAAGGCGCGCGCCATCAGCGATGCCGACAATCAGGTCTGGGGGTCGGAGACCATTCCGGTCGGCTGGCACTACTACAGCCTGAAACAGGTCTGGCAAAATGGCGGCGACTTCTACAGCGCGGATTACAAAACTTGTCTGATTGACCAACCGGCCGCCATGGAAGCGATCGACTATTGGGCCGGTCTGCTGCTGGATGGCAATGTTATGCCCTCGCCTTCGCAGATCGCCGGCATTGGCGGTGAAGGCGCCGCCGCTCAATTGATGAGCGCCGGCAAGATCGGTATGCAACGTATGGGCACCTGGATTATTCCTGACCTGGTCAAAGCGGGCATCCAGTTCAATATCGTGGCGGAGCCGAGCAAGGTGCGCCAGGACACGATCACCCACGGCGCTTTCAACGCCATCACCACCACTTCGGAGCATAAGGATCAAGCGTGGCAGTGGGTCAATTACAATACCAGCACCCAGGGCATTTACAACTATTGTGTGGATGCCAAATTCCCCGGCGCTCGCCGCTCGACCAACAAGATGGAACCGTTCGCCTGGGTCGCTGAGGTTGATTATGCGGTAAACTGGGATCTGATTCCGCAGGCGCTCGAATACGGGCATGTGTTGCCCGGCCCTTGTAGCGAAGCCGAAGCGCTCAAACATATCGGCGATGCGCTGCAAAAGATATATGCCGGTGAAGCCAAAGCCGCCGACCTCTTCCCGGAAGTAGCCGTAAGAGCCGGGATCTTCCAGCACCGGGAAGGAGGCGCTGAGGCCGGGGACCTTGTCCGTGATGAGGTAGTAGTGCTCCGCTGCCTGGAGCGGGATGTTGATGCCGGACTTGGCGCCGAGCTGTCGAGCCCACATGCCGGCGCAGTTGACGACGTACTCGCACGCGATGTCCCCGTGCGAGGTGTGGACGCCGGCGACCGCGCCGCGCTTCTTGATGACGCCGGTGACCGCGACGCCCTCGATGATCTTCGCGCCCTGCTGGCGGGCGCCCTTGGCGAGCGCCATCGTGCAGTCGACCGGGTTCGCGCGTCCGTCCTCTTTGACGTAAAAGCCGGCGAGCAGGTCGTCCGTCTTCGCGAGCGGGAACAGATCACGGACCTGCGCCGGCGAGATCTCGTGCACGTCCACCCCGCAATGGCGG